>JAETUG010000008.1 GCA_021768705.1 Bacillota bacterium
TGCTTCATGCCCTGGGATTTTGCGCCAGGGTTATCATTGCCGTAACCTTCCAGAAGGTTGATTGCACCCCAGATGCCAAGACCAGCACCAAGAGCAACGACGAGGGTCTGCAGAACGGTCACTGCGCTGTTGAAGAATTCCATAAATTTTTCCTCCTTAAGTTGTTTTGAAAATGAAAAAAGCCCTCCGTTTATTCCGGTAAACCGGGCGGAGAGCTTGTATAGGTGAGTTTCCACTCAAAGTATTCCTCTGCGGAGATCTCACCTGCATCGTATTTTGTTTTCATCGCTTCCCATTCTTTTATGCAATCATATATATCACCACCACCTTTCAATTCCTCCATCCAAAAGATGGACTGCATCATATCGTCACGGGACAAGCAAACCGTAGGGGAAAAAACCACAGGACTTACGCCAAGCACAGCGGCCAGCCGATTGATAACGGCAGGTTTGGGAACTCGGCTTCCACTCTCATACTGAGCAATCCGTACATCAGCTGCGCTTTCTGGAAATCCCATCATCATACCAAGGTATTTCTGAGTCATTCCTCTGTGCTGTCTGATTCTTTTTATGCGTTGTCCTATCGTCATTTTCACACCTCGCTCGTTGCAAACTCCCGATAAACGGTTTCTTTTTTGGCTCTCTTACGCCTAACAGCTTCGCTACCGGCAAGTTCCGGATTGTCCGCCTGAACCTTCTGGCGACTGCGGCGGACCGTTTCAAAGCCGGGTAAGCCGTATTCCTTCATTTTCAAAAGAAAAACAGGAACCGTCATTGACTTCAAATCAATGCTGTTCCTGTTGGAAACGTGCTGAAGAACCATGAGATACAAAACATTGTCATCGTCTCTGGCCTGTTGCTCCTGTGTCAGGATAGTCTTTACAATGGCAGAAACTGCTTTCAAATCATTCAAGTGGTATCACTCCTTTATTCAGACTCGACTACTTCAAATTCGTCATTGGCTTTCAGCTTCAGTCTGCGGCTGAGAAATTGTTCGATGTTAAACTCATTCTTCTTATCGTAGTCGGACGTGTATTTGTAATTCGGATGCTGTGTCAAGTCGTATTTATCAGACAAGAACGGTCTGACACCACGCAGTTGCAGGATGCACTTGCTGCCATCCAGCACCGCCAACTCGTCAATGGAAGCAAGGTCTTTACCAAGCTTCTGATAATTAGTACCGTAGGAGGGGCTGTTGCCTCGTGTATCCGATGTGTTGAATGTGTCTATGGTCTCTTTGCCCAGAGCCTGATTTAACTCCTTTAACGTGGTAGGCTCAGAACCGCCCAAAAAGATCCTCGAATCCATGTTACCGATGATCGTATCAGCATTGTCCTTATAGATAGCTTTCAGCTGTGACTGTGCCTGCAAAACAAGGCAAGCAGAAATTTCTCTGCTTCGGATTGTTGCTACCAGCTTTTCCAGATTCGGAATTTGACCGATATTGGCTGCTTCGTCAATCAGGCAGCGCACATGAACAGGCAGCCTGCCGCCGTAAACATCATCCGCTTTCTCACACAGAAGGTTGAACAGCTGAGTGTAGATCATGGAAATGAGAAAGTTAAAGGTTGCGTCTGTGTCCGACATGATAAGGAACAGTGCCGTTTTCTTATCGCCCAAGGTATCCAACTGCAATTCATCGTAGGCCGTGATGTCACGAACCTCTTGAATATCAAACGGAGCCAGACGAGCACCGCAGGAAATCAGGATAGACTTTGCAGTTTTGCCGGCGGCTAATTTGTACTTCTTATACTGACGTACTGCAAAATGATTCGGCTTTTTCTTTTCCAGGGCTTCAAACATCAAATCAACAGGATTCTGGAACTCCTCATCATCCTCACGAACTTCCATAGCATTCAGAAATTCAATTAGAGTAGAGAAATTCTGTTCTTCCACAGGAGCTTCGTAATGGATATATCCAATCAGAGCGCAATACAGAAGCGTTTCAGCTTTCGTCCAGAACTCATCACCGGCTTTACCATCACCTTTGGTATTGGCAATCAGCGTTGTCACCAGCTTCAAAATATCCTTTTCACTGTGAATATAGGCGAATGGGTTATAGTGCATCGACTTTTTAAAGTTGATGGTATTGAATATCTTGATGACATATCCATGCTTCAGCAAAGCATTGCCGCATTCGATAACGATACTGCCTTTTGGGTCAGTCACAACATAGCTGGAATGCATTTGAAGCAGGTTTGGTTTCAGCCAAAAGCGGGTCTTACCGGAACCACTGCCGCCGACAATTAGGACATTCTTGTTTCTGGCATTGGCAGGGTTCTTTGGACGATTTGACATCATCAATCGCTCCGTTTTGGAGAGAATAATATTGTCCTCAAACTTCGGTGCCATGAACGGCTCAATATCTTTCGCTGTTCCCCAGCGGGCAGAACCATACTCAACATTGTGGCGAAACTTTTTTGCATTCTTTCCTTTTATATAGACCGCTAAGCGCAGCCCTGCACCGCAAATCATGCCGACAAGTAAATCTGCCGGATGAAAACTTGGCATCGGATTAGAAAGAGCAAGAGGGAAGGCAGCAAAAAAGCCGAGGAGCTTTGCAGAGAAATCTGCCCCCTCGGCTAATCGCCACGCTTCACCTATGTTGGTTGCTACCAGTCCCAAAATGACATACGGAATATTTAAAAGAAGGAGCCGTTTTATATCTTTCTTACTCATCACAGATCACGCTCCTGTTTCTTCTCACGCACTTTTTTCGGGATGGATGCTACCAACGCTTTGAGTTTATTCAGTTGCTTCAGAACACTGGGCCGCTTATCCTTGGTCATTGCTTTCGCCTGATACTCTTTGCAGATTGCATCCAATACATCAGCGTCTTTTGCACGGACAAAAACGAGATAGCGGGGAGGATCGACAGATTTATCTTTCCTCACGGCAAAATCCACACCGTATTTCTTTGCAAGCCGTTCAAAATCCTTGATACCGCTTTTGTCAATTTCGACATTGGTTGCACCCTGATTTTGGCCCAGCAGTTCTTTGACCGTCTGCTTTCCATGCGTTTTTGTGTCCTTGGCTTTATGAGCCTTAACTTTTTCTCTGTGCTGTAAATACTTACGCACACCTGCAACGATACTTCGGCCAGTCAATTTTGTCGTACTGATGGCAAGATTTATCGTCCTGTTTTCTACTTCTTCCTGCAAGTAAATCAACCTCCTTCCGCAAGAAGATGTTGCTGTAACGGATTGTGGTTATCGCTCCATCTCCCGATTCTTCTGTTTTCTCTTTACAGGCTCCTTTTCAGGAATACCATGAGCAGCCTTAAACTCCGCAACACCTTTCGGGTCAAAGTCTTTCAGCTTATCCAAGTCAAAAGCAACGACAGCATACCTACCGTAACCAGACTGGACTGTGTAGGGAAGCACTTTACCCAGCTTGTTTTCTTTGATGAAATTCAGGGCATCTTTGCTGATGTCCCCGTTAATGAATGCTTCATTAGGCTCCAGAGAATACTGCGGTATGTTGACCGTCATATCGGCAAAGGGTTCTGGACCATCTTCACCATGGTCAATCATTCCAATGTACAATCTGTCGCCATACTGATAGCGATTGACGTGAAGCGAAATTGTCTCTTCTCCAAACTGCCATTTGAATGGGACTTTCTTTGGTTCGTTTTCCATCTGTTCTCCTCCAATCAACTTATCTCGCCTGTTCCTTGTGGTCGTAATAAAGATTTCCTTTTGCGACACGGGCATGGCTAATGATTTCGATGTGACCTTTTTCCTGATTTTCTAACGCTTTCTGATAGCCTGCTTCAGCTAAAAATAAGCGGGTGCGTTCACCTTTCCAGCCGACAGGGGAATCATGTGTCAACACATCGAAAATAATCATGTGCTTTGTATTTTCGTCAAAACGAGCCAAGTCCATATAAGAATGCCCGTGATACTCTTTTGCGCCTGCTTTTAAACGCATTTCTTCCATCATTTCACCGATGGTTTTTCCTCCAGCCATAGACAACCTCCTTCACAGCACATCTCGATCAGGAGCAGATTTCTTTGGCATAGGCTCAGTCTTATCGAGAGAATCCGTCTTGCGCACTTTATCTTCGGGAACCGGCAATGCCATAATGCTACGTCCCAAACGGATATACATTTCAGGCTGATGAAAGTGTTCTTCATACTTCTTCATCAGTTCAGGGGACAGAGAGCCAAAATTCTCTTCGGTAAGCCCGGTCACAAGGAAATCACCGGCAAGAATATCGTAAATCTCGCCATCTTCGCCTCTCAGACTTCGGTTCAACTCGCTGCCATTAAACTTACCTTCCTCATTGCAGATAATGGCTACAGGATCATTGAACGGATATACCGCTTCAATATCACCTCCGACAGCCGCCTGCAAATCTTCCAGTTCACACCCGATTTTCACCTTCTGGGGATACATAAACGGTTTAATCAGAAGAACATCCATCGTAGCCTTCTGCTCCTGCTGAATTTCACGTTCTGCCTGAATTGAGAAATTGACGCCGGTAAAATTCTCTGCATCCAGAACGTATTCGGAATTGAAGTAAGCCTTTCTCACGGCTTCTTCTGCATCCTCACGGGACTCGGCTACAACCGAAACTGTCTTTTCCAGCGTTTCTTTAATGTTGATGTCAAATTCTTTCATTCTGCATACCTCCAATCTTTATAACTTCTCGAAAAGCCATTCCACCATGATTTCTATTGCTTCTACAGAACAGCCGTCGCTAATTTCGTGAATAAGATCGTGTCTGGCATCAGGCAGCAAATACATCTGTACATCAGTAATACCTGCTCTCTTCATATTGTCTTTGACACGTTGAACTCCTTTGCCAAAGTCACCAACGGGGTCATCCGTACCAGACAAAAGAAAAACAGGCATATCCCTGTTCCACTTCTTATAAGTGTGAGGGTTGCCTGTACGCTTCATAGCATCTAACAGCTGATAGAATAAGCCTGCCGAGATTTCTTTTCTACAATGCGAATCTGCACCATAAAGGGCAAGCTGTTCTTCATCAGCACAGAGCCAATCAAAGGGCGTTTTGTTTGGAGCAAATTTCTGATTGTAATTTTCAAAGGACATTTTCCTGACCCTTGGTGTAGAACTGTCAAAACCGTGGAGCTTGATTTCTTTTTTTATCATCTGCATCAGAACATAAAGCAGCACTCCAGGCTGATCGCCGGTTCCCATGATGATGGCTCCATCGACTTTATCTTTGTAAAAGCCCAGGAAGTCACGCAGTAAAAAAGAGCCAAGAGAAAAGCCCAACATAAAGTGAGGCGTGTCGGGAAACCTGCTCTCAAGCTCCAAGTAAAAGAGGTGCATATCATGCAGGCTGTAACTCCAGCCGTTCTTTCCGAAAGAAGCGCAAACCTGGTCTCCGCCATTCAGCCCGTGTCCTCTCAAATCAAAACCCGCAACAGCAATACCGTAAGCCGCCATTTCTTCTGCCAGTTCTGCGTAGCGCCCTATATGCTCTGTCATGCCATGCGTAATTTGCAGTATCATGCAGGGCGGACCATCGGGAGACCAGATGACACCCGGCAACATCACACCGTTTGTTCCGATAAATCGGATTGCTTCAACATTCATGTGATTTCTCCTTTTCTTCAAATGAAAAATGCGACAATCCATGAGAATTACATCTCATAAATCGTCGCTTCATGCTCCCACACAGGTACACAGGCTTCATCCAGCTTGCAGATGAGTTCTTCAGGAGAAAAGAACAGATCATCCGCTTCCTCAACAATTCCCACCAGTGAGCGATATTCGGTTTCGTAGATCACTCCATCGTCATGTTTCATACGAACCGAATGAACTACCGCAAAATTGCCTTCTTCCATGAGCCAAAGCTCTGTGTCATACCAGATCTCCGAATTGTTATCCATAGTGGCTGACTCATTCTCCTTGTAAATGAGAATGGCAGACTCGGTGAACAGCGGTTTGCCACGATACTTAAAGCCCATTGAATAGTTGCAATCTACCTTATACTGATACACAGTCTCCGCTTTGTCTCTCAAAGCTTGGGCAACATCGTGCAGACACAGACTGTCCGCACTTACCGCCTCGTCATCGTCACAGCATTCGTAGTCCTCATCATCAAAAAGCCCCAACAGCCAATCCAACGCTTTTACCATATCTTTTTCTCTAAACATCTTTACCTTACCTTTCCATATTTCGATCTCGCTTTTTCTGCCACTGTTCCAACAGCTGAATGATTTTTTCTTCCATTTGCTTGCTGGTATATGACTTTGGAAAATACTTTCTCAACGAATCCGTCTTGAACGTAACCTTGTCCAACTCGCCTTTCTTAACCTCGTTCATAATCTCGCACATTGCGTCCAGCGTACATTCACCGGACTGCGCCAGCTTTTTAATTCTCTGAGCCTGAGAGAGAGAAGGGGCTGCCTGGGCATAATCCATGGCTTCTATAAATTGTTCCTGTTCCTCTTTGGCAAGATACGAGAGTTCCACAGCCGGATTAAATTTAATCTGCCCGGTATCTACCATATCCAGTAATTGCGGCACAAGCTCAGTTAAACGAATATAGCGCCGAACCGTGTCTCCGCTGATACCCTCTTTTTGACCGACTTCATCATCGCTTCTCGACTTCGACGCAACTTGCGGCGAAGTTGTTTTGCCCTGATGTTTGATAGCATCCATTTTCATTCGGTACGCAAAAGCACGTTCGCTCGGCAACAGCTGTTCTCTTTGGAGATTAGAATCAACCATCAGAATTATGGCTGCATCATCATCCATCTCACGAACAATAACCGGCATGGTCTCTTTACCTGCCAGTTCCGAAGCGTGATGTCGTCTGTGACCGGATATAATCTCATAGCCGCCATCCGGATCAGGTCTTGCAATAGCCGGTGTTAAAACGCCGTATTCTTTGATGCTCTCGACCGTTTTCTCCATTTCCTCGTCATCCACTACTCGGAACGGATGACCTTCAAAGGGGTGCAACTCGGAGAGAGGAATTTCCTGCACTTGTTCTCGCTGGGCATCTGCCCTTGACTGATCGGTAGAAAAAATATCATCGTAACTGCTCAAGCTGATGTTTGCGTTTTTTCTCGGCATTGTCCAACACCTCCTTTGTCAGCACTCTATAGGCATCAGCGACTTTTCCTTTCGGGTCATGCTTAAAAATACTGGTTCCTTCTGCACTGATTTCCTCTGCACGGACTGAACGGGGAATATCCGTCTTGTAAACTTTCAGCTTTCCGCCGTAATTCTCACGAATCAGATTGCTAATGTCTTTTGCATAGTTGGTACGGCTGTCCACCATAGTCAGAAGAATACCCTCGATTTTCAGCTTCGGATTTATCTGTCGCCTTACTTTGTTAATGGTCTGTAAAAGCTGCTCCAAGCCCTTTGCAGGCAAATAAGCTGCCTGAACCGGTATCAAAACATTGTCCGCCGCAGCCAGTGCATTCACGGTCAGCATTCCCAAAGAGGGCATACAATCCAGAAGAATGAAATCATAATTCTGTTTTACCGTATCCAAATATTGACGGAGGACTGTCTCACGGCTCATGGCGTTCACAAGGGAAACTTCCAAACCAGACAGCTCGATATTTGCAGGCATTAAATCTACGCCTTCAGGATGATGGAGGATACCTTCTCCTGGTTCAATGGGTTGTTCCATCATCACCTTACCCATGAGATCTGACAAGGTAATAGGCAAATTATCAGGCACGGGATGTCCAAGGCTTATCGTAAGAGATGCCTGAGGATCTGCATCCACAACCAGAACTTTTTTACCCTCCATTGCCAGACCGACACCCAAGTTCTCCGTGGTTGTCGTCTTGCCGGTGCCACCTTTCTGATTAACTACTGCCATGACGGTAGCTTTCTTTGCCATCACAAATCACCTCAACTTTCATCTTGATCTTCAAATTGCATCACTCCTTCCCATGAAAAAAGCCCCCTGACATATCGTGTCGTACTTTGGAATCGTAGTAACAACCGATAGTTAGAGGGGCGTTGTAAATTGCGGCAAGTAGGTATTGCCGCATATTACGGACATTTGTTGTGTTTTCCTTCAGGCAATCAAGAACAAAACTGATATGCTCTGAATTCAACTTCATAAACCGACTTTTTACTACCTCTGCTGGCTTATCATCGCTTGCAATGCGTATCATCTTGCGATTGGTACACACGGTATCGACAATCAGCTCAAGAATTTCCTCCAGTATATCAATATCATAAGGATGCCTTGTTTTGAGAATTTCATACTCAAGCTGCTCCACAAAATACAAGCGATATTGCTCTCTCAAAGTCATCCCTTCGATTTCCCTTCCCTGAAAATCGGAAGAAAGGAAAGGATCAGTATCACTATAATCAGTATAAATAGTATCAGTATTATTACCTTGTGCTTTCGACAATTCCAGAGTTGTGTTTTTGACAGTTCCAGAATTGTCATTTTGACAATTCAAGAATTGTCCTTCCACATGGTTATCCACCGAGTTATCCACAAAGTTTTTTACATAGATCAGATTGGGTTTTCCAAGACCTTGCCTTTTGCGTTCAATTAGACCGCATTTTCGCTCCAATTCATCCAGAAGTTTTACCGCTTTCTTCTCAGCACATCCAATGGAACCTTTTATTTCATCAATCGTAAATATGATGTAGACTCGGCCTGCTTCATCCATCCAGCCGTTTTTAGCTGACAGATTCATGCGGTCAAGTAAGATGCCATACATCAGCTTAGCGTCAGTCGAAATATTCCAGAAACGTTCGTCAGTAAAGAGAACCTTTGGCACTCGGTAAAACGAGAACATTTCTGCCTGCTGACCGTAGAAATAATCAAAGCCCACTCAATCTCACCACCTCTCCAGTTGGGAATGGATTTTCCTTTAAGGGAACACCTCGAATCGTACTCCCTGATTTGTGGTAGTGACATTGCGGATAGTAGCATGAACGATATTTCCATGAAGGCTGATGAAATTCACACTCCCGGCATGAACGAGGAGACACCCGCTTACTGGAGCGAAAGCCAGGAACTTTCCTCATTGTTTTGTCAATGCGATCAAATTCTTTATTCTCAGTCATATCAGTGGATGCCGAGTTCTCGCATAATCTTTTTAGTACACCAGCCAATGCATGGATGATCTCGTCCATAAGGACATCCATCACATTCAGTCTTGACCTTTTTAGGTACACTAATCAGGTAATAGCAATTCTCTTTGCCCAGACTACAGCCCTTTCTCGTACCTTTCCAAAAATAGCATTTACTGCAGTCGCTTGGCTTGTCTGCGGCATAAGTTACCTCCTGCACATCCTCACCTCCCATCGTTTGTATTTTCCTGATAATTCAGGAATAAAAAAAGAGCGTCTATCCAGCCCCGGAGTAGGGGCGAATAAACGCTCTATGTAATCTGTATTCAGTTGTTCGGCGCATCTCTCTGAAAGAGATACGCCATGATTTTTATGCCATCCTCACTCTTAATCCTGAAATGGAAGAAGTGGGGATACCAACGAGATACCAGCCTTTGTCGCCCCAGTCATACTCAATCCGGGTAGGCTTCCAACGGTTACCTACGAATACATCCATACAAGTTCCGCAATGGAGACCACCGTAGTATTCTTCCAAACCAAACCGCACATCCATGCGCTCTGATTCAGTATCATAAATCAATACACCTTGCTTCATAAATCCAGACCTCCTATCATTTGGATCATAGCCATGTTGCCGGACTTTTATACAGTCAACCAGCAGATGCAAACTACTTCTTCCTACATGTTTCTTAATGGGTTTTGGTCTGAATTCTTTTGGACAAAATCAGCGAAAAACCCAGTGTTTTCAAGGCTTCCAACCTTTTGTCCTATTATAACTCAATAGTCTATTCTTCTGACAATGCCTGTTGCCTTCATTGTATATTCCTCCTGCCAAATTTATTGTAAATGTAGTATTTGCAGGAAGATTTGAAATATACGCTGCCCTTTCCCATGTGAAAATCTGGCAGTTGAAAAAAACGAAAAAACATAAAAAATCTCGAACCTTCCGTTCGAGATTTTTTTCTTATCTTTCCACACCCCAGAAGAACAATGCCACTGTGCCGGGACCTGTGTGGCTGCCAATGGTAGTGCCGATATCATTGATCAGCACTTTTCCGTCCAGGTTCGGGAATCGGCTTTCAACCAGCTTCGCCACAGTCTCTGCATCTTCCCTGCAGGCGGAATGGGAGATATAGCATTTCCCGCCATAATCCGTTCCATCCTCCGCCAGTTCTTCCATTTTTTTGACGATGGCTTCGATGACCTTCTTCTTCGTTCTTACCTTTTGACGAGGGATCAGTTTCCCTTCGCCGTCCACATAAAGCAGCGGGCAAATATTCAGCACCGTCCCCACAAAGCCGGCTGTTTTTGTGATCCTGCCGCCTTTGATATAAAAGGTCAGGTCTGTGGAGAAAAACCAATGCTGCAGATTCCGCTTGTTTGCCTCTGCCCATTGGTATACTTCATCAATGGTCTTGCCTGCATCTCGCAGGTCTGCCAGGCGATCCATCAAAAGACCATAGCCGGAAGAAGCAGACAGAGAATCTATAATATAAATTTTTCTGTCGGGATATTTCTCCTGCAGCATATCCTTTGCCAGATTTGCAGAATTAAGTGTGCCGGAAATGCCGGAGGAAAGGGTCACATGCAGGATATCCTTTCCCTGCTGCAAAAAGCTTTCAAAGTATTCTTCAAATTCCGCCGCATTGATCTGAGATGTTTTGGTTTCTGCGCCATTTGCCATGGCCTGATAAAAAGCATCCAAAGACATGGTCTCCCCCAGATCATCCCGATACGGCTTCCCATCCAGTTCATAATGAAAACAGATATATTCAATCTTTCTATTGATAAAATGTTCCTTAGACAGATCTGCTGTAGAACAACAGCTCAAAACAAAGTTTTCCATAATGCGCCTCCTAAAGCCTCGTACAGATTTGTGCATGAGGCGGTTTTCATTACCACATTATAGAGTGATATAAGTAAAAAGTAAATAGAATTTCATGTAAATTTTCCGCAAAAAACAAGACATAGAACATTCTATGCCTTGTTTCATTTGATTCCCATCAAATCTCTATCATTCCGCTTTATAATCTCTTGTCATCAGCTCCAGCACTGCATCTTCCACATTTTTATCTGCAAAAAGCACCTGGCTCATGATCTCTGTGATAGGCATGGAAACATGATATTTCTCCGCCAGCTGACAAGCCGCCTGTACGGTGTTCACACCTTCCACGACCATTTGCACCTCATCCAGCGTTTCCTGCAGGCTCTTGCCCTGCCCCAGCAGGATACCGGCTCTGCGGTTTCTGGAATGCATACTGGTACAAGTTACGATCAGATCTCCGATACCGGAAAGGCCTGCAAAAGTATCTGCCTTACCGCCCATGGCCATCCCCAGGCGTTTCATCTCCGCCATGCCTCTTGTCATCAGGGCTGCTTTCGTATTATCCCCAAAGCCCAGACCATCGGACATACCTGCCGCCAATGCCATAACGTTTTTCAAGGCTGCGCCGATCTCTACACCAATCATATCCGTATTGGTATACAAACGGAAACGGGGATTGGCAAATTCCTGCTGCACCAATTTTGCCGCCGCTTCATTTTCGCAGGCAATCAGGCAGGCCGTAGGCACTTTTCTTGCCACCTCTTCCGCATGGCTGGGGCCGGAAAGCACACAGACCTCACACTGGGGTGCTTCTCTCTGGATGACCTCGGAAAGACGTAGCAGCGTACCCTGTTCCAAACCCTTTGCCACGTTTACCAGGATCTGCCATGTCTTCAGATAAGGGGCAAAGTCCCTTACAGTATTGCATACTGCACGGGAAGGCACTGCCAGAATGATGATCTCCGCCCCCTGCACTGCAGCTTTATGGTCTGTGGTTGCCTGAATGCTTTCAGGGATCGTCACGCCGGGCAGGTATTTTTCATTTTTTCTTTCCTGCAGCAATTCCTCCACTGCATCCTGTCTTCTGGACCAGATCACGACTTCGTGTCCATTTTCCGCCAGCATCACCGCAAGGGCTGTGCCCCAGCTGCCGGAACCAATGACCGTTACTTTCTTCATATCTATGACCCCCAGTCTTATTTCTTCTTGGAACCGAATTTATTTTCTGTGCCGTTCAAAAGCTTTTTGATATTCGTTCTGTGCCGCCAGAAGGCCAGTGCGCTGACACAAGCTGTCACCAAAACGATCTCCTGTTCATAGCCCAGCAAATAGCAGCTGATGGGCAGAGTCAGTGCAAACAGCAAAGAACCCACGGAAACATAGCGTGTGGCAAAGGCCATGCCAAAGCCGATGATGGCATTGGGAAAAGCCAGACGGATATCTGTGGTAAAAGCCAATGCCGCTGTCATACCGATCATAACGGCGATGCCCTTCCCACCTTTGAAATGCAGGTAGAAGGGATAGTTATGACCCAAAACAGCGCCTACGCTGCCGAACAGACCGGCAATGGTAGCATGATCTTGAAAAATCGCACGGCAGATCAGAAAAGCTATGACGGATTTCAGGATATCGCCAATGAATACCAAAGCACCGGCTTTTTTTCCCAAAACACGGAGGGCATTGGTGGTACCCAGATTGCCGCTGCCATGCTGACGCAGGTCAACCTTCCAAAGTTTCCCCACCACATGGGCTGTTTCAATACAGCCGATGCAGTAGCCGATGCATAAACAAATCAATCGAAACATATCAATCTTTTTCCCCTTTTTCTCTTACAATGAAATGGATCGGTGTACCTACAAAGCCAAAGGCTTCTCGCAGCTGGTTTTCAATGTATCTGCGGTAAGAGAAATGGAACAGCTCCCTTTCGTTTACAAAAATGACGAAAGTAGGGGGTTTTACAGACACCTGTGTCATATAGTACAGTCTCAGCTGGCGACCCTTATCCGCAGGGGGCTGCTGCATTGCTGTTGCTTCGATCAGCACTTCGTTCAGGACACCTGTGCTGATGCGCAGGGCATGATTCTGATGCACCGTCCGGATCAATTCCAGCATACGGTTGATGCGCTGCCCTGTCATAGCGGAAATAAACACACGGGGCGCATAATCCATATATTTCAGTTCCATGCCGATATCCTTCAGATACTGGTTCATGGTCTTGTCGTTCTTTTCAATAGAGTCCCATTTGTTCACAGCAATAATCGCCGCTTTGCCTCTTTCGTGGGCGATGCCGGCAATCTTCGTATCCTGATCGGTAATGCCCTCGTTGGCATCAATCAGCAGGATGGCAACGTCGCAGCGTTCCACCGCCGCCACGGCACGGATGATACTGAACCGCTCGATCTCCTCTTTGATCTTGCTTTTGCGGCGCATCCCTGCCGTATCGATGAATACATATTTCTGTCCATCGATCTCGATAGGGGTATCTACGGCATCTCTTGTGGTGCCGGCAATATTGCTGACGATCAATCTGTCTTCCCCCAAAATCTTATTGATGAGGGAAGATTTTCCCACGTTGGGTTTGCCGATGATGGCAACCTTGATGGCATCGTCCTCCTCTTCGGAAGCATCTTTATCGGGGAAATAGGAAATGACCTGATCCAGCATATCCCCCAGACCCAACGCCTGCCCCGCGGAAACAGGCAGGGGGTCACCGATGCCCAACTCATAAAATTCATAGATCGCTAGGGTGTCCCGCTTCACGCTATCCACCTTATTGACGCACAGCACCACGGGCTTCTTTGTGCGGCGCAGCATATTTGCTACCTTCACATCATCGTCGGTCACCCCTGTTTTTACATCTGTAACAAACAGGATCACATCCGCTGTTTCAATGGCGATCTGTGCCTGCTGCACGATCTGCTTCTGGATGATTTCCTCGGAGCCAATCTCCATACCGCCGGTATCGATCAATGTAAATTTGCGGTCCAGCCATTCCACGTCGGCATAGATTCTGTCACGGGTTACCCCAGGAGTATCCTGCACGATAGAGATCCGCTCCCCTGCCAGTCTGTTGAACAGGGTAGATTTCCCTACGTTGGGGCGGCCTACCACAGCTACGATAGGTTTGCTCATACTATTATACCTCCAACCTGCTTTGCAGTTTTTTTCACTTTCATTTGGGCAGAAAAACCCAATTTTCCATTCTGTTTAGTATACCACAAAAAGAAAGGAAGTGCCAAGAATTTTTGCACTTCCTTCTCCTATTCTTCCCTCAAATCAGTTCCATTACGCCTGCCATCACGCCTCTTTTTTCCCCCATACCCCGATGGGAATAGAAACGCACCTGATCACATTTGGTGCAAAGACCGCTGATCTCAATATCCTTCACGCCCATTTCCGCCAGCAGTCGACGGTTGGTTTCCCAAAGGTCTATCTTGAATTTTCCTTCTTCGGAAGGATCGTCAAAAATAATATCCTCCGCCCATGCAATATTCTCTTTGAATAAGTTTACCACGGGGGCATCCACCTGAAAACAGCATTTCCCGATGGAAGGGCCGATCGCAGCGGTGACATCGGCAGGGTCTGTACCAAAGGCATCCATCATCGCCTGCAATATCTTTTCTGCCATGCGTTTTCCTGTCCCCATCCAGCCGCAGTGCGCCATGCCGATGGCTTTCTTTTTTCGATCCAGCAAAAACACAGGCACACAGTCCGCCCCAAAAATCACCAACGGGATGTTTTTCTCATTCGTAATCAAGCCATCCACATCTGTATAGCCCCGCTCTGTCCAAACGCCCTTGCCTTTATCCTCTGCCATCACCTGCCGCACATTGGTGGTATGGGTCTGCTGGGATGTCACGAAATTGTCCATCGTAAATCCAACGGCATCTGCAAGGATACGGTAATTCCTCCGTACCGTTTCCATATTCTCTCCTCGGGAAAGCCCCATATTCATCGTTGCCCAATGCTCTGTACTGACACCGCCGTGGCGGGTGGTAAAGCAGTGGCGCACCATGCCCGTTTCCGTCAGGTTGTCAAAAGTAATATATTCTAAATTCTCTTTTTTCTCAATCTTCATGATTCTCTCCTTATTTTAGCTGAAAGGCATCCTCCGTATAGCGGAAATAAGTCTTGCCCTCATTGGTCAGCACCTCCGCCACATCGAAACGGAAATCATAGCCAAGCTGCTCCAAGCAATTTTGTGCCATATAAGCCTTTGCCGCCCGAATGATGTTCTGCTGTTTCCAGCGATTCACTGCCTCAGCAGGGCTGCCCATAGCTTCATTTTTTCTGTATTTTACTTCCGTAAAGACGATATAGCTATCCTTTTTGGCAATGATATCGATTTCGCCCTTCAGGGCATGGTAATTTCTCTCCAAAATCTCATAGCCCATTTTTTCCATCTGCTTTGCCGCCAGTGCTTCTCCCCGATTTCCCTTATCGGTGGCAGTATCCCCATCCTGAGGCAGGAAATTTTTGACGAAGGTTTTGCGATGGATAGGGGTAATGCCCAGCTTTTTGATGCCATTGATATGCTCCGCAGAGCCATAGCCCTTGTTTGTCCCAAAGCTATAGCCGGGGTAAACCTCATCTAAGGCTTCCATCAGGCGGTCACGATAGACCTTGGCAATAATGCTCGCCGCCCCGATAGACATACTTTTGGCGTCCCCCTTAATGATGCCTTTCTGGGGTGTGGAAACCATAGGAATGGTCACCGCATCGGCAAGAATATACTCCGCTTTGGGGGAAAGCTGGGAAAGGGCCTCCCGCATGGCTTCATAGGTTGCCTGCAAAATGTTGATTTCATCAATCCGTTCATTAGAAACAACACCAATGCCATAGGACACCGCTTTTTCCAGAATCACGTCATACAGCTCCTCTCTCTTCTTTGCGGAAAGCTTTTTGGAATCGTTGACTCCTTCTATTTTGCATTCTTTGGGCAAAATCACTGCCGCCGCCACTACAGGTCCTGCCAGCGGACCTCTGCCGACCTCATCAATACCGGCGACCAGTTCATAGCCAGCCTCCCAACAGCCTCTTTCGTAGCTCAAAATTTCTTCCAGCCGTGATTGCTCCTGCAAATATTTTTCATATTTTTTCCGAAAAGAGGTCAGTAGATTTTGGACACCCTTTCGGCTGTCATTTTCAAACTGGCTGAGCTGCTCCGGCAATCTTTCCATTGGGCAGCTATTCAAAATTTCTTTAATATCATTGATCGACTGCATATTTCCCCTCTTTTCTCAAATGTATCATCATTGCTCTGCATTTTTCGTAATTTCCGTCAAGGATAACGGCAGCTGATATACCCGTTCTTCTCCGCTTTGATTGACTGCGATCAGCTCAAAATAAAAATTTTGGTTCAACGTATTGATATCCTCTGTTTTGATTTCTTCCGGAAGGATGTGCTCCCCGGATACCTGCCCCAAATCTTGAGGAACTCTAAGACCTGCTCCCGTCATATCATGGACAGCATTGGAAAGGAACACCTTTTTTTCATTGCCCGACAAGAGGTAAAATGTTGTCGTATAGGACACAGCATCCGAAGAAAAACCATCCGCTGCTTTCAAATCACCGCCATGAAAGATTTCCTCTGCATCACTTAAAACAATCACGCCATTTGAAACCGAAAACTGTTCCTCCTTGCCGCTAAAAGAAAATACCGTAAGCCTCCCTTGTTCTTCTTGCCCGCAGGCAGTAAAAAGCAGCAACAGTATCAACACAAAAGCGAATGCTTTTATTTTTTTCATGCAAAATCCCTCCATCCCGTTTTCCCATTCCATCTCAATTTACCTGTATCATACTATATTTTCCACTCTCTTGCAATGAACGTCTTTCCCGGGCAGATTTCCTATTGCAAGATTTTTCACACACTTTTATAATTGTATGCAGAATCCATCGAAAGGAGCATCGCTATGCCTGTCAATTCCTTTGAAAATTATCCCATGTCGTGGAAACCCACCTTAAAACGTACAAAAAAGCCCCTGTATCTCTCCCTTGCGGAACAACTGGAAGAGGATATCCACCATAACATCCTGCGTCCCGGTACAAAGCTGCCGCCACAGCGAGAACTGGCAGATTTTCTGGATATCAATGTCAGCACCGTTACCCGTGCCTTTAAAATCTGCTCCAATCAGGGACTTTTGAGCAGTGCCGTTGGTAGTGGAACTTTTGTTTCCTATGATGTAAACACAAGTACGCTCATCCTTCCGGATATAGAAAATCCCCCGCTCATCGAACTCGGCTCCATGATGCCGGAAACCCTGCCCCAAAAGGAAGCAGCAACGCTTCTGCAAAAAATGCTGTCGGAGCCGGACTGTAAGCATCTCTTTCAATATAGCTATCAAGAGGAACGCCGTTATAAAGAAGCGGCTGCCCAGCTTCTTGCCAGGGTCGGGCTTTTTGTGACAAATCCCTCTTCGCTGCTTTTTGCCAGCGGAGGACAAAATGCCCTTGCCGCTTGCTTTATGGCCCTATTCCGCCCCGGTGACCGCATCGGCGTAGACCCCTTGATCTATCCCGGTGTAAAGGGTGTTGCGAAGCTATTTGGCATACAACTGGTTCCTTTGCAGCAGGAAAATGGCGAATGCTCCGAGGAAGGACTCCTTGCTGCATATAAAAACGATGGCATTAAGGGGCTATATGTCATGCCTGATCTGCAAAATCCCACCAATCACACCATGAGTCGCAGCTGTCGGGAAATGATTGCCCGCAAAGCAAAGGAATTAGACCTACTCATCTTGGAGGACGGCATCAACAGCCTGCTTCTGTCCCATCCCCCACGTCCCATTGCCGCTCTGGCACCGGAGCAGACTATTTATATGCTGAGCCTTTCCAAAACCATACTGCCCTCTTTGCGTCTTGCCTATCTCCATGTCCCGTCCCGCTATGGAGAACCTCTGCAAAACGCCCTCTACCATCTGAATCTTTCTCAATCCTCCCTTTTGCTGGAACTGGCAAGCAGACTGATCGTTTCCGGTAAGCTGGATTCCCTCCTTGAAACCAGAAGAAAGGGTATTCTGGAACGAAATCGTCTGGTAGATAAAATTTTCACAAGAGATATTGCCATTGGCGGAGCGGAATGTCTTAGTCGCTGGCTCCTTTTGCCTCCCAATATCACAGGAGCGGAATTGGAACGACTGGCAAAGAAAAAGGGCGTTTCCGTTTACGGCAGTGAACGCTTCGCTGTTGGAAAAGAAGCACCTATTGCCGCCGCAAGGCTTGCCATCTGTGCGCCCCAGACCATGGATGAGCTGGAAAAGGGACTGCGTATCCTGAAAGAACTACTGGACAGCCAATAAAATTGTATTGCACACAATTTTCAAATTGTACGTAATTCCTTTGTGTGCTATGCTAAATACAAGAAAAAAACGGTTTATTTAAAGGAGGTTTTTAAATATGAAATGTTATCACGTTGATGCTTTTGCAGAAAAACCCTTTGAAGGCAACCCTGCAGCCGTTTGCGTACTGGACAAATACCCTTCCGATGCACTGATGCAGCAGATCGCCGGCGAAAACAACCTGTCCGAAACAGCATTCGCCGTGAAAGAAGGGGAAAATTATCATCTGCGCTGGTTCACCCCCGGGGGGGAGATCGATCTGTGTGGTCACGCCACCCTGGGCACAGCATATGTGCTGTTCACATTCTTTGAAAAAGAAGCTGCATCCATCACCTTCCACACCATGAGCGGCCCTCTGACCGTTGTAAAAAAAGGCGATCTGCTGGAAATGGATTTCCCTGCATATGAATTGAAGCAGGTTCCCGTTACTCCTACTATGAAAGAAGCCTTCGGCATCCATATCACAGAAGCATGGCTGGGCCGTGACCTGCTTTGTGTCACAGAAGATGCGGCAGCAATTCCCACTCTGACACCAGATCAGGCAAAGCTGGAAGAGTTAGATGGCCTGCTGCAGCATATCACTGCAAAAGGCACCGAATACGATTCCGTATCCCGTACCTTTGCGCCGAAGCTGGCTGTTGCTGAAGACCCCGTCTGCGGCAGCGGTCATTGCCACATTGTTCCCCTGTGGGCACAGAAATTGGGCAAGGATAAGATCATTGCCCGTCAGGCCTCCAAACGGGGCGGCACACTATATTGTGAAATGCAGGGAAATCGCCTGACTATGGCAGGCCCTGCCGTGTTGTACTCCATCGCAGACCTGTATGTAGAAGAATAATCTTTACAAAAAAGCCGAGACAATCGTCTCGGCTTTTCTTTATAGGCATTTTTCGGAAAGGTTCGGAAAACCATCTGGGTTTTCTGAATGAAATCCGCAAGCGGAATTTACTTCCGCTGAGGAAAACAGGGCGTCGCCAATCATTTGGCACGCATCTGTTTATTCTTCTGTCTCCCTCGTCAAAATCCTGATTTTGACGAAGGGTGTCGGCAGACACCCCTTATACCTCCATAATAATCGGAAGGATCATAGGACTTCTCTTTGTTTTCTGCCAGATATAATTCTTCAGTGTATCCTTGATGACACCCTTGATATAATTCCAGCTTGTGATATTCTTTTCTTCGCATTTCAACAGTGCTTCCAGCACCACCGCACGGGCTTCATCCATCAGGTTTTCCGCCTCACGGACATATACAAAACCACGGGAAATGATATCGGGGCCGGAAACGATGGTGCCCATTTCTCTGTCCATGGAAACGACTACGACCATCAGACCATCCTGAGACAGATGCTTTCTGTCCCGCAGAACAATATTGCCTACATCGCCAACGCCCAGACCATCTACCATGATCTGACCCACAGGCACATTGCCTGTCACCTTGGCTTCGTTTTTATTGACCTCCAGCACTTCGCCCAGCTTCATCACAAAAATATCATTCTTATCCATACCCATGGAAATTGCCAGATCTCTGTGGCAGGAAAGGTGCATGAATTCCCCATGGACGGGCATGAAGAATTTGGGCTTTGTCAGTGCCAGCATCAGTTTCAGTTCTTCCTGACGGGCGTGACCGGAAACGTGGATATCTTCGATATCGCCGTAAACCACCTTTGCGCCTTTTTTCAGCAGCTCATTTACCACACGGAATACGCTCTTTTCGTTGCCGGGGATAGCAGATGCACTGATGATGATTTTATCATCGGGTTTTACGCTGATCTGCTTATGCTCGCCGGAAGCGATTCTGGACAGGGCAGACATGGTTTCGCCCTGGCTGCCTGTAGTGATGATAACAAGCTGATCATCTCTGTAATTTTTCGTTTCGTTAATGTCGATCAGCGTTCTGGGGGGCACCCAAAGGTAATCCAGTTCAGAAGCTGTTTTCACGGCATTGACCATGCTGCGGCCAATGATGGCCACCTTTCTGCCATACATATAGGCAGCGTTGATCACCTGCTGGATACGATGGATATTTGAGGAGAAAGTAGCCACCATGATACGGTTCTTTGGCGTTTCTTCAAAGATTTTTTCAAAAACCTTGCCCACGTTCTTTTCTGACATGGTAAAGCCCTTTCGTTCCGCATTGGTACTATCGCTCATCAGCAGCAGTACCCCTTCTTTTCCCAACGCCGCAAAACGCTGCAAGTCGATGATATCGCCATCGATGGGCGTGTAGTCCACCTTAAAGTCACCGGTATGCACCACCACACCAACAGGAGTGTGGATTGCCAGTGCCACCGCATCGGCGATGGAATGATTGGTGTGAATAAATTCCACCACCATCTGTCCCAGCTTCACCTTTTCCCCCGGCACTACCGTATGTCTGGTAGTGGAATCCAGCATTTTATGCTCTCTCAGCTTATTCTCCAACAGGCCCAGTGTCAGCAGCGTACCGAATACAGGCACGTTGATCTGCTTCAAAATATAAGGCAGTGCGCCAATATGATCCTCGTGACCGTGGGTCAGCACAATACCTCTGATTTTTTCCATGTTTTTTGTCAAATATGTCACATCGGGGATAACCAGGTCGATACCCAGCATATCATCCTCGGGGAAGGCCAGACCGCAGTCGATGATGATGATATCATCGCCATATTCCAGCACTGTCATATTTTTGCCGATCTCTTCCAAGCCGCCCAAAGCGATGACCTTCAGGTTCATCTTGGGCTTTGCCTTGGCTTTGCTTCTGGCACGGAGCTTTGCCGCCGTTTTTGCTGCAGGCTTCGCCGCTGTTTTTTCGGCTGTTTTTGCTGCGGTTTTCGCCGCCGTTTTTACCGCCGCCTTCACAGCATCCGCCTTTGTGGTAGCCTTCGCCTTCGTGTTTTTCGCTTTGGAGCTCTTTCCTGTAGTCTCCTTTGCGATTTTATTCTCTGCCAAAAAACACACCTCCTTTTCTCGTTTTCTCTTTTTTATCGTTTTTATAGTATGGCGTAAAAAAGTTCTCTTTAAACTGCAAAAATTTCTTCTTTTTCCAAAAAGAACGCACCGAAAAAAGAGCAGTCGATGCCCACTCGCCGAAAAAACATTCCGCCCCGTTTTTTCTGAAACGATATGAGTGCTGCTGTTTTGGCTCTCTATGCTCATTGCCTTTTTTCCGCTCATGATATGAAAAGGGAACTAAGGCATATTTTCTAAAGATGAAAGCCTCAGGAAATATGCCTCCCTAGTCCATTCGAATTTTGTTTCAAGATCAGTCGATCTCTACAGTATAGTCTTCGCCCTTCTGTGCAAACAGGTCTGCCACACGGTCGAATTCTGCGTCGTCTTCTACCAGTTCGTAGGTCACATCGTCTGTATTGATAGAAACTTCTTTCAAAATGATGGCATCTGTTTCATCGTCATCCATCAGCTCTGTTTCCACTACCAGCAGGTAGCGTTCGCCACCGCATGCCACATTATCGATGATGGAAAATTCGATCTCTTCGCCGTTTTCGTCTGTCATGGTAACGACTTCGAATTCCATTTCATTTACTTCATCATAAATATCAGCCATAATTGTTAGCTCCCTTCTTGAGGATTTCACCCTCAAACTCCCAGCAGGGGATACGATATTTTATCCGTTCAAAGGAATATCATTCCTGTTTTTACTTACCCTTGCTATCCAAATATCCCTGCAGGATATGGACTGCCGCCATCTTATCGATGACGCTTTTTCTCTTATCGTGGTTCAGCCCCACTTCCCGCAGAGAACGTTCTGCCGCAATGGTGCTGAATCTTTCATCCCAGAGGATCACTTCCATCTTCGGGAAGCGTTTTTTGATCCGTTCACAGAAATCATTGGTCTTGATGCATCTTTCCCCTTCCGAACCATCCAGGTTTTTCGGGTAGCCCAAAACGATCGTTTCTGCCTGATATTGTTCCACCAGCTCTGCCAGTCTGCGCATGCTTTTCTTGAACTCCGCAGGGTTATCTCTGCGGATGATCTCCACACCCTGGGCTGTCCAGCCGAAGGGATCGCTGACTGCTACGCCGATGGTCTTATCTCCAAAGTCTAAGCCTAAAATACGCAATACGGTTCCTCTTTCTTACTCGTTACGATCCAAATAGTCTTTTACCAGTTCTTCCAGCAGTTCATCCCTTTCCAGTTTGCGGATGAGGACACGTGCGTTCTGGTGGCTTGTGATATAAGTGGGGTCGCCGGAAAGGATATAGCCTACGATCTGGTTGACAGGGTTGTAGCCTTTTTCTCTCAGCGCACTGCTGACAGCCATCAAGATTCTTTTCGCTTCGTTTTCAGGTTCTTTTTCCAGTCTGCCGAAATATTGTGTTTCATGAATATTGCCCATACTTCTCACTCTCCGTTCTGCGGTTTTGCCGCACCCCAAATAAAACAGCTTATATCTTCACAGGGTAAGCCCTGCTTCTTCCAAAAAATACTTATGTCTATGATACCCGAAACCCCAACCGATTGCAACTATATAATCCTTACATAATTATTACAATTTCATCCGATTATGCATCCACTTCGCCAAAAAGTTCTTCTGCTTCCGCCTTGGTGATATGGGTCTTGCAAATCTTATTTGTCAGATCTTTTTCGCTTCTGCCCCGCACCTTGACATAGTTGGTGGTATGACCTTCATAAATGCCATCCTCTACCATTCTTTCATACAGCACTGCCACATCCTGCCCTACATATTCCCTAAGGAAATCTGCCGCCATCCGGTCGCTCAGGGCGATCAGCTTATGGCTGCGTTCAGATTTCACCGCATTGGGCAGCTGATCCTTTCTTGCCGCCGCAGGGGTACCCCTCTTCGGGGAATACGGGAATACGTGGATCTTCGCAAAGTCGATCTCTTTGGCAAAATCATAGCTTGCCTGGAAATCCTCTTCCGTTTCCCCGGGGAAACCAACGATGATATCCGTTGTCAATGCCACATGGGGCAGATATTTCCGCAGGGTCGCCGCCGCCTGACGGTATTTTTCCGTATCATATTTCCGATTCATTTCCTTCAATGTCTTATCACAGCCGCTCTGGAGGGAAAGATGGAAATGATCGCAGACCTTGGGCAGCTCTGCTATGGCCTGCGCAAATTCCTCCGTCACCACATTGGGCTCAATGGAACTGAAACGGATGCGCTCGATCCCCTCTACCTCATGAACCTGTCTCAAAATCTCCAACAGAGAAGTATCCCTTCTATCCTTGCCATAGCTTGCCACATGAATACCTGTCAATACCACTTCCTTGAAGCCGTTGTCCGCCAGACGGCGCACTTCCGCCAAAACCTCCTGGGGTTCTCTGCTGCGGATAGGCCCTCTGGCATAGGGAATGATGCAGTAGGAACAATACTGGCTGCATCCATCCTGAATTTTCAGGTATGCTCTGGTTCTGTTCGCCAGCTTCTGGATAGACAAGGGTTCGAAAACCCGTTCCTTCATGATATCTGTCACATGGTTTTCCACGCCGCGGCTTATATCGTAATGCTCCACCATTTCGACGATCTTGGCTCTGTCCTTGGTGCCGATGACAAGGTTCACTCCTTCCACCTTCATCAGTTCCTGGGGCGCAGTCTGGGCATAGCAACCCACCACAGCCACAATGGCATTTTCATTCTGCCGTTTCACCTTACGGATGAGCTGGCGGGATTTTTTATCCCCAAAATTTGTTACCGTACAAGTATTGATGACATATACGTCTGCTTCTTCATCGATGCCGACGATCTCATAGCCTTTTTCTGCGAACAGCTCCGCAATGGCTTCACTTTCATATTGATTTACTTTGCAGCCCAGTGCAAAACTTGCTGCTTTCTTCATAATCCTTCTCTCCTTCGGGGCTCAGATTCCCATGATTCGGCAAATCGCCTTTACCACGCCGCCCTCGTTATTGCTTCCCGCCTGAAAACGGGCTTTTTTCTTCACGCCCTCCACAGCATCCTGCATGGCAAAGCTATAGTAAGCTTTTTCAAACATTTCGATATCATTATACTGATCCCCAAAGACCATGGTTTCCTCCGGCGTGATGTTCCACATCTGCTGCAGGGTTTCCACGGCAGTGCCTTTATTGACCCCACAGATGCCAGTATCCAGGCAATCCGGCCCGGAAGTCACCAAGCTCAAGTCCTCCGCCAGAACAGAACGCAGCAAACGATAATATTCCTCCGCAGGCTTCCCATCCAGCACGATAATGGAGACCTTGATGATATCATCCTCTACGGCATACAGATCCTCTGCCAGTGCCATCGTATAATTGAATTTGGGGGATGCCAGAAATTCCAGCATTTCCTGACTGGTGGTATAGCTGCGGTGCTTTGCACACAGCAGTGGGCTCAGCCCCGGAAACTGCCCCACCGCATCCAAACAGGCTTTCACCTCTTTTTTCGTCATGCAGCGGGCATACAGCTCTTTTCCATTCTCCATGATAAAAGCGCCATTTTCCGAAACGATGACAACATCCTTTACATGCTCCTTGAAATCGCTGCATAGACTGGGATACTGCCTGCCGCTGGCAACCACAAAGCGTGTGCCCATTTTCTTCAGCTTGGGCAGAATTTGATAAATATCCTCATCGATTTTCTTTTCATCATTCACCAGTGTGCCGTCCATATCAGACACGATCAGTTTAATCATCTATATCACCTTATGATCTCTTAATTGATTCGGAAAAATAAGGGCAACAGCTTCATTGCCACAGTTACATTTTTCCCGGAAAGCCAGACCAAATGCTCTCTTAATGCTTCCCATTTTTCCTTTTTCGTCATCACTTGGGCGCAGATATTTTCCATGGCATCCAAATGACCCATGATATCCTCCCGTTCACTGCGGGAAAGACATTCCATCATGCCAATATCCAGGCGAACTGTCGTAAAATCCGCTTCGAAATCCAATTCCTGATACTCTTTGGAAATATAATATTCCAGCAGACCTTCGTTGCTGCAGTTATTCTCCCGAAAACCCTTCATCCGTTCCAGCAGGTTCTGCACGTTTTCCCGATAGATCTTTGCCATATCAGCCGTATCCTCATAGGGCTGGATGACCCGAAGCCCCTTGGTGAAGCCTTCGATCTTTTCTGCATAATGCTCCAAAAGCAGTCGGAACAGCCCCTCCATAACTTCACTGTCATAAGAGGACGCTTCCCAGACGGTTTCCACGTGGGCAATATCTTCATCGATCATGGTACGAATATCTTTTTCTTCTGTCATATCATCCACCGTCCCTTCTGCATTCGGATTATCTTTTAGTATAGCATAAAAATCATAGATGTGGCAAGAATCCATCCCTTTTGTCCTTTTTACCATTTTTTCTGATGCAAAAAAGTCCGTCGATGTCACCAGCTATCTTTATTGCAGACGATTCCATAGTCGTAGTATTATATAATAAATTCAATAAATCGAAATCTGTATCCTTGCATCCTGTTAAGTATGTTGGACGAATTAAAGCAAGATTATCAATTGAATGAACAAGATGCAATGCTGGTTCTGAAAGATATTTTGTACAACGTCTGGAAAAATCGCAAAAGAAAACGGGAGGGTCGTTGACTTTGCCACCGCCGCCCCAAATAAAAAAAGACGCAAAAAAGCCATACCAAAAAGGTATGGCTTTTCCTATGCTTTCAGGTTTATGATTTCTCTTATTCCTCGTCATCTTCAATGATAACGACCATGCCGCCCATTCTTCTGTTCAATTCTTTTCTTGTGATCTTGATGATATTGGGTGTTACACCATCAGGCTGTTCCTCAATGAAGTATGCTTCTTCCTTGTCGCAGTCGTTTTCATCCAGCCAACCACTGAAATAAGACAGGATAGAACGCATAATCTCTACACTATGGCCCCAATAGTCCAAATCCAGGAACACCAGTCTTGCCTTGTCACCTGTTTTGGAATATTTGCGGCTCTTATATACCATTGTGAACAGTCGTCTTTCTTCCCCTTTGTATGTGAAGTAAACAGCCATTTCGTTGCTTTCACCAAAACGGTTTTCATAACGGTTTACCTTTGCTTCAGGGTCGAAATATTTCAAAACGAACTGATAAATCTGTTCCAGTTCGATCTCCTTTGTGATATACCCATGAGTCTTTGCTGTCATTTGAAAAGCCTCCTTTTTCCTACTACTTTTATGCCAATAAATATTTTGCGTGCAAATCATCTCTTATTCTGATTGCATTATACAGTAAGAAAACTGCCTTTACAAGGGCAATCCCTCACATGGAACAGAGAATTTCACCGCCCATTTTTAGGCAGTTTTTCACATCTTTTCCAGCATTTTTTCTACCAGGTCGCTGCTGCGTTTTGCCGCCAGCTGCACGAACTGCTCAAAGGACATATTGGCTTCTTCATCTGCGCCGTCGCTGATGGCACGGATGACAACGAAGGGAATCCGATTCAACCAGCAGGCATGGGCAATGGCTGCCCCTTCCATTTCCGCACAATCGCCCTGCACATATTTTTTGATGCGTTCCTTTCCTTCTTTTGTGCCAATAAACTGGTCGCCGCTGGCAACCCTTCCCAGCATGATCTGATAATCCTCTGCCGTTTCTGCCGCCGCTTCCTGCGCCAGTCTCACCATCATTTCATCTGCCTTGAAATAGCTTTCCGCCAGACGGGGGATAGTACCGATCGGGTCGCCCAAAGCGGAAACATCCATATCATGCTGCACCGCATCCGTGGAAATCAGGATATCCCCGATATGCAATTCCGGGCTTACCGCCCCGGCTACGCCTGTATTGATCACATAATCCACGCCAAAATGGTCGATCAATACCTGTGTGCAGACCGCCGCATTGACCTTGCCGATACCGCTGATGACCAGCACAATGCTGTTGCCGCAATATTTCCCCACATGGAACTGTAATCCAATGACACTTTTTGTAGTCACGATCTCGATCTTTTCTTTCAAATACGCGATCTCTTCTGCCATCGCGCCGATGATGCCGATTGTTTTCATACTCGCTTCATCTCCTGTTCTGTCATTTCCGGCGGTGTTTTTTATATCCGCTCCAATCAGCCGTTTGTTTTTGGCTCATACACATTGATTATAACACAATCTCTCCATTTCCCGCAAGTCACCCTCTTTTCTGTAACGATTTCTTAAGTTTCTTGCGGTTTCGTTGCAAAAAAACAGCAACTTTTGTATACTGTTAAGGAAAATCAAATGAGAGGTGTTAGTGATGAATCTGAAACCAGTCATCGGCATTGCGCCGAACTATTCTTACGAAAAAAAGGAATACTCCCTCCACGAGGATTATGTACTTGCCATCGAAAAAGCCGGAGGCTGCCCCATCGTGCTGCTGCCCCACCAAGATCTGCCTGATTTTCTGGATGGTCTGCTGCTGACCGGCGGCGGTGATATCGACCCGCTGCTCTTTGGGGAAGAGCCCCTGCACCAAAGCGGCGAAATCAACCCCCTGCGGGATGCATATGAAATGCGGATCTGCCATGAAGCACTGGAAAAAGACCTGCCTATGCTGGGCATCTGCCGAGGCATGCAGGTCATGAATATCGCCAAGGGCGGCGGCATCTATCAGGATATCGGCGTACAGGCAGGCACCACCCTGAAGCATATCCAGCAGGCCCCCCGTTCCTATGGCACCCACAGCATTTTTGTGGAGGAGGATACTCTTTTGACAGACCTTTGGGAAAACAAACGTACTGTGGTCAATTCCCTGCATCATCAGTCCTGCTCCACCCTGGGGGAAGGCTTTATCGCTTCTGCCCGCAGTGCCGATGGTCTCATCGAAGCCATTGAACAGAAGGACTGTCTCTTTGCCGTTGGCGTACAGTGGCATCCCGAAGCCATGAAAACAGAAGAAATGGGGCTGCTGTTCACTGCTTTTCTGAAAGCAGCAGCCACCTATAAACAGAACAGGAGGTAATCGAAAATGGAAACTCTCACAAACGGCAATGCCATCAGCGAAAGCATCGGCAGCCTGTTCAGCCCCGTTGCCTGGACCGGTCTTATGACTGCAGGCATCAAGATCCTGCAGATCATCGGCACACTGCTGCTTTGCTGGATCCTCATCAAGATTTCCAGTGCCGTGGCGAAAAAATTCTTCCAATCACAGGCACAGAGAGACCGTCTTTCCATGTCTGAACGGAAAGCAAAAACCCTGAATTCCATCACCAGCAGTGTACTAAAATATGTAATTTATTTTGTCGGTATTTTTTCCATACTGAATCTGTTGGGTGTCAATCCCAATTCTCTGCTGGTCGTTGCTTCTGCCGGTTCTGTTGCCATCGGCTTAGGCGCCCAGAGCGTTGTCACAGATATGATGGAGGGCTTCTTCATCCTTTTTGAGGATCACTACGCAGTCGGCGATATTGTCACCATTCAGGGGATTACCGGTACCGTGGAAAGCGTGACGCTGCGCTCCACAAAGCTCCGTGACCCCATGGGCTGTGTCCATATCATCCCCAATGGTTCTGTGGGCACTGTTACAAACCTTTGCCGTGAATTTATCAATGCCGTAGTGACCGTAGGCATTGCTTACGGCGAAAGCATCGACCATGCCATCGCAGTACTGAAGGATGAAATGGCGAAAACAGCAGATATGGAAGAGCTGCTGGAAACCCCTACCGTGGCAGGTGTCATTGGCTTGGATGATTCCGCAGTCACCATCAAGATCGTTGCAAAATGTAAAGTCAAAACAAACCTCGGCGTGGAAGCAGAACTGCGCCGTCGTATCAAAAACCGCTTCGACGCAGAGGGCATCGAAATTCCTTTCCCTCAGCAGGTCGTTCATCTGGTAAAGGAGGCATGATCTATGGATTTTTCCGTTGGAGATATCGTACAAATGAAAAAAAGTCACCCTTGCGGCTCTGCCCAGTGGGAGATTTTGAGAACAGGCATTGATTTTCGCATCAAATGCTGCGGCTGTGGGCATATGGTTATGCTGCCCAGGGTAAAGTTCGAGAAAAACGTGAAAAAAATCATCCAGAAAGGGGAATAAGACCACAGGGCTCTGCCCCGAACCCCGCCAACTTTTTGAAAAAAGTTGGATCAAAAACTTTTATACAAAAACGGCACCTTTTTAGAGGAGTCCCTATAAGAAGACAAAAAATTGAAATAATGTTTTCTTAAGCCGCCACTACATTAGGTGCCGTTTTTCTTTGCTAATATTTTTCATTTCTGCCCTGAGGTTTTAATCCTTCTTTCGCATGGCGTTCAAAATCGCCAATACGCATACGCCTACATCGGCAAATACCGCCATCCACATGGTAGCAATACCGGGGACGGACAAAATCAACACAATGATCTTGAAGCCCAGCGCAAAGGCGATATTCTGATTGACGATCTTCCGTGTATTCTTGGCAATTTTGATACCCACCGCCAACTTGCCAATATCATCATCCATCAGCACCACATCCGCCGCTTCAATGGCCGCATCGGAACCGATACCGCCCATAGCAACGCCCAAGTCCGCTCCTGCTAAAACGGGTGCATCATTGATACCGTCACCGACGAAAGCCGTCTTGCCTTCGCCATTGCCCTTCAATTTTTCCATCCATTCCACTTTATTTTCCGGCAGCAATTCGCTGTAGACCCCGTCCAGCCGCAGTTCCTTTGCCACGGCTTCCGCTGTTTCCTTTCGGTCGCCGGTCAGCATGACCATCTCTTTCACGCCCTGTTTCCGCAAAGCTCCCAGAGATTCGGCAATATTTTCTTTCAGGGTATCTGCCACAAGGATATGCCCCAGGAACTTGCCCCCCTTCGCCACATAGACCACTGTGCCGATGCCGTTGGCTTTTGTATAAGGGATATGTTCCCGTTCCATCAGACGGCTGTTCCCCAACAGGACGGTTTCTCCCTCCAACTCATAGGAAATGCCATAGCCGCCCAATTCCTGATACTGCTCCGCAGCAGGCAGCTCTCCTGTATAGCTTTCCACGATGGCCTTTGCAATGGGGTGATTGCTCATGGCTTCACCGATGGCTGCCAAACGCAGCACATCTCCTGCCACCTCTGTCACAGAAAACTTGCCCTTCGTCAGCGTACCGGTCTTGTCAAAAACCACTTTTTCCAGATGACAAAGCGTATCCATATCTCCGCCGCCTTTGACGAGGATACCCCGTTTCGATGCCGCACCGATGCCTGCAAAATAGCTCAAAGGTACAGACAATACCAATGCACAGGGGCAGGAAACCACCAGAAATACCAATGCCCGTCCAAACCACAGGGAAAAGGCACCAACGCCCAGCACAGGGGGAAGAACCGCTACCAATACCGCCAGCAAAACTACTACAGGGGTATAGATTCTGGCAAAACGGGTGATGAAGCGTTCCGTTTTGGATTTTTTCCCGGCGGCATTCTCCACCATCTCCAAAATCTTCATCACTGTGGATTCGCTAAAGGGCTTTTCTACCCGAATCTGCAAGGTGCCATCCATATTGATACAGCCGCTGAGAACCCGTTCCCCCACTTCCGCATTTCTGGGGAGAGATTCTCCTGTCAAGGCTGCCGTATCCAGCATGGCATGCCCTTCTTCGATGATGCCGTCCAGAGGAATACGTTCCCCGGCTTTTACCAGGATACAATCCCCAATCCGAACCGTTTCGGGAGAGACTTCCTTGGTTTCTCCCTCCGCCACCAAACGGGCAAAATCGGGGCGGATATCCAATAATGCCGTAATGGATTTTCTGGAATGGGCCACAGCATAGTCCTGAAAGGCTTCCCCCACCTGATAGAACAGCATGACGAAAACAGCTTCTGCCATTTCGCCAATGGCAAGGGCACCGATGGTGGAAAGGGACATCAGGAAGTTTTCATCAAAGACCTGCCCACGGACGATGTTCTTTCCTGCCCGCAGCAGCACATCATAGCCAAAAATCAGATAGGCCGCCAAAAACAGCGGCGCACCGGCGACGCCTTTCCTCAAAAAAACAGCACACAAAAACAACAGCAGTCCCAAGCCGAACCGTAGGAAAAATTTCTTGTCAAAGACTGCTTCCTCTCCATGCTCGTGGTCGTGTCCGCAGCCACAAGAATCATGACCTTCTTCCTGCGCATGACAGCAACAGCTATCCCCACATGCCGCCCCTGCAGAGGGCTTTTCCTGGCGGAATGCCACCTCCACATCCGGCTCAAATGTATGAACTGTTTTTTTGATGGTCTCCTGCATCTTCTCTAAGGGAACATCTTTTTTCAGCTTCAGGGTCATTTCCTGCCGCATCAAATTGATGGAAACCTCCTCCGTTTCCGCCAGCTTGGAAAGAACATCCTCTATCTTGCCTGCACAATTGGCGCAGGTCAGCCCCTTTAAATATACCTTCATTTCAGACATTTGGTTCACCTCTTCTTATTTGTTCGCATGAACAACCGTTCATATATTGATTGAAAAGTTAGGCTGTAAATGGTATATACAGCCTAGTGATTTCTTATTCATGATATCCACGTTTGTGGCGAATATGAGTCATGCCCTGTTCCAAAACCATGCGGACATGTTCATCATCCAAAGAATAGAACACCGTCTTTCCCTCCTTGCGATATTTCACAAGGTCATTCTGCCGCAGGACACGCAGCTGATGGGAAACAGCAGACTGGCTCATTTCCAATGCCTCTGCCAATTCGCCCACATTCCGCTCCCCTTCCAGCAAAATCTGCAGGATGCAGATACGGGTGCCATCGCCAAAAATCTTGAAAAATTCTGCCAACTCCTGAATGAACTCCTTCTGCAGTTCCTTTTCCATATCAAATTCTTCCTGCATCTGGGGTTCCTTCATCAGCTTTGTTTCCTTTCTCATATAAATATCTGTTCATATATTAACATATTATGCTTACACTGTCAATCCTCTTTATTTGGAAAGTCGATCAATTCAATGAACCCCTTCAGGGCATGGGACATAGCAACGTTTTTCAGGCGCACCATGCCAATACTGCGTTTGGGTACCGGCGGATCTACCGGTATTTCATACAGGTGTTTGCTGCTCAATTCCTTCTGGGTAAATTCCTTGATCACATAAGTCAGACCCAGATTGATCTCCGCAAAGCTGACCAGCAGATCGCTGCTGCCCAGTTCCAGAATGGGATTCAGCACCACGCCGTTTTCCTCCGCATAGCGGTCGATATAGCGGCGGGAATTGCTGAGATCTTCCAGCAGCAGCAGGGGATATTTCGGCAGATCCTTCACCTGCATCCCCATTTCCGCCAACATACGATATCTTTCCCCGCCCACCAATACATCATGGATCTCGATGCAGGGGGTCACCTCTAAATCTTCATCCTCCGCGATAGGCAAATTGATGAAACAGACATCTACGCTGCCGTTCCGCAGCAGACGCAGGGATTCATAGGTAGTCTTATTGGTGACCTTGATATTGATATCGGGGTAGAGCTTATGGTACTGCTCCAAATAATGCAGCAGAAAATTGGCAATAACCGTATCGCTGGCGCCAATCTTCAGCTCGCCCATTTCCATGTGAACCATCTGATAATATTTTTCCTCCGCCGCCTGAATCAGCCCCAAGGCCTGTTCCAGATAAGTATAAAGGAGCTTGCCTTCCGCCGTAGGGTATACGCCCTTAGCGGTACGCACCAGAAGGGGACTGCCCATGCGGTCCTCCAGCTGACGGATGGACATGCTGACCGCAGGCTGCGAAATATACAATTCCCTCGCTGCGGCGGACATATTGCCCGTGCGGACAACGGCACAAAAAATGCGATAAAGATCTAAAGAAATATCAACTTTCATATCTGTCACCTTTTTCTTTTGTTTTCTTTATTATACAAAAATCAAAACCCCCTCGCAAGAATGATAAGAAAAAATGATAGCTGAAATTTTTTCAAAATTCTTTTATTTTTTCTCCATCCGTTTTTCCAATCGGCGATCCTTCAACTTTTCCAGCTCCACTACGGGCAAAGGCACCAAAGCCAATGCTGCCACGATCAGCCATTCTATTCCATTCAAAGGGCATACCTTAAATATTGCCGCCAAAGGTTCCACCATGATGACCCCTGCCTGCAGGACACAGCCGATGAAAAAGGCACCCAGAAGGACAGGATTGCTGCCAAGGGAAATATGAAACAGAGAATGTTCTGTCCGCATATTGAAAGCGTGTACCAGCTGAGAAAGAGAAAGCACCGCAAAGGCCATGGTGCGCCCAATGGTATAAGTTTTCTCTTCATCGAAATAAATATGCCCGATGCCAAAAGCCAAAAGTGCCAGCATACCGATCATCATCCCCTCCAAGGCAATGCGGCTACCCATGCCGCCGCTGAACAAAGAGGATTCCCGTCGGGGCGGTCGTTCCATGATATCCCCATCGGCGGGGTCTACCCCCAAGGCAATGGCAGGCAGGGAATCCGTCACCAGATTGACCCAAAGCAGCTGAATGGGCAAGAGAGGCGTTGCCCAGCCGAAGCACATGGCTGCAAAAATGGTAATGATCTCCCCAATATTACTGGAAAGCAGAAAATGCACCGCCTTGCGGATATTATCATAAATGCTGCGGCCTTCCCGTACCGCTTCCACGATGGTCGCAAAATTATCATCCATCAAGACCATATCCGCTGCGCCCTTTGCCACTTCCGTGCCGTTTTTCCCCATAGCACATCCAATATCTGCCGCTTTCAGAGCAGGAGCATCGTTGACCCCATCCCCTGTCATGGCGACCACCCTTCCATCCTTCTGGAAGGCTTTCACGATACGGACTTTATGCTCCGGGGAAACACGGGCAAAAACGGTACAATGCTCCGCCGCCTGTTCCAACTCTCCATCATCCATCTGCATCAATTCCTGTCCGGTAATCACACGATCGCCCTTTTGAAAAATGCCCAGTTTCGCCGCAATGGCCTGCGCTGTCAAGGCATGGTCACCGGTGATCATCACAGGGCGAATGCCCGCCTTTTTACAGATACGAACAGCCTCTGCCGCTTCCGGTCGGGGCGGATCGATCATACCCGCCATACCTGCAAAAACCAGATCCTGTTCCAAGCTTTCCGGTGTAAAAAACTGCGGTTCTTCTTCCCATTCCCGAAAGGCTACCGCAACCACTCGCAGGGCATTTGCCGCCATTTCGCCGTTTTTCAGGCGGGCTTCGCTTTTTCTCCTGCCATCAAAAGGGACCTGTCCTGCCCCATCTAGACAGCGAGTGCATTTTTCAAACAAGATATCCGGCGCACCTTTGGTAACAGAGATCCATTTGCCGCCGCTGGGATATACTGTAGTCATCAGCTTTCGTTCCGAAGAAAACGGAATCTCTCCAATTCTTGGCATTTCCTGCCACAGTGCTTTCAGGGAAACGCCCCCTTCCTCCGCTGCTTCCGCCAGGGCTTTTTCCGTAGGTTCGCCAATGATTTTCGTCCCCTTTCGCCTGGAATCATTACATAGGGCAAAAAGAGTCAAAAGGAACCGTCGTTTTTCCTCGTTTTTTTCCAAATCCTTCCCGATTGCTGCCAATTGGGTCACTTTCATACGGTTTTGAGTCAATGTGCCCGTTTTATCGGAGCAGATGATCTCCGCCCCACCCAAAGTCTCCACCGCCGTCAGACGGCGGATGATGGTATTTTTTTGAGACATCCGCTGCATCCCAATGGCGAGAACAATCGTCACGATGGCAGGCAACCCTTCGGGGATAGCCGCCACCGCTAAACTGATGGAAGTCATAAACATATGGAAAGGCTCCTGTTTCCGCAAAATCCCCATGATAAAAATAATGCCGCAAATGACCAACGCACCGATGCCCAGCATCTTTCCCGTTTCCCCCAGTTTTTTCTGCAAAGGGGTCTCGCTGTCCTCCTGCTCCGCCAAAAGGGAAGCGATATGTCCGATCTCCGTATGCATTCCCGTTGCCGTGACCACCACTGCGCCTTTTCCTGCCAAAACGTAGCTGCCAGAAAGAACCATATTTTTTCTATCCCCCAACTGGGTCTTTTTCGGCAAAACGCCCGCTTCCTTCTCAATAGCAAGGGATTCCCCCGTGATGGCACTTTCCTCTGTTTTTAAGCCATGGTTTTCCAAAATCCGTCCATCGGCACAGATATAATCCCCGGCGGAAAGAAGCAGGATATCCCCCCGCACCACATATTCCGCAGGAATCTCCTTTTCTTCCCCATTCCGCCGCACCCTCGCCTTGGGGGCAGAAAGCTCCTTCAAGGCTTCCAATGCTTTTTCCGCCTTACTTTCCTGCAGGACCCCCAGCAGGGCATTCAGCACCACAATGGCAATGATGATGGCAGAATCCACAAAATCCCCTTCCCCATTCCAATAGGACACCGCAAAAGAAGCCGCCGCTGCCCCAATGAGCAGCAATATCATAAAATCATTGAACTGGGCAAGAAACTGCCAGAAAAAGCCCTTCCTGCCTTCTCCCTGTTCCAGTTTGTTTTTTCCATCCGCTTCCAGCCGTTTGGCCGCTTCTCCCGGGGAAAGCCCCTTCGCTTCATCCGTCCCCAGCTGCTTTATTAGCGTCGAAAGCTGCATGCTCCACCAATCCATATCCTCACACTCCATCTTTTGTTTTTCTGCTTGTCTTTGCTTTGGTGTGCCAAAAGATTCATCATTCTTTGTACACCGAAGGTATTAACACTGTATGCGGACAAGCGCAAAAAAAGACCACCTGCATAGGATGGATAGCAGGAGGTGTTCCCCATGCTTTTTTCTCTGTTTCTGGCTCTTTCCCTCAGTGTGGATGCCCTGGGGATCGGTCTTTCCTATGGTTTCAGGCGCATCACCTTTTCCCCCTCCTCCCTTTTGCTTCTGACCGGGGAGACCTTCTTAATGATGGAGATTTTTTTGAAGATGGGGCAGCTGTTGGCGGTCTGTCTCCCTGCCGGGCTGGCAGAGGGAATATCCACAGGCTTTCTGCTGTTATTCGGCATCTGGCTTTGTCTGCAAGGAACGGGGCAAAAAAATAAGAAGGAGGATTCGCCCCTGCAGTCTCCTTCTCTTTGCGACAAAGATGCCTCTTCCTCCATCGAGCCAAAAGAGGCCCTCCTGCTGGGCTTTCTCCTTTCCATGGATTCCTTTGCCATCGGGGTAAGTGCCGCTGCCGGTGGAATGGATGTGGTCTTTCTGCCGTTTTTTGCCGCTCTCTTCCAAACCATTTTTCTTGCATTGGGGGCAATGGGCGGCGCAAGGCTCATGTTACGATCGGAACCAAAGGAAAGCCTATGGTCACTCCTTTCCGGCGGCATCCTCATCTGCCTTGCCATCCTTCAGTTTTTTAGCATATAAAAGCCTGCATATGAAAAAGCGTATCCTCTAAAGGGATACGCTTTTATTTGACTCATTATCTATGGAAGAGTTTTTTTGTTTCATATTTGGGTTCACAAGTCAGGTTTACACCCAGCTTTTTGAATACATTTTCATCTACGGAGGACAGGATGACAGTGGAATGTACCTCACAGCATTTCAGTTTTTCCAGCTGTTTCAACGCCAATGCCGCCTGAGAATCATTGACAGCGCAGATGCTCAGAGCGATCAGCACTTCATCCGTATGCAAACGGGGGTTTTGGTTGCCCAGATGACCGACCTTCAATTTCTGGATAGGCTCGATGATCTCGGGAGCGATCAGTTTCACACTTTTGGGGATGCCTGCCAATGTTTTCAGTGCATTCAGCAGCATCGCAGAAGATGCACCCAAGAGGGCACTTGTTTTGCCTGTCACAATGGTACCATTGGACAGTTCGATGGCTGCCGCAGGGTCGCCTGTCTCTTCGGCTCTTGCATTGGCTGCTGTGGCAACAACCCGATCCTCAATGCTGGTGCCTGCCTGTTTCATCAGCAGCTCCAGTTTATAAATCACATCATCTGCCAGACCGCCCTTTCTATGGTCGCAGAGAGCTTTGTAATACCGTCTGACGATCTCTGTTCTTGCTGCCGCGCAAACGGCTTCATCATCAAAGATGCAGTTGCCCACCATATTGACGCCCATATCCGTAGGGGATTTATAGGGAGATTTGCCGTAAATCTGTTCAAACATGGCATTCAGCACAGGGAACACCTCCACATCACGGTTATAGTTGATGGTGGTTTCGCCGTAGGCTTCCAGATGGAAGGGATCGATCATATTTACATCGTTCAGATCGGCTGTGGCTGCCTCATAGGCCAGATTGACAGGATGACGCAAAGGGATATTCCAAATGGGGAAGGTTTCAAATTTTGCATAGCCCGCTTTCACACCCCGTTTATTTTCATGGTAGAGCTGAGAAAGGCAAGTAGCCATTTTGCCGCTGCCGGGGCCGGGGGCTGTGATAACAACCAGAGAACGCTGGGTTTCGATATAGTCATTCTTGCCGAAGCCCTCTTCACTGACAATGTGAGGGATATTGGCAGGGTAACCTTCGATGGGATAATGCTTATACACTTTGATACCAAGGCCTTCCAGCTTCTTTTCATAGGCGATGGCACTGGCCTGCCCGTTGAACTGGGTCAGCACAACGCTGCCTACATAAAGACCATAGCCGTGGAAAGCATCGATGAGGCGCAGCACATCTGCATCGTAAGTGATGCCCAGGTCACCACGCACCTTATTCTTTTCGATGTCCCCGGCGCTGATGACAATAACGATCTCTGCATCATCCTTCAGCTGCACCAGCATGTTGATCTTACTATCCGGCTTGAAGCCGGGCAATACGCGGGATGCATGGTAATCATCAAACAATTTGCCGCCAAATTCCAGATACAACTTCCCACCAAACTGGCTGATGCGTTCTTTGATCCGCTTCGACTGCATCTGCAGATATTTTTCATTATCAAATCCTAAACGTAACATATTTTAACTCTCCCCGGTGTATCTCGACCAAAATTTATACAACATAGAATTATACTCGTTTTTTATCCTATTTACAAACAAAACTTGACAAAAAACCTCGGTTCTCTATCAAAATATGAAATACCCTCTATAAAGGATACAGAAAGTATGTCTCATTTTCCCTATTTTGATTCTTTTTGGTAAAAAGAGAAAGGAGGTATCTGCTGTTACAGATACCCCATCGCTCTTTTTTCTGGATGTTTTTCATATTTTTGGAATGTATTTTTCTTTTGTATTTTTATGGCATACCTTTTTACAGGTATGGAAAGGTCTTATTTTTTTGCAGCCAATTCTGCTTTACGCAGTTTGCAGATCTTGTAAATACCAACTGTGAACAGAGGCAGAACATAGATTGCCAGGAACACGTAGGACAGTGCATTATAAGCAGTTGCGATCAGGTCGATGATACCAACCTTGGACAGAACCATGGAACCAACCAAAACGATGATTGTCACAATTGCCTGCTGTTTGCTTGTCATGGCAGGTCTGTTTGTTTCTTTCAGACCATTGTTTACACGTTCGATTGCTGCATGGATAATACCTGTGGAGGTTTCGATCAGTGTCCAGCCCATTACGATACCGAAGATTGCAATCACAACAGGACCTGCAGTGCCCTGCATCATTGCCAGCCAGGGAACGGATGCACCCAAAACGTCAGGGTTGGGATAGAAACACATAACTGCGAAATATGTCAGGAACCAGGGAACCGTTGCCAAAATACCGCCGATGATACCGGAGATGACAGATTCTTTTCTGCTGGTCTGTCTTTCGATCGTAAAGAAGGAAGCAGGCAATACAACCAAGTTATAGCCACAATACAGGATACCACTCCAAAGAGCTGCGCCTGCTGTTACAGTGCCTTCCATATAGCTTGTATCGTGGTTTGCAAATACAGTAGGGATATTGTCACCGAATGTGCCAATCACCAGTACAGCAAAAATGATATATCCAACATACAGTGCGATCGTACCCAATGTTTCAAAACGTTCGATCAATCTGGAACCATAGAAGTTCAGGATTGCTACAACAACTGTGATCGCAACAACGCCGACCCAGTAATTGAGCCCTAAGGTCTGCTCTACGATATTACCGGTAGCAGATGCCATAACGGCGATGATGATGACCATAAAAAACAGATATACAACGTCGAATACGATCCACAGAGGACCACCGATGGTCTGCATGAAGGATTTAAAATCGTACGCCTTTGTCAGACGGATCAGTTCGTAGGACAATGCTGCAATGACAGCAAAGCCCAGCAATGTGCCCAAACCGGACAGCCAGCCCAATGCACCGAATTTGCCGCCGTATTCTACGATCTCACGACCAGTGGCATAACCGCCGCCGATCATTACAGATTGAAGGATGATACCAGGCAGGATGAACTTACCAAAGCCACCTTCAAAAAAATTTTTTTTCTTTTCCATAAAGATTCCCCTCTTTCGTAAAGTTTGCTCATCGTTGGATGCGATGAAGCCATTCTTTTGTTTTTTTCTGCAGCCCTTTCACTACAGCTTTTACATAGTATAAAATAATTTCATGTAAGCCCTTTTGTGATTGTATTTATTTCCGTACAAAATAGCTTTTGTAAAAATTTACTCGTTTTTAGACATAAAGTCAATATCAGACATCCTAATTTTTAGGCACAAAAAAGAGGCTCCCCTGTAAAAATCCATCATTTTTCAGAGAAACCTCTTTATGTTGTATGACAATCGTTTTATTTTTGTATAGAAATACTTTTGAACTCTTTTTTTCCTTTTGAAAAATGGAAAATACGCTTTATTTTCTATACAGATTTTACAAAAAATAAAAATTTCATTTTGTATTTTTTCCAGTACATACAAATCTATTTGAATAAAAATTCGTATAATTTGAATATATATTCATTATTTACCCTATGTATACAGTTTTTATGCATACACCATGCAATGTATGACCTGTTGTTTTACACAAAAAAGAATACGGCAAAGGTTTTTTCTCTGCTGTATCTCCTTTTTTCCCCTTATAAACAAATCACAGCCCTGCCGCAGAAAGGCAAACGATATGCACTTCCTTTGCGCCAGAACGATACAATGCTTTTGCACATTCGTTGCAGGTGCTGCCTGTTGTGAAAATATCATCCACCAGAAGCACACGCTTGCCCGAAACATCCGCCGCTGTCTCGAAGGCACCCTTTAGGTTCTGCCGCCTTTCCTCCGGTGTGCTCAATGTACTTTGGGCAACGGTATCTCTTTTTCTCCGCAAACCATCCTTCCAAAAAACAAGTCCTGTTTTTTCGGATATCTTTTGGCAGAGAATATGGGTCTGGTTGAAGCCGCGGCGTTTTTCCTTTTTGGAATGTAGGGGAACAGACAAGATGACATCCGTTTTTACCATCAATTCTTCATGATATTGCAGCAGATAGTCCGCCATCAGCTCACCTAATCCTTCCCCCAGCTGCTTTCCACCTTCATATTTGAACAAATGAATCGTCTGACGCACTTTTTCATAAGGAAAGGCAGCACAAGCCGTTTCAAAAGCAAAAGGCTTCAGGCAAAAATCGCAAAAGCCTGCCGTTTCCGTTTCACCGCCGCAATGGGGGCAGATATCTTTTGGAATAAACGGAATATTCTCCCCACACTTATGACAGAGAAAGCCCTTTCGTTCCCCCAATGCAAGAACTTCCCCGCAGACAGCACAACGGGGCGGAAAAATAAACTCCATCAGTTTTTCTTTCATATGATTTCACCCCCCTGGATGAAATCATGGAGATTTTGAATCCGCTGCGCAAGACCGGTATATCTGCCTACCTCCCGATCATTACGAATCATAGCGGAAACTGTTTCCCGTAATCCGACAATAACCACCAGCTGCTTCGCTCGGGTCACCGCCGTATACAATAGGTTTCTCGTCATCAGCATGGGCGGACCGCTATAAACGGGCAAAATGACCACAGGATATTCACTGCCCTGAGATTTGTGGATAGTGATAGCATAGGCGAGCTCCAGTTCTTCCAACTGGCTGAAATCATAATCCACAATTTTTCCATCATCAAAGGCTACCCGCATCTGCTCTGCATTGGTATCGATGGAAAGGATGATGCCTCCATCGCCGTTGTAAACGCCCAGTCCTTCGTCCTCCCGTTTGCCAAGGCTGTTGAACATCCGCCAGACGATGTTATAGTTATTTTTGATCTGCATAACCTTGTCCCCCTCCCGAAAGGTGGTCTGGCGGAACTGTACTTCCCGCTTATCAAAGGCAGGAGGATTCAAGGTCTGCTGTAACACCTGATTCAGATTTTGTACGCCGAGGGTACCCTTGCGCATGGGCGTTAAGATCTGCATATCCTGCAGACCATCGCATCCCGTAAATTTCGGCAGACGTTTCGTCACCAATTCCCGTATGGTCGCCGCCACATCCTCCGCATAAGCACGGCGCATGAAGAAGAAATCCGTCCCTTCCTCATTCAAAATGGGATCTTCTCCCTGATTGATGCGGTGCGCATTCATGATGATGGCACTTTCCTGCGCCTGTCGGAAAACATGCTGCAAACGCACCACCTTCAAACGTTCACTGCGGATCATATCTTTCAAAACATTTCCCGCCCCAACGGAAGGCAGCTGATCCACGTCCCCCACAAAAATAATACGGGAACCGCTTTCCACCGCCCGCAAAAGGGCCTGCATCAACGCAATATCTACCATAGAGCTTTCATCAATGATGATCACATCCGCTTCGATGGGGTCATCCTCATTTTTGTCAAAAGTCTGTCGGCGGTTATCCTCGCCAATAAAGTTGATGCCTAGCAAACGATGGATGGTCTGGGCTTCCATACCGGTTGCTTCCGTCATCCGCTTTGCCGCACGGCCTGTGGGCGCCGCCAACACTACATCCAGTTCCTCTCGTTTCAAAATACGCAGGATCGTATTGATGGTAGTGGTTTTCCCCGTACCGGGTCCGCCGGTGATGATGAGGACGCCGCTGCTCATGGCTTCCAGCACAGCAAGCCGCTGTTCCTCCGCCAAAATGACACCCGTTTCCTTTTCCACCCGGGCGATCTCTTTTGCAATATATTCCATATCCGCAGGCTCATAATCGGCAGCCAGCTCCAACAGCCGCTTCGCCACGGACATTTCCGCATAAAAATAATAATTCAGATAAACGCAGTCCTCCCCGTCCAGCTTTTCCTGCCAAATCTGGCTGTCCACCTGCAATTCCCGAATGGCATTTTCGATGGCAAGGGGGTGGAGATTCAAAAGCTCCACAGATTGGTCGATCAGCTTTTGTTTGGGCAAATAGCAATCCCCGTTGGCTGCAGCATTATTTAAGATGTATTTCACCGCCGCCCTCACACGGTTGGGGTCATCGGCGGCAATGCCTGCGCTGGCAGCCATTTTGTCCGCCATTTTAAAGCCGATGCCCACCACATCATCCGCCAGGCGATAGGGATTATTTTTCACGATATCAAAGGTGCGAGATTTATACTTTTTATAAATACGCATGGCATAGGCAGGAGAAATATCGAAGCCCTGCAGGAACATCATGGCTCTGCGCAGTTCATGCTGTTCGCAGAAGGCTGCGGAAATCTTCTGGGCTTTGTCATAGCTGATGCCCTTGATTTCCGTTAACATATCGGGCTTTTCTTCGATCACATAAAAGGCCGCTTCGCCGAACCGCTCCACAATGCGCTTGGCAGTCTTAGCCCCGATGCCCTTGATAAGACCGGAGGAAAGATATTTTTCCATTCCTGCGGTGGTGGTAGGCATGGATTTTTCGTAATACTGCACCTGCACCTGCCTGCCGTAAAGGGGATGCATCGTCCAGTTGCCGTGGATCTCCAAGGTTTCGCCGCTGTGGATCTGGGGCACAACGCCGACACAGGTCACCTCATCATCCTCTGTTGTCAAAGAAAACACCGTATAGCCATTGTCCTTGTTCTGATAAATGATATCCTCCACTTCTCCAACGATTTTCAAATCTTCCATGTCTTCACCTCCCTCTGCAGTCTTTTCTTTTCTCTTTAGTATAGCATAGGAAATAAAAAAAGGGAACAACCGTTCCCAATTTTTACAATAAAATGATATTCTGATTTCCGATATATTTACTTCCACCGTTCCAGCTGGGGCAGCAGATTCTGCATGAATGCCCTTGCGGCACCTTCATCCTCCCATCCCATGTGAGGAACACATTCCTCCACCATCTCTTCCATGGTGCATACATGGACAAACTCCCCATCGGCATAGCACCATTTACAGTATTTCTCATTAAAAGAGCCATCGGTCTCCTTACTGATGAGACTGTCATCCGCCAGGGGCATACCGCAGCTTTGGCAAATCAAAGTTTGGGGTTCCCCTAAAAGGGTATTGATGGAAATGTTAAATTCCTTGGAGAGCAGTTTTAATGTCTCCGTATTGGGTATGGTCTCACCGCATTCCCAGCGGGATACTGCTTGTCTTGTTACCATACACTTTTCCGCCATCTCCTGCTGGGAAAGGCTGTTCTTTTTTCTAAGCTCCAATAAAATTTCCTTTGTTTCCATATCATCGCCTCCTGTCTCCAGTATAAAGCAGACTATGGATTTCGACAAGCAACTGTCAGTTTCCTTTGGGCGGTTTCAGTTCTTTTTTCCGTTTGAAAACTGCCAAAAATACTGTTCCTATTACAAACACGCCGCCGCCCTTCAGGCTGCTTGCGTCAAAGGTAGGCTCACCGCCATCCAACTGGTTCTGTATGCTTTCCGCCATGTTCACGGCATAGTAGACCAGCGAATAGTCATCATCAGGGTCAATGGAGCAGGCCTGCTCAAATTCCTCATAGGTATAAAAAGCCGTAGCGTCCTGTTCTACATAGGGAGCGATCAGGTCATGGGTTTTCTGCACCATCGATGCCATATATTCCTCTGTGAAATAGGTATTGGCGATCTCCTCCAAATACCTCTCATAGAGAGACAGGTATACCTCATTTTCCAGAAGGGTTGTGACCAAAGGCTTTTCCGTGCTATTGCCAAAGGGACTGCCTTCCATACCTTCCGGCGATGGAAAGGATCGTTCTTCCTGACCGTTTCTGTCGGGTTCCTGCGTCTCCATCAGTTTTTCTCTTTCTGCTATCGGCTCTTTATTTTCCTCCGCAGGCTCTTTTTCTGCCGAGCCGAGCCCTCTGCCGCCCATGTTATTATCAGTCGGCTCATAGATATCCACTTCCCCGCCGCCAAAGCCGCCGAAGGCTAAATTGAAATCCCATGGCAATATGGAAAATACACCGTTTTCTTCATATAAATAATAGTTATGGGTCGTAGTGCCCAAATAGCTGTCGAAATTTGCCAACGCTACATTCACTGCCAGATATCGCAGTGCCTCGTCCACATCCAGCACTTCCTCCAGTCCTTCTCCGCTTTCCAAAGCCCGCATCAATGCAAGGATTTCACTGCCGTCAGAGGTTTCCAAATTGGTTTTCAGGTTCAGCCCCGTGTATGCAGAGATATCATCTCCACGGTAGAAATCCAGCTTAAAGCTGTAACGATCGGAATCGGAATTTGCCACAGAGGTCAGACTGGTATTGCCCTTGGTACGGATCGCAACATTACCTATGGTTTTTCCATTGATGGTCACATCTGCCCGATGATATGCTTCCTCCAACGGATTTTCCAACATATCTTCCCAATCGGCTTCGTCTATCTCAATATTGATCTCATTTACTACATCCTCCTGAAAGATATGCTCTGCATAGGTATGCGGACTATCCGCAGGCTCTGCACTTCCTACGATAACATACGCCGCCACCAGAAAAGCCAATACAACAATCCCTGAAAGGCATATCATTTTATATTCTTTCAGTTTTTCCAAAGGAGTTCCTCCTTCCCTTATGCAGCAAAATTGCCATCATAGCTTACCATAACCGCAGATTCTACCCCTTCGATCTTACTGATAACATTCACAAAATTACTGTCACTATCATTGGGACGAATCTCATAGATCAGTTCTGTATCTGCACCACCATTCACCGTTTTGGATCTCAGCTGCATTTTCTTTACTTCTTTCCGCAGAAAGCCTTCAATCCTGCTTTCCGCATCCCCATCTATCAGGCGAATGATAATCAGATAAGGGTTATCCTTCTGCTGTTTATTGGCAAAGATCAACAGGAATATCCCCAACACCGGACATCCCAAAAGTGCCAAGGGCAGCAGGCTGGCGCCGCAAAGGATTCCCTCTGCAATCGCCCAGAAAAGAAACACTAAATCCATAGGGTCCTTTACCGCTGTACGGAAACGAACAATGGACAATGCGCCCACCATACCCAGAGACAATACCACATTGCTCGTAACACCACTGATCACCAATGTTGTCACCAAAAGGATCGCCACCAAAGAAACATTGAAGCTGCGGCTGTAAAGCACTCCGCTATAGGTTTTCTGATATACATAGAAAATAAACAGACCGATAACGAAGGCTGCCCCCAGGGAAAGGGCGGTATCCAACAAAGAAAAACTGTTGAAGCCCTCTAAAATTCCCGCACCAGCGGTCGCTCATCCTCCGCCATCCAATCCCACTGTTTCTGCATGATTTTTTCTACTTCCCATGATTTCAAGCGACATTGATATTTGTGCCCCACCGAATTACGTTTGCTTTTCTTTTCCAGGCGGATGAAATCCCCATCAAAATCATAATACCGTATCCGAAATTTATCCCGTACCGCCACACCGGACAGCTTTTCCTTCAAAACCTTATCATACAGATTGTCAAAATATAAAGAACGGATCAAATATTCCTTTCCGCCCTCCGTATGTCTATCTCTCTGCATGAAGGAAGCCAGTCTTTTTGCCGTCAGGATGCTTTCTCCTTTTGTCAAGGTGTATTTTAATTCTTGTCTCCATTTTTCCTCCATCTTTTTCCACCTCCAATTCTTTTCCTAGTATAAGCAAAGCGAATTAGGCAGTCTTTAGGGATTTGTTAAAAAGAAATAATAGAAATGTTAAAAAGATTTTAGGCATAAAAAAAACAGCAAGACCAAAAAAGTCTTGCTGTCGCTTTTCCTTATACAAAATATTCCGGCTCCGCTCTTCTTGCGTAGAGCTCTTCCAGTTCTTCCTTATGATAGATATAACCGGGGTCATCATAATATCTTGCTCCCGTAGGGCATTTCTTCACGCAGGCACAGCATTTGATGCAGATGCCCACATATTCTTTTACATTTTCTCTGCTGATAGAACCCATGGGACAAACCTCTGCGCAAAGACCACAGCCGCAGCAATCGTCGCTCACCTTGGGTTTTACCTTGCGGATATCAATATGCTCGCCGTTCCGATCTTGGGGTTTAAAATACGGGCGGATAGGGTCACAGCCCTTCACATAAGCAGGTTCGGTATATTCCCAGCCGCTTGTAAGCTTTTCTGCAATTTTTTCGCCAAATTCCTTTACGATCGCCATATCCTTTTCATCCGGTCTGCCTGCCGCCAAAGTTTTGGAGAAGGAATGTTCGCTGACGAAAGCACCTCCGGCTACCGTTCGGAATCCATCTTCCTCCAGGATATTCCGCAGTTCGATAAGAGCATCATCGAAGTTACGGTTGCCAAAAGAAACCATAGGCACTGCCAGGGCACCATTGCCCTTCACCTTCCCTGTCAGATAGGGCAGCAATACATTGGGCACACGGCCTGCGATGACAGGTGTGCCGCAAACCACGATATCTCCTTCGCCAAACACAGCATCCGTTTCTCTTACACCGGGCAGGGTAAAATCATAGACTTCCACAGGCAAACCCAGCTTTGCCGCCAAGGCTTCCGCTGTCCCCCTTACGACTTTTTCTGTTCCCCCCGTGGGGCTGAAATACATGGCCCAGATTTTCTTCAACTCCATAACTTTCTCCTCCTTTTCTCTGATAGAAAATAAGCTTTTTTTCATCATACCCTATCTGCCGCTTTTTTTCAACCTGTCAAAGAAAGGCTTCTGACGATTGGACGGATGCCTTGTGAATTTGCCTTATGCGTTGATGGAAACAGAAAAACATGATACAGTGAATAGAACGATAATGCTCAATTTGTTGCAGTAATAGCAAATGTTACTTTGCGTTGCTTGCGGCAACGGTTGTTTTGATATTTAATGGTCGTATCAAAACAAAGGAGGCACAGGTTATGTTGAATGAAAATATTAAGCATTTACGAAAAACAAAAGGATTATCCCAAGAAGAATTGGCTTTAAAGCTGAACGTAGTAAGGCAAACGATATCTAAATGGGAACAAGGGCTATCGGTTCCTGACTCAAGTATGCTGATTTCGTTAGCGGACGAACTGGATACTTCTGTAAGTATATTGCTTGGAGAAACTATACAAGAACCTTGTTTAAATGAATTGGATTTAAAGAGTATTTCTGAAAAGCTTGAGACGATCAATCTCCAATTTGCCAAAAAAAGTGAGATGAGGATTCGGACGATTCGTTACCTGCTGATTTCACTGTGTGCGATTATAATAATCGTATCGATTGCCTTTGTATCCATGCACAGTGCATATTTGAATTGGGATTTCAATGACCCTGAATTAGCTGTTGCAGGTACGATGCTGCATGGGTTCGAATTTTTATTCGTAAGAGTTGCACCATTCCTCTTTATTTGTGCTATCGTCGGGATCATATATACATATAGAAAAAGATAACTTTCAAATTGATCGAGCAGTTGCTATCCTACATTGATCCAAAATGCAAAAAGCAGAACGACTGCATAGAAAAGGACGCCCGGCAATGTCGAGCGTCCTGCGTTCTTTAATGAAATTTTTCCAATGTATCCCAAACAGCTTCCATCTTTTCTACCTTCTGCGCCTTCACCATTTCATCGATGCGGGCTTCTGTATATTCTGTCTGTATCTTATCCTGATAGCCTGTTTCCGCCATCTGTTTGACTTCCTCTTCTGTAGGCACTGTTTTTTCCAGAGCTTTCAGAATGAAATATCTGCCTTCTTCCACCTGAATGGGGCCTACGATCTCGCCCACCTCCAAAGGCTCTGCCAAGCCAAAGTTTGCCAGCATATAGCTCTGATACATCGTTGTCTCGCCGTTTTCTTCACCGTTCTGCGTCGCAGGGTCTACATCATATTCGCTGAAAAGAGCAGCGAAATCCTCTCCTGCTTTGGCACGTTCTGCCGCTTCTTCCGCTTTTTCCTCATTGTCCAGAAGAATCGTTGCCAGCTTCAAAGTGGTGTAATCCTCTCTGATCTGGTCTTTCTGCTCTTCATAATACGCCGCCATATCAGCTTCGTCTACCGCACATTCCGCCGAGATGGATTCATACACCAAAGAATAGAGATAGGAGGCTTCCATCAAGGGAATCAGTTTTTCTGTATCCATGCCCATTTTTGCCAAATCAGCCTCGTCCACCGTGGAAATGAACTGCTCCGCCGCAGCCTTGGCTTCTTTCTTCTGTTCGTCTGTCAGGGCAATGCCATTGGCTACTGCGTATTCCTCCGCAGCTTTCACGCTTTGCAGGGTGCTGATGGTGCGTTCTTCCACCAGTTCATCAGCTGTCTGTCCATCAAAATCCATATTCCATACATCTTCCCCCGCTGCCGCAATAAAGCTCTGGGTAGTGGTATAGAGATACACCATATATTCAGACTTCATGATTTCCTGTCCGTCGATCTTCAAAACTGCTTCATCTGTAAATTCCACTGTGCTGCTGCAGGCTGTCAGGCTAAGGGCTGCAAACAGCAGCAGGTAAAGCAGACTTCTTATCTTCTTTTTCATCTATCAGACCTTCTTTCCATCATTTTTATCACCCTAATAGGGGTATCTTTGATTATATCATACTTTAGAAACCTCTGACTAGCCTTTTAATGCTACAAAGAAATTTTTAATGAGCTGCAAAGGCTTATCCCCCTCTTCCCGTCCGGGCTTGATGGTCAGATAGGGCGTTGCACCGGCAGTAAAAAGATATTTGCCCTTTTCTTTGGCGATCAGTTCTGTCAGTTTCACAGGGTCAATATTGGGCTGAGGCCGGAATTCCAGAAGCAGATTGCCATGCTTCTGACTGATAGAAGTGATCCCCATATCGTGGGCTTCGCTCTTCACCAGAACCACTTCCAGCAAAAGCTGTACGCTCTTAGGCAAGTCGCCGTAACGATCTTCCAGTTCCTCCTGCATATCGTAATATTCTTCCATGGTGCGGATGCCTGCGACCTTTTTATACAGCTCCATCCGCTGTTCCTGATTTTTGATATAAAAATCAGGGATGAAGGCACTGATATTCAAATCGATAGAGGTTTCGAACTGTTCCTCCTTCGCTGTGCCCCCCTTCAGGTTCTGGACTTCTTCCTCCAGCAGACGGCAATACATATCATACCCTACGGCTTCCATATGTCCATGCTGTTCTGCGCCCAACAGGTTGCCTGCCCCACGAATCTCCAAGTCTCTCATGGCGATCTTGAAGCCGGAGCCAAATTCCGTAAATTCCCGAATGGTCTGCAGGCGTTTTTCCGCCGCCTCTTTCAACATTTTGTCTCGTTTATACATCAGATATGCGTAGGCGATACGATTGCTTCTGCCTACCCGCCCCCGCAGCTGATAAAGCTGAGAAAGACCCATGCGGTCGGCATCCTGAATGATGATGGTATTGGCATTGGAAATATCCATACCCGTTTCAATGATGGTGGTACAAACCAGCACGTCGATCTCGCCGCTGATAAAATCCCCCATGATCCGCTCCAGTTCCCGTTCGGACATCTGCCCGTGGGCATAAGTCACGTTAGCATCGGGCACAAGGTTCTGGATACGAAAGGCTTCTTCGCTGATGGTCTCCACACGGTTATACAGATAGTATACCTGACCGCCCCGGCTGATCTCTCTGTGGATGGCCTCCCGAATAAATTCCGGGTTGTTTTCCATCACATAGGTCTGGATGGGGTGTCGTTCCTGGGGCGGTTCTTCCAGCAGACTCATATCACGGATGCCTGCCAGACTCATGTGCAAGGTTCTGGGAATGGGCGTTGCAGAAAGGGTTAGCACATCCACATTTTCCCGCAGAGCCTTCAGCTTTTCCTTATGGGCAACCCCGAACCGCTGCTCTTCGTCCACAATAATCAATCCCAAATCATTGAATTTTACATCTTTCGACAAAATACGATGGGTGCCGATGAGGATATCGGAATAGCCCCTTTCCATATTCTGCAGGCTTTCCTTCTGTTGCTTCGGCGTACGGAAACGGGAAAGCAGTTCGATCTTGACGGGATAGCCTGCCATTCTCTGGGTGAAGGTATTATAATGCTGCTGGGCAAGGATGGTGGTAGGCACCAAAAATGCTACTTGCTTTCCCTCTTGGGCTGCCTTGAAAGCCGCACGAATGGCAACCTCTGTCTTGCCATAGCCAACGTCACCACAGACCAGTCTGTCCATGACCTTACTGCTTTCCATATCCTTTTTCACATCTTCAATGGCGTTCAGTTGGTCATCGGTCTCTTCATAAGGGAAATTTTCTTCAAATTCCCTCTGCCAAACGGTATCCGGGCCATAGATGAAGCCTTGGGCTGCCGCTCGTTTTGCATAGAGTGCCACCAAGTCCTCCGCCATGATCTGAACAGCTTTTCTGGCTTTCGCCTTTGCCTTTGCCCAATCCTGTCCGCCCAGCTTGTTCAACTTCGGCGCAGCAGAGCCAGTACCGATATATTTCTGCACCATATCCATTTGGTTAACGGGCACAAAAAGGTTGCCCCCATCCCGATAGGAAATCTTCATATAATCCTTCTGGACACCATCTACAGAAATTTTCTCCAGCCCGCGGAACACACCGATCCCGTGGTTGTCGTGTACCACATAATCCCCGATATGCAGGTCTGTAAAGCTTTCAATGGCTGCCCCATTTTTCTTCCGTTTTTTCTTTTTCTTCTTTTCTTTTCCGCCAAACAACTCGCTGTCGCAAAAAACAGCAAAATCAATGAAATCATAACGGAAACCTTTGGAAAGAGAACCTTTCGCTACCCAAACAGAGCCTTTGGGCACATCCCGTTCCAAATCTTCGATATAAACTGCTTCCAGACCCATTTCCACCAGTTCCTTTGCCATGCGCTGGGCTCTGGTGCCGGTACCTGCTAAGACCAAGGTACGGAAACCGCTTTTTTTCAAATATTCCAGTTCTTCGCAAAACAGATCTGCTCTCTGCTGAAAGGAAGGAGTGGAACGGACAGCAAAATCCACTATGACCTTGGGGTGAAAATCCGCCGTTCTTTGGCTCAGCCCTGCAAAAAGGACAGTGGCAAAGGCTTCCGCCTGCCGCAGGATCGCCGTATAATCGTAGAGCATATGGCTCTGCCCCGGCAGCAGATAGCCTTGGGCGATACGCCCCTTCACGCTTTCCTGATATTCTTCCATAAGAATATCCATGTGTTCCCGAATCCGTTCCGGTTCATCAAAAATCAGCAGGGTATCCTCCTGCAAATAGGAAAGCAGACTGACGGTCTCACCATAAAAATAATCCACATAAGCACCCACCGCAGGCAGGGTCTTTTCCGCCCGAAGCCGCTCCGCATCTTCGCCGATATGCTCCCGCAGGCGTTCTGCTGCTTCTTCTTCACCCTTTTTCTCAAAGTTTTTCAAGGCTTTCACAAATTCCTTGACGATCTTATCCGCTGCCGCCACGGCCTGTTCTTCTTCGTAAACGACCTCCCGCATGGGGAAGATAACTGTTTCCTCCAATTTATCCACGGAACGCTGGCTTTGGGCATCCATACTGCGGATGGAATCGATCTCATCATCCCAAAACTCGATACGAACAGCATCCTCCGCCGTCAAAGACCAAATATCCAGGATCCCGCCCCGCAGCGTAAACTGTCCCGGGCTTTCCACCAGCTCCGCCCGTTCATAACCCATCAGCACCAGTCGTTTCGTCAGTTCAGAAATTTCCGCAATCTCCCCCACCTTCAGCTTCAGCAGAAAAGATGCAAACACATCCCTCCTGGGATACTTATCCAACAAGGCTTCCATAGATGCCACAATAACGGGACATTCCCCCCGTAACAACCGTTCCAGCACCAGAAACCGCTGGCGATTCATTTCCATACTATGGACATCGGCACTGTAAAAGAGGATATCCTTGGCGGGATAATAGACGCAATCCTTTTCAAAGAAGGTCAGGTCCTCCAATATCTCCTTTGCCCGCAGCTCGCTATAAGTCAAAAACAGCAGGGGGCGTTTGGTCTGCTCTTTTAAGCTATATGCAAGATGATTTTTTGCAGCATCAATGACCCCTGTGGCAAAAACAGGGGTATTTCCTTTTTCAATTCCTTCCAAAGCCTGCCGAAAGCTCCCCAATTCCAGCAGGGGTCCTGTCAAGGCTTTCATTCCGCATTCACCTCATTGGGGTTTTCTTCGTTTTCCTTTTTTTCTGCTTCGGCCTTGGCCGCTTCTTCTTTTTCCTTTTGCTTCTTGGCAGTTTTTGCTTTCTGGTTCACGCGGTTCGCCGCTTCCTTAATGCCACGGGAAAGCATCAATTCCACGCCCTGTACTGCTTTGTCCATCCCCTGCTCCATCATAGGCAGATCATCGGGATTGAATTTTGCCAGCACATAATCCGCCAAGTCCCAGCCGCTGGGCTTTTCGCCGATGCCAACTTTGATACGGTTAAACTCGTCTGTGCCCATCTGATCGATGATATTGCGGATGCCGTTATGACCGCCATGGCTGCCCTTTTCCCGAATCCGCACACTGCCGCAGGGCAGACTGGTATCATCGAAAATGACCACAAAACGTTCCTGGGGGATCTTATAGAAATTCACGATCTCCCGCACGCTTTCTCCGCTCAGGTTCATATAAGTCTGGGGTTTCACCAAAAGCACCCGTTTGCCTTTGATGGTGCCATCCCCCACAAAGGCTTTATTTTTGAATTTATTTACTTCAATATCATATTTTTTCGCCAGCTTGTCGATGACATGAAAACCAACATTATGCTTGGTTTCTTCGTACTGTCTGCCGGGGTTGCCTAAACCAACGATACAAAAAAATTCCTGTCCCTTGCTCTCCTGGTTTTTGAATCTGTCAAAAAGACCCATCTTTCTTCCTCCTATCTATAAACACAACGGAAAGCCCTAATTTTTGTAAATTAGAGCTGTTCCAACCATATCTTATTTTCTAGAAGTATACCACAAAAAAAGAGAAGGATACAACATCCTTCTCAAAATTATAACGAAAAGGCGGGTGTTTTCACATCCGCCCAAGTATCTAATATGTAATTAGATTATTTTACTTCGTTAACCAGTTCAGCGCCTTCCAGGAATGCTTTTGCATTGTCCATTGTAATCAGAGCCATCTGACCCAGAGCTTCTTCTGTCAGGAATGCCTGGTGACCGGAGATAACTACTTTATCGCTAGCCAGCAGTCTGGACAGTGTAGCGTCATGTTTTGTCAGGTTGCTTCTGTCTTCGAAGAAGTATTCATGTTCAACTTCGCAAACGTCCATACCTACGCCGCGGAATTTGCCAGCTTCGATTGCGTCAGCCAGAGCTTCGGAGTCAACCAGACCACCACGAGCAACGTTGATAAAGATAACGCCGTCTTTCATCTTAGCGATAGCATCTTTGTCGATCATGTGTCTTGTAGCAGGCATCAGAGGGCAGTGGATGGAGATAACATCAGCACGAGCATACAGTTCGTCCAGTGTTACATATTCCAGACCCAGGTTGGGGTTGGGGAATGCATCATAAGCGATGATGTCCATGCCGAAGCCTTTCAGAATGTTGATCATGCACTGACCGATTTTACCTGTACCGATGATACCAGCTGTTTTGCCGTACAGAGCGATACCTGTCAGACCAGCGATATCAAAGTTGAATTTTGTTGTTCTTTCATAGGACAGATGAGGTTTTCTGTTCACTGCCATCAGCAGAGCTGCACCCTGTTCAGCAACGGACTGAGGGGAGTAAGCGGGTACTCTCAGAACGGGCAGACCACATTCTTTTGCAACTTCCAGATCAACACTGTCAAAACCAGCGCAACGCAGCAGCAGAACTTTGATGCCCAGGTTTTTCAGTTCACGGATAACTTCTGCGGGAACTTCGTCGTTAACGAAAGAGCATGTAGCATCGTGACCAGCTGCCAGATGAGCTGTTGCAGGTGTCAGTCTTTCGTTGAAGAATGTGATTTCATAGCCGTATTTTTCTGCCACAGGTTTAAAAGAGTCTACCCAGTAAGATTTTGTGTCAAAGAATGCAATTTTCATCGGTATCTTCCTCCTAAAAATGAAAAAAATTTGATAAGTGGATAGTAAAAATTTTATAGCAAACAGAGTCATTCCCAGACTGCGTATAGGAATATTGTCTTTCTCTGTTTGTTTTACTTTTAACAATATAATCTATTTCACCGTTTTTGTCAACCATGTTCCCATAAAATTGTAAGTTTTGCCGAAACCTTTTTTCCTAAGCCGATAAAAAAACACCAGTTTCCGAATCAATTTTTTCTTCTGCTTTTGGATATTATTATTTTTGCTCAAAATTCCCAAAAATCCCCTTACTCACTGCACTATTTTTCAGTAAATAAAAAGAAAACCTCCCACACAAAAGATTGGGAGGTTTTTTCTGTTATTGCTTTAAAAATACTTTTTTCAAATCAATCAAACAGCTGAGAAATAGATGTGCCTTTATGGATGCAGTTGATGGCATCTGCAAAGATATCAGCAACAGAAACCATCGTAATTTTATCGATTTTCTTTTCTTCAGGCAGCTCGATGGTATCCAGAACCAGCAGTTCGTTGATTGCGGATTTCTCGATTCTTTCCAAAGCGGGACCGCTCAGAACACCATGCGTACAGCAAGCGTCAACTTCGATGGCACCTCTTTCTTTCAGCGCATTGGCTGCGTTTGTGATCGTGCCTGCAGTGTCGATCATGTCATCTACCAGGATTACTTTTTTGCCTTTTACTTCACCGATGATGTTCATGATTTCACTTACGTTTGCTTTGGGTCTGCGTTTGTCGATGATGGCAATGGGAATGTTCAGTTTTTCAGCGAATTTTCTAACTCTTGTTACGCTGCCCAGGTCGGGAGAAACTGCCACGAAATCCTTTTCCAGATCATCGCCGAATTTTTTGATATAGAAATCTGTCAGCAGAGGGCTGCCAACCAGATTATCTACAGGAATATCGAAGAAGCCCTGAATCTGTGCACAGTGCAAATCCATTGTCAGCACACGGCTTGCGCCTGCACTTGTCAGGATATTTGCAACCAGTTTTGCACTGATAGGATCTCTTGCTCTTGCTTTTCTGTCCTGACGCGCATAGCCATAGTAAGGCATAACTGCTGTGATTCTTGCTGCGGACGCACGTTTCATGGCGTCGATCATGATAAGCAGTTCCATCAGGTTATCGTTTACGGGATAGGATGTGGACTGGATGATAAATACATCCGCACCACGGATTGTTTCATTGATTTTTACGGAAATTTCACCGTCGCTGAATTTTTCAACTTCGCAATCGCCCAGTTGCAGGCCCAGTTTGCTTGCGATAGATTCTGCCAGTGCTTTGTTGGAATTGCAGGCAAAAACTTTGATGTTGCTAATGCCGGAATTAAGCATGTGTCTGTCCCCCTATAAAAATTATCATTAGGTTATATAAGCCCATATAATATTATGTTACAACGAAAAACTACCAATTTCAACAGCAATTCGACAATTTTTTCAAATTATCTTTCAATTCTCTTTTTTGTCCACCCCTCGATGACCTGTTGTCTTGCTCTGGCAACCGCCAGTACATCTTCAGGTACATCCTTTGTGATGGTAGAGCCTGCAGCAATATAAGAGCCTTTTTTCACAGTCACGGGAGCCACCAGATTCACATTGCAGCCAACAAAAACATTGTCCTCAATGGTAGTGCGATGTTTTTTCTTACCATCATAGTTGACCATAATGCTGCCGCAGCCGAAGTTGATCTTTTCGCCGGCATCGGTATCGCCTACATAGGAAAGATGGGGAATCTTTGTACCGTCGCCGATAGTGGAATTTTTCACTTCAACGAAGTCGCCCACTTTGACCTTGTTGCCGATATGGCAGTTGGGACGGATATAAGCATAGGGGCCTACGGTTGTTTCATTGCCGATCTCAGATTCGATGGCTGTGGAAGTCTGGAATTTCACGCCATTGCCCAGTTTGGTATCTGTCAGTCTGGAATTGGGGCCAATCTCGCAATCCTCGCCGATCTCTGTATTGCCTTCCAGTACGCAGCCGGGCAGAACGACGGTATCCATTCCGATCTTTACATCACTGCCGATATAGGTATTTTCGGGATCAACGATAGTAACACCATTTTCCATATGCTTGCGATTGATACGGTTTTTCATGATCTTAGCTGCCGCTGCCAACTGTACACGGCTATTTACACCGAAGAATTCATTGGCATCTTTGGCAACCACAGCTTCTACCTTGCCGCCGGCTTTCAGGATCAGTTCCAAACAATCTGTTAAGTAATATTCTCCCTGAGCATTGTTATTATCCAGCTTACCCAGAGATTCTTTCAGTGCTTTGCCATTAAAAATGTAGATACCTGTATTGATCTCGTTGATCAGGCGTTCTGTTTCCGAAGCATCCTTGTGTTCCACAATGCGCTGGAAACCGCCCTTATCATCTCTCATAATGCGGCCATAGCCTGTAGGGTCATCCACTTTGGAAGAAACAACGGTTACACTATGGTCATCGGCACGGTGTACTTCCACCAATTTCAGCAAGGTTTCCCCTGTAATCAGGGGAGTATCGCCGTAAAGGATCAGCATATCGCTGTTTTCATCAATAAAATCGCCAGCCATCATAACCGCATGGCCTGTGCCCTTCTGTTCTGCCTGCAGCGCAAAGGAAACACCTTCTGCCCGGATGCCTTCCTTTACCTGTTCTGCCTTATGCCCCACCACAACGCAAACTTCTTCTGCACCGCAGTTTTTTGCTGTTTCAATTACATAGTCTACCATGCTCTTGTTCAGAATCTCATGGAGTACTTTGGGTTTTTTAGATTTCATACGGGAGCCTTCACCGGCTGCCAGAATGATCGCTTTCAGATTTTTCATTTATGATTCCTCCTCCGCCAAAAAAGGCGAATATTTTCAAATGTTGTATACATACTTTTTAAGTATCTCATTTTTCCCCATAAAATTCAATATACTCTTTTACTAAAAAATCGCTTGTTCCATGAAAAAAAGCCTTATCCCTTCGGTCTAAGACTATGTAACTCAAATGCTTTCGAAATAGAAATTATCCTATATTATAAAAAAAGAACGGGAAAATTCCCGTTCTTTCTTACATTCATTATAATACTGTTCCTTTTTTCAAAACTGCAGGTGCTTCGGAAGAAACGCCGATGATACGCTGACCATCGGAAAGAACAACTTCCTTATCCAGGATAGCATTTTCAACCACGCAGTTTTTGCCGATCTGGCAGCCTTCCATCAGGATGGAATTTTTTACAACTGCCCCTGCGCCAACACGAACCTTGCGGAAGATAACGGAATGTTCCACTTTGCCGTCGAAGATGGTCCCGCTGCCCACGATAGAGTCTGTTACATCTGCCCCTGCATTATATTTTGCAGGAGGTTCATCCTTGGGTTTTGTTTCAATATAGGGATATTCTGTGACAAAGGAATCTCTGATCTCTTTTTTCAGGAAATCCATATTGGTGGCAAAATATGCCGCAGTGCCCGGACCAATGGCACTCCAATAGCCGTTGTATTCATAGCCATAGATCTTCAATGTTTTAATGAAGGGGATGATGATATCCTTTACCAGATCATATCTGCCCTCGGGGATCGCCTGATCCAGCAGATTGATCAACAATGTTCTGGAGATCACATAGATACCCAAAGACGCTGTATCGGATTTGGGCTGTTGGGGCTTTTCTTCAAAGCCTTCCAGTCTGCCGTCTGCATCCATTTCCACTACGCCGAATTTGGACAGGTCCTTGCCATCCATTTTCTGATATACCACAGTGATATCTGCGCCTTTTTCTTTATGATATTCCAACACCTTGCGGTAATCCATTTTATAGATGGAATCACCGGATGTGATCACAACATACTCCGCATTGCTGCGTTTCAGATATGTCATATTCTGATAGATGGAATCCGCAGTGCCGCGGAACCATGTGGAGCCTTCATTACTTGTATAGGGTGTGAATACGAACAAGCCTCCCTGTTTTCTGCCGAAATCCCACCATTTGGAGGAAGTCAGATGATCCCGCAGGGAACGGGAATTATACTGTGTCAGCACAGCCACCTTGCCGATACCGCTGTTAGACATATTGCTCAATGTAAAGTCAATGGCACGATAGCAACTGCCAATGGGCAGTGCCGCTGCTGCTCTATGGTCTGTCAGAACCCCCAGTCTGCCATCATTGTTGCCGCCTGCCAGAATAATACCGATTGCTTTCATGATTTACACCTCCCGAACAACAGATTTGCCGCTTTCCAGTCTGCCTTCAGGATAGTCTTCAGCGACAGTTTTTCCGTAAATCACACAGTTTTTGCCCATCACAATGCCATCGGGCACAATGCTGTTCATACCCATGACAGTGATGCCTGTATTATAAATGTTGGGCTTTGCTTCGTTGGGGATATTTTCACCAATGCCCATCTGTACGTTTTTGCCGATCACGCATTTTTCATCGATGACACATTTATCAATCACGGCATTTCCGCCCACGACCGTATCAGCCATAATGATGGAATCCTTTACCACCGCGCCTTTTTTCACGATAACGCCGGGGCCAAGGATGGAGCGATAAACTTCGCCGTAAATCTCACAGCCGTCTGTCAACAGGGATTCTTCTACCTTTGCGCCTGCCGCTGTATATTGAGGAGGCTGATGATCGCTGTTTGTATAAATCTTCCAGAAATCTTCATACAGATTAAATTCGGGCAGCGTACGGATCAGATCCATATTGGATTCCCAATAGGACTGGATGGTGCCAACATCTTTCCAGTAGCCCTGGAAACGCCATGCATACATAGGCTGACCTTCATCCAGCATTTTAGGGATAATGTGTTTGCCAAAGTCACTGTCAGGATGGATAGAGTTGTCTTCGATCAGAGCGTCCCTCAGTCTGTCCCAAGTAAAGATATAGATGCCCATAGAAGCCAGATTGCTCTTGGGATTTTCAGGTTTTTCTTCAAATTCATATATCTTGTCGCCGGCTTCTGTATTCATAATGCCAAAACGGTTTGCTTCCTCCATAGGAACTTCCATAACGGCGATGGTCGCCGCTGCGCCATTTTCTTTATGGAATGCCAGCATTTTGGAATAATCCATTTTATAAATATGGTCACCGGAGAGGATCAGCACATATTCCGGATTATTGCTGTCGATAAAATCGATATTCTGATAGATCGCATTGGCTGTACCTGCAAACCATTCGCCGGAATCACCTATTTTTACATGGGGCGCCAAAATCGTCACACCACCATTTTTCTTATCCAGATCCCAGGGAATCCCGATACCGATATGCTGATTCAAACGCAGAGGCTGATACTGTGTCAGCACACCTACGGTGTCCACGCCGGAATTGATGCAGTTGCTTAGAGGGAAATCGATGATCCGATACCGACCGCCGTAAGCCACAGCGGGTTTTGCTACTTTTCTTGTAAGCACGCCCAGGCGGCTACCCTGACCACCTGCCAATAACATTGCTATCATTTCTTTTTTACGCATATTACCCACACCCCTATCTTTTCAGGTTGTATATATGTAACAAAGCAGTGTACTTTGTTCCCTACATTATAGCACAAGGATACAAAAATGGAAAGGCTATCCTCTTATTTTATAACGAAGATTTACCTGTTTTTGACAATTCCCACCCATTTTTGACAGCAAATTGCAAAATATTGATAGAATTTTAATAGGTTTATTTTCTGATTTTTCTGTATAAAATATAGAAATACAGATGTTACACATTGCCTTTCCAGATTTAGTATACTATAATGATAAACAAAATATGTCCAAAAAGATTTGAGCAAAAAATGAACCCATCTCATAGAAATTGAGGAGATAAATACATGACAACATTCAAAAAAGATCAGCATATTTATTTCATCGGCATCGGCGGCATCAGCATGTCCGGTCTTGCTGAAATTTTAGCCGACCGCGGCTGTATCGTCTCTGGCACAGATATCAAGGAAACACCTGTTACCAAGCATTTGGAAAGTCTCGGCATCCATATCAATTTCGGCCATAAAGCCGAAAATATCACAGACGATGTAGACCTGGTCGTTTACACCGCGGCCATCCATCCCGATAATCCGGAATTTCAGGCGGCAATAGCGAAAAACATCCCCCTGATGGACAGAGCCCATCTGCTGGGCGAAATCATGGCAGAATACAATAATTCCATCGCCGTAGCCGGTACCCACGGCAAGACAACGACCACATCCATGGTATCCGAAATCCTGCTGGCGGCGAATACCGACCCTACCATTACCGTTGGCGGTATCCTGCCCACCATCGGCAGCAACCTGAAAATCGGTCATTCCCCTTATTTTGTTGCGGAGGCCTGCGAATATTTTGATAGTTTCCTGCAGTTTGAACCTATGGTCGGCGTCATCCTGAATGTGGAAAGTGACCATTTGGATTATTTCAAAAATCTGGAGAATATCCGCCGTTCCTTCCATGCCTTTGCCCAACGGGTACCCGAAAACGGTGCTGTGATCATCAATCAGACCATCGAAAACGTAGGCGACCTGACAGCAGATCTGAACTGTGCTGTTGAGACCTTCGGTCTGGAAGACGGTGCTGCATGGCAAGCCAAAAATATCGTCCACGAAACTGATGGCAAAAATACCTTTGACGTATATTACAAAGGAGAGTTGTTCGGCAATTTCCACCTGAATGTGCCCGGGGATCATAATATCATGAATGCACTGGCATCCATCGCATCTGCCCACTATCTGGGCATTTCTGCGGAGGACTGCCGCAAGGGTCTGCTGCACTTTACAGGCACAGAACGCCGTTTCCAGCGAAAGGGCGAAAAAAATGGCATCGTTGTCATCGACGACTATGCCCACCACCCGACAGAGATCAAAGCCGCACTGGCGGCTGCCAAAAAAGTGCAGCACAACACCACATGGTGCGTATTCCAACCCCATACTTATTCCAGAACCAAGTTCCTTTTTGATGAATTTGGTGAAGCTTTCAGCGATGCGGATGAAATCATCATTGCGGATATTTACGCTGCCAGAGAAACGGATGATGGCTCCATTTCCGCGGCTATGCTGGCGGAACGGATCGTAAACGCCGGCAAATCCGCACGATATGTAGGCGATTTTGAAGCTATCCGCAGATATCTGGAAGCCCATTGCAAGAGCGGCGATCTGCTGCTGACAGTTGGCGCCGGGGATGTATTCAAGATCGGCGAGGCTTTCTTAAAGTAAATTCCTTAAGAACGTTATCCTCATGAAACAAAAACAGCACACCTTGTCTACAGGTGTGCTGTTTTCATTTCTTACGATATTCTTAATCTTCGGGGAAGATCACTGTGCTTTCTACATCTGTTTCTTCTCCGCTTTCCTCCATCTGCTGCACAATGGCTGCCTGCTGTTCCGCTTCTTCCGCTTCCTTGGCAGCCTTCTTTTCCTGGTACCCGTCGATCAGGATGAACAATGCCAAAAACCAGCATACGATACCAATAAATCTCATGATTTTTGCTTTCTTCAAAATAATTCCCCCTCTTGCAATCATTTTTTCTTCCCCTTTTTCTGCGAAATGTAATTTCGCAGAAAAAGGGTTCTCAGGGGATCATCCCCTGAGCAGGGTTTGGGACAGCGTCCCAAGGTCTTACTTATGGTATGGCTCGTTTCTCTGAATACGCTCGGAACGGTAGATCTGCTCCAATAAGACCACCCGCATCATCTGATGGGGGAAGGTCATCTTGGAAAAGCTCAATGCAAAATCCGCTCTTTGCATGACCGCAGGCGACAGCCCCAGGGAACCGCCAATGATAAACACCATATGACTGACACCGCCAACGCCTTTCTTTGCCATAAAATCTGCCAGTTCTTCAGAAGAAAGCTGTTTGCCCTCCACCGCCAACGCCACCACAAAGGCATCTTCCCGCACATTTTTCAGGATACGCTGCCCTTCTTTTTCCTTGACCTCCGCCTCCTGGGCAAGGCTCATGGTTTCCGGCGCCTTTTCATCCGCCAGTTCGATGATATCCAGCTTCATATAACGGCTAAGACGCTTGCTGTACTCCGCAATGGCATCCCGCCAATATTTTTCTTTCAATTTTCCAACACAAACGATCGTAACTTTCATAACGACCTCCTGTTATAATTCCACCTTCACGCCATTGCGAAAACGGCTTGCCATATCCATTCTCAGGTGGGTGCCTACTTCGATCCGTTTCTTTCGCAGGATCTCTTCCACCGTTTCATAGGCAAGATGGGGATTGTTGTTTTCCTCGCTGAGGTGACCCAGAAACACATATTTCATCTTTCCTGTCATCACTTCCGCCAGCAGATCCCCTGCGGCCACATTGGAAAGGTGTCCCTTTTCGCCCAGGATACGCTGTTTCAGGTGCCAGGGATAGCTGCCCTTCCGTAGCATATCGATATCGTGGTTGGATTCCAAAAGCAGCAAGTCACTGTCTTCGATATTTTCCCGAATGGTATCCGTCACATGACCGATATCTGTTGCCAGCGTGATCTTCTTTTCCCCGTTGCGGATCGTATAGCCCACAGGCTCCGCCGCATCATGGGGGATGGCAAAGGGCTTCACACAAATATCATTGACAGCGCAGACCTCGTCTGCATAAATAATACGCTTATTGCTGGGAGCAATCTTCCCCAAACTGCCTTCCATAGCCGTCCAAGTTTCCGCTGTGGCGAAAATGGGGATATCAAAGCGTCTGGAAAGGATACCTGCGCCTTTGATATGGTCTACATGCTCGTGGGTAATAAAAAGAGCATCAATTTCATTGCCTGTCAGCTTCAGCTCTGCCAGTCCTTCTTCAATCTTCTTGCCGCTGATGCCTGCATCGATGAGTATTTTTGTATAGTCTGTGCCGATATATGTACAGTTGCCGCTACTCCCGCTGGCGATGGTGCAAAATTCCAGCCGCAAGATGATCCACCTCTTTTCTCTAAAGCCATTGCTTTCTTCGTTTTCAAAAAACAAGCTTCGAAACTATGTCCGAAGCTTTGCTGTATTCTTCAAATGACTTATTCGCTCTTGATACGTTCAATATCCGCACCCATAGCTTTGAATTTTTCTTCGACATCCTCATAGCCTCTGTCGATATAACGAACACCATCGATAATGGTGTCGCCTTCTGCTGCCAGCCCAGCCAAAATCATAGCTGCGCCCGCACGCAGGTCTGTTGCGGAAACTTCTGCGCCGTGGAAATTTTTGATGCCGTGAATCGTTGCCACTCTGCCGTTGATCTCCACATTTGCGCCCAGCTTACGCAATTCATCCATATACTGATACCGATTTTCCCAAACATTTTCTGTCAGTACACTAGTGCCGTTGCAGACTGCCAACAGTGTGGCGATCTGCGGCTGCAGGTCTGTGGGGAAACCGGGATAGCTCATGGTTTTTACATTGACTGCACGAAGAGGTTCATCCGCCATGACGCGGATAGAATCTTCCCATTCCGCTACCTTTACATTCATTTCATCCAGCTTCGCTGTCAGGGAATCCATGTGCTTGGGAATGATATTTTTCACCAGCACATCGCCGCCTGTGATCGCTGCTGCGATCATGTAGGTGCCTGCTTCGATTTGGTCGGGAATAATCGTGTACTGGGCACCTTTCAGTTCAGACACCCCTTTGATACGGATGACATCTGTCCCTGCTCCCTTGATATTTGCACCCATCATGTTCAGATAGTTTGCTGTATCTACAACATGAGGTTCTTTTGCCGCATTTTCGATGGTAGTCACGCCTTCTGCCATAGTAGCCGCCAGCATCACGTTGATCGTGGCACCAACGCTCACCTGATCCATGTAGATGGAGGTACCCACCAGCTTTTCCGCATAGGCCTTTACCATGCCTTCTTCTTCAATCACCGTAGCACCCAACGCACGGAAGCCCTTCAGGTGCAGATCGATAGGACGTCTCCCGAAGTTGCAGCCGCCGGGCATTGCCACTTCTGCTTTTTTATAACGCGCCAGCAGCGCACCGATCAGGTAATAAGAAGCACGCATTTTCTGTACGCCTTCGAAAGTCGCCTGATAGCTTACGCCTTCGTTACAATCGATTTCCAATGTGTGTTTATCTAAAAATCTGCATTTGCCGCCCATTTCTTCGATGGTATGGCAGATATTTCTTACGTCTTCGATACTGGGAAGATTTTCCAGTACACTAACGCCTGTTGCCATTACCGCCGCAGGGATGACTGCTACTGCCGCATTCTTTGCGCCGCTGATGGTCACTTCCCCTGTCAGTCTTTTACGGCCTTTTACAACCAATCTATCCATAAAAACATACATCCTTCCAATGATCTCCAAAGGACAATATATATCATCTGAACGGGCAAAACTGCCGCCGTTCCTCAAAAAATAGTCGTTTTCTCTATATTTCGCCCTATAACATTAGAATTATATCACGAAAATGTTGCAGTGCAAAGTCTTTTTTTTACAAAGCCTTGATTTTTGGGGAAAACAATAAGCTGCACTGCAAAATACGGATTGAAACCGACGCTGCCTGCTTCGAAATATAGTCGCCTGCAAAGCCCCGTGTTACCCGGAGTTCGTGACTCAGTCCACGCCTTCGTAAACAACAAAAAGGAATACCATAAGGTATTCCTTTTTGTTGAATTGCGGAGGCCGGATTTGAACCGACGACCTCCGGGTTATGAGCCCGACGAGCTACCGGACTGCTCTACTCCGCGTCGATATAAATTTTTCTTATCACTGTATTTCATTATAACGCAGAGAAAGCCATTTGTCAAACACAAATCCTCCCTCTGCCTATTCATTTTGCTTATATCAGATGCCGTCTTTGAATTTTGTATCTAGTTTTTCCTTCCGCTCCTTCCAATCGGGCATCAACTGATCCATCAGATCATAGAAGGATTTGCCATGATTGGGATAACGGAAGTGAAGCAATTCATGGAGGATGACCTGCTCGATGCACTCCTCCTCTGCCTTCATCAGCTGCAAGTTCAATCGGATAGATTTTCCCGTAGTAGTACAACTGCCCCAGATACTTTTCATATTACGAATTTTGATCTCCGGTCTTGCTATATGATATTCTTTCACGATTGGATATATTCTATCCATAATTTCTTCAAATTTTTTTTCTGCACATGTTTTCAGCCAGGAGAGATATGCTTCCTTCAGTATAGCATCGTTCATCTTCAGAGAATATAGGCAGATAGTATCCCCCTCTATAAAAATGCGACTCTCGCCCCTTTCCAGCACCAGACGATAGGGGTTCCCCAGATAATAGACTGTTTTCCCATCATACAGGCTGCCATCGGGCAATCCATTTTTGATCTTTTCGATCTCCGCCAAGTGGGTGATGATCCAGAACGCCTTGGACTGGACAAATTCATCAATGACCTCAAACGGTACATTTTTTCCGGCAGAAACAACTACCTTGCCATATTTATTCACCCGAAGATTGATATACTTCACATTTTTGCGGGTCAGTTCATATTCAATTTCAATGCCTTCATACTGGATATTATGAACGGACATAAAAGCCCTTCTTTCTTGCCATATAATACTTTCTATTTATTTTACAGTTTCGGTTTCAAATTGTCCAGTCCCGTTTCTCGACAAAAAGCGAAGCCATACAGGCTCCGCTTTTCGCAATTTTTCTTATTCTGTTTCTTCTCGGTTCAAAATTTCCATAAACTCTTCCCCAGTGATCGTTTCTTTCTCAAGCAAATATCCGGCGATCTCGTCCAATTTCCCCATATTTTCCCGGATAATATCCATTGCTTTATCATGAGCCTGTTTCACCACTGTGATGACAGCGGCATCGATCTTTGCCGCAGTTTCATTGGAGCAAGCCAGGGAAGTATCCCCGCCCAGATACTGATTGGTCACTGTTTCCAGTGCCACCATACCAAATTCTTCACTCATACCAAAACGAGTGATCATTCCTCTGGCAAGGCGTGTGGCCTGCTCAATATCGTTAGAGGCACCCGTTGTAATAGAGCCAAACTTCAGTTCTTCCGCCACACGTCCCCCAGTAAATGTAGCGATTTTATTGAAAATCTCTTCTTTGTTCATCAGGAATTTTTCCCCTTCATCCACCTGCAGAGTATAGCCCAAGGCACCGCTAGTTCTGGGGATAATGGTGATCTTCTGCACAGGTGCGGAATTTTTCTGTTTTGCCGCTACCAGAGCGTGACCCACCTCATGGTAAGCAATGATCTGCTTTTCTTCGGGAGAGATCACTGCGCCCTTCCGCTGATAACCCGCCAGAATCACTTCCACACTTTCCATCAGGTCGTTCTGGTTCACCTTTGTACGCCCCATACGCACCGCCCGCAGGGCAGCCTCGTTTATGATATTCGCCAGTTCTGCCCCCGATGCGCCGGAGGTTGCTCTGGCAATGGCATCAAAATCAATAGTATCTTCCATTTTGATCTTTTCCGCATGGACTTTCAGGATGGCTTCTCTGCCTTTCAGGTCAGGCAGCTCCACAGGAATCCTTCTGTCAAAACGACCGGGACGCAGCAAGGCTTTATCCAAGGTTTCCGGTCTATTGGTGGCAGCCAGAATGACAACGCCCTTCTGCCCATCGAAGCCGTCCATTTCTGTCAGCAACTGGTTCAAGGTCTGTTCCCGTTCATCATTCCCACCCATGCCGTTGCCGTCACGTTTTTTCCCGATGGTATCAATTTCATCAATGAATACGATACAAGGGGCTTTTTCGTTGGCCTGCTTGAACAGATCACGAACCTTCGCCGCCCCCATACCCACGAACATTTCTACAAATTCGGAACCGGAAATGGAGAAGAAAGGTACATTGGCTTCCCCGGCAACCGCCTGCGCCAGCAAGGTTTTACCTGTACCGGGAGGGCCCACCAACAGGGCACCCTTAGGCATCTTCGCCCCCACCTCCGTATATTTCTGGGGGTTATGCAGGAAATCCACGATCTCGTTCAGGGCTTCCTTTGCCTCATCCTGCCCCGCAACATCCTTAAAGGTCTTTCCTGTCTGGGCTTTAACGTATATTTTTGCATTCGCCTTCCCGAAGGACATGGCATTGCCGCCCATACCGCCCATTTTGCTCATGGCTTTTTTCATGACAAACTGCCACAGCAGGAAGAAAACCACAAACATAATGATGCTGCTGATCCATGGCGATACTTCTTTGGGTTTCACTTCTCCAAAGGATGCCCCCGCCGCATACAGCCGTTCTACCAACTGAGGGTCATCCATACGAACGGTGGAATAGACCTTCGGGGTCTGCTGGGCAAAGATCTGGGTCTGACCTTCCTCCGCAGGTTCCTCTTTCAGGAAAAAATAGATCACATCTTCGTTGATTTCCGCCTGAGAGATATTTTTTTCCTGCATCTCCGTCAGAAACACATCATAATTGACCTGTTCTACGGCATTTTTTGCAATATTGGGCAAGAAGAACATATTGATGAAGCCCATCACCAAAAGGACGATGAGCCAATAATACATCAATGGCCTCCTTTGATTTTTCATATCCATAATCGATCCAACTCTCTTTCTTGTTTCCCACTACACTTTCATTGTATTCCTTTGCGGAAGGGAATTCCCTTCCACAGCTTACAGTTTAGCATGAAAATATATGCAAATTTGAAACGAATTGTAAACGTTTTGTAAATTAAAGAAAGAGAGAGAAAGGAAAGATTTTGAAATATCCTTCGAGCCAAGCCTTCCCAAAAAAACGAAAAATCCCCGGTATTTCTCCCCTTCATTCATTTTCCTTGTTTTCCTTGCGGATATGGGCACCGATGGCACGCAGCTTTTCATCGATCTTATGATAGCCCCGTTCGATATGGTAAATATCGCTGATCTCTGTTTCGCCCTTTGCCGCCAAGGCGGAAAGGATCAGTGCCGCCCCCGCCCGCAGGTCTGTTGCCTTTACCTTTGTTCCTGTCAGGGTATCCACTCCCTCGATAACGGCACTGCGGCTGTCTATTTTGATATCCGCCCCCATCCGCTGCAGCTCTCCCGCATGGATAAAGCGATTTTCAAAGACCGTTTCCGTGATAACACTGGTCCCCTTTGCCACCGTCATCAGGCTCATAAAAGGTGCCTGCATATCTGTGGGAAAACCGGGAAAGGGCATGGTCTTGACCTGTACGGGATGGAGCTTTCCTTTGCGATAGACCCGCAGCCCCTCCTCTGTCATTTCCGTTTTTACGTTGCACTCTGCCAGCTTTGCAATGACAGGCCTCAGGTGTTCCTCCTGCACATTTTCCAAAAGGATATCTCCCCCGGTGATGGCTGCCGCTGTCATAAATGTGCCTGCTTCGATGCGGTCGGGAATGACAGTATGGGTAGCACCATGGAGTTCTTTGACACCTTGGATGGTAATGGTATCGGTGCCATCTCCCTCCACATGGGCTCCCATCTCCCGCAGAAAATCCGCCAGATCGCAGATCTCCGGTTCTGCCGCCGCATTTTCAATGACGGTTTCTCCCTTTGCCAATGCCGCCGCCAACAGGATATTTTCCGTGGCTCCCACGCTGGGAAAATCCAGATAGATCTCGCCGCCCTTGAGATTTTTTACCTGCAGTTCCACCACCCCATGCTCCTGTTTATTCTTCGCCCCCATGACCTGAAAGCCCTTCAAATGGAGATCGATGGGTCTGCTTCCGATCTGACAGCCACCGGGCAAAGGCAGACGGGCACAACCGCACCGCCCTAGCAACGCCCCAGCCACCAGAAAAGAAGCACGCATCTTCCGTGCCATCTCATATAAGCCCTCCACACTGGAGATTTCCGCCGCCTGCACTCGCATGATTTCCTTTTCCTCATCGAAAAACACCTGCGCCCCCAATTCCTGCAGCAGTTTCGCCATATACTGCACATCGGAAAGAGGCGGCACATTGCGGATCTCACAAACCTCCGGGGTCAGTAAACACGCTGCCAATATGGGCAAAACAGCATTTTTTGACCCGCTGATCTTCACATTGCCCCGCAAACCTTCGCCCGTTCCCTCAACAATAAATTTTTCCATCCCGCATCCCTCGCATCCTAAAAAATTTGCTGAAAGTAGTATGCCCGCAGAAAGAAAAGTAAGTCTCGCAAGAAATAAGAAAGTGAACGAAAAATTGTCAAATAGAGGAAAATTTTTGATCAAAAATCAGGCTTTACAGAAAGAGCGGATGATAGTATAATAATAGCACTGGAAGAATGAAGTCGAAGAAAGGACTTCGTATCCTGCGGATGTAGTTTATCGGTAGAATGAAAGCTTCCCAAGCTTTAGAGGCGGGTTCGACTCCCGTCATCCGCTTTTGCCCCTTGCTTTGCAAAGGGGCTTTTTTCATACAAAAAAAGAGCCCTTTCAGACTCTTTTCTTTTCCTTTTTTATTTGTTTACGATCTGGCAGGTATAAGCATTGACGATATAAGGCTCGGTCTCATCCATCAGATAAATGCGATAGCAAGGCTCCAAAGAAATGACAGCCATATCTGCCGAACTGCTTTCCATCTGGTCATAGCCCAGCTCGATCCGATAGATGGTAGCTTCCCCTTTTTTGGTTTCGTCCTTTTTCCATTCCCGCATAAAGGTCAGCAATGCTTCATCGGAATAGCTAATATCCTGTTTTTCTCCATTGTAGCCCCTTACAGGACAATAGTTAAATGTGATCTTACGGATACCATCCTGGGTCACCAGCAGAGAGAAATAATTGGAAAACACATTTTCCCGTTTATACACGCCATAGAAATTCACACGGAAGCCCTCTGCCTCCTCTATCACAATAGGCTCTCCATAGGTGCCGAAGAAATGCTCTGTCCCATCCATAAATTTTTCCGCAATACGCTGTGCCTCTCCACGGGTCAGACCTTCCTTTCCCATGGCGATATTTCCTTTTTCCCAATAACCACAGGCACCTTTCAGCACCAACATGGCATCCTGCCCCCGGTAAATGGTCTGATCGCCTTTGGCAGTAACTGTTGTTTTTTCACTGCCAAAGAACAAACGCTCCAAGGTCTCTTTGTTATAAGAAGGGATCTCCACCGCCAATCGGGACATAGGCGAATGTTCCGTCAGCAGGTCTGTATACATGGTGATGCCGTTTTGAGAAAGAACCTCAAAGATGGCACGTTCCTGGGCCGCAGTCATGGTATTTCCCTGTCTTTGCTGATAATTGAGCCCCGCCAGCACCACGTTGATCAGCACCAACAGGATGATGACGAACTTCTTTGCGTTCCCCCATTCCATGCACATCCTCCTTTCTCAAATCATTCCCCGGCAGCTACACCGGTCAGTTCCTTTTCCTGATCTGTATCTACCACAAAGGTATAATCATACAGTGTTACAAACCATTTTAGGCGCATGCTGCCCGTCAGGTCTACATGATAACCCAGAGAGATATTTTTTACATCGGTGATATCCTTCTCCTCCACAACGGCTTTATAAGTCTTGTTTGCATCATCCAGCGCATCGATAAACTGCACATTGATCCGCTCATTCTTTTCTGCCATCTGTCTGAAATTCACCGCATAACGACGATATTCCTTGACCGCCTGATTTCTCAGGGTCACCTCAATCGCATGGGGCGAACCGATACGATCCCTGAGGGACTGGGACAGATTTACCGGCAGGTCATCCACCACATAATCAAAATAATAGATGACTTCATTATTGATGGTACGTTCGATATCCGCCAGATAAATATCCGTTTGCAGAGAGTTATCGTTTTTCAGGAAATTGCAGCAGATCTGATAGCCTTCCAAAAGCCCTGTCCGTGCATCTCCGGCATAGTTTTCGTAGTTGTAATACTCCAAAACCTTTTCTTCCGGATAATATTTGACTACTGTTTCGCTGTCACTAAAGGTATAGATACCGTCTTCATTTCGCTCGCTCCAGTCCACGGAAAAATTGCGGAAGAAATTTTTCACGGTATTTTCCAGGGTAGCACGGCTGGGTTCGCCGTCCTTTTCAAAAACAAATTCTCTTTCCAGTGCCGCATATTGATAGGGCAGCCTTGCCCACTGGGGCAAGAACATATTGCGCCACAAAACAGAGGCACTGGTCCTCTGACCTGTGGAAACATAAAGCATATCGCTGTCTTCCGTCGTCAGCGCTTCATACAGCGTAGTGGAAGCTCCGCCGCCTTCTCCACGGAACAAAACGCATTCATTGGTCTCGGAATTGACAAAATATGCCTGGCTTTCTTCTCCGCTTCTTTTTGCCGGCACGATAGTAATATAATCGAACTGTTCCAGCTTCTGATTGGTTTTCAATTCTTTATAATTTTCCAGATATTCCTCTGAAGCGATCATAAAGTCATACTGCATGACGATGCAGCGATTGGCGAGGATCTCCTTCCAATCTGCTGTGCTTTTTTGAGGTACTGTTTCTTTTTGGGATAAAATCTCCCCTAAAGCCCTATTTGCCAAATCCAGCATGGCACTATTCCCCACTTCATCGGGATAATAGACAGAAAACGTGCCTTCGCCCTCCCCAACGGCATATCGGGTGGCAAGGAGAACATCCCCGTCGGCTTCCTGTTTATCGGAAGTAAAATAGTTTGTCAGGGCATAAAAAAAGTTATGGCCGTTTGTTCCTTCCAGCCATAACTCTTCTGTCTGATAAATCGCAGTTATGACCAAAGCAACAATGACAAAATTCATAATTTTGTATAATTTCATTTGATCCCACCGCTTTTTCTATTCAATTTGATGTTTGGTTTCTCATCTTAAAGTCGCATTCAGGCCAGGCAGAGCGATCATCCGCTGCAGCTGGCTTTTCACTGTCTGGGGGATGCGCTTTACGACCACTTCTGTAGTACCTTCTTCCCCCTCCACAGTCATTGTGATATAGTTGTTTCCTTTTTCCAAAGGAAGGGTCGTACTGAACAGACCCAAAGACCCTACAGTAATGGTATGTGTATCACATTCCTCCATTTTACCGAAGCGATCCAATTTGGAGATGGTAAAGGTAATCTTGGCACCGGGCTGTGCTTCGCCATAAAGGATACGGCTTTCATCAAAGGTACATTCGATCTCTTCACTTTCCATATCCAGCCCGCTGGTAATCGTTACAGGGGCTTCCGCAGCAAAGACGCTGACAGGAGAAAAACAGAACACTGCCGCCAAAATCAAGCCGACCAGTTTCTTTTTGTATGCTTTCATAGCCTGTCACCTCCTTATTGCTGTCATTTTTTTGTGCTTCAGAAAAACATTGCTAAAGCCCCATCACAATTTCTCTTCACCTACTACAAGTATAACGCATGAAGGTTACAATTATGTTACAACACCCTTACAGTTCTCTAACAATGTTTTCCAACAGGGAACCAGCGGTAAAGATTCCCCTTGGAATCCGAGTCTTCCAACTGTTTTATGTGTTGCTTTCTTCTCGCCCATAATTGAGGATGGGACGTTCCTTCGGGAACCACATGGTCATGGTCGTTCCCTTGCCATATTCACTTTCTGCCGTCAGCTTGCCGCCGTGGCTTTCCATGATCTCCTTGGCAATGGCAAGGCCAAGGCCGGTGCCGCCCATGGCACGGCTGCGGGCTTTATCCACACGATAGAAACGTTCAAAAATACGAGGCAAATCCTCTCTGGAAATACCCATGCCTGTATCCTTCACATGAATCTTGTAATACTGCTCATCCTCTGTGATAAAAATACGGATGGTGGCTTGCTCCAAACTATATTTGATGGCGTTTGTCACGATATTATTGACCACCTGACCTACACGGTCTCTGTCCCCATGGATCACTACCATATGTTCATAAGGCTCGAAGGACAGCTGCTGCCACTTGGCCTCCGCATGAATCTTATTCTGGCGGACGGTCATATTCAGGAAATCATTCATTTCGATCTCTGTAATATCCAGACGCACCTGTTTGTTATCGAAGCGAGTCAGCTGCAGCAGGTCACGAACCAAAAAGGCCATACGGTCTGCTTCGCTGTCGATGATTCCAAGGAAATCCATGGCAATCTCTTTATCCTCGATGGCACCTTCGATCAATGTTTCTGTATAACTCTTTACTGTGGTCAGGGGCGTTCTCAGCTCGTGAGAAACATTTGCCACAAATTCTTTCCGCATATCATCCAGTTTTTTCTGCTCTGTAATATCCTGCAGCACAACGACCAGACCTTCCACTTCCCCGTTCTTATCGTAATAAGGGGAGAAATTGGCATTGATGAACTGCTTACCCACAGGGAAAATAACCTTCTTGGAAGGTTCGTTCCCCATATCCAGATAAACAGAAGAGCTGATATCGTAAGCACGGATAAATTCCGTGAAATTCATTTCCATTTTTTCCACACCCAGCATCACTGCCGCAGCCGCATTGGCCAACATCAGTTCGCCGTCCTTACTAAAGGAAATCACGCCATCGCTCATGTTATGGAGCAAAATTTCCAGTCGGTTCTTTTCTCTGGAAATCTCCGTCATATTTTTTGCCAACTCCGAAGCCATATAGTTGAAGCTGCTGGTCAGCTGACCGATCTCGTCGCTACTTCGCACCTTCAGGCTCTGGTTCATATTCCCCTCCGCCATGCTCTTGGCGCCTTTGGTCAGTGCCAAAATAGGCCCTGTCAGGGTCTGGGCAAAAACATAGCCCATGACAGCCGCCAAAAACAAGGCAATGGCAACGGCTGCCACGATGGTATTGGTGGTTTCGTTCAGGCTGGTCTGCATATCGCTGGCATCCAGTCTGGTATAGATGATATAGGTGGCCTCCCCTTCGCCGGTCCCCGCTTTCACAGGTATCGCATAGCTCATCCATTCCCGCAGAAGCCCAAAGGAATCGGTACTCTTTTTCTGGGTAGAAAAAGAAGTCATACCGTTCATGGCTGCGATGATGGACTGATCCGTATAAACGGGATAGGGTGCTTCCGTCACAGTGGTAGACGCCAGTGTCTCTCCATCTGCATCCAGAATATTCCCCTGGATCCCTACGGCATTGGAGACCGTTCGCAGCAGCTTCATCTGAAATTCATCGGAATCGCCGCCCTCGATCACCTGTTCATTGATTTTTTCTGCATAAGTCTCTAATTGCTGTCTGGATTTGTCGATCTCGATATTTCGCAGGGACAGCAGGATATAGGTCCCGCTGACGATCATTACGATCAAGACCAAGCCCAGATACATCACAATGAGCTTCCACTTTATACTACGCAAAAGCTTTTCCCTCGCTTTTCTTAGCAATCAAAATAATAGCCAACGCCTCTTTTGGTCAGGATATATACCGGTTTGCCGGGGTCATCCTCGATTTTTTCCCGCAGACGGCGGATGGTAACATCTACTGTGCGCACATCGCCGAAATATTCATAGCCCCAAACCTTTTCCAGCAGGGTTTCTCTGGAAAATACCTGTCCCTTCTGGGCAGAAAGGAATTTCAAAAGCTCAAATTCCCGCAAAGTCAGATCGATGATCTTACCATCCTTGCGGACTTCGTAGCGGTCAGGGTTCAAGTCCAGTCTGCCAAAATTGCCTTCTGCCGCAGGCTTTTCTTCCGCCGCAGGCTCTTCCCGAAAAGCAGATTTCCGCAGGTTCGCCTTCACACGAGCCATCAGTTCTCTGACACCAAAAGGCTTTGTCACATAATCATCCGCCCCCAGTTCCAGGCCCAGAACCTTATCCAGTTCTTCCGCTCTGGCGGTCAGCATGATGATGGGGGTATTTTTCTTTTCTCTGATTTTTTTGCAGGCTTCATAGCCATCCATTTTCGGCATCATGATATCCAGCAGAATCAGGTCAGGATTTTCTTCCATGGCCTTTTTTACGCCTTCCTCCCCATCAGCCGCCTTGATGACCTGATAGCCTTCTTTTTTCAGATTAAACGCAATGATATCGACGATATTTTTTTCATCGTCAACAATCAGAATCTTTCTCTCCATTCTTTCCCTCTCCCTTCGGAAAGCCTTCTGTATCTTATTCTATAACGTCATAATTATACAAGAAAAAACGAGAAAAGTAAACATTTCTGTCTATCTTGCCAAAACCGTCCAGAAATGCTATTTTTAATAATATAAAGAAGAAAACTGCCCCAAAAAAGGAGGAATTTCCATGAGTATCTTAGGTGCAAAAAATAAAGTCATTGCCGGGGATTATGCTGACGGGAAGATCATGCTTTCCGGCGGAAAGGTAGTCCTGTCCATCAGCCTGGGCAATATGATCGTCCTGAACAAAAAAATGGTCACCGGTCATACAGTAGAAAGCGAAGTCAAAGGCAATCATAAGGTCTCTCTCACCTTTGCTGACAGCAAAAAAAGCCTGCTGGAACTGGATGATAAGCTGTGCAAGGCGTTGCTGGAACAGCTTTTCTGAAAAACAATAACGGAACCCCTTGAAATTCCATTGTTTCCTGCCTTGTCAAAGAATCTTTGCCCCTCCGATTTCGGATTGTAAAAGTATAACTGCTTTTCTTTCTGCAAAAATCCTTCGATAATGACCCTAAGGAGGTAAAAGAAATGAGTATCGGAAAATCCATATTGCAGATCCGTAAGGAAAAAGGACTATCCCAAGAGAAATTTGGCGAACTGTTCCATGTGACCAGACAAACCGTATCCAACTGGGAAAATGAAAAAAGCTATCCCGACTTGCATACGCTGGTAGCAATCAGTGATTTATTTGAAATTTCTCTGGATACATTATTGAAGGAGGATAAACAGATGGTAAATGTATCGGTATCGCTATGCTCCTCATCGGCTGGCTGAAAAAATCCAGATGCGATAAAGCAGTCATTCAATATCTGGAAAAACAAGAGCGAAAAGAAAGAACGGATGAACCATAAGGTTCATCCGTTTTTTAGGCTGCTATTTAGTTTTCCCAAATCTTATCAGGCTTAATTTCTGTCCAGTTTTCAAAATCAGAAGCATCCTCACGTTCATATTCATGATGGTTTGTTGCTTCCAGAACAGTATAATAATACCATTTATATTCAGGATTATCGATCCACTGTTTCGCATCTTTATGCAGACCTTCCGCATCTACTTTGCGATCCAGCACTCTATTGATCATAGACATTGTTTCCGCTCTTGTAATATACTGATTCGGGCGGAACAGACCGTCTTCATAGCCACTTAACCAGCCTTTTTCTGCAGAAGAATTGATATATCTTTCTGCCCAATGTCCATCCACATCAGCAAATTTATTTTCGGTTGCAGGCTCCAGATCATCAAAGTTGGAGATGATCGTTGCCAGTTCCGCACGGGTGATGTAACCGTTGGGGCGGAACAAACCGTCGTCATAACCGGATACAAAACCGCCGTTTTCCATTGTGGAAATGCCCAGATTGAACCAATCATTCAGCTTTACATCAGGGAATTCGTTCGTTGCATCCAGATATTCCGTTCTGACAGAATCATTCAGCAAACGGAAGAAGATTACAGTCGCTTCCGCACGGGTAATGTTTCTTTCGGGACCTACTGTATCATCAGGATAACCCTGAACATACTGGAAATGATCCGCTGTATTCAAAACCTTATCTACCTTGGAAGGTTTTTTGTTCTTACTGCCGCTGCTGCTGCCACCGCCGCCGGTGCTGCCCTTGGTATTCGTGAAGGCAGCCGTTGCTGTTCCATCTTTCGCAATCGTTCCCTTATCGCCGGTTGCGGTTGTGGTATAACCAACTGTATTCGCTTCGGTTACTTCGTAGCCAATGCCTTCAGGAAGATTAGATGCAGTTTTGCTTTCGCCATGCTTCAGTGTAAAGGTTGCTACGCCATTGGTGAAAGTCATATCGCCGAAAGTTCCGCTGATTGTCTTATCATCCAGTGTAACGGTGAAATGGAAACCTTTGTTTGTTTCACCTGCATTCCCTGCTACTGTCTTGGAAACAGTCAAGCTGCTGGTGCCATCAGATTCTTTCCAGTTCGCTACAAAGACCAGATTACCGACAGTGCCCTGATCTACTTTAAGTGTAGTAAACTGATCTTTATCCTTATCATCGCCAGTTGCTGTTGTATCACCTTTCAGACTCCAATGGGAGAAAACATACCATTTATCACCCACCTGCACACGAGCGGGATTCTTTGCGGTAAATTCATCTCTCGTTGTGTACTGAGTGGGGTTCTTGTCGCCTGCATTGCCTACGGATGTATTAGCAGCTGCTGTTACTGCATTCAAAGCATCAGCCGCTCCAGTAGGAGCATTATCTGCAACCTTATAGGTGATGGTATAAGGAATCGGCTGTACCAAATAGGTGATAGTAGCTGGAATCTGATCCCCTGCTAAAGCTTTCATCTCCTGTGCATCACCATTCTCATCAATCCATTTCAGATCTTTGGCTCCTGTTACTTCTTCATAACCAGTTCCATCGTCAGCCTTATTCACCAGTGCATAGCCCATATTCTTCAATGCTGTCGCAAATTCAGACTTGGGTGTTACCACGGTCTGATCGGCTTCTACAGCAAAATCCTTCACTACGTCCTTTGTATTATCCTCTGTGCCTGCCAATACGAACCGTACTGTGTGGCTATCTGTGATGATTGGATCATACTTGAAGATCACGTCGTAGTCTTGGTTAGGTGCATCTGGTGTCAGGATTTGGTTCTTATCCCGAGGAACATAACCGTCCTGCTTCGCTGCTGTCAAGTTCAGCGCCATGTTGTCAACATACATCTGATCTGTTTTTACATCCTTGCCCAGAACATAATAGGTTGTTCCGCCGGTTGCAACGATGTTGCCGTTTGCGTCAATCCTCACAGTATCCTTATTCTTGTCAGCTTCAAGAGGTTTGTCAGTTACATAGTAAACATTGTAGCTGAATGTCTCATTCGAAGCCGCAACCCATTTAGCGGCAACGTGCAGATTGCTTGTAACTTCCTTATCAAAGTCGAATGCTGTTTCAGAGGTTGTAATATTCCCATTTTCATCCGCATCCGCATTGAACCAACCCGTGAAAACATAACCGTTTTTAAGAGGACGGGGCAAACAGGAGTCTCAGCTGCGGGAATCCAGCTATATTTTTGGTTAGTGTTCTTATCTGTATAGCCCAGTTTAAAACCATACTTATCCTGCGTCACCAATGTGCCGTAGGGCAATTCGATCGTACCCAGTGTTACTTCGTTACCTGTCGTTATATTATTGGAGGGCACCATATAGGTGATGGTGTAGAGATTTCTGTCGTAGTAGAAGTACAGATCGTAGGGTTTGTCTGCACTGCCGATATACGGGTTCACCCCATCTTCATCACCATATTGCGTAGAATGATCGGCATTCTGGTTCACCCTTGTCATGTGCAAACGAGCACTGGGGTTCTGCTTGTTAATCGCATTTGTGGATACAGTCTCAACTTGTCTGGCTACAGCATAATAGCTGCCGTTATATTCACGTACCGCATAATGTGTGCCATTCGGATCATTGTAGGTGATTTGTCCGCCTTGGTAAGATACCTTCATCAAATCATCAAAACCATACTTCTGAATGGTTGCATTATCCGTAGGTACCAGATACAAGAAGTTTTTCGCATCTGTTATGTCATTATCATAAATAGAAACCTTCTGCATACCTGTCACATTCAGCTCCGGTATCTCGAAGCAGTGGTTATTACGGTAATAACTGATGCCGCCATTAAACCAGTAAGCAACCAGATTATGCCGCAAATTCGGATTTGTCGGGTCTGCAATGATCTCAGAGCCCATGGCTGCATAAGTACCCATGATGGTAGGCTCATTATAGTTAGCAGCACCAGCCACCATAGAGTTTTCATTATACTTACCATCGGTCGTAGCCCAAGAAATCATCTTTGCAGTAGTGCCACGATTGCCCGGGTTATCCTGAGAGGTGAAAGTTTCGTCCTCTCTGGCTACAGGCCAAACGTCCCGCAGGTCTGCGCCATATTTTGCCCTGATGGTGATGGTCCGGGGAACAGGCATACCAGCAGCGTTCTGCACATCCGCTCTCATCCAGCCGTTTGCATAGGTATTGCCTAGCTTTCCGCTCATTATTTTCATTCATTGTGAAATAAAAATGCTTACAGTATTTTGTTGTTTTGTTCCTTCATCATACCCAACCGTCATTACGGATTCTCTAAAACGCAATAAGGGACACTCTCTCATAGAAAGTGTCCCTTATATGCGCCTGATTGTGTGCTTTTCTTATTTGTTTTTTTACTTTAATCTTGCTTCCAATTCCGCTTTGCGGTCTTCATAGCCGGGCTTACCCAACAGAGCAAACATATTTCTCTTATAGGCTTCTACGCCGGGCTGGTCAAAGGGGTTCACATCCAGCAGATACCCGCTGATGCCCACTGCCTTTTCAAAGAAATAAACCAATGCGCCAAAGTGATATTCGTCCATTTTATCCAATTCAATGACCATATTGGGTACGCCGCCATCCATGTGCGCCAGCATTGTGCCTGCAAAAGCCTTGCTGTTTACAAAATGAATTTCCTTGTCTGCCAGGAAATTCAGACCGTCCCCGTCCTGTGGATCAAAGGGAACCAACGCCGCAGATTTGGGTTCTTTTACCCAAAGCACTGTTTCATAGAAGCATCTCAGCCCATCCTGAATATACTGCCCGATGGAATGCAGATCTGTAGAGAAATTGGCTGCCACAGGGAATACACCCTTATGGTCTTTTCCTTCGCTTTCCGCATACAACTGCTTGAACCATTCCCCAAAGGATGTCAGGTGAGGTTCATAGTTTGCCAAAATCTCAACTGTTTTCCCCTGTTGATAAAACAGATAGCGCAAAACGGCATACTGATAGCAGATATTTTCTTTCAGGTCCGGATTGCTGTAAGCTTTTCTTGCATCCTGTGCCCCTTTCATCACTGCATCCAAATCCACGCCGGCAACTGCCATAGGCAGCAGACCAACAGGCGTCAGCACAGAGAAACGGCCACCCACATCATCGGGGATCACAAAGGTTTCATAGCCTTCCTTATTGCACATCTCCTTCAATGCGCCTCTGGCTTTATCTGTTGTGGCAAAGATACGTTTTGCCGCTTCTTCCTTGCCATATTTCTGTTCCAGCATCTGCTTGAAAATACGGAAGGCGATAGCAGGTTCTGTGGTAGTGCCGGATTTGGAAATGACGTTGACAGAAAAGTCTCTGTCTCCCAGAATCGCCAAAATATCATTCAGATAGGCGGAACTGATGTTGTTGCCCACGAAATAGATATCTGGCGTATCTTTTTTCAGCTCGTTATAGTAAGGTGTTTTGATGAAGTCCAGGGCTGTTCTTGTGCCCAGATAAGAACCACCGATACCAATGACAATCAGCACTTCGCTGTTGGCTTTGATTTTTTCCGCCGCTTTTTTGATGCGGTCGAATTCTTCCTTGTCATAATTTTCAGGCAGGTCTACCCAACCTACAAAGTCATTGCCCTTGCCTGTTTTTTCATGGAGAGCCTTGTGGCAGCGTTCCACATCTGCCTGCAGTGCAAAGACTTCATCCATTTTGATAAAATCCCCCTGAAGAGAAAAAGAAATACCCATTGAAAAACCTCCTCTTTTTATATATCGTGCAGCAAAAACACCAAGCTGTGCTTTTTCGGCAGGTCTGCTGCACAAACTGTTTCATAACATATCTTTGCCCCCGACTGCAAGCAGTCATTCACAAAGATATATCCTGAAACCGTTTTCTCCGCTTGTATTCATCATAGCACAAAAAAAACCGTTCCGAAACGGTTAATTTCAGAACGGTCTTATTTTTTTCGCTATATTTTTTCATTGCGTGCCTTTCATGATAATTTCAGGCACAGCCTCCTCAATGATCTCCTTGGAAACCTCTTTTTCCTCAATGACTACGCCATTGACACGTGTGATCTGAATGGTGCTCTTCTTCTGACCGGCTTTCCCCTGCTGGATGACCTTCTGATAACTGGAAGGCTTCGTATCATCATACTGCGTTTCGTAGGTTTTTGGTTCTACGGCAGTCAAGACTTGCGTTTCCACAGTCTTTACGGAAACCTTAGGCTTCTGCACCGGCACATTGATGACCTGACCGACCCGAATACCCTTGGTAATATCTGCACCGGAATTCAATTCAATAAGCTTTTCCACCGTTGTCTTGAATTCACTGGCGATCAAATATGGCGCATCCCCCGACTGAACCGTATAGCTCTGGGTCGCTTCCGTGGTAGATTCCAAAACAGCCACCGCATCCTCCTGCTCCAGGATTTCCGTAGATTCTACAAATTCATTGACGATCTCCACTTTTTCCTGCCAGCCAATTTCTGCATCCTCCGCAACGCCGCCTTCCGGCATCAGGTCTGTCTGCACTTGCTTCAGCACAGCTTCTGCCGCTTCTTTATTGGCCAGGATCACTGTTTTGCCGCCATCTACGGTGATGATCGCCGCCTCCACTTTATAGGTCACCATATTTCGCATTTTCGGCAGCAGATGTTCCATGGTGCAAACATCTTTTTGATTCTTGGAGCCAATATGGATGCCCTCCACCTTGATCTCTTCATTGATCTTCACATTGGAGCCAACGATGCTTTTCAGCTGACTTTCCAATGTGGTGGTCAGTTCTTCCGCTGTCACCTTTCTGCTCTCCAAAATGCCTACCTGCTCTTCCGCAATGAAAACAGCAGAGCCATTTTTCCGCACAAACAGAAATACGATAAACAAAATCGCCACGATACCGATGAGATAAAGCAGGTTGCGATTCAGCTTTTTGCCGCCGCTTTTTCTGGCACGCTTTTTCTGCGGTTCACTCTGATTCTTTCTTTTTTTTCTGTTTTCCCTGCCGCTTCTGACAGGCTTACCACCGCCATAGGGCACACGATTTTCTCGTTTCGGGAACAATGTATTGCTATCTGCCAACGGGATTCCCCCCTTATTCTTCAAAAAATGACAATCATGTTTCCATCTTATTTTATGCTATCGACAAAAAGATTGCAAGCAAAAGGCAGAAGAAACTTTCCCCGTAACAAAACTGTAAGTTTTGTCAAATAGAAAAACCGAAAGAAATTTTGATTTCAAGCATTTCTTTCGGTTTTGTTTTCTGATCGGGACTCCTCTAAGAGGGGCTGATTTTTTCTTATTTATTTCTTACGAAACGCAGAATGGAATCTGCCTGATATTTGATATGGCCCTGTGCAATGGATGCGCCTTCCTCGCTGTCGCGGTTTTCGATGGCACGGATAATGCTTCTATGATGGGCAACGATGGTAGACATGGATGTGTCATTTTTTGCCTGTGCCATTCTATAGCGATACAACTGGATCCGCAGGTTTCTGAACATTTGAACCAGCTTGTCGTTTTCTGTTGCTTCGAAGATCAAATCATGGAAATCTTCATCGATATCAACAAAACGTTCTACGTCATTTTCCGCTACGGCACGTTCGAAATCCACCTCCATATTTTTCAGCTGCTGCAGTGTTTCCTTGGACATTTTTTTGCAGGCCAGGGAAGTTGCCAAGCCTTCCAGGGCACTTCTGATCTCCAGGATATTGACGATATCTTTTTCCCCCATATCCAGAACCTGGGCACCCTTTCTGGGAACCAGTTCTACCAAATTTTCCAGTTCCAGCATACGCAGGGCTTCGCGGACGGGTGTACGGCTTACGCCCAGTTTTTCTGCCAGCTGGTTTTCCATCAGTCTTTCGCCGGGAACCAGCTTGCCTGTCAGGATCGCATCCCGCAGGGTATTGAATACAACATCTCTCAAAGGCAGGTATTCATTTGTATTGATATTAAATTTTGTATCAGCCATTTTTATGTTCTCCTCTCAACTCTCTCTGTACCTGATAAATCCTTGTTGCCACAGAATCCTTCAGGGCAAATTCTCTCTTCACCAGAGCAGCTGCTTTTCTTGCTTTTTCCCTTTCCGTAAAAAGGGCAAATACAGTGGGACCGCTGCCGCTCATCAGGGCACCTTCCGCCCCTAATTCCATCAAGCGTTCTTTGATTTTTGCAATCTTGGGATGCATCGGGATCGTCACTGTCTCCAGCACATTGCAGAGCAGTTTGCCCATCTTCGCCACATCTTTCTCTTCCATGGCTTTAAGCATTGCCTCGGTATTCGGGTGTTCCTGTACTTCCTGCCAGCGCAGCCCCTTATACACAGAGACAGTGGAAACGCTTACGGGCAGTTTTGCCAGCACCACATAGCAATCAGGACAGGGATATTCCACATTGGTCAAAATCTCGCCTACGCCCTCGCACAGCACCGTTCCCCGGCGCACGCAGTAAGGGATATCGGAACCCAACCTGCCTGCCAGTTCTTCCAGTTCCCTCTGGGAAAGATGCAGGTCGAACAATCGGTTCATGCCAACCAGAACAGCGGCGCAGTCTGTACTGCCGCCGGCCAACCCCGCTGCAACAGGAATCCGCTTATCGATCTCGATGAATACACCGTCTTCGATGCCAAAGGTTTCCCGCATCAGGTTTGCCGCCTTCCATGCCAGATTGCGTTCATCGGCAGGCAGCCAAGACAGGTTGGTTTTCAGCTTGATCCCAGGCTTTTCAAGCTTCTTCATGTAGATGCCGTCATACAAAGCCACGGTCTGCATAATGGTTTCCAGAAGATGATAGCCATCCTCCCGCTTGCCTGTCACATCCAGTGTTAAATTGATTTTTGCTCTTGCCTTGAGTCGTATTTCTCTCACGGTGTGATCCCCCGTTTTTTCTATACTGTATACATTCATTGTGTATATTGTACACTATTCAGAACAAAGAAGCAATCGCCAACTTCCACAAAAAAATGCGGCTTTTGTCGAAAAAGGGGAAACCTTTTACGAATTGAGAAATTCCTGTCCTATCATGGAAAACATAGTATGTTCCCATTTTTTTATAGATTTTTCTTACAAATAATGCCGTTTTTCCACAAAAAAAGTTTTTCTTGCTTTTTCGAAAAATAATGCTATACTATCCTTGTAAAAAAAATATCGAACTCTTCAGGGCAGGGTGAAATTCCCGATCGGCGGTAAAGTCCGCGAGCGTGAAAGCGCAGGATTTGGTGAGATTCCAAAACCGACAGTATAGTCTGGATGGAAGAAGAGAACTTTGGAAAGCTGTGGCAGTTTTTTTGCGTAGTTTTTTGCTTATGGAAAAATTATATGTTGCGGTCTCTCTATCTGTTTTCTATGCCCTGTATGAGCCTTTGGCGCATACAGGCTTTTTTATTTCTGCGGCAGCTCCTTTTCAGCTGTCCGCACCTTTAGCAAACCTTTTTTCGAAAACAGACCCCCTCTTTTTTCTATGCCTTTCTACCCTGATGGAAAGGATGATATCCCCATGTGTAACAAATCTTATATGCGCCGTGCCATCCAACTGGCGAAAAACGGTCTCGGCTATACCAATCCCAATCCTTTGGTTGGAGCTGTCATCGTCAAGGACGGTCGGATCATCGGCGAAGGCTATCATGCCCACTGCGGCGGTCTCCATGCGGAGCGAAACGCTTTTGCCAACTGTACAGAAGACCCCGCAGGGGCAGACCTGTATGTCACCTTAGAACCCTGCTGCCATCAGGGGCGCACCCCACCCTGTACGGAAATCATTTTGGAAAAGGACATCCGCCGGGTCATCATCGGTTCCAGAGACCCCAATCCCAAGGTCAGCGGCAAAGGAGCCGCCCTCCTGCGCTCCCATGGCATAGAGGTCATCGAGGATTACCTGCGGGAAGAATGTGACACACTGAACCCCATCTTTTTTCACTATATCACCCAAAAAATGCCTTATGTGGCTGTAAAATATGCCATGACCGCTGATGGAAAGATCGCCACGGTCACGGGGGCCTCCCAATGGATCACAGGCGAGGAGGCAAGAGCCCATGTCCATACTCTGCGCCACCGCTATCGTGGGATTCTGGTAGGCATCGGCACCGTCCTTGCCGATGATCCCCTCCTGAACTGCCGTATGGAAAACGGCAGAGACCCTGTCCGCATCATCTGTGACAGCCATCTGCGCCTGCCCTTGGAAAGCCAAATCTGCAAAACTGCCAAGGATATCCAAACCATTGTGGCCTATGTTGAGGGCGATGCAGAAAAAATCGCCGCTTTGGAAGCCTGCGGCATCACCCTTTGGCAGATGCCCCAACGAAAGGGACACGTTGCCCTCCGCCCCCTCATGGAAAAGCTGGCAAAGGTGGAGATCGACAGCGTTCTGGCGGAAGGCGGCGGTCAAATCCATTTCAGCCTTTTGGAGGAAAGGCTGGCGCAAAAGGTTTACGCCTATATCGCCCCGAAGATTTTCGGCGGCGGCAGTGCCAAAACCCCTGTGGGCGGCACGGGTGTTTCCCTGCCTGCCGATGCATTCCTGCTGAAGCAATCAGGACTGCAGACCTTTGGGGAGGATTTATTGCTGGAATATGACGTTTTGGAAGGAGGAAAGCCATGTTTACAGGATTGATCGAAGAAATCGGCTCTGTCCGCCGAGTGGTATCCGGTGCGGAATGGGGCAGCATCGCCATTGCCTGTAAGGATATCCTGCCAGGGACAAAAATCGGCGACAGCATTGCCGTCAATGGCGTCTGCCTGACGGTGACGACCCTGCAAAAGGATGGCTTCACCGCCGATGTTATGGCAGAGACCCTCAGACGCAGCGATCTGGGCGCATTGCGGCAGGGGGACTCTGTCAATCTGGAACGGGCCATGGCAGCAGACGGACGCTTCGGTGGACATATTGTGGCAGGCCATGTGGACGGCACAGGTACCCTCGCCCGGAAAAAACAGGAAGGCAACGCCATAGTGCTGACCATCGCCGCAGCCCCCGCTATTTTGTATGAGATCGTAGAGAAAGGCTCCATCGCCATTGATGGCGTCAGCCTGACGGTGGTTTCCGTAGATGCAGAGCATTTCACCGTTTCCATCATTCCCCACACTGGGGCAAAAACCATATTGTTAGAGAAAAAAACAGGCGATCCCGTCAATCTGGAAACAGACGTTATCGCTAAATATATCCGCCGCTTCATGACCCCTCCGCCGGAGGAGAAAAAAAGCGGACTGACCCTTTCCTTTTTGCAGGAAAACGGATTTTAAGCTTGAGAAGGAGGAACAACCATGGAATATACATACAGCACCATTGAAGAAGCATTGGCAGAACTGCGGGCAGGTCATCTGCTTATGGTCATCGATGACCCTGACAGAGAAAACGAAGGCGATCTGATCTGTGCCGCTCAGTTTGCCACCACAGAAAACGTAAACTTCATGGCAAAGGAAGCCAAGGGGCTCATCTGCACCCCCATGTCTGCCGCTGTTGCCGACAGACTGGGTCTGGAACAGATGGTAAAGGTCAATACAGATAACCATAGCACTGCCTTCACTGTTTCCATCGACCATGTGAATACCACCACAGGCATTTCCGCCGAAGAAAGAGGCTATACCTGCCGTATGTGCGTAGACCCCGCCACAAAGCCCGAGGATTTGCGCCGCCCCGGTCATGTTTTCCCTCTGGTGGCAAGAAAAGGCGGTGTGCTGGTGCGGAATGGACATACAGAAGCCACCGTTGATCTGTGCAGACTGGCAGGCTTGGACGAATGCGGTCTTTGCTGCGAGATCATGCGGGAGGACGGCACCATGATGCGTACCTCCGAGCTGCTGGAAAAAGCCACGGAATGGAACATAAAGGTCATCACCATCAAGGATCTGCAGGATTATTGCCGCCGCCATGATAAGCATGTCCGCAAAGAAGCAGAGGCAAAGCTGCCTACCGCTTATGGTGAATTTAAGATCTGCGGCTATGTGAACGATATCACAGGGGAGCATCATGTGGCTCTGGTAAAGGGCGATATCGGTGATGGAAAAGACCTGCTGTGCCGTGTCCATTCCGAATGCTTGACTGGGGATGTATTCGGTTCCTGCCGCTGCGACTGCGGTCCCCAGCTTTCCGCCGCTATGCAGCAGATCGAAAAAGAAGGCAGAGGCATCCTGTTATATATGCGTCAGGAAGGCAGGGGCATCGGGCTCATCAATAAACTAAAGGCCTATGAACTGCAGGAAAAGGGCAGAGATACTGTGGAAGCCAATCTGGATCTGGGCTTTGCTCCCGACCTGCGGGAATATTGGATCGGCGCACAGATTTTGCAGGACTTGGGTGCAAAAGAACTGCGCTTGCTGACCAACAACCCCGATAAGATTTATGGTCTGGATGGCTTTGGCGTAGAGATCGTAGAACGGGTGCCTATCGAGATCACCCCTCAGCAGTATGATGAATTTTACCTGCGTACCAAACAGCAGAAAATGGGACATATCTTCTCCCATATTTTTGAATAAAGAGCATTTCAGAAACAACGGCTTTCAAAGGAGGAAATCACTATGCATAAAATCGAAGGAAAACTGATCGCAAACGACATGAAATTCGGCATCGTTGCCGCAAGATTCAATGAATTCATCGTCAGCAAGCTCATCGGCGGTGCGGAGGATGCCCTGCTGCGCCATGGTGCAAAGGAAGATGATATCACACTGGCATGGGTACCCGGTGCTTTCGAAATCCCCACTGCTGCAAAACAAATGGCGCAGTCCGGCAAATATGATGCTGTCATCTGCCTGGGCGCAGTCATCCGTGGTGCTACCAGCCACTATGATTATGTCTGTAACGAAGTATCCAAAGGCATTGCTCATGTTTCTCTGGAAACCGGCGTACCTGTCATGTTTGGCGTGGTAACTACCGAAAACATCGAACAGGCAGTGGAACGGGCAGGCACAAAGGCAGGGAATAAAGGCTATGATGCTGCCGTTTCCGCCATAGAAATGGTAGACCTCATCAAAAAACTGAAATAAGCCCTCTTCCGGAGTAAGGCAGGATTTATTTCTGTCTTTCTCCTTTTCTTTCATTTCCCTTAATTTTCGAAAAAATGGTTTTCTCTCTCAAAAATCGTATTATAATGAAAGAAAAGGGAGGTAAGCCTTATGTGGACATTCTATGAAAAAAATAAACAGGTCATCCATGATATGTTATTGCTTTTTGCGGCAGTGCTGCTCTGCTTCCTGTTTTTCCGCTATCTATTTGGTATTTTTCTGCCATTCCTCATCGGCTGGCTGCTAAGCCTGTTGTTCAATCCCTTGGCGGATCGGCTGCAAAAACTCCATATCCCTCGGGGCATCAGCGCCCTGTTGGGCATCCTGCTGCTGTTCGCCCTATTGGGACTTCTTGGCTTCTGGTCCGGGACAAGCATCGTAGATAGAATCCGACATATCTCTGATAATTTTCCTTATTATATGGATATCGTAGAAAAACGACTGCAGGATTTCTGGGCACAGTTCGATGCCTTTCGGGAAAAATTGCCTCTGGCATTGCAGGAGGCTTTTCGGGAATTTCAGAATGACACTTCCAGCATATTGCTTTCCCTGCTGCCTACAGGCAGTGCGACCAGCAAGCTGGGGGGAGTTTCCAGCTTCTTTCTGGGGTTCTTTGTGGCATTGATCTCTGCTTATTTCTTTACCAAGGACAGAGACCTGATCCGCAAAGTATATCTGGATCACGTTGCACCTCTGCTGGGGCTTTCCATCCATACCACAAAGCAGGAACTGAAGGCTTCCGTCTGGGGTTATGTAAAAACGCAGATCATCCTGATGGGCTTTACCTTTACTATCACCATCATCGGCATGCTGCTGATGAAATCGCCCCACGCCCTGCTGCTGAGCGTTCTCATTGCCATCATCGATTCCCTGCCCTTCTTTGGCAGCGGCTTTATCCTCTGGCCCGGGGCTGTCATCCATTTGATGATGGGGAATACCTTCCTGGCTATCGGATATCTGGCACTGTATGGCATCATCCAGATCATGCGGCAGATTTTGCAGCCCAAGATTTTGGGGACGCAGATCGGTCTGCACCCCCTGCTGACTTTGTTTTCTATGTATTTCGGGTTCAAATGCGTCGGCGTATTCGGTCTGATTCTGGGGCCAATCGTTGCCGTGGTGCTGCGGGCATTTTTCCGCATCCGTAAAGATCAAACCGCATAAAAAAACCACTCTGCATCTTCAACATTTTGCAGAGTGGTTTTTTATATTGCCATTTTGATTCCCCAAAGCACCAGCAAATGCAGGGGATAAAAGACATAGAAGAAATATCTGGGGAGCCTGCGGCTCAGGGCTTTGATACGCCATTTTCCATCCAGAAAAGCGAAAGAAAACAGGGAAAGCACCTGTATCCAAGCCTTTTTGGTGAAACCATAGAGCACATTCAACAGCAGTTGACCATAGAAACAAAGGGATTCCCTTTCCCGATAAAATCCGAAAAAGAAAATCGTCCAGACCCCATACCAGCCATAACTCATATCCGCCCAATAGGAGCCAATGAGCAGCACTGCTGCCACGGCTTTTTCCCCTTTCTGCCAGAAATAGAGGGCTGCCGCCCCCCATGCCAGCATAAACAGGGGATTCCCCTGCCGCAGTCCGAAGGTCAGCATATAAATAGGCTGAGAAAGGATGGCTGTCAGTAGGATGCGCCCAAAATAGTTCCAAAAATTACGGGTACAGGCGACCCCTTCTGCAATGCCAAAGGCAAAAAGGGGGAAAGAGAGCCGCCCGATGGCACGAAACCCCACCATCTGTGGAAAAAAGATAATACCGATATGGTCGATGAGCATGGTCAATGCCGCCGTGATCTGGATAAACCGCCGCTGTTCTCCCATCATCATCCCTGGAACATAGGTGTGGAAAGATATCTGTCCCCTGTATCAGGCAGAAGCACCACAACGGTCTTTCCTGCGTTTTCGGGACGTTTTGCCACCTCTGCCGCCGCATGGACAGCCGCACCGGCGGAAATGCCTGCCAGCAAGCCTTCCTTTCTGGCAAGGGCTCTGCCTGCTTCATAGGCTTCTTCCTCTGTCACTGTCAGCACTTCATCATACAATTCCGTGTCCAGGATGGAAGGGACAAAATTTGCACCGATGCCCTGTAATCCGTGGGGGCCTGCTGTACCCTTTGTCAGCAAGGGAGAGGATGCAGGTTCCACGCCAATGATCTTCACGTTAGGGTTCTTTTCCTTCAAATATCTGCCTACACCAGTCAATGTGCCGCCTGTGCCGATACCCGCCACGAAAATATCTACTTTGCCATCGGTATCTTCCCAGATTTCAGGGCCTGTAGTATCGTAATGGGCCGCAGGGTTGGAAGGGTTATCAAACTGACCTGGAATAAAGGAATTGGGGATCTCCTTCGCCAGCTCTTCTGCCTTTTCGATGGCACCTGCCATGCCCTTTGCCCCTTCTGTCAGCACCAGTTCCGCACCAAAGGCAGTCATCAGCAGTCTGCGTTCCATACTCATGGTATCGGGCATGACGATGATGGCACGATAGCCCCTCGCTGCCGCCATGACCGCCAGACCAATGCCTGTATTGCCGCTGGTGGGTTCGATGATAGTAGCTCCTTCTTTCAGGATGCCTGCTTTTTCCGCATCCTCCACCATGCGCTTTGCCACTCTGTCCTTTGCGCTGCCGCCGGGGTTCAAAGCTTCCACCTTTGCCAGCAGATTTGCGTTCAGTCCCATTTTCTGTTCCAGATGTGTCAGTTCCAGCAATGGTGTCTTGCCAATAAGTTCTTCTACACTTTTATAAATCTTAGCCATCATTTTAGCCTCCGTTTCCAAATTTTATATCCAATAGTTTAACATAAATTCTCAATCTGTACAGTCCAACAGCCAAAAAATCTTGTACCTTCTCTTTTTTTGTGCTACCATTATCCCTGTAGTGTATACATTGCAGCAGAAAAGGAGAAATACTATGAAAATCGGTAGAAATGATCCCTGCTGGTGCGGCAGCGGGAAAAAATACAAAGCATGTCATGCAGCATTTGATGAAAAGTTGACGGCATATAAATTAAAACGTGTCCCCGTTCCCAGCCATAAGCTCATCAAGACTCAGGAACAGCTGGAAGGCATCCGCAAAGCCGGCAAGCTGAACACGGAAATTCTGGATATGGTAGCGGCAAATATCAAAGCCGGCATGTCCACAGACGATATCAACACACTGGTGCATAACTACACCATCGAACACGGCGGCATCCCCGCACCCCTGAACTATCAGGGCTTCCCCAAAAGTGTCTGCACCTCTGTAAACGACGTTATCTGTCATGGTATTCCTGATAAAAATGAAATCCTGAAGGACGGCGATATCATCAATGTTGACGTAACCACCATCCTGGATGGCTACTATGCCGACGCTTCCCGTATGTTCCTGATTGGCGAAGTCAGCGACGAAGCAAGAAAGCTGGTGGAAGTGACAAAAGAATCCGTCGATCTTGCTCTGAAAGAAGTGAAGCCCTGGGGGCGTCTGGGGGATATCGGCGCAGTCATCAGCGAATATGTTTATAAACACGGCTACACTGTTCTCCGTGATATCGGCGGTCATGGTGTCGGCAACGACTTCCATGAAGATCCCTATGTCTGCCACATCGGCAAAAGAGGCACAGGCATGCTGCTGGTGCCCGGTATGGTATTCACCATCGAACCTATGGTGAACGAAGGGGAAGAAGATTTCTTCCAGGATGAAGAAAACGGCTGGACGATCTATACAGAGGATGGTTCCCTGTCTGCCCAGTGGGAATACACCGTTGCTGTGACAGAGGACGGCGTGGAGATCATCACACACTAAAAATCGACGAAAACCCACCAGAAAAATCTGATGGGTTTTTTTATTTCTCCACTTGTTCCACCAGAAATTTTGCTACTTTTTCTATCATGGTCAATCTGACATCGCTGAAGGAATGGTCTGTTTCCAATGTTTCATAGACCACATTTCCGCCCATCTTCCGCAGTTTTTCCACCCAAGGCAGGCAATGGGCTTCGGGAGGACAGGATTCATCATGGGCTGCGCCAAGGCAAAAAACAGGTCTGTCCGCCAACTTTTCCGCCAAGGAAGCGATGCGATATTCCGCCTGATGGCCGGAAACCTCCTCCAACAACGCTTGGGGGGATGTCCCATTCAGCCAATGGGGACCGTTTTCAAAAATCTCCATCAACAGCTTTTTTGCTATCGTATCCTTCGGGAAGGAGACGACGCCACCCAAATCGCAGGGAGTCAGCAAAACGCCACCCTTACATTCCTGATGCCTTGCCAGCAGATGGGCCGTCACAAAACCGCCCACACTATGCCCCACCAAAAAAAGCTTCTCTTTATCAAAGCCATAAGTTTCATTGCTTTTGATAAATTCCAGAAGAGTCTCCCCGTCCTCTAGATCATTTGCATAAGAATATGCCCCATCGCTGCCCCAGCTGCCGCTGTAATGATAGGTCAATACATGAAACCCCACACGGCGCAGAGCCTGTGCCAAGTCAAAGTTTTTCTCGATACCGGGGAACCCGTGGTTCAGCAGAACCGTAGGATGGGTGCCTGCCCCGCCCGCACGGTAGATGGTGACCAACAGCCTGCCCCGTTTCCCTTGCAAAATCTCCGCCTGCAAATCGGGAGGATAAGGGGCATTGCCCCAGGGAATCTCTTTTTCCAAATATTCCAAATGCATAAGTGCCCTCCTTTTCAAATAGTATTTCATGATATCATAGCACTTTTCTATGAAATTGCAAGACTTTTCCAACTTTTTTTCTATCTTTTCCATATCTTTTTTTACCCATAGAAAAAGCCCCAGATTGATGAAAAGTCTGAGGCTGGATGATTTCAGATGAATCATTTTAGAAAAAAAGAAAACCACCGACAATTTGTCGATGGTTTTTCCGCATTACTGCGGATGACAGGACTTGAACCTGCACGGGCGCAATGCCCACTAGAACCTGAATCTAGCGCGTCTGCCAGTTCCGCCACATCCGCACAACTCAGTGCGCTAG
>JAETUG010000030.1 GCA_021768705.1 Bacillota bacterium
GTACCGATGGTAGAGAAGTCTACATGCAGCATGTATTTCAGACCTTCGTCAGCACCGGGCAGTGTGCAGGAACGGATCATCAGACCGATCAGCAGCACGAACAGCAGAGGCATCAGGATCTTGGACATTTTTTCAATACCAGCAGTACCGTGGCTGATGATGAAAGCTGTCAGGAACAGGAAGATCAGGGGAAAGATAATAGCACCCTGCAGAGGGAAACCATTCGCACCCAGCATGCCAAGGAAGTAAGCCATGGGATCAGCATATACAGTCTTTGCTTCAACGATGTAAGCAAAGATGTACTTCATCGTCCAACCACCAACCTGGCAATAGTAGCACAGGATGATGAAACCGGTCAGGATACCGAGACCACCTGCAAAGGACCATTTTTCGTTGATTTCACGGAAAGCACCGATGGCGTTTTTGTGTGTTTTACGACCGATTGTGAATTCAGCCAGCATAACAGTTGTACCGATCAGAGCAACCATCAGGATGTAAACGATCAGGAAAGCGCCGCCGCCGCAGTTGTACGCTTTGCCGGGGAATTTCCAGATGTTGCCCAGACCAACTGCAGAACCGGCAGCGGACAGGATAAAGCCTAGCTTGGAACCAAACTCAACGCGATTTTCAGTTGTAGACATAAGTATACCTCCTTTACAAAAGAACAATAAGACGGAAATCTGATTGTTTCCGAGGATAGGAAAAGAATTGGAAGGATATGTGGAATAATGATTGCCTTCTTCTTACAGCACACAAAACTGTTCCCTCCTGCAGTTTGTCTGACGTGTTATGGATATTACATTCCAGAACAAGAAGAATTTGTATGAGCTTCCAACAATTTCCATATATATCCTAAAATAAGGATAGCGTAAAACCATGTAAATATCTATAAAAATCCCGTTAAGATTTAGGAGTGTTTCTCTTAACACAAAGAAAAAATATGGAGGTCGATTGTATGACATGAATAAAAAACAATAAAAAATTGGCATTTCAAAGTAGAAAAATGCCAAAGGAATGGAAAAAAAAGAAGGTCGGAGGGGGAGCCTCCGACCTTGTTGCACAATCTCTTATGCAAAGATAAACTTTGTTGTTTTTTGGAAAACTGTTTCTGATTAGGAAATGGACATACCGAATACCATACCTGCTACGATGATACAGATGATAGCGATAGGTGCTACATATTTAACCAGGAACTTCCATACAGGACCCAGTGAGAATTTGTACTTGCCGTTGGAAGTAGCTTCTTCGATGGCATTGTCGGGACCCCATACCCAACCAACAAACAGTACAGAGAAGAATGCGCCCAGAGGCAGCAGCAGTCTGTCTGTCAGGTATTCCAGGAAGTCGCCGAAGATAGGGTATTCCAGACCGTTCTTGGAAATCCAGATACCTTTGATGTTCATGTAAGCCTGAGACAGTGTGTAGAATACACCGATGATGAACAGGATAATAGCTGTACCAACCAGAGCTTTGTTTCTTGCGATACCTTTTTCTTCAACCAGGAATGCGACCGTACCTTCCAGAATGGATGTGGAGGATGTTACAGCTGCGAAGAACAGCAGGAAGTAGAACAGCAGACCAAACAGTGTACCGCCGGGGATTGCCTGGAATACGCCTGCCAGTGTTGCGAAGGCAAAGCCGCCGCCCATACCAGGGTCGATGCCTGTAGCGAATACAGCGGGGATGATCATGAAGCCTGCGAACAGAGCTACGCATGTATCCAGTACGCAGACGATACCGGTATTGGAAACCAGGTTATCTTCGCTGGACAGGTAGGAAGCGTATGTAATCATTACGCCCATACCAAGGGACAGAGAGAAGAATGCCTGACCCAGAGCAACCAGAATTGCGTTTGTACCGATGGTAGAGAA
>JAETUG010000031.1 GCA_021768705.1 Bacillota bacterium
AACAGGCATCATTATCAAAACAGTGGGTCATGACAAAGAGCCATGTGGATGTTGGATCTAACGTCATTGATTCTTATGGAAATAATCATACGGATGCTTTTCTCTTTTGGGATAGAAATAATAGCATGATTTAGGTGTCAAAAGGTACATCCTTTTTGAACGATAACTGTTCTTTGAAAACTGAATATATTGTTGTAAAATACTGTATTTTCCATTCATTTCAGGTATAATGGAAACAGTAAGAATGATTGGAGGCCATCTTATGTCCTTTGTCCAAAATCGATTAGAAGAACAACAGCTTTCCCTGTTTGATCCATTAAACACATTGACTGAAAGGGAAAAGAAATTCCTTGACAGGTCATGGGCGAAATATTTTGCAGAATTTATTTTTCCCAAGATCGATGAAATCCCGTATGCTGTCTTATACAGCGATAAGGATTCACGCCCAAACACGCCTGTTAATGTCCAGATCGGTGCACTTCTGATCAAGGAACTGACAAATCTTTCAGATGATGAATTGTTGGAATCCCTGATGTTCGACATCCGGTTTCAGTATGCCCTCCACACAACGTCTTTTGCAGAACAGCCGCTCAGCGACAGAACACTCAGCCGTTTCCGCGCAAGGTGCGCCGCATATGAAACAGAGCAAGGTGTGGATCTCCTTCATGAAACCATCACTTCCCTGTCATCGGAAATGGCGGAGTTGATGAGGATCGACAGCAGCCTGAAACGGATGGACAGCCTGATGGTTGCTTCCAATATCAAGCGGATGGGGCGTCTGGAACTGCTCTACACCTGCGTGGCAAACCTCGCAAAAGAAATGGCAAAAACCCGTGAGATCCCTGAACATCTGCGGCATTACACAGAAGCGGATGACAGGAACCGTGTCATATACCACAACCACAGTGAGGAAACTTCCGCAAAGATAGAGGCTGTCCTAAAGGATGCGGCCGCATTGAAAGAACTTTGCGGGGCAGATTATGATGATTCCAGCAGCTGCCAGCTTCTTCTGCGTGTGCTGAAAGAGCAGGCCGTGCAAAGGGAAGATGGAACCTACCGCCTACGTACCAAAGAAGACGGCGGCATGGATGCGACCATTCTGCAGAACCCTGCTGACCCGGATGCGACATACCGCGAAAAAGCCGGGAGACAACACCGGGGGTACGTGGCAAATGTCATAGAGGCATCCGGCAAAAACGGGAGCATTATTGAGGATTACCAGTATGAGCAAAACATCCACAGTGACAGCCAGTTTCTGAAAGAGACCCTCGGTGGCATGGAAAAACAGGCTGAAACAGCAACGATTGTGACGGATGGTGCCTACAGCGGTATGCAAAATGAAGAACTGGCTGCCGAAAAAAATGTACGCCTTGTCACCACAAACCTTACAGGGCGGGAAGCCGAGGACATCATAGCTGATTTTGAATTCAGCGAAGATGGCAGGAAAGTTATCAAATGCCCCGGCGGGCATGAACCGAAAAGCTGCAGCTATAACCAGGGAACCGGCCAGTGTACCATTTCTTTCCAAAAGAGCCAGTGCCAGGATTGCCCACATAAAGAGAAGTGTCATCCTAAGATGTTCAAACGTGTAAGCAGGAAAACGGTATCATCAAAATCGAACCAGAGGGCGAAACAGCAGAGGGAACGCAGTACCGAAGATTTTAAAAAGCAAAGCCGATTTCGAAATGGGGTGGAAACAATACCATCCATCCTTCGCCGAAAATACGGAATTGATAAAATCCCGGTACGCGGACTGATACGGAGTCGTTTCTTCTTCGGATGCAAAAT
>JAETUG010000001.1 GCA_021768705.1 Bacillota bacterium
ATGAGAGAAAGGAGAGGGGCGGGTACGACGTTTGTAGCATCATATTTGCCTCCAAGTCCGACCTCTAAAACCAATATATCCACCTTCTGTTCGGAGAAATAATGAAATGCCGCACCGGTGACGATCTCAAAAAGGGTAGGCACGGGCTTGCCCTCTGCTGACAGTTCCTCGCAGATTTCCTTCATCAAAGTGATCTCTTTAGCAAAATCACCATCGGAGATTTCCACATCATTTATGAGAAAACGTTCGTTATAGCGTTCCAAATGGGGGGAGGTATACGTTCCGACGCGGTATCCTGCTTCTTTCAGGATGGAGGCAAGCATGGCAACAGCAGAACCTTTCCCGTTGGTCCCTGCAATATGAATAATAGGAAGCCTCTGTTCGGGGTTTCCCAGCTTTTCACAAAGTAATTCTATACGTTCCAGCCCAGGTACAGAACCAAAGCCGACTTCTTTTTCTAAATAATGGATACACTCTTGATAATTCACGGAAATTCTCCTCTCAATTTTTTCCCATTTTTTAATTATAGCAAAGCTAAGAATTTCTGCAATAATCTTAAGAAAAATGAAAAAGAAAAAGTTGAATTCTTTTATATTGTAAGAAAAGGTTGTAGGATAAAGGAGAAAAATGTATAATAATATGATGGAATGAAGAAAGGAGCATCACATATGGATGATAGATTCGATAGAGAAAATGAATACTCCGAAACCAAATATCCTCGGAGAGAAAGCTATACCATAGATGGGAATACAAGATATCCTGTCAGAGAAGAACGTCAGCCTTTGCGTAGTTCTCATAAACAGACAAGTATTCCGAAAAGAGAAGAGCCTGTTCAGGAACAAAACGGTTTTACGGAATATGAACAGCAGACAGCCGACACACGGGCTGAATTTTCCAGAGAAACAAGGGAAGCCTATCACGAAGAAACACGCAGAGAACGTCTTGCCAGAGAGGAACATTCTCCCAGAGAGGGACGCCCTGCCAAAGAAAGCAGAAACCATTCCTCTGCCCCCCAAAGAAAGAGTAAGCATCGGAAGAAACGTCATCTGACCGGTTTTGCAAAAGGGTTGATCATTCTGTTGTTGGCTCTGATCGTGGGGCTGATTTCCTTTACATTTATGAATCACCTTATGAATCCGCCTACAGAAGAAGTAGAACTGAGCGGAGAAACGGTTTCCATCACTATTCCTGAAGGTGCAGGCACAGATGAAATTGCCAAGATACTGAAAGAGAATAAGCTTATCCATAGCGTTTTTGGCTTCAAGATGACCAGTAAGCTGGAAGGATTTGACGGCACCTATAAGCATGGCACCTATGAAGTGGATACAGGTCTGACAAAACGCCAGATCATGGAGCTGCTGCAAAGCGGCAAGGTAGCGGCAAATCTGAAAATTACCATTCCCGAAGGGTATAATGTGCAGCAGATTGCCGCAAAGGTTGCGGAAACGGAAATCTGTACGGCAGAAGAGTTTATCAATGAATGCAACAATGGCACATTCGATTACGATTTCCTGAAAGACTTGCCCGACAGAGAATATAAACTGGAAGGGTATCTCTTCCCCGATACCTATTTCCTGCACGAAAGCATGACAGCTCATGATATCATCAATGCAATGCTGGCTCGCTTTGATAAAATGTATACGAAAGAGTATCAGAAGGTTGTTGAAGAAAGCGAATACTCTTTGGATGAGATCGTGACTATCGCTTCTATGATCGAAAAAGAAATCAAAGTTGCCGATGAAAGACCCAAAGCCGCCGGTGTCATCTACAACCGTTTGAAAAAGGAAATGTCTCTTGGTATCGATGCCACAGTATTGTATGCTGTTGGGAAAAACGCCGGTGAATTGACACAGGAAGATCTGAATACAGATTCTCCTTATAATACAAGAAAAAATCAGGGCTTACCGTTGGGGCCTATTTCTAACCCCGGGGAATCCTCCTTCAAGGCAGCCCTTTATCCGGAAGATAATAACTATCTGTACTATGTAGTAGAAGCAGCAGGCAAAGATAACCATGTTTACTGTGAAACTTATGACGAATTCCTGGCGGCGAAGAAAGCATATAACGCTAGTACACAGTGATAGAAAATAGGAGAAAAGAAAATGAACTATGTAACTGATGATACAATGAATGCCTATCTGCGTACGGTGCAGCCCATGTATGGTGGTGTGCTGGGAGAGATTCAGAAGGAAGCCATGGCGGCGGAGGTTCCGATCGTGCCCCCCGAAGTGGCTCGCCTTTTGAGCGTTCTGCTGACCATGCAGAAGCCGAAAAATATTTTGGAGATCGGTACAGCCGTTGCCTTTTCCGCAGGGCTGATGTGCCGCTATTTGCCGGAAGAAGGTACGGTAACGACCATTGATCGATATGAAGTGATGCTGAAAGATGCCCGTGTGAATATCAAACGCATGGGACTGGAAGATAAGATCAAAATTCTGGAAGGGGATGCGGCGGATATCCTGCCTACTCTGGAAGGTCCCTATGATGTCATTTTTATGGATGCGGCGAAAGGGCAGTATCAGGCGTTCCTGCCCCATTGCCTGCGGCTTTTGCCTGTGGGTGGCCTGCTGATCGTAGATGATGTTCTGCAGGGCGGCACCATCGCTCAGACCCGCTTCAGTGTGCCCCGCAGACAGCGTACTATCCATAAAAGACTGCGGAATTTCCTGTGGGAGATCACCCACAACGATGCATTGGAAACTTCCATCATCCCTATCGGTGATGGTGTTGCTCTGTGCTATAAGAAAAAAGAGATCGAATGGAAAGAACCGGAAGTTGAAACAAAAGGAGAAACGGATGATGGAGAATAAAAAGAAACTGGAATTGCTGGCACCTGCCGGTGATCTGGAAAAACTGAAAATCGCTGTACTTTACGGCGCAGACGCAGTATATATTGGCGGCGAGGCTTATGGTCTCAGAGCCAAAGCAAAAAACTTTGATATGGATACCATGGCGGAAGGGGTGCAATTTGCCCATGACCATGGCGTTAAGGTATATGTGACAGCCAATATTTTTGCCCATAACCCCGATTTTGAGGGCATGGCAGAATATTTCAAAGAAGTGGAAGCCATCGGTGTAGATGCCCTCATTATCTCTGATTTGGGTGTGTTTTCCGTTGCAAAGGAAGCTGTTCCTAATATGGAGATCCATGTTTCCACTCAGGCAAACAACACCAACTACAAATCCGCACAAATGTGGTACCAGCTTGGTGCCAGACGTGTGGTGGTTGCCCGTGAGCTTTCCATGAAAGAAATCAGACAGATTCGGGACAGCATTCCTGAGGACATGGAGATCGAAGCCTTCGTCCATGGGGCAATGTGTATTTCCTATTCCGGCAGATGCCTGCTGAGCAACTATCTGGCAGGCAGAGATGCCAATAAAGGGGCTTGTGCCCACCCCTGCCGTTGGAAATATCATCTGGTGGAAGAAACCAGACCCGGCGAATATATGCCTATCGAAGAAAATGAAAGAGGGACTTATATCTATAACTCCAAAGACCTCTGCATGATCGAGCATATCCCCGATATCGATCAAGCGGGTATCTACAGCCTGAAAATCGAAGGCCGTATGAAAACACCTTTTTACGTTGGCACAGTGGTAAAAGCCTATCGTCAGGCCATCGATGATTATTACACAGACCCGAAGCTCTATGAGGAACGTCTGCCTTACTATCTGTCAGAGGTTTCCAAAGCGAGCCACAGAGAATACACAACCGCCTTCTACTATGGCAAGCCCGACGGCAACCAGCAGGTATATACAAACAACTCCTATATCCGTGAATACGATTTCATCGGTATGGTGCAGGAAAATTGGGATGAAAATACAGGCTTTGCTGTTGTGGAGCAGAGAAATAAATTCTCTGTTGGGGAAGAGATCGAAGTAATGCCTGCCAAAGGCGATTCTTTCTCCATGGTCGTTACCGAGATCGTTAATGAAGCAGGAGAACAGGTGGATTCCGCTCCTCATCCCCAGGAGATTTTGAAGGTAAAATTCGATAGACCTGTGAAAAAATTCGATATGCTTCGCAAAATTCCCACAGATACAAAATAAAAAGCTTGATTTTCTGTCGAAATAAAGATATCCTAGAAGTATCCTAATGAAAGAATGGTAAAACTATGGAATTGACACAATGTATCAACTACTTGCTGACAACTTCACAGCATACGGTTTTCCAGTATTTGAATGGAAAACTTTCCGAATATGATCTGACACCATCTCAGTATGGCGTGCTGAGTTGTTTGTGGCAGAAGGAATTTGCGACACCAAAACAGATTTCCGAGATCCTTTGCCTGGAAACTTCTACAATTTCCGGCGTATTGGACAGAATGCAAAAAAAAGGCCTTATCGACCGTGTGATCAATCGGGAGGACAGAAGAGAGGTTCGTGTCGTTCCTACGGAAAAAGGCAAACAGCTGCAGGAGCCTATTACAAAGATCATTGATGAAGTAAACGAAGAAGTTTTGAAATGTTTTACAGAAGAGGAAGTTGCCGCATTGAAAAATGCATTGCGCGTCATTGCGGATGGTAGTCATTTTAAATAAGAAAAGCTGAGTGGGCCTGGTTTCAGGTCTGCTTTCTTTTTTTGAAGGGAAAAGAAAAAGGGTATGTAGCAGGGCAAAGCCCTGTTATTCGTTTAATGCGGCATTGAGTTTTTTCAATGCCTTTTTTTCGATGCGGGAAACATAGGAACGGGAGATACCTAGCCTTTCCGCAATTTCCTGCTGGGTCAGTTCATCCAGATTCCATAGACCATAGCGCAGTGTGACTACGATCTGCTCTCGTTCAGAAAGCTTTTCCTGTATGGCTTTTAGCATTTTCTGAGATTGCAGGGAAAGATCCAACTGGTCGGCAAAATCAGGGGTATCGCTGTTGATGACATCTAGCATGACGATTTCGTTGCCATCTCGGTCTGTACCGATGGGTTCATGCAGGGAAATATCATTTTGGAATTTTTTCGAAAACCGCAAAGACATCAAAATTTCATTTTCGATACAACGAGAAGCATACGTAGCCAAGCGTATGCTTTTTTCATTGTCATAAGATAGAATTGCTTTGATCAGCCCAACGATACCGATAGAAATCAGTTCTTCCGAATCTTTTTGGATATTATTATATTTCTTAGCGATATGGGCGACCAGCCGCAGATTGTGCAAGATCAATTCCTGTTTAGCGGCTTCTTTCTCTTCGTCGGTACCATTTTTGAATTGCAGAAGAAAACGCTGCTCCTCTTCCTTGGATAATGGTTTTGGAAAGGAGCCTGAGGAAGCAAAAGCACAGCAGCAGGGGATACATAGCAAAAACAAAAGCACGGAGTACACCTCCGATCAAGGGGATATTTTATTTTATGGGAAAGATTTGCTATTTGTGCGTGTCTGAATGAAAGATTTTGTGTCCAAAATCCTTCAGGTGTGTCGAAGAAGGCAGGAAGTTGCGGTGGAAAGAGACAAAAAACAGGTATTTTATCAGGTATTATTTTGGAAAAGGAGGAATTTTTTATGGAACTGAAATTCAAACGGAAAAATAAAACACTCATCATACAAATATCAGGAGAGATCGACCATCATACTGCTGCAGAACTGCGTCGTCAGACGGAAAGTGCCCTGGAACAAATGGGCGGACGAAACATTATCTTTGGCTTTCAGGAGGTCACTTTCATGGATAGTTCTGGTATCGGCGTAATGATCGGGAGATACAAACAGATTCAGTCTTTGGGCGGACGCATCGCCATTGCCTGTCCCAACGAAAAAATAGAGGAAATCATTCGTCTTTCGGGGTTATCCCGTTTACTACCATCTTTCCCGACCCTGAACGAAGCCATTGCCTATGCAGAAGGGAGGGAAAGTGATGCAGTTTGATAATGAAGCCCGCGTTTTTTTCAGCGCAAAATCGGAAAATGAAAGCTTTGCCCGTTTGTTTGCCGCAGGCTTTCTGACACAATTAGACCCCACCATTTCCGAACTGACAGATGTAAAAACAGCTGTTTCCGAAGCGGTCACAAATGCCATCATCCATGGGTATGAAAACAAAACGGGCATAGTGGAGCTATTCTGCGGTTATGTGGGAAAGCATATTTACATAGAGGTGGCAGATAAAGGCAAGGGGATCGAAAACGTAGAACAGGCGCGAGAGCCTCTTTATACCTCCAAGCCTGAGATGGAACGTTCCGGCATGGGCTTTACCATTATGGAAACCTTTATGGAAAATGTCCGCATCGAAAGCATCGTAGGGGAAGGTACCCGCATCTTCATGGAAAAGACCCTTGCAAAGGAGTGATTCCATGGAGCATATCTATGAGTGCATCAGAAGGGCCCAGGCAGGGGATGCAGCAGCCAAAGACCAATTGCTGCAGGAAAATTCCGGTCTCATCTGGAGCGTTGTACGGCGTTTTAACGGCCGTGGAGAGCAGGAGGACTTATATCAGATCGGTGCCATCGGCCTTCTGAAATGTATCGAAAAATTCGACTTTAGCTATGACGTAAAATTTTCCACATACGCAGTTCCCATGATTATGGGCGAGATCAAACGGTTTCTCAGGGATGACGGGACGGTGAAGGTCAGCCGCAGTCTGAAGGAACTTTCTTATCGTGCGAAAAAACTGCAGGAAAAAGCATTAAAAGAGGAAAACAATGAATTGACTTTGCAAGAAATGGCAAACATGCTGGAAGTGGAAAAAGAAGAACTGCTCTTGGCATTGGAATCGGGGCGAGAAGTGGAAAGTCTCTATGCCGCTCAGGGAGGAAATGGCGGAGATACACCGCTGCAACTGATCGATAAACTGGCAGATACCACTGAAAATGAAAAAATGATGGAACGGCTTTCCTTAATGGAAGCCTTAGAGCATCTGGATGCGAAAGAGAGACAGATCATTACCATGCGATATTTTCAGGACAGGACACAATCAGATGTGGCAAAGTGCATCGGCATCTCTCAGGTACAGGTCTCCCGTATCGAAAAGCGGGTGCTGTCCCAGATGCGGGAAGCATTGGAATGAGCCCAAATTCAAAAAGACAGGAAAAAATGAACAAGCTATCTTTTCCTGTCTTTTCTGGGTTTTATGCAGAAATTCAGTAACACTGCAAGATCAGCCAAACACGGTCAAAGCGGCGGGCGTGCAAATCTTCCTTGCGGATATAGAAATAAATTCTTCCGCAGTCACCAAACATCAACTCAAATTCTTTATGTGTAATCGTGTCTAGCTGGAATAGAAGCAGCCACTGGTCTAAAGAATTCTTTTTGGCAGACTCCCGTTCTTCTATAGGAACATCTTCCCAAAGACCGCCCAGATCATAGCCTTTGCTTACCAATTCACATTCTGTAGTCATATTATTTTGAATGATATCAGGCCAGCCCAGAAGCTTCGAAGAGATTTCGGGCAAATCATAGCCCATCATGGCTTTTTCTTCATAGAATTGGTCATATTCATCGACGAGTTCACTTTCCTTCAGTTCAAAATCGGCCCAATCCGGAAAGGAGTTTTTTGCGTTTAGCTTGATTCCTACCTGGGGAAAGCAGTATTCTTTTGGTAAATCTGCAGGAAGCTCTGCGGCAGAAAGGGAAGATACATCCTCAAACTAATAGACCTTTGCACAGCCCTTGTCCTTTGGATCAAAGCCCCAACATTCAGCAGTCGTTATATGGAAAAAGGAGAGCAGCCCTGTTTTAGGCAAGAGATTATCCTTATTATATTCTGCTAATTCCGCACAGTTGAATTGAGCGAGGAAATGCAGGGGACGATTTTTGATTTCATCGTCATAAAAAGTGGCTGTTTCAAAAACAGGCCAAACAAAGTCTTTCGGTACATCCGGTACACCGCCGAAACGTGTGCCGCCGGTTTGATAAGAGATATCACCGCTGATGTCCAGGCTGATTTCGTTTTTCATCATTTTTTTCAGCTTTTTTTCAAAATACATATCCGTTCCTCCTTTGTCTTTTATAGCTTTCTGCCACACTTGGGGCAGTATTCATATTCGGGAGTCAAAAGATATCCGCAGTTGGGGCAGTTGTTGGTTCTGCTGCTGTCCATCCCAACGATCGTTAAATCTTCTTCCCGCAGTGTCACAGTTTCTCCCCGTTCGATAGAGCGTCCCATCTCCTGATCGATGGCATAAACGGTATTACAGCAATTGGAAACAGCGTAATATTTTTTGCCCCACTTGAAAAGGGGGATGAAGAAAAAACTGAAATAGGTATAAACCATAAAAACAGAAATACTGCTGTAGCGTCCGCATTTTTTGCAGATCATCGTTTGGCGAAAGAAATCAAAGTCTTTTCTGCCTTGGGCGATCCCACCAATAAATATCATAAAAACACATCCTTAACATGAAAATTTTGCGAATTCATTTTACAACTACTGGTTAACATGATAAAATAATTCCAAGTGAAAAGCAACTATTTTCCAGAGGAGGGGAAAACATGAAAGTATCTCGTTTGGTTGTAAGCGCAGTATCTCTGGCAGTTTCTGCAGCCCTGCTGACGCTGAGCATCATCGATTTGATCCACATCGATGAATATTGAGTTTGAATAAAAAATGAAAAACAGGAAAAACTGTTAGCAGTTATTCCGAAAATCCAAGTGTTTGGCGGGAGAAAAGCAACAATTTGCATCTATTTCTTTCGCCAAAACTTTTATCCATGTACTTTTTCGGAAAATAGGCAGTTTTTTCTATTTTTTTGTTGTGTAAATAAGATTTTGTGGTATACTATGGGTGATAGGACGTTTTTGATGCCGATAGATAAAAAATGTCCCACGCAATAGAATCACATTTTGAGGAGGAATTTTTTATGGCTAAAGTTGGTATTAATGGTTTTGGTAGAATCGGTCGTCTGTTTTTCCGTGCAGCACTGGAACGGGGCGATATGAATATCGTTGCAGTCAATGACCCTTTCATTGATGTGGATTACATGATCTATATGCTGAAATACGACTCTGCCCATGGTCGTTTCCATGGTCAGCTGGAAGAAAAAGACGGCAAACTGATTGCAAATGGTCATGAAGTGATTGTTTATAACTGCATGGACCCCAAAGATATTCCTTGGAAAGATGCAGGCGTTGAATATGTCCTGGAATCTACAGGTTTGTTTACCACAATGGAAAAGGCTGCACAGCACTTTGAAGGCGGCGCAAAAAAAGTTATTATCTCTGCGCCTTCTGCAGATGCGCCTATGTTCGTAATGGGTGTTAATCATGAAACATATACAAAAGATATGAAGATCGTATCCAACGCATCCTGTACAACAAACTGTCTGGCACCTCTGGCTAAAGTGATCAATGATAACTTTGGTATCGTGGAAGGTCTGATGACAACAGTACACTCCATCACAGCAACGCAGAAAACAGTAGACGGCCCTTCCAGAAAAGACTGGAGAGGCGGTCGTGCAGCTGCTACAAATATCATTCCTTCCAGCACAGGCGCTGCAAAGGCAGTAGGCAAAGTTATCCCTGCGCTGGCTGGCAAGCTGACAGGTATGTCCTTCCGTGTTCCTACTGTAGACGTATCTGTAGTTGATTTGACCTGCCGTCTGGAAAAACCCGCAACTTATGATGAGATCAAAGCAACCATCAAAAAAGCCTGCGAAAATGAAATGAAGGGCATTATGGATTATACAGAAGATGATGTGGTTTCTACAGACTTCCTGACAGACCCTCATACTTCTATTTTCGATGCAAAAGCCGGTATCGCCCTGAACGATCATTTTGTAAAACTGGTTTGCTGGTACGACAACGAATGGGGTTACTCCAATAAAGTGCTGGATCTGATTAAACACATGTACAAAGTTGACAACGAATGATTAGAAGTTTCGCATAGAAAGGCTTTCGAAAGCATATTCACTGAAACTGCTTGTAGGAGCAGGAAAATAATTGGGACGAAAGCAATTTGCAGAGCAAACATAGCCTTAGATTCTATGAGTCTAAGGCTTATTTTATGATTTTAAAAAGTCAAGCAGAAAAATAGGACAAAATACGTCCCACTTTTTTGTCCAGAATCACGAAAGGGACGTTTTCCGTCCCACAGAAATGACCAGTTTGTATAAATGCAGTCGCATTTCTCCAATCTTTTCCTGTATAGACTTCTGAAAAATGATAAATTGCAAAATTCACGGTTTTTTTTCCTTTTGTTGTGGTAAAATAATATGGTAAACGTAACTAGTCATTCCAATTTTTATATACGAGAGGGGAAGAATCCTATGGCAATTAAAGTTGGCATCAATGGTTTTGGTCGTATCGGTAGAGTTGTATTCAGAGTTCTGATGCAGCGTCAGGATCAGTTTGAGCTTTGCGGTATCAACCTGAGAAATGCAGAACTGGACTATATGGTATATCAGCTGAAATATGACTCCATTTTTGGTCGTTTTGAAGGCGATATCCAGATCGGTGAAAACTGCATCATCGTAAATGGTCACAAAATCCACGTATTCAGCGAAAGCGATGCTTCCCTGATTAACTGGGCAGAATGTGGCGCCGAATATATCGTTGAATCCACAGGTGCATTCAACACAATGGAAAAAGCCGCTCTGCATAAGATCGGCGGTGCAAAAAAAGTTATCCTGACAGCACCTTCCAAAGATGATATCATGCCTACATTCGTTATGGGTGTAAACCACGAAACATACACAAAGGATATGGACATCGTTTCCAATGCATCTTGTACAACAAACTGTCTGGCACCCTTGGTTAAAATCGTGCACGATAACTTCGGTATCGAACAAGGTCTGATGAGTACAATCCACTCTGCAACAGCAAAACAGAAAGCAGTTGACGCACGTGCTGGCCGTGACTGGAGAACAGGTCGTTCCGTATTCAACAACATCATTCCTTCTACAACAGGTGCTGCAAAGGCTGTAGGTCGTGTAATTCCTGAGCTGAAAGGTAAAATGACAGGTATGTCCTTCCGTGTTCCCACAAACGATGTATCTGTAGTTGACCTGACAGCCAGACTGAAAACACCCGCTACATACGAACAGATTTGTGAAAAAGTAAAAGAAGCTTCCGAAACATACATGAAAGGTATCGTAAGATATACAACAGATGAAGTTGTTTCCTCCGATATGCTGGGCGATTCCAACACATGTATCTTCGATGCAACAGCAGGTATCATCCTGGATGATAACTTTGTTAAACTGATCGCTTGGTACGACAACGAATGGGGTTACTCCAACAAAGTTGTTGACCTGATTGCGCATATGTATGAAGTAGACAACAGATAACAACGATGTAACAAAAAAGAGTCCTTAAGGACTCTTTTTTTGTTGAAAAGATGAAAGGGGATCTTTTTTTGCTGCAAAAAAATAAAAAAGAGCCTTTAATCATTTTGAGATCAAGGCTCTTTCTTGTATTCAAATCATTTTTGCCAAAGAATGTCCGATAAATATACCGATCAGACAGCAAAACACGCTCAGCAGGATATAGAGAACGCCTGCAAAGAGCTGCCCGCCCTCCAAGAGCTGAAAGGCCTCCAAAGAAAAAGTGGAAAAGGTAGTAAAGTCACCGCAAAGACCGGTTTTCCAGAATAACATCGTGTGACTGGAAATCTTTTTTCCATTCAACATCATGCCTGCCAAAAAACCAATGAGCAAGGCCCCCAAAATATTGGTCACCAGTGTTAAGAGAGGAAAGGACATGCGGCAGGGGATCAAACTGATCAAGTAGCGCAGCAGCGCACCGATGCCACCGCCCAGCATTACAAAAATTCCATTCATCATATCAATATCCTCAAGGTTCATCGATCATACGATAGCCAATACCGACTTCTGTAAAAATATATTCAGGAGAAGCAGGATTTTTTTCCAGTTTTCTGCGGATATTTGCCATATTTACCCGAAGGATTTGATTATCCTTGACTGCATAAGGCCCCCACAGTTCTGTAATGATAAAATCATATGTAAGAACACGACCGGCACTTTTTGCCAACAAGGATACGATCTTGAATTCGATCTGCGTCAGATGAACCTCTTTGCCATCTACCATTATTTGGCGTTTTCCAAAGTCAATGGTCAGGCCTTTTGTAGAGAAGACATCACTGGCGGGGGTACCGTTGTTATTTTTTGCACTATGGCGCAAAGCTGTACGGATACGTGCCAGTAATTCAGATGTGCCAAAGGGTTTGCAAATATAATCATCTGCACCAAGATCCAATGCCTCTACCTTATCAGATTCTTCCCCACGGGCAGAAACCACAATCACTGGAACAGATGACCATTCTCTGATTTTTTTCAGGATCTCAATGCCATCCATATCAGGCAGACCCAAATCCAGTAGGATCAGATCCGGGCAATGGGATGGGATCATAGAAAGGGCTTCGCTGGCTGTTTTTGCCACCAGAGGTGCATAAGCATTGGCTTTTAATGTCGTTGCAATAAAGTTGCTGATGGCATCTTCGTCTTCGATGATCATTACTTTGATTTTATTGGGCATATTCTTTGCCTCCTTTCATGGGCAGTACAAAGGAAAAGCTTGCACCGCCATCCAAATTATTTTTCACAAAAATATTGCCGTCATGGGCTAAAATAATAGATTTGCAGATGGAAAGGCCGATACCGATGCCACGGCTGGAATCGCTGGATCCTTTTTGCGAGTTCCCATCAAAAATATCAGGAATACGGGAAGGATCGATCCCTTTGCCATGATCTGAAATGGTAAAGACTGCGCCACTTTTTTCCTTAGAAACCTTTAGATTGATCGGCAGGGTACTGCCAGAATGGCGAATGGCGTTTTCCATCAAATTGATCAATACTTGTTCGATCAGAGTAGCATCCATGGGCACCAGCATCACTTCGTCAGGCACCTCTACATTGATACAGGAACCGGGAAAACGCTTGCGAATACGGGAAACAGCTTCGCTGACGACTTCTTCTATGATCTCTTCCTGTTTTTTCAAGGTTGTTGTACCGCCGCTGATCCTTGTGACAGAGAGCAGGTTTTCCACCATATGGACCAGCCATTCCGCATCATGCTGGATATCTGTCAGCATTTTTCTGCCTGCTTCTTCACCAATTTCGTCTCCATTTTCCAACAATGTTGTAGCAGAACCAATAATACCGGTCAATGGAGTACGCAGATCGTGGGAAACAGCACGAAGCAGATTGCTCCGCATTTTTTCTTTTTCTGTTTCCAAAAGGATTTGCTGTGCCTTTTCATTTGCCTGCTGTTTTTCCAGAGCCAAAATAGTCTGAGAGATCATGACATTGATAAAGCTGAATGTATCATCCAGAAGCAGCTTGGTATCATCAAATATGAGCCCGACTACGCCGTATTTTTTTTCTTCTGTGGCAATGGGAAAGTAGGTTCCTTTACAGTTCCGCGTGACATTCTCGATCTCTGCTCCAACGGGACGACATTCTTCAAAAGCTCTGCAAGCGACCTGTTTTTCCAAAATACTGGAGAAGAACCGCTCATCTTTCTCATTGGAAGCTCTTACCACGTGCTTGACATCTTCCATAGGAGAACCGATATAAAGCACGACACTGCATTGGTTTGCCTCATGGAAGGAATCCGCTGCCATACCGATGATCGTATCTACATCTACAGCCGTTAGAATCGCTGTACTCATTTCATTCAATGTTTCAGCCCTTTTTTTACCTGCAGCAGAAATGGCAGCCGCTTTTTTTACCTTTGCTGTCAAAGCACTGACCAGAACAGACATCAAAAGCATGATAGAAAATGTGATGGGATAGCCGGTGAGGGTAAAGTTCAAGGCAAAATAAGGGAAGGTAAAGAAGAAGTTTACCCCAATCACGCCGCCGATAGAAGCCAGGATCCCCCAAATATAACCACTGGTCATAAAAGAGATCAGGGCAACCCCCAACATATATACACCAAAAATATTGTCGTTCATGACAGATGCCTGATTTAGCAAAAGGGCAAAGCAGGTAGCAATCATATATACAAAAAGAGTCCGGGTAAAGTCCAGAAACAGCGTCAAACTATCAAAATTGTTTAAAAATCTTTTAATACGTTTCTTCATAGGTATTCTCCTGATATGTATAAAAAATTATTAAGATATTATACAACATATTACAAAGAAAAGGAATAAAGAAGTTCTAATGATTTTAACAGTCAGTATGGAAATTTTCAACGAAATAAGACGAAAAAGAGAAAATGCTGCATTGCAAAGGCTTTTATAGTTTGTTATAATATTCAAGAATGTTTGCAATTTTTAGTAAAGGAGATATACGCAAATGAAAAAACCTTTCGTTTCTTTAGAACAGGCAAAAAAAATCATCGAACAATACCCCACACCCTTCCACTTGTATGATGAAAAGGGCATCCGTGAAAATGCAAGAAAGGTAAATGAAGCATTTTCCTGGAATAAGGGGTTCAAAGAATATTTTGCAGTGAAGGCTACCCCCACACCCGGCATTCTGAAGATACTGAAAGAAGAAGGCTGCGGCGCAGACTGTTCTTCTTATACAGAATTGATCATGTCCGAAGCGGTAGGGTATCAGGGGCATGATATCATGTTCTCTTCCAACGTGACACCTGCAGAGGATTTTGTAAAAGCTGCGGAATTGGGTGCCATCATCAACTTTGACGATATCACACATATTCCTTTCTTTGAAAAACTGGCTGCTATTCCCGAAACCGTATGCTGTCGCTACAATCCCGGCGGTTTTTTCCAGGTGAGCAACGGCATCATGGACAATCCTGGTGATGCGAAATATGGCATGACAAAGGAACAGATGAAGGAAGCCTTTAAAATGCTGAAGGAAAAGGGCGCAAAGCACTTTGGTATCCATTCCTTCTTGGCAAGCAGTACAAAATCAAATGATTATTATCCTATGCTGGCAAAGATCTTATTTGAACTGGCAGTAGAACTGAAAAAAGAACTGGATATTCATATCGCATTCATCAACCTGTCCGGTGGTGTAGGTATCCCTTATGAACCTACAGAAACTGCCTGTGACATTATGGCCATCGGTGAAGGGGTAAGAAAGGTTTATGAAGAAGTGCTGGTTCCCGAAGGCATGGATGATGTAGCTATTTTCACAGAAATGGGGCGTTTCATGCTGGCTCCCTATGGTGCATTGCTGGCAACAGCTATCCATGAAAAGCACATCCACAAAGAATATATCGGCCTGGATGCCTGTGCTGCAAACCTGATGCGTCCTGCCATGTATGGTTCTTATCACCATATTACCGTTCTGGGCAAGGAAGATGCTCCTTGTGATCATAAATATGACATTACAGGTGGTTTATGCGAAAATAATGATAAATTTGCGATCGACCGTATGTTGCCTGAAATCGAAATCGGCGATATCATTTATATCCACGATACAGGTGCCCATGGTCATGCAATGGGTTACAACTATAATGGCAAGCTGCGTTCCGCAGAATTGCTGCTGAAAGAAGACGGCAGCGTGGAAATGATCCGCAGAGCCGAAACACCTGCAGACTATTTTGCAACCTTTGACTTTACAGGTCTTTTCGATAAATAATGAAAAAACCTTACATAAAAAAGGAGTTGGAATTTCCAACTCCTTTTTTTCTTATTACTTATTTCAGGTGTGTGTTTTTGTATTCTTCACGAATATCATCGGGAACTAAGCTGCCGCCTGTAGCCCAGGGGATATGTGTGGCATTTGCCATTTTGTCTTCCAGGCCCATTTTTTTGATGTAAGCCTGTACCTTTTCATCCTTCAGCATAATAGGACCCCAGAAGGATGCACATGCAGAGGGTTCGATAAAGATATCTTCTGTTGCAACCAGATCTCTCATCAGATCATAAAGGTGATAGTCTTCCAGAGTCACTTCGCCGGACAGCAGATTTGTCATCACGCCGCCAACAAAACCGGAAGCGCGGCCAACTGCCAGACCATCTGCATGAGTCAGACCGGTCAGACCGAAGTCTTTTACGCATACTTCATTCTGCAGACCGGAAGCCATACCAACCAGCATACAAGGTGCCTGTGTAGGTTCTACAAAGAAAACGTGTACATTATCGCCAAACAGCTTCTTGAAACCGAAAGCAACACCGCCGGGTGCGCCACCTACACCGCAGGGGATATATACGAACAGGGGATGATCAGCATCTACTGTAATATTCTTTTCTGCAAACTGTTTTACGATACGCTTTGCTGCAACTGCATAGCCCAAGAACAAAGTTACGGAATTTTCATCATCTACAAAATAGCTGGAAGGGTCAGCATCGGAATTTTTACGACCAACTTCCACAGCCTTACTGTAGTCATCTGCATATTCTACAACTTCTGCACCTCTTTGACGAAGCAGATCCTTTTTCCACTGTTTTGCATCGGCAGACATATGAACGATAACATGGAAGCCCAAGGCTGCGCTCATGATACCGATGGACATACCCAGATTCCCTGTGGAACCAACCTGAATCTTGAATTTGCTGAAAAATTCTCTGAATTCGGGGGAAGCAAATACGCTGTAGTCATCGCCTTCCTTCAGCATACCATGTTCCAGAGCCAAATCTTCGGCATGTTTCAGAACTTCATAGATACCGCCGCGGGCTTTGACAGAACCGGAAATTGCCAGATGGCTGTCCTGCTTCAGGAAAAGCTTGCCTGGGATAGAAATGCCATATTCTGCTTCCAATTTCTTCTGCATATTAGGGATATATGTCAGAGGAGATTCGATCAGACCATTTGTGGGGACTGTTTCAGGGAATTTTTTCATCAGGAAAGGTGCAAAACGAGCCAGTCTTGCTTCTGCATCATCAATATCAGCCATAGTGATATTAATTTTTGCCATGGCATCATCTGTTTTTTCCAGGTTTTCATTGATCCAAACAACTTCTTTGGCTTCAGAAACCTGTTTCAGCAGGTCAACATTTTTTACCTTACCCCAAAGTTCATTGTTCATAAAATATTCCTCCTTTATGATTATCATTTCTATTTTTATAGTAGCATATCAAATTCTGCTCTGCAAGGTAAATGTAGGAATTTGAAAATATACTGATTTTTCAAGGATTGACAGGAAAAGTCGAAACCTGTAAAATAAGAGAATGATGAAAAGTTTTTTACAATTTAATAAGGAGGTTTTTTTATGGAAAGAGTAAGGCAATTTTTTTCTGCGATTCTGGCTGGTATGCTGATCGGTATGGGGGGAACTGTGTTTCTTTCTCAGTCCAATCCTGTGGTAGGCAGTTTCCTGTTTGCAATCGGTCTGTTTACGATCGTTGTATTCCAGCTGCATCTTTTCACCGGGAAGGTAGGGTATACACCCTTCCAGAAGCCTGTGTATCTGATCGAACTGGCGATCACATGGTTGGGAAACCTGGTTGGGACAGGGATCACAGCATGTATGGTAAGAAACAGCCGTATTTATGAGGGGATGGCTGAAAGAGTCGCTGGCATTGCCGAAGTCAAATTGGCAGATAATTTTCTCAGCCTTTTCCTTCTGGCAATTTTCTGCGGTATGCTGATGTTTATTGCAGTGGACTGTTTCCGCAATGTGCAGGGTTCTACACTGCGTTTCATTGGCGTATTCATTCCTGTTATGGTCTTTATTCTGAGCGGCTTTGAACATGTAATCGCAAATATGTTCTATTTCAGTTTGGCTGGCGCATGGAGTGCCCATTGCTTGGCAGCTATCATTTTGATGACGCTGGGCAATGCAGTAGGTGGTATGCTGATTCCGGTATACCTGAAAATATTTAAGATAAGATAAGAAATAGGGAGACATAAAGTCTCCTATTTCTTTGTGAAAAGGAGAGTTATGGGAGAACTGAAACATATTGTGGAACCTTTGGTACAATGGTACCATGAAAATAAAAGAGATCTGCCCTGGCGGCAGACAAAAGATCCTTACCGTATCTGGGTATCGGAGATCATGCTGCAGCAAACGAGGGTAGAGGCGGTAAAGCCCTATTATGAGCGGTTTCTGTTGACTTTGCCTACGGTGAAGGACCTGGCAGAAGCCGATGAGGAGACGATCTTAAAGCTTTGGGAAGGCTTGGGGTATTATAGTCGTGTCCGTAATATGCAAAAGGCTGCTATGCAGGTCATGGAAGAACACGGCGGATGCTTTCCTGCCGATCAGAAAGCTCTGCTGAAGCTGAAAGGCATCGGGCCATATACGGCTGGGGCAGTAGGCTCTATTGCTTTTTCTCTGCCCATCCCTGCGGTAGATGGGAACGTTCTGCGTGTCATGTCCAGAATCACTTCCGATGCAGCGGATATTTCTTTGCAGGCAACAAAAAAAGAATGGGAAGAACGATTAACAGAGATCATGCCAGCGGATTGCCCCGGAGATATGAATCAGGCTTTGATGGAACTGGGGGCAACGGTCTGTCTGCCGAATGGCGCACCGAAATGCGATATTTGCCCCGTACGGAAATATTGCGAAGCGTATCGTAAAAATCAGACCATGTTGTATCCCGTGAAGGCGGAAAAAAAGGCACGCACATTAGAATATCTGAATGTCTTTTTCTGTGTGGATGGAAATAGGATCGCCATTGACAAACGTCCCCCAAAAGGCCTGCTTTCCGGTTTATGGGAATTACCCAATGGAAAGCAGGATATGGCACCTCCTGCGATTTTGCAGGAAATGGGTATCCTGCAGGCAGAATTGATCCCCATGAAAAATCAGAAACATATTTTCACCCATGTGGAATGGCACATGGATTGCTATTTTGTAAAGGTATTAAAAAGAATAGATTCCAATCTGCTTTGGCTGACAAAGGAGGAAGCCGAGGCATCCTTTGCACTGCCTTCTGCTTTCAAAAAAATCTGGCAGGAAGGGATAGAAAGAATGGAGAAAGGCTAAATCCTTTTTCATGGAAAATGATCTGATTCCATTGAAATGGATTCGGCATAGTACACAAAAAAATCATCAAAAAGATTGTTAAATAAGAATAATTATCGGTTGTTTTTTGTTTTCAAACAGAGTATAATAAATAAGTCATAGAGAAAAGATAGGATAAGGAGGGACAAGCATGGATTTCGTCAGAGTGGCAAAAATGGAAGATAAGGCTGACTTTTACAGGCTATGGAAGATCTGCTTTGGTGACAGCGATGCTTTCTGCCATTGGTTTTTCGAAAACCGCTTTGCACCTGCCTATTCGATCGTTTTGGAAGCAGAAGGGGAGGTTGCCAGCTGTATGCAGGCATTCCCTTATGCACTGCGTATCCGTGGGAAAAAAGTCTCCGGGGCGATGCTCTGCGGTGTTTCCACCCATCCCAGCCATCGTAAAAAGGGCTTTATGAGGCAGATTTTCAGTTATGAAATGAATCATCTGCGGGAAAAAGGTTGCATCGTTGCACCCCATACACCGGCGGTGCTGCCCAGTTATTTTTCCTTTGGGCATTTGCCTGTAGCAGATGCAAACTATCTGGAGTGTAAATGTGTTCCTTCCTTTGATACTTCTGTAGAACTGGTTTCCATAGAGGAAAAGGATTGGGGCAAGCTGTTCCCTTTGTATGAACGCTTTGCGGCAAACTATAGCGGTATTATTTGGCGCACAAAAGAAGATTTTCTTCGAAAAACTGCGGACTATGCTGCGGACGGTGGGAAGTGTGCTGCATATATTAGGAATAACGAGATCAAAGGGTATGCCTTTTATTATCAGACGGAGGATATGTTCCTTTGCGTAGAAACGGTAGCAGAGGCTGGATATTATCATAGCCTGATGGAAGGGTTGCTTTCCTTTGGGCAGGGGTTGGCGTTTTCTGCGAAGCTTCCACCTGAATTGTATCTTTCTTTTCCCTTGGGAAAATTAGAAAGAAAACAGAAGGGGGTCATGGGGCTCTGCAATGGGCCTGTGCTGTTGAAAGCTCTTGATCTAGAAATTCCTTACGGATTCAAAGTAAATGATCCAGTGGTTCCGGAAAACAACGGAGTCTTTGATTTTAAGGGAAACCACTGCACCAGTGAGCCTGTGTTTGAGATCTCCGCAGGGCATCTCCTGCAGGTTTTGGTAGGGTATCATTCCCTTAGTGAATTAGAAAAAGAAATTATAGTCTTCGACAAAGAAAAATTCGATGAAATCGATGCTCTTTTGCCGAAGCAGAACTGTTATATTATAGATGAATATTAAAAAAATGGAGGCAATTTTTATGCCAAGATGTTTGGAATGTGAAAAAAAGAATATAGAAAACAATACAGCAGAGCTGGTTTTCAAGCCTATCACTCTGGATACAAAGAAAACAATTGATTCCTATACAAAGCCCTGGAAGCTGGAATGTTCTGATCTTTCCTTTGCAAATCTCTTTATTTGGGGTGCCGATGGGAAGATGGAATATGCGGAGAAAAACCACGTATTGTATATCAAACTGGATTTTGAAGGCGTGCCTGTATTCCTTTGGGCGCCCATTCCCATGTATGGTGCAGAAGTGGATTATCGGAAGGTCATTTATGATGGTATCGAATATATGAAAAGCATTGGTACAGAGCCCACCTTCCGTTCTGTTTGGACACCCTTCCGGGATAAAATGCTGGAAGCTTACCCTGAGTTGGTTTCCGTACCTACGGATATTGCCTGGGATTATGTTTATTCCAGAGAAAGCCTGGCTACCCTGAAAGGGAAAAAACTGCATGGAAAACGCAACCATATCAATAAATTTCTTTCAAAGTATCCTGATTATGAATACAAAAAACTGGACAAATCCATGATCGAAGATTGTATCGCCTTGTACGATCAGTGGATCGAAGAAAAGGATGAAAAAGAATCAAAATCCATGGAGGATGAAAAGAGATCTGTTCAGCTGGCGCTGCACAATATGGACGAACTGGAATTGACCGGCGGCACCATCTATATCAATGACAAGCTGTGTGCATTTACCGTAGGCGAACGTCTGCATCCACATATCCAGCTGATCCATATCGAAAAAGCAAATACAGAATACGAAGGTATTTTTCCCATGATCAATCAACAGTATATCCTGCATGAATGTGAAGGAGTGGAACTGGTGAACAGGGAAGAGGATATGGGCATCGAAGGGATGCGAAAAGCAAAACGTTCCTATAATCCTCTGAAAATGATAGAAAAATATATGCTCAGTACCAGAGACCTGACTGATGTGAAAGGGATCTGGGGCAGGGAAGAAGATTAAAAAAATGGGGCCGATACTATGTTAATACATGTGCAGGCTCCTTTTTTCATGGAAGATTTAACATAACATTCCTAGTTTTTTTATTATAATTCTATTGACAAAGCAGAAAGTCTAATTTATAATAATTATCAGATAACAACAATTTATCATTTTAAAAATAGAATTTAAAGCGTTTTAAGGAGGAAAAAGTTATGAAAAAATTTGTATGTTCTGTATGTGGTTATGTTCATGTTGGTGATTCTGCTCCTGCAGAATGTCCCGTTTGCCACGTTGGTGCTGATAAGTTCGTAGAACAGAAATCCGGCGAAATGGAATGGGCAGCTGAACACGTTGTTGGCGTTGCACAGGGCTCCAGCGAAGATATCATGGCTGACCTGAGAGCAAACTTTGAAGGCGAATGCACAGAAGTTGGTATGTATCTGGCAATGGCTAGAGTTGCTCATAGAGAAGGCTATCCTGAAATCGGTCTGTACTGGGAAAAAGCTGCTTACGAAGAAGCAGAACACGCTGCAAAATTTGCAGAACTGCTGGGTGAAGTTGTAACAGACTCCACAAAGAAAAATCTGGAACTGAGAATCGACGCTGAAAACGGCGCAACAGCTGGTAAATTCGATCTGGCTAAGAGAGCAAAAGCTGCTAACCTGGATGCTATCCATGACACAGTTCATGAAATGGCTCGTGACGAAGCAAGACACGGTAAAGCATTCCTGGGTCTGTACAACAGATACTTCAAATAATCATAGAAATCATCAAAGGGCAGGAGAAAACTCCTGTCCCTTTTCTTTTCTGTGAAAAATCAAGAGCTTTTGTGGTATAATTATTTTATTATACTTTAAGGAGGTGCTTTATGGCTGAATTTAACTTAAACAAGACCTATCATGGATTTACATTGGAAAAAATAGAAGAGATCAGCGACGTTCACAGCACAGCATATCTTTTTCTGCACGAAAAGAGTGGGGCGCGCTTATTCTATCTGAAAAATACGGACAACAATAAAGTTTTCAATGTGGCATTCAAAACACCGCCTGCCGATGACTGCGGTATACCTCATATTCTGGAACATTCCGTTCTCTGCGGTTCCAGAAAATATGAAGCGAAAGACCCTTTTAATGAACTGGCAAAAGGTTCTTTGAATACCTTTCTGAACGCCATGACCTATGCGGATAAGACTATGTATCCTATTGCAAGCTGCAACGAAAAGGACTTCCATAATTTGATGGATGTTTATTTGGATGCGGTTTTTTTCCCTAAAATTTATGAGAAAAAGGAGATTTTCCAACAAGAGGGCTGGCGTTATCTCCTGAAAGACGCAGATGCTCCCCTGGAAGTCACCGGCGTGGTCTACAATGAAATGAAAGGGGCACTCTCTGATCGTGAAAGCCTGCTGAACGGTGTAATCTCCCGTTCTATATTCGGAAAAACCACATATGGCTTTGAATCCGGCGGCGATCCTGCTGCCATTCCAGACCTGACATACAAAAATTTCTTGGATTTTCATAGGAAATATTATCATCCTTCCAATGCTTATTTCTTTCTTTATGGGAATATGGAACCTTTGGCTTGCTTGCGACATATCGATGAAGGCTTTTTGAGGGAATTCACAAGGAGTACTGCACTTCCTGTGATCTGTGAAACAAAATGTGCAAAAAAGGGGGAAATCATCCATGAAACTTACCCTGCCGCAGAAGATGGGCAGGAGGGCGGTACTTTTCTGACTTATAATCTAAAAGTCGGCAAATGCACCGACCCCGAACGTATCATGGCAATGCAGATATTATCCTATATTTTGCTGGAGACCAACGCTTCTCCCCTGAAAACAGCTTTGATGGAAGCTGGCATCTGCCAGGAAACAGAAGGCTGGTTCGATTCTTCCACCTATGAAATGGTATTCAGCATCGTTGCAAAAAACGCCGATGCAAAGAAAGCTGACGAGTTTATCCGTATCATAGATGAGGAATGGAAACGCCTGATTTCCGAAGGGCTTCCTAAAGATTTGCTGAAGGGTGCCTTGCGGAAATATGATTTCCTGCTGCGGGAAGAAGATTATGGTTCTATGCCGAAGGGACTGATTTATTGCTCCAGGCTGATGAAACGCTGGCTTCACGGAGAAGATCCCTGTGACAGTCTGCGTCTGCTGAAAACTATGGAAACGTTGAAAAAGGGCAGCATTGAAAATTATTTTGAAAACCTGATGGATAACGTTTTCTTAAATAATAAGGACAAGACGTATGTAGTTTTCATGTCGGAAAAAGGCAAGGCACAAAAGGAATCCGAAGCCTTCACCACAAAAATGGCAAAACGAAAAGAAGCTATGACGCAAGCGGATTTTGATGAGATCAAAGCCGATGCAGAAAAACTGAGTGTGTTCCAGAAGCAGGAAGATTCTCCGGAAATTCTTGCACAGATTCCTTTGCTGGAGATCTCTGAGATTGATGAAAAGCCTCAGCTGACAGAATATCAGATTGAAACACTGGGGTTCAACCATTCGTTCTTGCATGTTCCTATGGAAAGCAATGGAATCCTTTATCTGAAACTAATGTTCGATACGTCTGCCGTGCCTCAGGAATTGCTGCCTTATACGGGCCTGCTGACGGATCTACTGGGAAAATTGGATACAGAAAACTATTCTTATCGGGAATTGCCAACGGTAAAAAATCAGGTATATGGCGGCTTCTCTCTGCACAACAATATCTATAATATAGATGCTTCTGCTTATCGATCTTTTGTAACAGTAAAAGAAAAGCTACTGAGGGAAGACCTGGATGCAGCCCTTTCCATGACAGAAGAAATCCTCTTCCGCACAAAATTTGACTCCGTGGAAAGTATGAAAAAGATCGTAAAATCTGCAAAAATCAAAGGAGAGAATGAGCTGCTGAACAATTCTCACTATTTTGCTATCTTCTATAGCGGCAGCAATTTGTTCTCCGGTCAACGGGTGGAAGATATCACCAGCGGCATTCGCTACTATCGTTTCCTTTGTGAGACGGATGCACAATTAGAAAAAGACCCTGCGCCTATTATTGAAAAGCTGAAAGAAACCGCAGCCATTCTTTTTACACAACAGAATATGCATGTTGCTCTGGGGAGTGAAAGAGCTGATCAGGCAGAGGTGCAGAAAAAACTTGATGCTTTTCAGGCCAAATTGTCTTCCAGAGAGCAGGAAAAAGCTGTGTATCACTTTGATATCCAGACGGAAAAAACCGCTTTTACCAGCACTGGTGGCGTATTATATAACATCACATCCTTTGATTATCAGAAGTATGGTATGAATTTTCACGGGAAATATCAAGTGCTGAAAACCATCATCAATCTGGAATATCTTTGGAATCAGATCCGCGTACAGGGTGGGGCCTATGGCTGTGGCTGCAAATTTATGAGAAGTGGTTTCAGTTATTTTTATTCCTACCGTGACCCCAATCTAACGGAAACCTATCATATTTATCAAAAGCTTTGTAAGGAAGTCCAGAATTTCAAAGCTGACACGCGTGAAATGACAAAATATATTCTTGGAACCATCAATGGATTGGATCAGCCTAAAACCAATATGGATCAGCTAAACGAAGCCATCAGCAGATTCTACAAGAATATCACAGAGGAAGACTTGATGCAGGAACGTCTGGAAATTCTGCATACAACAGATGAAGATATCCGCAGCTGCAAAAATCTGCTGGAATGCATCGACTGTGAAAATATCTGCAGTATTGGTAATGAACAAAAAATCAAAACCAGCGCAGATACATTTACAAAAATCGAACCTCTGGTTTAATGGCATAAAAAAGTGTTTGAGACAAAAAGAACTCAAACACTTTTTATTTTTCAGTTTTTCATATTTGAACTGTAACAAGTGCTATAGCAAAATTCATTGTGACTGTCTAAATCTGGTTTTGTTCAGGATGAATTTCTCAAAAAGGGGAAGGATATATTTATTCGCAAAACGATACTTTTACGAAATTATACACGAAAAACAATAGATAAACGCTATAGCGATTCCAGTGTATCATCCATTCGTATGTCAGCAATGTTTCTGCACCTCCACTTGATTTTATGCTATAATTATTTGATTGCATTTTAATGCTTTTTCCGAATCTCATTTCATCCTCAATGCATCTATGCATCTGGTATTCCTTCAATTTTTTGAAACATATCCTTAGTTCATCTTACAAAAACTGAAGCATCTGTACAGGCATTTTATCTATCTCCATAGAGGTTGATCTTAAATGATATTTAATTTACATAATATTATTATGGTAATCTTATGTTTTCATCTCACCCATTATCATAAATAGATGAAAAAACAGGATGACATCTTTCGACACCATCCTGCTGTTTTTATTCTTATAGGCTTACAAGTAATTACTGGGATTTACATATGCGCCATTTTTCAATACGGAGAAATGACAATGGTTACCTGTAGACCAACCGGTACTGCCGCATTTTGCTACAGTCTGACCACGGCTAACAACCTGACCAACCTTCGCTACCAAAGAAGAGTTATGTCCGTACAACGTGTTTAAGCCGCCGCCATGATTGATGATAATGGTATAGCCGTACCCATTCATCCAGCCGGAATATGTAACCTTACCTGCTTCTGCTGCAACAATAGGCGTACCATAAGCTGCCGGAATATCCAGACCGCTATGGGATTCTGTTCTGCCTGTGATCGGGCTGGTACGGGTAACAAATCCACTGCTGACTCTGGAATATCCCGGTACAGGCCAACCTAAGGAACCATTACCGGTATAATATACTTTGGAACTACTGCTACTACTGTTTTGTTTTGCGATCTGATTCAGTACTTCTTTATCCGCTTTTTCATTTGCTGCGATCATCTGTTCATATTTTTTTACATCATTTTCATAGGATGCAACCAGAGCTTTCTTTTCATTAACGACTTCCTGTTGTTCTTCCAGTTTTTTCTGCTGCAGTTTTACAACTTCTTCCTGCTCTGCACGATTTTCTTCGATTTCCTTTTTCTTTGCCTGAATGGTTTCCTGCGTTTTCTGCAGTTCATCCAAAATTTCTTTATCATATCCCATGATGTCATTTACATACTGCATACGAAGGAACAGATCTGAAAAACTTTCTGCTTCAAAAAGAATTTCGAGATAACCGGTTGAGCCTTTCTGCTGCAGGAAGCGCATACGGCTGCCAAGCAATTCAAACTGCTCATCTCTTTTTCTTGTAGCTTCTTCCAATTCTGCTTCCGCAGCTGCCAGTTGAGCCGTCAAAATATTCAAATCTTCCGTTGCAGCATCCAATTCAGCCTGAATACTGTTTAGAATTTTATCCATAGCTTCCATTTCCTGTTCGGCAGAAAGCTGTTTGTTTTTAATGCTTTGGATTTCTTGTTTTGCCTTTTCTGTACTGGAAGCTAAATTTTTACGTTTTTGCTGCAATTCTGAAATTGTAGCAGCACTTGTGCTATAGGTAGGAATGGCTGTGATGGCTACTGCGGCAGCCAATGCAGCGCATATATATTTTTTCATTTTTTTCATGGTCAAAACCTCATACTACTTTTATTTTATCTTATTATTATAAAGATTTATTCCTCTATTTTCAACGATTTTTGAATTTTTTAAGGATTTTTTAAGTTTTTAGCAGTAATTTCAACCATTTTTCCCGAAAAAGTACCAATTCCATCACAAAGGCAAATAGCATATTGAGGAAGCAAATCCTGGCACTCTCTGAAATACAGTTGTTTTCCTTCGAATGCCATGGTATCCAAAAGGATGCCATCCTGTACAAAAGAAAGCTGTTCCATAGGCAGTTGAAGACCACGTCCATCCCATTTGATGAGGCTTTCTTTTCTCGCCCAAAGGCGGTAGAACAACTGAATACGCTCTGTTTCCGGCAGCCCATCCAAATATGCTCTTTCTTCATCTGATAGAATCCGTGTTGTTCGCTTGGGCAGCGTTTCTTTGATTTGCTGGATATCTGCGCCGATTGGCGCACTGGAAACAGCGCAAATTGCATAGTGTCCGGAATGGGATAAACTAAAATGAAGCTCTGTGTGCTTTAAATAGGGTTTTCCATGGGCTCCTATTTCAATCTGATCCATTTTATTACCCAGGCCAGATTCATCTAAGGCAAGCTTAAGCAAAACGCCTGCCCCCAAAGAAAGTCTGGCAGTTATAGGGTTTTTAAATGTCTGTATTCTTTCTCTTCTATCTGCAGAAACCAGAGATATCCCTTTTTCAAACAATGCATCAGTTTCGAATAAATTTACATCTATATAAAGAAGTTTCACCATTTGCTGCCCTCCTTTCTTTTTGCAAAAACAAGTACAAAAAGCAGGGTTGATACAACCCTGCTCCTTCTTATGCTTTTCGATTATTTTACAATCAGGTTCACGATCTTGCCAGGAACATAAATTTCTTTTACTACTGTCTTGCCTTCGATTCTGGAAGCCAGTACTTCTTTTGCCTGTGCCAAAACATCGTCTTTTGCCGCATCTTTGGAGATTTCCATTTTGCCTCTCAGCTTGCCACCGATCTGCAGAGCAATCTCGACTGTATCCTGAACCAGTTTGCTTTCGTCAGCTTTAGGCCAGCCGGCATCAAATACAGAACCTTCATGACCCATTTCGTGCCACATTTCTTCTGCGATATGGGGTGCGAAAGGCGCCAGCATAACTGTCATTGTTTCCAGAGTTTCCTTGGACAGGCCGCCTTCCTTTTTCGCAACATCCAGCAGTTTGTTTGTAGATTCCATGAAGGTACTTACAATGGTGTTCATTGCCAGAGATTCTACACGGTTTGTAACGTCTACGATCATCTTATTCACAATAAACTCTTCTTCTTTTGTTGCAGCCTTGGGCGCATCTTTATAGTTATAAACCATTTTCCAAACTCTGTTCAGGAAACGGAATACGCCATCGATACCGCTGTCATCCCAGTCACAATCCATTTCAGGAGGACCTACGAACAGTTCATACATTCTCAGGGAGTCACAGCCATATTTTTCTACCAGTTCATCGGGAGAAACAACGTTGCCCAAAGATTTGGACATCTTGCCGCCGTTCTTTGTGATCATGCCCTGGTTGAACAGTTTCAGGAAAGGTTCATCAAAGGGAACTGCGCCGATATCATACAGGAATTTTGTATAGAAACGTGCATACAGCAGGTGCAGTACAGCATGTTCGATACCACCAACGTACAGATCGACAGGAGCCCATTTCTTCAGAGCATCCATGCTGGCCAATTCGTTATCATTGTGTACATCTGTATAACGCAGGAAGTACCAGCTGGAACCTGCCCACTGAGGCATTGTATTTGTTTCACGTTTTGCAGGTCTGCCACAAACTGGACATGTTGTATTTACCCATTCATCGATATGTGCCAGAGGAGATTCCCCTGTATCTGTAGGCTGATAAGATTCTACATCGGGCAGCAATACGGGCAGCTGATCTTCGGGGACGGGAACTGCACCACAATGTTCGCAGTGGATGATGGGGATAGGTTCGCCCCAGTACCTCTGTCTGGAGAATACCCAGTCACGCAGTTTGTAGTTGACTGTTTTTCTGCCCCAGCCCTTTTCTTCCATCAGGAAAGGTACTTTTTCTTTTGCTTCGGAAACTGTCATACCGTTCCAGTCGCCGGAGTTAATGACAATACCTTCGCCGGTATATGCTTCTTCCAGTTCACCCATATCTTTGCCATCGGGAGAGATAACAGGAATGATATCCATACCGAATTTTTTCGCAAATTCAAAGTCACGCTGGTCGTGAGCTGCTACTACCATGACAGCACCAGTACCGTAATCAGCCAGTACATAGTCTGCAACCCAGATAGGCAGTTCTTTGCCGTTTACGGGGTTGATGCAATAGGAACCTGTGAAGGCACCGGTTTTTTCTTTATCTGTCATACGGTCTACAGAAGATTTTGTGGAAGCATCGTAGCAATATTTGTCTACGTCTGCTTTGCATTCCGGTTTTACCAGCGTATCCAGGCCTTTATATTCAGGTGCCAGTACCATACAAGCAGTACCATACAGTGTATCAGGTCTTGTTGTATAAACTGTGATCACTTCATCGGAATCCTTCACTTTGAAGTCAACTTCTGCACCATAGCTCTTGCCAATCCAGTCTGTCTGCATTTTTTTAACTTTTTCGGACCAATCCAGTTTGTTCAGGTCTTCCAGCAGTCTGTCTGCATAAGCTGTGATCTTCAGCATCCACTGACGCAGGTTTTTCTTTGTTACAACGGAACCGCAGCGTTCATGGACACCGCCGGCTGCTTCTTCGTTTGCCAGTACGCATTTACATTTGGGGCACCAGTTCAGGGGCATTTCCTGTTCATAAGCCAGACCTTTTTTGAACATCTGCACAAAGATCCACTGTGTCCATTTATAATATTTCGGGTCGGTTGTATCTACTTCTTTGTCCCAATCATAGATGGCACTGATCTCATGCAGCTGTCTTTTTGCATTCTGGATATTAGCATCTGTAGAAATTCTGGGGTGTGTGTTTGTTTTGATGGCATAGTTTTCCGCAGGCAGACCGAATGCGTCCCACCCCATGGGATGCAGCACCTGATAGCCCTGCAGCACTTTATAACGGCTGACTACGTCAGACAATACATATCCTCTCCAGTGGCCTACATGCAGCCCGGAACCGGAAGGATAAGGGAACATATCCAGACAATAAAATCTGGGTTTCACATCGTCTTCTTTGTTGATGGGGTTCTTTTCCCATTCCGCACGCCATTTTTTCTCAATGGTTCTGAAATCATAGCGACTCTCCATAGCAAATTCCTCCTTAAAAAACCTTTGTTTTTTGATCTTTTCGTGAAAACTAAAAAGTCCCTTCGTCTCAGTTAGAGACGAAGGGACACTCCGTGTTACCACTCTAGTTTGCCCATATGTTTCCCGGGCACACTCAAAACCTATAACGGTGGCTGCCGCTGCATCCTACTTGTATACCACGTTCGGTACAGAACTCCAAGGCCAGTTCCGCTTTCTCCTTTTACTGCCTCGCACCGACCGACAGCTCTCTGAAAAAGGGTCAAAAAGCATACTACTCCTCTTCAATGTCTTTTCACAAGAACATTTATATCATATTTACCAAAATAAATCAAGTATTTTTAGGAAACTTTTAAAAGAATACAATCCACATTATCCCAGATTCTGTTTAAACCGCTTCATTTTGGTCGAACTGATTTGTATACAGGTTATAATAAAACCCTTTTTTCTCCATCAACTGCTGATGATTGCCCCTCTCGATAATTTCGCCATGGTTTACAACGGCGATTAGGTCTGCATCCTTGATAGTGCTCAATCTGTGGGCAATGACGAAATTGGTTCTGCCCTTCATCAGGTTATGCATGGCTTCCTGAATCTTCACTTCTGTTCTGGTATCGACACTGCTGGTGGCTTCATCCAAAATCAGTACAGAAGGATTTGCCAGAATTGCCCTGGCAATGGAGATCATCTGACGCTGCCCCTGGCTCAGGTTGCCGCCGCCGTCTGTCAGCATAGTATCATAACCATCGGGCAGTCTGCGGATAAATTCATGGGCATTTGCCAGCTTTGCCGCTTCGATGATTTCTTCATCTGTTGCGTTCAGTCTGCCGTAGCGGATATTCTCTTTGATGGAATCTGTAAACAAATAGGTATCCTGTAAAACGATACTCAAGGCAGAACGCAGGCTATTTCGTTTTGTTTTATAGATATCATGTCCGTCAATGGTGATAGAACCACTGTCGATATCATAAAATCGAGTCAGCAGATTGATAATAGTTGTTTTCCCTGCCCCAGTAGGGCCAACAAAGGCGATGGTCTGACCAGGTCTTGCATATAGATTCACGTTTTTCAGAATAGGATGCCCTTTTTCGTAGGAAAAATTCACATCTGTCAGTACAACATCCCCTTCGATCTCACCCATGTCATAGGCATCGGGTGCATCAGGCTCTTCTTCTGCTTCATCCAGCACTTCGAAAACACGTTCTGCGCCGGCGATGGCAGACATGATGGTGTTTGCCTGATTCGCCAGTTCTGTCAGAGGTCTTGCAAACTGTTTGGAATAGATGATAAAGTTGGAAATGATACCCAGGGTCATGCCGCTGCCAACGACCATCAGGATACCGCCTGTGGCAACGACGATGGCATAAGTCATGTTATTGATGGCAGTCATAATGGGGCCAATGGCACCGGAAAAAATCTCTGCACGAACGCTTTTATCCAATAAATCATCATTCAGCTTTTCAAATTCCTTGATTTCTTCCTCTTCTCTGCAGAACACCTTTACAACTTTCTGCCCGGAAATGATCTCTTCAATATGCCCGTTCAGCGCACCCAAGCGGTTCTGTTTATCCTTGAAATATTTTCTGGAATGTTTTGTTACCCATTTTGTCATGGCGAGCATCAAAGGAATCGTCACCACTGTGGCAATCGTCAAAGGGATACTCAGATACAGCATCATGAAGAATGTGCCAATGACCGTCAGGATACTCTGCAGAATCTGAGAAACGCTGCTGTTCAAGCACATGGAGACATTGTCCACGTCATTTGTGACACGGCTCATCAGTTCCCCATGGGTGGTTTTATCAAAATACTTTAACGGGAGCTTCTGGAACTTCTCAAAGATTTCTCGTCTTAATGTGGCAACGGTCTCCTGTCCTACTTTCAGCATCAGATAGCTATACAGCCATGTAGCAATAGAAGAAACAACATATATTGACAGCAATGTAAAACAAATCTTCCAAAGACCGGGAAAGTCGAATACAGAGATATAATCATCGATGGCTACGCCGATCAGGCTTGTAGCATAAACGGTAACCAACGTAGTAAAAGCGATACAGATCACAGAAATCAGGAGCAAAGGCCAAAATCTTCCCAGATATCTGCAAAGACGAAGCAAAGTTTTCTTTGTATTTTTGGGTTTTCCATGCATTATTATATGCGGACCGGGGCCACCATGGGGAGGAACCATAGGTTTTTTCATTTTAACCTCACTCATCTGCCATCACTCCTTTCTTCATCTGGGATGCCAGAATTTCCTGATAATCCTTGCTAGTTTCCATAAGATAATTATGGTTACCTTCTGCAACAATTCTGCCACCGCTCAAAACCAAAATCTTATCCGCATCCCTTAAAGAACTGATACGCTGGGCAATGATAAATTTTGTACAGCCGCTATGAGATTCCTTCATGGCCTGGCGGATATTCTTTTCTGTCAGGGAGTCTACCGCACTGGTACTGTCATCAAAAATGATAATTTCAGGGTTTTGGATCAACGCTCGGGCAATGGAAATACGCTGCTTCTGCCCGCCGGAAACATTGACCCCTCTCTGCCCCAATTCTGTATCATATTTTTCAGGCAGTTCCATAATGAAGTCGTGAGCCTGGGCGGCTTTTGCCGCCGCAATGACTTCCTCTTCTGTGGCATCGGGTTTGCCCCATTTGATATTGTCGCGGATGGTACCGGAAAACAGGATGGTTTCCTGCAGAACGACCGCTACACGCTTACGCAGGTCTTTGATGGCATACTCTCTGACATCCACGCCATCTACCAGAATCTGCCCTTCTGTAACGTCATATAGACGAGGCAGCAGATTCACCAGTGTGGATTTACCGGAACCGGTTTCCCCCAGAATACCAATCGTCTGCCCCGATTCTGCCGTGAAAGAGATGCCTTCCAAAACAGGGTCACCGCTGCCCATTTTATAGCGATAGGATACGTTTTTATATTCTACCCTGCCCGCTACAATGGCAGGCAGTTTGGGCTCTGCAGGGTCTGCAATATCCACTATTGTGTCTAAAATTTCCGTCAGTCGATCTGTAGATACTTTTGCTCTGGAAATGAACATAAAGCTCATCGATAACATCATGGTCGCCATCATCATCTGCATCAGATATGTAATGCAAGCCATGATTTCCTCTACAGCCATACTGCCTGCCTGCGCCTGTAAACCACCAAACCAAAGGATAGCAATGATGGTGCCATTTACCAGGATCATCATAGTCGGCATCATCAGCAACATCAGTTTAAAGGCACTGACTGTGGTATTTTTATAATCTTCATTGACATTTGTAAACTTTTCCATTTCGTATTCATTTCGTACAAAGGCCTTTACGACACGAATACCAGCCAGACATTCCCGCATGACAGTATTTACTTTATCCAGCTTTTCCTGCACCATCTTAAATTTGGGCAAAGCTGCCTTCAAAATCAGGAAAACTGCCACTGCCAGCAGAAGCACGACAAAAATAAACAAAAAAGCGATCTTTGCATTGATGCTGAATGCCATAACGATGCTGCCCACGCAAAGTAAAGGGGAACGCACCAGCATACGCAAACACATCATAATCACCAGCTGTATCTGTGTAATGTCATTGGTCAGCCTTGTGATCAGGGAAGGCGTGGAAAAGGTATCGATATTATGGAAAGAGAATTCCTGGATCTTTTGGAATGCTGCCCTTCTCAAATCCGTACCTGTTCTTTGGCTGACGATGCTGGCACATATCAAGCACCCGATCCCCCCAAAGATACCAATGACAGAAATGACCAGCATTGCAACACCTGTTTTGGTAATCAGAGCCGTGTTTCCCATACCTACCCCCTGATTGATCATATATGTCATGATCTTTGGCATTGCCAATTCTGCTGAAACCTCCAGCAGCATCAATAATGGAGCCAATATGGCCAGTTTTCGATAGGGTTTCATGTATTCACATATTTTTTTCATACTTTCACCTCTCAAACGAATAAATTCATCAAAAAAAGTCAGGCATCTAAAAGGTAGATGCCTAACTATTTTATTTTATCATATATATAAAGATTGTCAATTAAAGTAAGATTAAATTCTTTGTTCTTACAGCACATAAAGGAACATAAATGCAATATGAAACGCAGAGCCGATCATCACAAACACATGGAAGATTTCATGGAAGCCAAAGCTTTTCAATATCGCCAGATTTGGCTTTTTCAGTGCGTAGATCAATGCGCCTACTGTATAAGCAATACCACCTGCCAGAAGCATTCCCAAGCCGCCCCAGCCTGTAGCGGCTTTTAAGGGAACAAAAGCACTGATAGAAACCCAACCCATAACAACATAAATCAGAGTGGAAAACCAACGTGGCGCACCCATCCAGAAAATTTTCATTATGATACCGAAAATGGCGATTCCCCAAATGCCAATCAGCATGGCTGTTCCCCAAATCCCCTGCAATGTTACCAGACAGATGGGCGTATAGGTGCCGGCAATCAGCACAAAAATCATCATGTGATCAATACGGCGCAGTACTGCTGTTTTTTCAGGGGACAAGCGCAGGGTGTGATAGATCGTGCTTGCACCATACAGCAAAAGCAAGGATGCACCAAACACCGCAAAGCCGATCACATGCAGCATCGTTGCTTCCGCTCTTGCTTTTTCCATCAAAATGATAAATACAGGGATAACCGCCAGAAAACCAATAAAATGTGTCAATGCACTGAGGGGGTCTTTCACCTGAAATTTTTCTCTTTTCGTCATTACCATATCCATACTTTCAGCTCCTTTGCAACAAGTAGTTTTTAATACTACATATCATTATATCGATATGTTAACACATTATTCTTGCTATTTCAAGGGAAATTTTCGATAAAAACTTGCGACATAGTTTAAAATACTATATAATGATGAAGTTAAGAAGTTTATTTTTTTCAGAATTTCGAGGTGAAGAAGTATGAACACATTCAATGAAGTGGTAGATTGCTATGCCGCTCAGATCCGTTCATCCGATGTCATTGAGATCGAAGATATCCCCAATATCGACCTTTACATGGATCAGGTAACGACTTTCATGGATAAAGGTCTAGCTCAATATAAACGTAATGAACAGGATAAGATCCTGACAAAAACCATGATCAATAACTATACCAAGGCAAAGATCTTCCCTCCTCCGGTGAAGAAAAAATACGGTCGTGCCCATTTGATGCTCTTGATCATGATCTACCATCTGAAATCTATCCTTTCCATCAAGGATATCGGCGTTCTGTTCCAGTCCGCATTGGAGGAATCGGATAGGGAGAAGCAGGCAAAACAGATCGAAACGATTTATGCAGGTTTTGTGGCACTGCAAAAAATCACAAATACCTATTTGGCAAATGCTGCAGAAGGCAAGCCTGATGAATCTTTTTATGGGAGAGATCTGCTGATAGAATATCAGGATGATGAATTGAAACGTATTTTGTTGGTATTGGCTTTGACGATCCGTGCAAATACAGAAAAGCAGTTGGCGGAACACGCACTGGATTCCTATTTTTGATAAAAAACCACCGAATATTCGGTGGTTTTTTTATTTAGAATAGGCTCAGCTGATTGGTTTCGGGGATGCCATCCAGCACGCTGTTTTCTTTCAGAAGATCGATCAGGGAACGTCCTAAAGAGGTGCGCTCCTTCAATTCCTCCAAGGTTTTGAATTCCCCGTCTTTCCTGCCCTCTACGATACTCTGGGCTGCATTGACGCCCAAGCCCTGCAGGGAACTGAAAGGCGGCAAAAGTCCGTTTTCTGTTGGAATAAAATTCTTTGCATCAGATTTATATAGATCGATAGGACAGAATTTGAATCCTCTGGCATAAAATTCAACGATAATTTCCAATACCGTCTGCTTATTTTTATCCTTCGCAGTAGCCTCCTGCCCCTTGGCATGGATCTCTTTGATGGCTTCCCTGGCAACTTCAATGCCCTTGCACATACAGGAGTAGTCAAAGTCGTCACAGGCTCGCACCGAAAAATAAGAAGCATAATAGGCTTCGGGGTAGTTTATTTTAAAATATGCAATACGAAACGCCATCATGACATAGGCCGCTGCATGGGCCTTCGGGAACATATATTTGATCTTTTGGCAGGATTCGATGTACCAATCCGGTACGTTTGCTGCCTTCATATCTGCAATATCCTCCTCTGTCAAGCCCTTCCCTTTTCTAACCTTCTCCATGATTTTAAAGGACTTCTTTTTTTCTACCCCTTTATTGATGAGGTAGATCATAATACTGTCACGGGTGGAAATGGTCTCTTTCAGGGTAATCGTACCATTTTCGATCAAGGTCTGGGCATTGCCCAGCCATACATCTGTACCGTGGGAAAGGCCGGAAATACGCAGCAAGTCCGCAAAAGTCTTTGGTTTTGTATCCAAAAGCATCCCTCGAACGAATTTCGTACCAAATTCCGGAATACCCAATGTGCCGGTTTTACAGTTGATCTCCTCTGCTGTTACCCCTAATGCTGCCGGGGATTCAAAGAGAGACATGGTTTCCGGATCGCCCAAAGGTACATCCTGTGGATTTACTCCGGTTAAGTCATAAAGCATTCGAATAACCGTAGGATCGTCGTGTCCCAGCAGGTCAAGTTTCAGCAAACGACCGGAGATGGAGTGGTAATCAAAATGGGTGGTTGTTACGGTGGAATTCACGTCATTGGCAGGGCGTTGAATAGGACAAAATTCATGGATATCATGGTCGCTGGGAACGACCATCAGCCCACCGGGATGCTGCCCTGTCGTTCGCTTTACCCCTGTACAACCCTCCGTCAGGCGGTTGATCTCTGCGTTATGAGGTGTAATTTCTCTGGCATCAAAATATTTTTTTACAAAACCATAAGCAGTCTTATCCGCTAATGTGCCAATGGTACCGGCTTTGAATACCTTACCTTTGCCAAACAGTTCTTCCGTATAGGCATGGGCCTGCTGCTGATAGTCCCCGGAGAAGTTCAGGTCGATATCAGGTTCCTTATCCCCTTCAAATCCAAGGAAGGTCTGGAAAGGAATATCATGTCCGTCTTTCCGCAGTTTTGTACCGCATACAGGACAATCCTTGTCTGGCATATCGCATCCGCTGGCCTCTTCCATGGCATAAGCCTTCACCACATCCGATTCAAAATCAGAGTATTTGCAGTTGGGGCAAATGTAATGGGGCGGCAAGGAATTTACTTCAGTGATACCTGCCATATTTGCTGCAAAGGAGGAGCCTACAGAACCACGGGAGCCTACCAAATAGCCATCGGCAACGGATTTCCATACCAGCTTCTGGGCGATGATATAAAGTACCGCATAACCGTTGCTAATGATGGAGTTCAGCTCTGTTTCCAGTCTGTCGCGGACGATTTCCGGCAGAGGATCACCGTAAATGGAGATGGCCTTATCCATGCAGATTTGCCGCAGTTCTTCATCCGCCCCTTCAATCTTGGGGGGAAAGGTTTCATCGGGAATAGGCTTGATCTTTTCGATCATATCTGCGATTTTATTTGTATTGGTGATAACGACCTCTCTGGCCTTTTCTTCACCCAAATAACTAAATTCCTTTAGCATTTCCTTTGTTGTTCGGAAATATAGGGGTGCCTGATTATCCGCATCAGCAAAGCCTTCCGCCGCCATAATGATCTTACGGAACGCCGCATCCTGAGGATCGATGAAATGAACGTCACAGGTAGCCACAACGAGCTTATTGTGTTCCTCTGCCAAAGAGACGATCCGTTTATTGATGTTGATAATATCCTCCATAGAGTTTACATTTTCCACTCTGGGAGAATCAATCATAAATTTATTGTTGCCCAAGGGTTGGATCTCCAGATAATCATAGAAATTTACCAGTTCTTCGATGACCTGTTTGGGCTTGTCCTCCAAAATGGCACGATAGAGTTCGCCCGCTTCGCAGGCACTGCCCAAAATCAGCCCTTCCCGATGCTGGATCAGCTTGCTTTTGGGAATACGGGGTCTGCGGAAGAAATAATCGATATGAGACAAAGAGATCAGCTCATACAGATTGCGCAGGCCAGTGTAATTCTGCGCCAAAATAATAGCATGATGGGCTTTCAGCTTTTTATAATTGATGGTCTGGCTGGCAAAAACATTGATATCGTCTACACGATAAATCTTCTTTTCCACCAGCATATCAATAAAGCGGAGGAACACCTCTGCTGTGGCCTCTGCATCATTCACTGCTCTGTGGTGCCCTTCCAAAGAAACGCCTAAATGTTCGCAAACGATATTCAATTTATGTTTATTCAGTTCCGGCAATAAGGAACGGGATAATTCGAGGGTATCCAGAACGGTGTTTTTCACTTCAATGCCACATTTCCGCTCCGCATTTACACGGATGAAGCCTGTATCAAAGTTGGCATTATGGGCAACCAAAACAGCATCACCGCAAAATTTCAAGAATTCCGGCAGGATATCCTGAATCACAGGTGCATCGGCAACCATATCATCGGTAATACCTGTCAGCTTGGTGATTTCAGTGGAAATAGGCTTTTCGGGATTTACAAAGGTACTGAAACGGTCAATGATTTTACCGTCCTTTACCTTCACTGCGCCGATTTCCGTAATTCTTTCCGTTTCTCTGGAAAGCCCGGTTGTTTCAATGTCGAATACGACAAAGGTGTCATCCAAAGACTGTCCTCTGGGCATGGTTACGACACTGCCCAAATCATCGATCAGATAAGCCTCCACACCATAAATGACTTTTAAGTCAGACTTTCCTACAGCATTCATGGCATCAGGGAAAGCCTGCACCACGCCATGGTCGGTGATGGCAATGGCCTTATGCCCCCAAGCGATGGCACGTTCGATATATTTTTTAACATGGGTCACACCGTCCATGCTGCTCATCTGGGTATGCAGATGCAGCTCTACTCGCTTTTCTTCGGAATCATCCATGCGAGGTGCCGGTGCAGCGGCGGTCATGATATTTTTTGCCATAATATCGATTTCTTTTGTATATTTATCAAACTGCACTTCCCCTTGCACCCGAAGATATTTTCCCTTCTTGATCTTATCACTCAATTCCTGATCGAATACGCTTTTCTTTACAAAGAATTTGACCGTCGTAGAATCACTCAAGTCGGTAATATCGAAGGAAACGATGTATTTCTCACCCTTGATCTCCCTGGGCTCAATATTATAGATACTGCCTTCAATAATAACATTTTCCCCAACGATCTTTGTGTCGATGATCTTCATGTTGCTGCCATTGATTTCTTTCCCCAGCAGAATACCCTTGGAAACAGAAGAGGAAACAGCCGCCACTTCCGCATTGGCTTTTTCCTTGACTGCTTCTGCTTGGGTGGTGACGATCTGTCGGCTCAATTCTTCCAGTTTTTCCTGCTGTTTTTGCTCAAACAAAGCCCGTTCTTCCGCTGTAGTCTGTACGTTTTTGAACTGGATCATCAGATTCTGCCCTGTTTCCGTTTGAATCATTTTCATAATGGCATCATCCAGATGTTTCTGAGCCAGATAGTAAGCCATATTGTTTTTTACGAAGATCTGCATCTTGTTATCAATGATTTTCCATTCCGCATCTGCAATAACGCCGGCACAGACCTTGCTTTCGTGGCTCACCAGTGTTTTGATGCTTTCCCAATAGCCCTCTGCCAGAGCTTCGGGGCTTTGTTCTTCCAGTTCATATGTAATCTCAATATCCACTTCCCGGATACCAGGCAGATTCTTCAGAAGCTCCCCTCTCAGGTCTTCCCATTTTTGCAGAGGGATGAGCTGTTTTGCCGAGATCTCCATGCTGATATTACGTTCTTTTTTATGAATCGTTAGTTTTCGAACTTCTGTACCCTGAAAAGCTTCCTGTACTGCCAGAGATAATGAAATTTTCTGAAATACAGTTTCAAAATTCTGTGCGGTCACCGCTCTCCCTCCTTTCTCTTCAAAAACCGAACCATCATCAGGCTTTTTCGATCTCTTCCATCAAAGCCAAAACCAGCTCGTCCTCCTGCACCTTACGAATGATCTCCCCTTTTTTGAACACCAGTCCAACGCCTTTGCCGCCGGCAATGCCCAGATCGGCTTCCCTGGCTTCACCGGGACCATTTACCACACAGCCCATGACTGCTACTTTGAGATTTTTATCGATATGTCTGCATTTTTCTTCCACTTCATTGGCAATGGAGATCAGATCGATCTCTGTTCTGCCGCAAGTGGGACAAGATACAAATTCGATGCCGAATTTTCTAAGTCCAAGGCTTTTCAAAATTTCTCTGCCCGCTTTGATCTCCTCTACAGGGTCGCCTGTCAGAGAAACACGAATGGTATCGCCAATGCCCATAGCCAAAATTGTGCCGATGCCAACGGCAGATTTGATGGTGCCTGCATAAGGTGTGCCTGCTTCGGTGATGCCAACATGGATGGGATAAGGAATGGCTTTGGAAAGCAGGCGATAGGCCTCGATGGAGAAAGGAACATCGGATGCTTTGATCGAAACCACAATATCATAAAATTCATATTTTTCAAGAATACGCACATGCTTCAATGCGCTTTCCACCAGCCCCTGGGGCGTTACACCGCCGTATTTTTCCACCAATTCCTTTTCCAGAGAACCGCTGTTGACACCGATACGGATGGGGATATGCTTTTCTTTCGCCATTTCTACCACCTGACGGATGCGATCCTCGTCACCAATATTACCGGGGTTGATACGAACTTTATCGATACCCAGCTCCATGACGCGCAGGGCCAGTCTGTAGTCAAAATGAATATCTGCTACCAATGGGATATGGATGCGCTTCTTGATCTCCTCAATGGCATCTGCCGCCGCCATATCAGGAATAGCCACACGCACCAGTTCGCACCCTGCTTCTTCCAGCTTCAAGATCTGTGCTACTGTGGCATCCACATCTCTTGTGTCTGTGTTGCACATGGACTGAAGGATGACGGGGTTCTTTCCGCCCAGCATCAAATTCCCTACTTTGACTTCTCTTGTCAGTTTTCTTTCCATTTTCTTGCCTCCTACTGTCTCCAGAAGATATTATCTTTTGGAAACGCAAACTCAAGATCGAAACTTTTTTCATTCTTATATTTTTGAATCCAGAAAACGCCTAATTCTCATTAGGCGTTCTTTCTTGTCTATATGATAAATTTTGAGATATCTCCCAGAATAACGAACGCCATCAACCCCATCAGGAACATAAACCCAAGGAACTGCAGCTTCGCTTCTGTTTCCACATCCATCGGCTTTCTTCGGATGGCTTCGATCAGAAGGAATAAGATACGCCCGCCATCCAATGCGGGAATAGGAAATAGGTTTAGTACACCTAAATTGGCGCTCAGTACCGCGCCAATATAAACGACATTCTGGATCGCCGCTTTCAGGCTGTATTCCAAACCGGCCTCATAGCTGTCCCCCACCATTTTGAAAATAGCAATGGGGCCGCCATATTCATCGCTTTCCGCTGTAAATGTGAATACCCGCAGCAAGCCTTCCGCTGTCATTTTCACATAGTTAATCATGGCAAAATAGCTATAATGGGCAGTTTCGCCAACGCTCATTTTTTCGTAGCCCTCTGCTTCTTCTGCAAAAAGGCCACTGTAGATTTGAGGACTGAAGCCGATGAGATATCTGCCGGATGCTTCATCCAGTTTCGGCTGCAGTTCATATTTATAGTGCTGATCATCCTTTCCGATGACATCCAAAAGGATGGTTTCCCCACGGTTCTGCTGGAGGATATATTGCAGTTCGTCATAGATATGGATGGTCTTCCCATCAATCTTTTTAATGACATCTCCTGCTTCCAATCCGATCTCCGCTGCTGCGGAATCCGGCAAAACTTCGCGGATTTCCGGTGTTGCCGTAAAGCTGGTACAGGTCAGACCGAAAATCATAATAAACGCCAAAATAAAGTTCATAAAAGGCCCTGCTGCCATAACAGCCAACCGCACACCGATGGATTTGCTTAGAAAAGACGTAGAACTGGGGGCAACTCCTTCTTCCGTTTCCCCTTCCATCCGGCAGAAACCGCCCAGGGGCAGCGCACGAAGGCTATACTCCGTATCGCCTTTCCTGCGGGAACAAATCTTTGGGCCCATACCAATGGCAAATTCCTGCACACAGATACCGCTTTTCTTTGCAACGATGAAATGCCCAAATTCATGGGCAACGACCAAAACACTAAGAAGAATAATTGTAATCAATAACGAGGAAATCTTCCCCACCTCCAAATAGATTTATCAGAAGCTTACCTTTTTGGCATAGGCTTTTGCCCATGCATCTGCTTCCAGCAAATCTTCTAAAGTATATTCATATTTGACAGTATATGCATCCATAGTCTGTTCTATCAATGCGGGAATCTGTAGGAAGGAAATCTCTCCCTTCAGAAAGCGGGCAACCGCCACCTCATTAGCTCCATTGAGCACCGCAGGCAAGGTGCCGCCTGTTTTCAAGGCGCGATAGGCCAGAGATAGACATTTGAATGTATCCATGTCAGGTTTATCAAAGGTCAAATTGCTGCGCTGTGCAAAATCAACACGAGGAAAAGGATTTTTCACACGCTTTGGATAGGTCAGCGCATATTGGATGGGCACACGCATATCAGGTTCGCCCAACTGCGCGATGATGGCACCATCTTCATATTCCACGGCAGAATGAACGATGCTCTGGGGATGAATCAGGACTTCGATCTGATCCACATCCACGTCGAACAGCCATTTTGCCTCCATCACTTCCAGTCCTTTATTCATCAGCGTTGCGGAATCAATGGTAATCTTTTTTCCCATGCTCCAGTTAGGGTGAGCCAATGCATCAGCCGCAGTCACATGCTCCAGTTCCTCTCTTTTTTTCCCACGGAAAGGACCGCCGGAAGCAGTCAGTAGGATACGCTGGATCCTATTTCCCGTGTTTCCCTGCAAAGACTGAAAAATAGCGGAGTGTTCGCTGTCTACAGGATAGATATGGATATGGTGCTTCTTTGCCAAGTCCATGACCAGCTGACCTGCAGAAACCAGCGTTTCCTTATTGGCCAGAGCAATATTTTTGCCTGCACGGATGGCTTCAAAAGTCGGTTTCAAACCAATGTTGCCCACAACGGATGTTACAACTGTATCCACGCCCTCGTAAGTAGCCGCTTCCACCAGGCCATCCATACCACTGACGATACGGATCTTCTGATCTGCTAGCCTGCCCTTCAATATCTCTGCGTTTTTTTCATTCATGACAGCCACCAATTCTGGGTGGAATTTTCTAGCCTGCTTTTCCAGCAGATCGATATTGCTGTTGCCGGTGATTGCCATAACTTTGATATTCTCTAAATTTTCAACTACTTCCAGGGTCTGGGTACCGATGGAACCGGTAGACCCTAAAATAGAAATTTTTCTCATTCTTACACCTTCATTTATTGTTTATACCTGAATCAGGAACAACATAATATAGTATAGCACCGGCGCAGTCAGGATGACACTGTCAAATCGATCCAATACACCGCCGTGACCGGGCATCAGATTGCCATAGTCCTTGATGCCTGTCTGCCGTTTGATAGAGGATGCCGCCAGATCGCCGATCTGCGCCAAAAAAGAACCAAAGAACCCGGTCAAACCGCAAAGAAGCAGTACGTTGACCCCATCCAGAGGATAGTATCTATTGATCCAAAGGCCATAGAGAACAGACAATACTGTAGCTGTAATGACCCCACCGACAGAGCCTTCGATGGTCTTTTTGGGGCTCAGGGCAGGACACAGCTTATGCTTGCCCAGGAAATAGCCTGTGAAATATGCCCCTGTGTCACAGCCGAAAGCAGTGATGAATACCAGCCAGACCAGCAGCTTCCCATGGGTATATTCCCGAATCAGATATACATGGGACAGCAGGAAACAGGCATAAAAGAAGCCAAAAAACGCCGTCATAACTTCTTTATTATTGGTATGCTGATAGCGCAATACGCTGTAGATCAGCAGAGCAATCACAAAGGCCGAAACAAATACACTGAAAAAATTGCTCGTATAGATGATTTCATCTATGAAAACCATATAAAATACACCAAATAGCTCGGAAATGTCGTATGCGCCCTTTCTTTCCTTAGAAAACGCTCTATAAAATTCTCGCATCCCAATGATACCAAGAAGCAGGATGCCCACATGGAGCCAATTGCCACCGCTGACAACAATAAAAATCAGCAGAGGCAAAGCAACCAGAGCAGAAATAATTCTCGTTTTCATATCGCGTCACCTCATTTCAGTCTGCCGCCAAAACGACGTTCTCTATTCTGGTAATAATAGATGGCTTTTTCCAGTTCTTTTTTATCAAAATCAGGCCAGAGTACTTCGGAAAAATAAAATTCGGAATAAGCGATCTGCCACAACAGGAAATTACTGATGCGTTCCTCGCCGCTGGTACGGATCATCAACTCAGGATCGGGCGTACCTGCAGTATCCAGCGCATTGGTGATAACGTCTTCCGTTACATCTGCAGGATGCAATCTGCCTGCAGCCACATCTTCTGCGATTTTTCCTACGGCACGGCGCAGTTCATCCCTACCGCCGTAGTTCAGAGCGATATGAACAAACAAACCTGTTTTCTCTTTTGAAATTTCTTCGATCTCCAGAATGCTTTCCTGAATATCCTTGTCCAAACGAGTGATATCACCGATGACATCCATACGAACGTTATCCTTCAGAAATTTCTTGAAATAGTTTTTCAGATACATCCGCAGCAAATCCATGATGGCGCCGACTTCTTCTTCGGAACGTTTCCAGTTTTCCGTGGAAAAAGCATATACAGTCAGATGCTCCAGCCCCATATCCTTCGCTGCGTAAATGATTTTCTCCAATGCTTCCGCACCGGCTTTATGGCCTGCCTTTCTGGGCAGGGAACGTTTTGTTGCCCATCTGCCGTTACCATCCATGATGATGGCGATGTGCTTGGGCATTTTATCGGGATTCAGTTCGTAGGAACTGGTTTCTTTTCCAAAAAACATAATTGCCTCCCTGTAACAAAGCCCCTCTCCGAAGAAGAGGGGCATGGATATTCCAATGATTACACTGTAAGGATATCCTTACTTTTTGCTTCAGCTTTTGTGTCGATTTCAGCAACATATTTATCTGTCAGTTTCTGTGTTTCTTCTTCCAGGTCTTTCAGCTGATCTTCTGTGAGCTCTTTTGCTTTTTCTGCCTTTTTAAAAGACTCCATAGCGTCTCTTCTGATGTTTCTGATGGCAACTTTAGAAGCTTCTGCTTTTTTCTTAACGTCCTTTGTCAGTTCTTTACGTCTTTCTTCTGTCAGTTCGGGGAATACCAGACGGATCACTTTACCATCGTTGTTGGGGTTAATACCCAATTCAGACATATTGATGGCTTTTTCGATGGCTTTCAGCAGGGATGTATCCCAAGGCTGGATCTGCAGCAGACGAGGTTCGGGAACGGAAATATTACCAACCTGATTCAGGGGAGTAGGTGTACCATAATAGTCTACTGTGATCTTATCCAAAACATGGGGGTTTGCACGACCAGCGCGGATTGTGCTGTAATCACTGTCCAAAGCTGCCAGTGTTTTTTTCATTTTTTCTTCATAAGGTTTTGTCAGTTCAGATGCCATAATTTATTCCTCCTGTGATAACAAAATCTTTAAACGGTTACAATCGTACCGATCTTTTCGCCGCCCACCGCACGGATGATGCTGTTTTCTTCATTCAGTCCGAAGATAATAACAGGAATCTTGCGTTCGAAGCAAAGATTTGCGGCTGCCATATCGATGACTTTCAGGTTATTTTTCACGATGCTTTCCGCTTTGATGATATCGATCTTCTTTGCATTGGGGTTGATGGCAGGGTCGTCATCATACACACCATCGATGCTCTTTGCAAAGAACAGACCATCTACATCCAGTTCAGCGCCTCTCAAAGCTGTGATCGTATCTGTAGAGAAGAAAGGATGACCCATACCAGCTGCGAAGATGACTACTTCGCCCTTTTCCAGATGTGCAATGGCACTTTCCTTGGAAAACTGTTCTGTCATCGTGCCGATGATAATGGGTGTCTGTACGAATGCTTTGATGCCATTCTGGCGGAATGCATCAGCCACATAGATCGCATTCATGACAGTTGCCAGCATACCGATCTGGTCTGCTTTTGTACGATCCATATTGGAATCCGCACTTCTGCCCCTCCAGAAATTGCCGCCGCCGATAACGAGAGAAACCTGTGTCCCCTTTGCCATGACTGCTTTAATCTGATCGATCAGACCCCAGATCACTGTATCGTCAAAGGTTACGCCTTTCTTGTCGCCGGCCAATGCTTCACCACTCAATTTCAGCACAATTCTCTTATACATTTTTCACAGCCTCCTTACCATTCTAATGTAACACAAATCGCAAAAAATTTCCACCTTATTTTCTCTTCCGCCCCAAATGTATGGAAAAAGTCCCGTAAAAAAAGAAACGCTTGGGGTATCGGCTTTGCCGCACTGCTCATAAGCGTTTCCTTTTCATTTTTAAAAGCGTATCCGTTTACTGATTAGTTCATTGCTTTTGCAACTTCATCAGCAAAGTTTTCTTCTTTCTTTTCCATGCCTTCGCCTGTTTCGAAACGAACATATCTTGTGATTTCGATGGGAGCGCCAACTACTTTTGCTACAGAATCAATATACTGTTTTACGGACATGTCTGTATCTTTTACGTAGGGCTGTTCAACCAGACAGAATTCTTTCAGTTCTTTTTTCAGTCTGCCTTCGATCATCTTAGCGATGATGTTGTCGGGTTTCTTAGCGTTTTTAGGATCATTCTTAGCCTGTACTGTCAGGATTTCTGTTTCTTTTGCGATGAAATCAGCGGGAACATCTTTTTCTGCGATGAATTTAGGGTTCAGAGCTGCGATCTGCATAGCGATGTTTTTACCCAGTTCAACCAGTTCGTCTGCTTCGTTTGCGCAAGCCAGTTCGATCAGAACACCGATTCTGCCGCCGCCGTGGATATAGGAAACCAGTTTGCCAGCCTGTGCTTTTTCGTATTTTTCGAAACGTCTGATGTTCAGGTTTTCGCCGATAACAGCTACCTGCTGAGACAGAGCTTCTTTTACTGTGAACTGAGGATCCAGAGCCCATTTTTCTTCAAAGAAAGCATCCATATCTGCTGCTGTTGTTTCAGAAGCCTGTTTTGCAACTGCTGCAACATAATCTCTGAATACCTGGTTCTTTGCGACGAAGTCTGTTTCGGAGTTTACTTCTACGATAGCGCCAACTTTGTTGTCATCGCTCAGGAATACTTCAACCATACCTTCGGAAGCGATGCGGCCAGCTTTTTTAGCGGATGCAGCCAGACCTTTTTCTCTCAGCAGTTCTACTGCTTTTTCCATGTTGCCGTCAGCTTCTGCCAGAGCTTTTTTGCAGTCCATCATGCCTGCGCCTGTCATTTCTCTCAGTTCTTTTACCATTGCTGCTGTAATAGCCATGTTTTTTCCCTCCATACTCGTATCATAATAGAAAGAGCTTCAGCCCGTTTTAGGCTGAAGCTCGGGCAAATGCCTTTTTAAAATTATTCAGCTTCTACTGTTTCAGCTGTTTCCTGTTCACCCTGTTTGGATTCCAGAACAGCGTCAGCTACTTTGGAAGCGATCAGTTTTACCGCACGGATAGCGTCATCGTTACCGGGGATTACATAATCGATTTCATCGGGATCGCAGTTTGTATCTACGATAGCTACTGTAGGGATACCCAATGTATGAGCTTCCTGAACAGCGATTCTTTCTTTTCTTGTGTCAACGATGAACATCATATCGGGAACTTTTTTCATTTCCTTGATACCGCCAACGTTTTTCTGCAGTTTTTCCATTTCGTGCATCAGTTTTGCAACTTCTTTTTTGGGCAGTACTTCGAATGTACCATCTTCCTGCATTTTTTCCAGTTCTTTCAGTCTGGCGATTCTTGTTTTGATTGTTGTGAAGTTTGTCAGCATACCACCCAGCCATCTCTGGTTAACGTAGTACATGCCGCATCTTTCAGCTTCTTCACGGATGCATTCCTGTGCCTGTTTCTTTGTACCTACGAACAGGATTTCGCCGCCTTCTGCGATGCAGTTGCAGATTGCTGCGTAAGCTTCATCAACTTTTTTTACTGTTTTCTGCAGGTCGATGATATAAATGCCGTTTCTTTCTGCGAAGATGTATTCAGCCATTTTAGGGTTCCATCTTCTTGTCTGGTGACCAAAGTGTACACCAGCTTCTAATAACTGTTTCATTGAAATTACGCTCATAGCGCACCTCCTATTGGTTGATCCTCCGCATCCTTTCAGCAGGATAACTGACCTTTGTCAGCACCAATCCTCTCTCTTAGGATACGTGTGTACTAAAAGTTACCTATGGGATTATAGCACAGTTAAAACCAAAAAACAACTACTTTTTCTCTGTTTTTTGAAAAATTTGAGAAAAAATAGTTGTTCTTTTCATTTCAGATCACTCTGCGTCTTCTTCCGCGGGTTTTTCCTGCACAAAACCGCATTTTTCATTGGAACATACGATCTTGGGGTTCTTTCTGCCTTTTTCCTCCAGGGAAGAGCCGCATCTAGGACACTTTTCACCGGTAGGCTTATTCCAACTCATGAAGCCGCATTCATCAGGGTTATGTTCACAACCGTAATAAACACGACCTTTTTTCGTTTTCTTGATCAAAACTTTGCCGCCGCATTCGGGACAGTTTACCCCTGCCTCTTCAAAATATGGCTTGGCATTCTGGCATTCCGGAAAACCTGGACAGGCCAGGAATTTGCCGTATCTGCCGTATTTGATAACCATGTTTCTACCGCATTTTTCGCAGATGACATCGCTTTCTTCATCCTTGATCTCGATTTTTTCCAGTTTTTCCGCAGCAGCTTCCACGCTTTCTTTAAAACCGGGGTAGAAATCACGGATGATCTGCTTCCATTCCTCCTTGCCCATTTCCACGTCGTCCAGTCGTTCCTCCATATGGGCTGTGAAATCGATATCCACAATATCAGGGAAATAGCCTTTCATGATATCATCTACCAATTCACCCAGTTCTGTAGGGAAAAGGTTCTTCGCTTCTTTTGTTACATAATGGCGGGCTTGGATGGTCGTCAAAGTAGGTGCATAGGTAGAAGGTCTGCCGACGCCGATTTCTTCCAGTGTTTTAATCAGAGAAGCATCGGTATATCTTGCAGGGGGCTGGGTGAAATGCTGTTCTGGCAGCAATTTCTCTGCCTGCAGCTTATCCCCCTCAGATAATTTGGGGATGACTTTTTCATCCTCTTCCTCCCCTTTGTTATAAACCTCCAGGAAACCTGCAAAACGCAGTCTGGAACCGGAAGCACGGAAGTTGGAATCCCCTGCTGCCAACTTGACAGAAAGGGTATCATACAGGGCAGGGCTCATCTGACTGGCAACAAAGCGTTCCCAAATCAGCTTATACAGACGATACTGATCCTTGGACAGGGAATCCTTGATACTGTCAGGTGTTCTGTTTACATTTGTGGGGCGGATGGCTTCGTGGGCATCCTGAGTTTTCCCCTTGGATTTGTAGATGATCCGTTCAGGATTCACAAATTCTTCACCGTAGGTGTCTTTGATGAATGCCACTGCTGCTTCATAGGCTTCATCGGAGATACGGAAGGAGTCTGTACGGATATAGGAAACCAGACCCACAGTGCCTTCCCCTTTTACATTGACGCCTTCATACAGCTGCTGAGCGATCATCATGGTTTTCTGGGTCGCCATGTTCAGGTGCTTGCTGGCTTCCTGCTGCATGGTACTTGTGGTAAACGGTGCAACAGGCTTTTTCTGTCTGCTGCCGGTTTTTACTTCTGTAATCTCGAAATCCTTGCCTTCCAGACCAGCCAGCACTTTGTTGGTTTCTGCTTCATTGGCAAGCTCCATTTTCTCGTCGTTTTTGCCGTAAAATTTGGCTTCGAACCCTTTGCCGTTTGCATCTTTCAGTTTGGCGCCCAGTGTCCAGTATTCTTCGGGAATGAAATCTCTGATCTCATCTTCTCTGTCGCAGATCAGACGCAGGGCAACGGACTGCACACGACCGCCGCTAAGCCCTTTTTTCACCTTTTTCCAAAGCAGATCACTGATGGTATAGCCAACCACTCTGTCCAGCACACGGCGTGCCTGCTGGGCATCTACCAGATCCATATCGATGTCTCTGGCTTCTGTGATGGATTTTTTGACTGCTGTTTTCGTAATTTCGTTAAATGTGATACGGCTGATGGGCTTTTCATCGCCAAGGTTGAGGGCGTGAAGCAGATGCCAGCTGATGGCTTCCCCCTCACGGTCCGGGTCAGTTGCCAGATATACTTTATCAGCTGCCTTCGCATCTTTGCGTAGCTTGCTCAAAAGCTCCCCCTTCCCACGAATCGTAATGTATTTCGGTTCAAAATCATTCTCGAAATCGATGCCCATCTGACTTTTCGGCATATCACGGACATGCCCCATGGAAGCTTCGATCTTGTAATTGCTTCCCAGAAATTTGCCGATGGTGGTAGCTTTTGCAGGAGATTCTACAATGACAAGATATTTCTTTCCTGTCTTCGCAGCTTTTTTTGCCGTTGCTTTCTTCGTTGCAGGTTTTTTTTCTGTTGCTTTCTTTTTTTCTGTTGTGGCTGTTTTTGTCAAACTGATCACCTCTATTTTAACTTGCTCTGACATAGCCTGCCTGGGGAATCTTTACGATATACCCGGACAGTTCCAGCAGAGATAAGATATATTGCACTTCCTGGATCTCTTTCTTTAGCTTTCTGCACAGAGCTTCCGCAGAAATGGGCGTTTCCTCTTCGATCAGGTCGTAAATTTCTTTCTCCTCTGCGGAAATATTCTCCGCAGCTTTATTTTTAAACTTTTCTTTTTCTTCTATTTTGTATGCAATCCCTAATGAAATCAGGATATCTTTTCCTTCTGTGATGATAGGACAGCCCTGCTTGATCAGGGCATTGGTGCCATAACTCAGCGCACTGGTGACATTTCCAGGAACTACATAGACATCCCTGCCGCATTCCAGTGCCATATCCGCCGTGATAAGGGTGCCGCTTTTCTTCCCAGCTTCTACAACGACCACCATTTTGCTCAAACCGGCAATAATGCGGTTTCTGGCAGGAAAATTGCCTGGAACTGCCGGCATCCCCGGTGGGTATTCGGAAAGGATGCAGCCATTTTCTACGATGCGTTCCATCAATTCCCGATTTTCAGGTGGATAGCAAATATCCACACCACAGCCCAAAACTGCAATGGTCTTGCCGCCGCCGTCCAGAATGCCTTTATGCCCTTCGCTGTCGATCCCACGGGCCATACCGCTGACAACGATCACATTGGTCTTCCCCAAATCCTTTGCGATCTCATAGGCCACCGTTGCCCCGTAACGGGAACATTTTCTTGCACCAATGATGGCAACTGTATCGATCTCATCATCGGGCAGTTCCCCGCGTACATAGATGCCCATAGGCGGATGATAGATCTCCTTCAACAGTTTCGGGTAACGGGGATGCCAGTAGGAATAAAAATCGATCTGCTTTTCCTCCAGTTCGATGATCCATTCATTCAACTGGTCTTCATCTCTGGATGTGAGAAGTATTTCTCCCATCTTATCCGGAAGAACTTGTCTGATCTTCTCGGGTTCTGCATACCAAATGGCTTCCGCACTGCCGAAGTGCTCCAGAAGTTGGTTCGCTCGTTTGAAGCCGATTCCCTCTACACGGGATAACCACATCAGATAAAATTCTTCCATACGAACACTCCTTCCCCATTTCTGAGTTACGTCCTCTACTATAAAACCTTTCTGATTAAAATTCAATACCAAATTTTTTTAAACCTGAAAATTTCAGTAATAATAGCTTATTATATAGTAGGAATTTTGACATCTGATTGCACTTTTTGGTAAAAGTTGATATGATAAAAACAAATTTTAGAGAAAAGAGGCTTAAAAAATGCTTTCCATCATAAAATCTGCCGCCATTCTGGGCATCGACAGCTATCCCGTAGATGTTGAAGTAGACCTGAGCAACGGCCTGCCTGCTTTTGATATCGTTGGCCTGCCCGATTCTGCTGTCAAGGAATCCCGAGAAAGGGTACGAACTGCCATCCGCAATTCCGGTTTTTCTTTTCCCGTCAAAAGGATCACTGTAAATCTCGCTCCTGCCGATACAAAAAAAGAAGGCGCTTCCTTCGATCTGCCCATTGCTTTAGGGATTTTAGCTGCCTGCAATCTGTTTTCCTCCGTTCAGACGGAAGATGCCATCATCACAGGGGAGCTTTCCCTGGATGGCTCTGTCCGTCCTGTCAATGGTGTCCTGCCCATGATGTATGATGCCTATCGCAGAGGCGTTCGAAAGTGTTATGTACCTGCGGAAAATGCCCCTGAAGCGACGCTGGTAGAAGGGATGACTGTTTATCCCGTTCATACCATACAGGAAGTGGTAAACCACCTTTCCAGCGGAAAACAGATCACACCTTTTCAAAAAACAAACAATATGCTGCTTGTCCAGAAGGAGGCGGAACTGGAAAAGCTGGATTTTTCCCATGTAAAAGGACAGGAAAACGCCAAACGCGCCATGGAAATCGCTGCAGCAGGCGGTCACAATATTCTGCTCATTGGCCCTCCCGGCTCTGGAAAAACCATGCTAGCAAAACGTCTGCCCACAATCCTGCCCGATCTGAGCTTTGAAGAAAGTATAGAGATTACGAAAATTTACAGCGTGGCTGGGTTGCTGAAAGAGAAGAATGCCCTTGTAAAAACAAGACCTTTCCGCTCTCCCCATCATACCATTTCCGCCTCTGCTCTGACCGGCGGCGGACGCATCCCAAGACCCGGGGAGATTTCTCTGGCCCATCATGGTGTTCTTTTTTTAGATGAATTACCTGAATTTCAGAGAAACGCCCTGGAAGTCATGCGTCAGCCTTTGGAAGATGGGAAAGTGACGATCGCCCGTGTCAATGGTACATTGACTTTCCCTTCCGATTTTATGCTGGCGGCAGCCATGAACCCCTGCCCCTGTGGCTATCTGGGCAACAGCGAGAAATGCCATTGCTCCGCTAATGAAATTATGAAATATCATCGAAAGATCAGCGGCCCTCTGCTGGATCGTATCGATCTAATGGTGGAAATGCCTCCTGTGGCTTATGAAGACTTAGAGAGCACCACTCCCGCCGAATCCTCTGCCTCTATCAAGGAAAGAGTGGTTCGTGCCCATAAAATTCAGTTGGAACGCTTCAAAAACGAGGGGATCTTCTTCAACGCTCAAATGAATGCAGCCCAGGTAGAAAAATACTGTCCTCTGCAGCCGAAAGATAAAGAAGTCCTCCGTACCGCTTTTGAGCGGATGGAACTTAGTGCCAGAGCTTACCACAAAATCCTGAAGCTAGCTCGCACCGCAGCCGATCTGGCAGGAGAAGAACAAATCTCCCTGAAGCACCTGTTGGAGGTACTGCAGTATCGTTCTTTGGACAGAAAATATTTATTATAAAGAAAAGAGGCCTTTCTGATGATATATTCTAAGCGGCAAATGTCCGATTCATTCCTCATCGCCGCCCTGCTGGCTATCGTTGGCGGCTTTCTGGATGCCTATACCTATGTGGCAAGGGGGCATGTGTTCGCCAATGCCCAGACAGGCAATATTGTCCTGTTCGGGCTGCATCTGGCGGAGGGAGAATGGATTCCGGCACTTTCCTATTTCATTCCCATTGCAGCTTTCGTGTTGGGGATCTTCGTGGATGAATGGATCAAAAAAATCGTTCTGCCCCTACCAAAGATACACTGGCGGCAGATCGTCCTACTTTTTGAAGTTTTAACCCTGTTCGTTGTTGCGTGGCTGCCTTTGGGCGGTACAAACGATTTGATCGCCAATACCCTTGTTTCCTTCGTTTGCTCCATGCAGGTACAGAGCTTCCGTAAGGTTCATGGTATGCCCTACGCCACCACCATGTGTACCGGCAATCTCCGCAGCGGGACGGAACTGTTCTTCCGTTATACCCAAAGCAAAGATAAAGAACTGCGGCATAAAAGCATAAAATATTATGGCGTGATTCTGTTCTTCATCCTTGGCGCCGGCATTGGCGCTTTGGTGACAATGCATTGCGGCAATTTTGCAGCAGTCTATTGCAATATTCTTTTGCTATTGGTCTGTGGATTGCTCTTTATTCGAAATGAAACTTGATAGAAAAAGCTCTGCACCAATCGTGTAGAGCTTTCGTTTTCTCTCTTATGTTTTTATTTCCACAGTGCTGCCGGCACTGCTTTTTTTAACGATAATTTTCTTATCGATGGTCTCTTTTAATTCAGATACATGAGAAATAATACCCACCAGCCTGTCCCCATAGGAGAGCTTTTGCAGCACTTCCACAGCCTGTTCTCTGGAATGGTCATCCAAAGAGCCAAAGCCTTCATCAATAAACATGGCATCGATGCGGACGCCGCCAGCATGAGCCTGTATTACATCGGAAAGGCCAAGCGCAAGGCAGAGGGATGCTTTAAAAGCTTCCCCACCTGAAAGAGAACGGACAGAGCGGCTTTTTCCCGTGTAATGATCCAATACTTCCAACTCCAATCCTGCCTGAGAGCGTTTATTTGCTGCTTTCTGGATATGGAGCAGCAGATATCGTCCTTCTGTCATATCTTTCAGGCGCAGGTTTGCCGCCTGCAGGATCTTCTGGAAATAGAATCCCTGTACGAACTGCTCGAAGGCGACCTTATCTTTTCCCACCAGTTCACCGTTGGCTGTTTTGGAAAGCTCGGAAATGGGCAGAAATTCCTTTGCAGCCTTTTCTCTCTCCGCCAGTTCCTTTTTGGCATTTTGCAGCTGATTGCCCAAAACTGCCACCTTTGCACGGGCTTCATCTGCCGCCAGCTTGCAGGTTTCCTTTTCTTTGGAAAGCTTTATTTTTGTTTCTTCCAAAGCAGTGATATCCTTCTTTTCTTTTGTTTCACATTCCTGACGCAGATTTTCCGCTGCCTGTTTCAGCAGTGCCAGATCTAGAAAAAATTTTCGGTTTTCTTTTTCTGCTTTTTCCAACACGGAACGTTCCGGCAAAGTCAGCTGGTATTCATTCTGGTTTTCGAAACCATTTTCATCCAACGCCCGTAAGAATTTTTTCTCTGCAGTTTCTGCTGCCTTCTCTGCTTCTGTGGCTTCTCTTTCTGCCTGTTCCTTCAAAGCAGCAGCTCTCTCTTTTTCTTCCCTATGAGACTGCAAAGCTTCATTTAGTCTGGATTCTGTTTCTTCTGCATGAGAAAGTTCCTCCTGCAAAACAGCGCATCTTTCCTGCAATTGGGCTGCTGTGGTTTCTCCCAACTGCTCTTGCAAAATGCCAAACTCCCCCTGTTTTTGACGAAAGACTGCAGTCAACTCTGTTGTATTTTCTTCCAGCTCCATGGCAAATTTTTCTGTTTTGATAATGTCTGATTCCAATTTTACTTTTTGGGGCCGCAGGGCTTCCATGGATGCAGCTGCTTCTCGTTGATTGGAAAGCATCTCTTTTTCCTGACGCAGTGCAGCTTCTGCAATTTCCTTTTCCGCCGCCAAATTTTCTGCATCAATGCCTATCTTTTCGCAACCTGCAAGGAAAGTTTCCTGCATCAGATTCAGTTTTTCCCTTTCCCCTTTGCCCTGCTCGGAAAGTGCCTGCCGTTTTTTGCTGGCAGTCTCCAATGAAGCTTTTTTTGCCTTCCATTCTGCTTCCGTGGGTGCGTTGCCTGTCAGTTTTGCTTTATCGGGGTGATGGATAGAACCGCAGACAGGGCAGGCCATGCCCTCTTCCAGTCCATCCGCCAAAAAACCTGCCTGTTCCCGTAGGAAAAGGGTTTCCGCCAAATCGGCATCCTCCTTCGCCTGTTTCCATTTCGCTTCAGCCGCAAGATATTTCTGCGCCAGCTGTCGCAAGTCTGCCTTTTTTTTACCAATATCCTCTTTCTGCTCAATCAGAGATCCTATGGCATGGATACGTTCTTCTTTCTGTGCCGCTTTCTGCTCCTCCAATCTGATCTCGGCAGTCAATCTATCCAGTTTCAAAAGAGCATTCTGCCATACTTCCAACTGTTCTTTTTGTTGGGTCAGCTGCTCTTTTTTTCGGGAAAGTTCTTTTTCTAAGGTCGTTTTCTTTTCGGAAAGTTTTTGCAATTCCTTTTCCAAGGCTTCCTTTTGCTGATACCGTTCCTGTTCTTCTGTCAGCTTACGAAGCAAATTTCGTTTTTCTTCCAACTGAGGTTTTTTCGCATCCAGTGCCTGCTTTTGCATAGAAAGCTCTGCCAATTTTACTTCTGCCTGCTTCTGCTTTTCCATATTTTCAGCAAAAGTTTTTTTCCAGTTTTCGTGAGTCGTTTTTGCAGTTTCCCAAGCCTGTTCCAAAGGGTAGACCACATCCAAAGCAAGACGCTGTTTTCTGAGATGTGCCTCTTCTGCCTGCTTTTCTTCTGTCAAAGCATCTTGTTTCAGCCAAATTCCCCGAGCAGTGGCTTCTCTTGCAAAAAGCTGCTCCGTTTCTCTTCCTTCGGCAATCTCCCGCTCCAATCGATGCAATTCCTTTTCCATATCCGCTAATTCACCATCGGCTTTCCACAGGGTTTCTTCCATGGTTTTCAGAATTTCCTCTTGTTGAGAAAGGAGTTCTCCCCCCCGAAAAAGGTCGATCTTATCCAGTTCTTCTCCTGTCATCTGCTTCAGGTATTGCAGGAGCCGTTTTTCGCTGTCCTCCAAAGCGACACGCTTTTCCTTTTCTGCTTCCTTCAGCTGCTTCTGGAAATCTGCGTACAGATCGGTATGAAAAACCTTGCGGAAAATGCTGCCCCTTTCTCCGCTGTCGGCATAGAGCAGCTTCAGAAATTCTCCCTGAGCGATCATACAAATTTGCTTGAACTGCTTGGCATCCACCCCCAGTAGCTTTTCGATCTCATTTTTCACAGGAGTGAAGCCTGTCACAAGGGTCTCTTTCTCGTCGCCTTCTTCCCGATAAAGGGATGCTTCTGCCGTTTCCGTCGTCAGTCCTCCCCCCCGCAGCTTCGGTCTTTGATAAGCAGGATTTCGCACCACTCGATAGTTCTTCCCCCTATGGGAAAACACAAAATCTACATAGGTTTTCGTACCGGGTAAAGCAAAATCGCTGCGGATACTGTCGATTCCACGGTTGGAACCGCTGACTTCTCCAAAGAGGGCAAAACATATCCCATCGAACAAAGTTGTTTTTCCGGCACCAGTGTCCCCACTGATGAGGAATAGCCCTTGTTCCCCTAGTTTTTCAAAGGAGATCTCTGTTTTTTCCGCAAAAGGACCAAAGGCAGAAATGGTCAAATATAGTGGTTTCATGCTTTTTCCTCCAATCCTCTCCAGATTTTTTGAAGCAGTTTTTGCTGTGTTTCGTTGAGTTTCCTGTCATTTTGTTTTTCAAAAAACAGAGAAAATAATTCATTCGGCTTCATATCTTCCGTGTCTACAGTGATCTCCTGTTCGTATGCCGTTTCTTTTTGTGCAAATTCCAAGGTCATCAGATTAGGATAAACGCTTCGCAGCTGCCCGATAGGGTCAAGCAAAGCCTCCTGATCTGTCAGGATGCAGCGGATATAATCCTCTGAACCGCCCTCCTCTTTTGCCGCTTTGAGCAGTTCCGACAAAGGCCCTTTGATTTCCCGAAATTTCCGTTTTGTTTCCAAGGGGATAAAATCAAAGGTGATACTCCCCTTTTCTTTCAACTCTACCACAGTAATGCCCTTCTTCTGGCAAATTTCCGAAAAGGAATAGGGCATGGGCGAGCCTGCATAGCGCACCGTGTCTTTTCCCATTGGCTGAGGGCTGTGAAGATGCCCCAAAGCCGTATAATCGAAGGGGAAAAACAGGCTTGCATCGATCTCATCCACCCCGCCCAGAGACATCGTCTCAGAATCGCTGCGCTCTGCATTCCCCTTCCAAGTCACAAATTGGTGGGCAAGAATGACATTTCTCTTTGAAAAATCAATTTCTGCACAATCCAACAATGCTTTTGCTGCTTCCCCATAGGAAGAAAAAGTTTGATCCACAAACACCCCATTGACATGAGCAGGCTTGAAGAAAGGCAGAAGCCAGATATCCACAGCCCCAAAGGCATCTATTTCTGTGAAATGCTCCATTTTCTCGCTGATATTGCCCGCAATATGGATATTATTTTTCCCGAAGATGTCCTTCCCGAATTCCAGCCTCTGGGCAGAGTCATGATTACCTGCGATCAGGTAGGTATGCATATCTCGTGCGGAAAGCTCCGTCAGAAAATCATCCAGCAGACGCACCGCTTCCACTGGCGGTACAGGCTTGTCATACACATCCCCGCTGATCAAGAGAGCATCAGGCTTTTCTTCCTCAATTTTTTGCAATACGGTGCAGAGCAGTTCTTTCTGCTCCTCCAGCATGGAAAATTCATATACCCGCTTGCCTAGGTGCAAGTCGCTGATATGAAAGAATTTCATGGAATCCCTCCTAACAAAAAGCGGTATAACTTTCGCCATACCGCTTCGAATCTATAATCAGCATTTCTGCCCTCTTTCTCAGAATGTTTTCGCAACCTCTGTTGCTTTCGCCTTTGCCTGATCCAGCAGTTCTTCTACAGGCCATACGCCGATATCCAAACCTTCCGCTGCTACGCAGTCATATTGATCGATACCAAAGAAAATAGCCATCTGTTTCAGATAAGCAGAACCCATTTCCATGGCAGAATCGGTGTAAATACCACCTCTGGTTGTCAGATAAACCATGTGATCTGCCTTGCACAGACCAACCAGACCTTCTGCACCGGTATGGAAGGTAATACCGTCCACACAAAGATTTTCGATGTATACCTTCAGCAGAGCAGGAAAGCTCAGATCCCAGAAAGGTGCTGCAATGACGATTTTATCTGCTGTTGCAAACTGATGGGCATAACGGAAACGAGGGTGATCCATCTCGCCGGCTTCCAGCAGTCTTTCTCTCTGTAGGAAAAATCCATCGGAGAAATAAGACAGATTTTCATCCATCAGGCAAATGGTTTCGATCTCATATTCACCCGTTTTTTCCAGTTCACCGATGAAATGATCAGCCAGTTTCTTGGAGCGAGAGCCTTCTCGGCGAATACAGCAATCTACAAATAATACTTTTTTCATCTCAAAATCCCCCTTCAACAATCTTTTCCACTACTCTTTTGCCATAATCTCTTACGGTAAAGTATAGCACAACAGCTTATATTCTTCAAATGCTTCCCGCCGCTTTTCATCTTTCCTATTTTCTCATCAGGTTAAATACTTTCTTTAGATACTCCCTTATAGGGTCTGGCTGTTTCTGCCATATGATAAAAAAGCCTCAATCACTTTTTTGTGATTGAGACTTTGTTTTCCGAAATTAACCTCTGCGGAACAGACCTTTTTTCTTAGGTTCTTCTTCTACAGGAGGTGCTTCATTGGACATATTGGGCTCCGCAATACCAAAGATTTCTGTTTTTGCAACAGGGATACGCACACCTCTGTTCAGACCAAATTCAACAATTGCGCAGTCGTATGTCATATCTACAACTTTACCGTAGAAACCACTGTTTGTAACAATAGAATCGCCGATTGCAACGGCATCTCTCAATTCAGCCAGTTTCTTTTCTTTCTTCTGCGTAGGTCTAATGGAAAGGAAATACATGATCAAAAGCAGAACTACACAGTAGATAACGATCAGCATAACGGGATGATCTGCCATCCATGTGCCGAAAAGTCCTGAGCTCTGTGTTGCTTTTGTGGCTGTTTCTGTCGCTGCTTCGCCGCCGGGTGTAATAACTGTGTCAAGTAAGAATGGTACCATTTTTTTCTCTCCTAACTTTATGGATTTGATTTCATGTAATACATAATTATATATAATTTTTCATTTTCCGTCAAGTATGGCAATGATCTTATTTGCCGTTCTGCTTGAATCCTTCCAGTTTCGCTTTCTTGTATTCAGGGAAACGGTCCTCTTCAATGGCCTGTCGGATCTCTTCCATCAGGCTGTTGAAGAAATACAGATTATGCATCACGCAAAGGCGCATTGCCAGCATTTCCTTCGCCTTGAACAGATGACGGATGTATGCCTTCGTATATCTTCTGCAGGCAGGACAGCCGCAGGTATCATCGATAGGGGTTTCATCTTTTTCATATTTTGCATTCAGCAGGTTCAGCTTGCCTTTATTTGTGTAAACATGGGCATGACGGCCATTTCTTGCAGGCAATACGCAGTCAAAGAAGTCTACCCCCCGTTCTACCGCTTCCAAAATATTTTCCGGTGTACCAACGCCCATCAGGTATGTGGGCTTATCCAGAGGCAAATAAGGCACAACATCTTCCAGCACCTGATACATTTCCGCATGACTTTCCCCTACCGCCAGACCGCCGATGGCATAGCCATCCAGATCCATATCTGAAATGACTTTTGCATGTTCGATACGGATATCCTTGTAGGTTGCGCCCTGATTGATAGCAAAAAGCATTTGCTGTTTATTGATGGTATCATCAAGAGCATTCAGCCTTGCCAGCTCTTTTTTACAACGTTCCAGCCAGCGGGTGGTTCTTGCTACGGATGCCTCTACATAAGGTCTTTCCGCTGGCAAACCGATACATTCATCAAAAGCCATTGCAATGGTAGAGCCCAAATTGGACTGTATCTGCATACTCTCTTCGGGACCCATGAAGATTTTTCTGCCATCGATATGAGAGCTGAAATAAACCCCCTCTTCTTTGATCTTTCTCAAAAGCCCCAGAGAGAACACCTGAAAGCCACCGGAATCCGTCAAAATAGGCTTGTCCCAAACCATGAATTTGTGCAGACCACCCATCTCCTTGATGAGCTTGTCACCGGGACGCAAATGCAGGTGATATGTGTTGGAAAGTTCCACCTGGCATTTCAGCTGTTCCAAATCTTCTGTGGAAACAGCCCCCTTGATGGCACCTGCTGTACCCACATTCATGAATACAGGCGTCTGGATTACGCCGTGGGATGTATGGAATTCGGCACGTTTTGCTCTGCCGCATGTTTTCAATACTTTGTACATAATTATCCTCGCTTTATCAAAATTTTCAACTTGTTTTATGATACCTTTTTTTCTGCTTTTCTTCAAGGGGTTCTTCCTTTTTTGCAAAAAAAATGGTAGACTGTTGAAAGAGTATGTTTTTTAGTTTTGACAAAAAGATTGGAGATAAAACATGAGCATCAATTTGATCGCAACGACTACCTTCGGCTTGGAAGCTGTAGTCAAAAGAGAGTGTCAGGCTCTCGGTTTTCAGAATATTAAAACATCCGACGGCAAAGTGGAATTTACCGGTACTGAAGCAGATATCGTAAAGGCAAACCTGTGGCTGAGATGCGCCGGGCGTGTATGGGTTAAAATGGGTACCTTTAAAGCCGTGACTTTTACAGAGCTGTTCGACCAGACAAAAGCCCTGCCCTGGGGCGATTGGATCCCTGAAGACGGGAAATTCACCGTTGTGGGAAAATCCGTAAAATCCACCCTGTTCAGCGTTTCCGACTGTCAGGCCATCGTAAAAAAAGCTGTCGTTGAAAAGTTGAAGGAAAAATATAAAACAGACTGGTTCGATGAAACAGGTGCATCCTATACGATTCAGGTAGGTATCTTAAAAGATGTCGTCACACTGGCTATCGATACCAGCGGTTCCGGTCTGCATATGCGGGGCTACCGTGCCAATGCCCTGGATGCTCCTTTGAAGGAATCTATTGCATCTGCCATGATTCAGCTGAGCTACTGGAGAAAAGACCGTATCCTGCTGGATCCCTTCTGCGGTTCCGGCACCATTCCCATCGAAGCGGCCATGATCGCCCGAAATATTGCCCCCGGCATCAACCGTAAATTTGCTTCCGAAGAATGGGAACGCATCGACAAAGATCTTTGGAAACAGGCAAGAAAAGAAGCCTATCAGGCCATTGATTATGATGTGATGCCTGAAATCTACGGCAGCGATATCGACCCTGCCGCCATCGAACTGGCCAAAGCCAATGCAGAACTGGCCGGCGTGGATGACTGCATTACCTTCGAAGTAAAACCCTCTCAGGATGTAGTATTGCCTGGAAAATATGGCGTGCTGATCTCCAATCCACCCTATGGGGAACGTATCGGAGAATTGAAGGAAGTTGAGAATATGTATCGTGCTTTGGGTGTCACCATGAAAACGGATACCACATGGTCTACCTATGTCATCACTTCAATGGAATATTTCGAATCCCTTTTCGGCAGAAAAGCGGACAGGAAGAGAAAACTTTTTAACGGGCGTATCAAAACAGACTATTATCAGTTTGAAGGTCCTCGCCCGTCCAGAAAAGAAAATCCTGAAAAATAAGCAAACAAAAAGAGTCCTTTCGGACTCTTTTTGTTTTGCAATTAAAATCTTCTTCTGCCGCCTCTGCGTCTGCCTTTGCCGCCCATATTCAGACCGGAACCAAAATTGTAGCCGCCTCTGCGCCTGCTGTTTCTGCGATTGCCAATAAATTTGATGCCAATGATGACAACAGCGATTACCACAATGATGCCAACCAGTGTCAGGATTCCCTTCAAGGTAAACAGGTTTTTGAAGAAATAGCCAATGGAACTGAAGATTGTACCCTTGGATACCTCTCTGCCTGCGTAAACAGGTGCTTCCAGAACCGTCTTACCCTTCACTTCATAGGAAGCCACACCGATTTGTGCCCCCTTCTCGATAGGTGCTTTCAGGGAAACATTGCCTTCTTTATCGGTTACCGCATAGGCTTCATCATAGGTTACTGTTGCTTTCAGGCTATCCCCGGCAGATGTGGGCAAGAAAGCAACCATATCTTCTTTAAATACTACCGGAAGGGTATCGCCTTCGGATTTTTTATGTTTTGTTAAAGGAACCTCTTCAATGGTTGCATTTGCTTTCGCAATCTCAATCTTCTGATAGTTATTAAAGCCATATTCAAAAAGGTTCTTCGCATCCAGCCAACGGTTAGGGTCTTCGGAGTGGAAAACCACTGCGATCAACTGCACGTCATTTTTTTCCGCTGACGCCGTTACACAATCCCCAGCTTCATCTGTGAAACCGGTCTTGATGCCTGTTGCATAAGGATAGTTATATTCGCCATCTGTAATGAGCAGGTTATGGCTGCGCCATGCGTATTCCTGCGTCTTCATGTTTTCATTGCTTTCGAACATATTATCCGCACCATTGCCGGAAAAGCTCTTTTCATTGGCGATTTCTGCCAGTGTTTCATTTTCCATGAAAGCTCTGGCAATCAGTGCCATGTCGTGGGCTGTAGTATAATGATCTTCCGAATGGTAACCGTGGGCATTGGCAAAATGACTGTTCGTTGCCCCCAGTTTTTCCGCTTTTTGATTCATCAGATCTGTGAAAACTGCTTCACATTTGGCAAAGCTAAGGCTGTCGTCATTTTCTGCTCTTTTTACTACCGCTGCCGCAACTACGTTGGCAGAATCGTTTCCGGAAGGAATGATCAGACCTCTGATCGCATTTTTCATAGTCAGAGTTTCCCCTAACTGATGGCCTGCCTTACTGGAGTCCAGTGTTACTTCGTTGATCTCGGTGCCGACCGTGATGAGTTCTTCAGGTTCAAAATAGTCCAAAGCCACCAGAGCTGTCAGCATTTTTGTCATGCTGGCAGGATACATCTTCTGGTCAGGATTTTTTTCAAATAAAATCGTCCCTGTGGATGCTTCGATCAGGATAGCCGAAGATGCCTCCACACTGGGTGCACCATCGGCAGCCAGAACGGCATCCTGCAAATCATTCTTTTTCACCACAGGCAGGGCTTTGTCCTTGCCGCTCTCCTCTTTTTCACCTGCGGATGTAGCGTCTTTGCTGTTGTTTTCACCCTCTGTATTCATTTTTTCTTCACTTACCGCAGCATTTTCTTCCTGCTGCTCTGTCTGATCTTTGCCACAGCCGGCTGCACCAAGGGCTACTGCTGCCGCCAAAAATAAAGCAATATATTTTGCGAAAGATCTTTTCATTTCGAAACTCCTTTCTGCTTTTTCCATTTTTTCTTCTCTTCCAGTTCCCGTTTCAGGGCTTTCAATTCTTCATCAAACCGCTTGGAACGCAGCCCTGGATAGGCATTCATCAAACGCCGTTCGATCAAACTGCTTCGATTGAGGGCATTGACACGGTTTTCCATTTTTTCTTTGATCTCGTTCATCATGTATTCTCTGCGAAGCCGTTCTTCTTCTCGCAGCAGCTTGATCTGTTCATTTTCTTCTGCGATGCGTTCCTTCAAATCTCGCAGCATTTCCACAGCGGGCATATTTTCAAAGTGGACAATGATCTCCTGTCGGGTACCATAAAGCTTGGTGCCTTCCAGTTTTTCCCGCAGATGGTCATGGGCTTCGCTGAGGACTGCCAATTTTTCATTGAACCGCAACACATGCAGCACCGTGATCGTGGTATCTACTGCCAGATATGCTAAAAGCAGCGTCCCTACCAGTTCGCCCCATGTTCTGGGGACCGCCGCTACAAAGCCTGCAATGGCAGGCTGCACCACCCGTATCACAAAAGCAGATATGACGCCCCATTCCAGAGAACGCTCCAGACAGACACGTCCTTTGATGTTGAATGGTTTTTCCGAATAATCCCACCATGTGGCATGGAACAGCTTTTCCATGGCTGTTCCAATCAAGTATTCTACCACAGTGGCAATCAGAAAGCCACCCAAAAATAACAGCGGGATACTTTCTGCCACAGGGCCCAAGGCAAGAAGGATCAGCAATGCACCTGTGCCATAAATGGGACACATAGGGCCATTGACAAACCCACGATTGACCCATTTTTTCGTGGTAATAGAAACAAAAGCCGATTCCATGGCCCAGCCCAGAAAGCTGTAGATCATAAAATAAGCATATAATTCAAAAAAAGTATAATCGAACCAAAGGGTCGACCACATACGAATCCCTTCTTTGCGAATAGATTTCCCCGTATGTTACAATATGTTCCCTTCCTTTAGATAGTCCAACACATCCTCCAAGGTTTCTTCGCCCGTGGCCTTGCTCAGGTCTATCCAAAGACCATCGATCTGTCGGCGAAACCATGTCAGCTGCCGTTTCGCAAAGCGTCTGGTGTTGGTTTTCAGCTGTGTCACCGCTTCTTCCAAGGTACATTCCCCGTTAAAATAGGGAATAAATTCCTTGTAACCAATGCCCTGCATGGAAACCAGATCGGGGGTATATCCCCTGTCCAGCAGCCCCTTCACTTCCTCCAGCAATCCCTGCTTCAGCATCAGATCGATCCGCAGTTCGATGCGCTCATAAAGCTTTTCCCTGTCCATAGTCAGGATGATGACTGCTGCATTGTAGGGCGTTTCCTTCTCCTTTTGCTCTGCGTTATGTTCAGAAAATTTCTGCCCTGTCAGGTAATGATATTCCAAAGCACGGGTGACACGCTTCACATTATTTGGATGGATGTTTGCGGCATATTCAGGATCGATTTCCTGCAATCTTTCATAAAGCACATCCGGACCCTGCTCTCGGGCCAGTTTGTAACATTCCTCACGATAGGAAGTGTTGTTTTCTGTTTCCGTGAAGTCGTTGTCATATAAAAGAGCATTGATATAGAAGCCTGTACCGCCAACAAGAATAGGAATTTTCCCTTTCGCCCAGATCTCTTCCATATAGGCTTTCGCCTTTTGCTGGAAAATCATCACGTTGTACTCCTCATCCGGATCGAATTCATCGATGAGATAATGGGGCACGCCATCAGCTTCCTCAGGGGTCACCTTTGCCGTCCCAATATCCATATATCTGTATACCTGCATGGAATCTGCAGAAATGATCTCCCCGCCAATCTCCTTCGCCAGCTTGATAGAAAATCCTGTTTTGCCACAAGCGGTGGGCCCGCCAATGACAATCAGTGGTCTTTTCATAAACTCACCTTTTTCTTCTGGAATCCGTTCAATTCTGGATACGTTTGAACATTTTTTCCATTTCATATTTTGTTAATTCGATGATGGTCGGTCTGCCGTGGGGACAGGTAAAGGGATGTTCCAGCTTGAGCAGCTGATGGATGAGGGCCTCCGCTTCTCTCATACTCAACACGTCATGGCCTTTTACCGCTGCCTTACATGCCATGGTAGCCACCGCCAGTATTTTTGTATCATATACATTGGTGATACGTTCCTCTGCCAGCCTGTCCAGAATATCCGTAAAGAAACCAATACTGCTGGGGTTCTGTAGCAAATAAGGCGTAGCCCGCAGAGCATATTTCCCGCCAAAGCCCTCCAGTTCAAAGCCAAAGCTTTCCAGCAGGTCTTTGTTGTCCTTCAAAACCTCGGTTTCCATGGGTGTCAGGTTCAGCATCAGGGGGGTCAGCATCCGTTGAGAAACCACCTGCTCTTCTTTGAAGCGGTTCATCAGCTCTTCATAAAGAATACGTTCATGGGCAGCATGCTGGTCAATCAGATAGAGACATTCCCCCTGTTCCACGATCCAGTAGGTGCGGAACACCTGTCCGATGATTTTATAATTCTGGAAGAAAGGCTTCTTTTCTTCCTTTCTTTCTTCTTTTGCAGCAGAAATTTTGATCTCTTCCTGCTTTGGTGCTTCCTGCACCTTTACAGGTTCTGCCTTCGGCATCTCTTTTTCCTGCACAGGTTCTTTTTTCAAATAAGGCTCTGCCCTCTGGGCAACACTACTGGGGGCAGTTTTCCGTTTCAGCAATTCGTCCACACTTCTGCCGCCGCCCAAAGAGGTTCTACCAGCCAAAGATGGCTTTACTGATCCCACAGTTTTTTCTGATTTTGGCTGTTCTGTTTTGGACAAGTCAAATTTTTCTGATTTCAGTTTTTCCTGTTCCAGATTCATCCCAGTGCTTTCCATAGCTCTGGACAACTCTTTTACAGGTTCAAGACTTTTTGGTGCATCTGCCAATGTTTGCTGTTCTGGTTCCGGCTGTTTTTCCTTGGGCTTCTTTTCCAAAACTGCCTTGGGGATCAGCACCGTTTCCTGCAACGCCTTTGATACCGCTGTATAGAAAAATTCATACACTTCATCATCGTTTTTGAAGCGGACTTCCAGCTTCGCCGGATGGACATTCACATCCACCAGTGCAGGCTCTACTTCCAGATTCAGCACGAACACAGGGAATTTACCTATGAGGAGCTTTGTTTTATAAGCATCCTCCACCGCAGAAGAAACCACCTGATTTTTAATGAATCTGCCGTTGATGAAGAGGTTTTCATAGTTGCGGTTGGCTCTGCAAAGCTCCGGCTTGCCGATCAAACCACTGACGGCGTATTCTCCTTTTTTGCAGACGATGGGCAGCATATTGTTTGCCGCATCTTTGCCATACACATAGAACACTGCCGTTTTGGGGTCGTTGTTGCCTGCCGTATGCAGCACCGTTGTGCCATTGTTGATATAATGGATTGCCACTTCCGGATGCCCCAAGGCGATCTTGTTCACCAAATCGGAGACATAGCCGCTTTCAGTGGCAGGTTTTTTCAGAAATTTTCTGCGGGCAGGCACGTTATAGAAAAGGTTTTTGACCGTGATAGATGTGCCTTCTCTGCAGGCAGTATCTTCCAGAACTTCGATCTCCCCTGCATTGATGCAGATACGGGTGCCCGTTTCTTCCTCCTTGGTTTTCGTCAGCATTTCTACTTGTGCCACAGCCGCAATACTGGCAAGAGCTTCCCCACGGAACCCCAAAGTAAAAATATGCTCCAAATCTTCAATCTGGCTCATTTTACTGGTGGCATGGCGCAAAAATGCGGATTTCACCTGTTCTTTTGGGATACCACAGCCGTTATCCGCCACACGGATATAGGAAATGCCGCCTTCCCTGATCTCCACCGTCACACTGCTGGCGCCGGCGTCTATGGCGTTTTCTGTCAGTTCCTTTACCACGGATTTTGGAGATTCTACTACTTCCCCTGCCGCTATTTTATTGATGGTTTTGGAGTCCAGCAGTCGAATTTTCTGCATGTGTCTCCTCCTTCCTCAAAACTTACATCCCCTTTGCCTTTTTCTGCAGTTCAAAAAGGGTCTGCAGGGCTTCGATGGGGGTCATGGCCATCACGTCCAGCTTGGAGAGTTCATCCGCCAGCTGGGTCTCTGCCATGTTGAACATATCGATCTGTTTCGCTGTTTCTTCCATCTGTTCCTTGGATTCTACAGCGATCTTTTTTGCTTTTTTCGTAATATCCGCCGCGTTCAGCTGTTTTAATATCTGACCGCTGCGACGGATGACTTTATTAGGCAAGCCTGCCAGACGGGCTACCTGCACCCCATAGCTGTGATCTGCACCGCCCCGTTGGATCTTCCGCAGGAAAATGATATCCTCCCCCTGCTCCTGCACGGCAATGCAGTAATTCTTCACACCGGAAAGCTTACCTTCCAATTCGCTCAACTCATGGTAATGGGTCGCAAAAAGAGTCTTTGCACCGATCTGCTTGGTATCGGCAATATATTCCAGCACTGCCCATGCAATGGACAGACCATCGAAAGTGCTGGTACCACGGCCAATCTCGTCCAAAATCAGCAAACTTTTACTGGTGGCATTGTTCAGGATATTTGCTACTTCCGTCATTTCTACCATAAAGGTACTCTGCCCTGCGCTCAGGTCATCGGAGGCACCTACACGGGTAAAAATGCGGTCTACAATGCCGATATGGGCTTCTTCCGCAGGAACAAAACTGCCGATCTGCGCCATCAGCACGATCAGAGCCGTCTGCCGCATATATGTAGATTTCCCCGCCATATTGGGGCCTGTGATGATAGCCAGTCGGGTATCCTCCTGATCCAAATAGGTATCGTTGGGAATGAATTGTCCGTCCATCATCTTTTCCACCACAGGGTGTCTGCCGCCTTTGATTTCAATGACGTCTCCATCATCCACCACAGGTTTTGTATAATTCATGCTTTGGGCAACTTCTCCCAGAGACTGCAGACAATCGATGACAGAAACGATATATGCACAGTATTGAATGCGTTCCACTTCTGCCGCAACGGCATTGCGGATTTCACAGAACACATCGTATTCCAATGTGGTGATCTTATCTTCTGCCCCTAAAATCAGTTCTTCCAATTCTTTCAGTTCAGGGGTGATGAAGCGTTCCGCATTGGCAAGGGTCTGCTTGCGGATATAGGTTTCAGGCAACATTTCCAGGTTGGATTTGGTGATCTCGATATAATAGCCAAAAACCCTATTGTAGCGCACTTTCAGGTTTTTAATCCCTGTTTTTTCTCTTTCTTGTTCTTCCAGTTCTTTGATCCATGTGGTGCCGTTTTCCTTGGCCTTTATATAAGTATCCAATTCGTCATGGAAGCCTTCCCGAATCATGCCGCCCTCTCGTACAGAGAAGGGAGGATCTTCCACAATGGCCTGAGAAATCAATTGATGGATATTTTCCAGAGGGTCCAGTTGTTCATGGAGCTCCGTCAGATAAGGGCTTTCACAGCGGCTCAAAATATTTTTCAGCAGAGGCAGATTTTCAATGGAATTTTTCAGTGCTGACAAATCTCTGGCATTGGCATTCTGATAGACCACTCGGGACATAATACGTTCAAAATCGTACATGGAACGAAGAATCTCCTTGATTTCCTCCCGCAGGAACAAATCATCGTAAAGCTCCTCCACCCCGTCCAGACGTTTATTGATTTCGTCTTTGGAAAGGAGAGGCTGTTCCACCCATTTCCGCAACAACCTTGCCCCCATAGCTGTCTGGGTCTTATCCACCACGCTTAGCAAAGAGCCTTTTTTATTTTTTTCCCGCATGGTCTCCGTCAGTTCCAGATTTCTGCGGCTGGAGACATCCAGAAGCATAAAATCCCCTGTGGTATAGTACTTCAAAGTGGAAATATGGCTCAAATCATTTTTCTGTGTCTCGTTCAAATACCACATCAAGGCACCGGAAGCAGAAACAGCCATCAGTTTTTTCTTAAGACCAAAGCCTTCCAAAGTTTTCACCTTGAAATGTTTCTGCAGCGTATCCTTTGCCGTATTATAATCATACATACGGCTGTCGATATCATTGAGGTATAAGCGGAATCTCTGCTCAATCTCCTTCGCAAGGGGGCTATTCAGGAATTCCCCGTTGCAGATCAGTTCCGCAGGGGAAAAGCGAGCCGTTTCATCCAAAATTTTTGCCGCCGCCTGTATGCTGCCAAATTCTGTTGTCTGGAATTCACCGGTGGTAACATCGCAGACTGCGATGCCATAACCGCTAGCACTGTTGTAAATAGAGAGGATGTAGTTATTTTTTGTTTCATCCAAAACAGTATGATCCACAACGGTGCCAGGGGTAATGACACGGACAACATCCCGTTTTACCAAGCCCTTCGCCGCCTTGGGGTCCTCCACCTGTTCGCAGATGGCCACTTTATAGCCCTTCTCAATCAGACGGGCAATATACCCATCTGCAGAATGAAAAGGCACGCCGCACATGGGGGCCCTTTCTTCCTGTCCCCAGTCCTTTCCCGTCAGGGTGATCTCCAACTCCTTGGATGCGATCACGGCATCCTCAAAAAACATTTCATAAAAATCCCCTAAACGAAAAAAAAGCAGACAATGCTTATAGTTTTCTTTAATCTCAAAGTATTGCTGCATCATGGGTGTGATCTTCGCCATGGATGAACCTCCTCCTTCTCCCTTTTTTACAAGCAAACCCGAATAGAGGAAAATGGATACACTTTCCCCCATTCGGGCAAAAAAACAATATCTGCGAAACGATTAGTGGCAGCCACCGCCGCAGGAAGAGCAGCAGCTAGGGTCGCAGCCGCCAGTAGCTTCGGGTTCTTCACCTGTCAGTGTTGCTGTAATAATATTGAATACAGAATTCATGAAGTTGTTGAAGTTCTGTTCTGCAACATACAGATCGGAAGCCAGCTTGTTTGTTCTGATGGCTTCGCCTTTTGTTTTCATTTCTTCGTTGAATGCTCTCTGTTCTTCTACAGGGATACCGCCAGCCTGCATTTTTGCTTCGAAATCGTAGTGCAGTTTTGTGTATTCTTCTACCAGTTTTGCGATTTCGGGGTCTTTTTCATAAGCTTCCTTTGCAGCCAGCAGTGCTTCCACCTGAGGAGTTTTCTGCAGTTCCTCGCCTAATGCTCTTGCCATTTCAAATACTGTTGTCATAATTTGTCACCTTAGATCCTTTCACCAATTAAATAAAATGTTTTGTTATCGATGATTTTAACGGGAATCATCTGCCCGATCAAATCTTCCGTGCCGGGGAAATGCACCAGCATATTATTGTCGGCGCGGCCCGTCAGGATGGATTTATCCTGCTTGCTTGTCTCTTCCACAAATACAGTCATCACCTTGCCCACCTGTTCCTGATGCACTTCATGAACGATGGGATTCAGCACATCCAGCATCCGGTCAAAGCGGTCTTTCACCACATCCTCGGGCACTTGGTTTTCCATGGTCGCCGCAGGGGTGCCTGTCCGCTTGGAATAGATAAAGGTAAATGCTGTGCTGTAGCGAGACTGGCGGATGACATCCAGGGTCTCCTGGAAATCTTCTTCTGTTTCGCCGGGGAAGCCTACGATGATATCGGTACTCAGGGTGATATCAGGCATAGCCTCTCTCGCCTTGCGTACCAGTTCCATGTAGGATTCCTTTGTATAGCGGCGATTCATGCGCTTTAAAATCCCATCACTGCCGCTCTGTACGGGCAGGTGCAGATATTTGCAGACTTTGTCACATTCCGCCATGGCTTTTATCAATTCATCGGAAAGATCCTTGGGATGGGAAGTCATAAAACGGATGCGTTCGATGCCTTCCACCTCGTTCACCATCCGCAGCAGTTCTGCGAAGGAAACGGGATTTTCCAGATTCTTTCCGTAAGAATTTACATTCTGTCCCAGCAGCATGACTTCTTTCACACCATCTGCCGCCAGTTTCCGAACCTCCGCCAGAATATCCTCTGGCGTACGGCTGCGTTCTCTGCCGCGTACATAGGGCACGATGCAGTAAGAACAAAAATTGTTGCAACCAAACATGATGTTGACAGATGCTTTATAAGGGAAATGTCGGATAGCAGGCAGGTCTTCCACCACTTCCTGATGCTCCTGCCAGATATCATAGACCGTTTCCCCTGTTTCCATACGAGTTGCCACCAGTTCGGGCAGCTTATACAGATTGAATGTGCCGAAAACAATATCCACGTGGCGATATTTCTGACGCAGGGTCGCAAGAACTGTTTCCTGCTGCATCATGCAGCCACACAAAGCAATGATAGCATTGGGATTTTTTGTTTCTTTATAATGCTTCAGCCAACCCAGTTTGCCATATACCTTCAGTTCGGCATTTTCACGGACACAGCAGGTGTTGTAGATAATAAAATCTGCTTCCCTTTCCGCCTCTGTCCGCTCATAGCCCATTTCAGAAAGCATGCCTTCCAGTTTTTCGGAATCATGGGCGTTCATCTGGCAGCCCATTGCCAAAGAATAAAATTTCTTTTTGCGGCCGTTTTCCGCTTCGAAAGCATCATTTTGCTCACGAATGGCACGAATATATTCCAACTGCCTTGCCAGCTCTAAATCGCTGGGTTTGACAGCAGTTCCAGCTTTGATCTCCATAGTTTTTTCCTCTCAAAACGTGTTCATTTTGCGAAAAGAAACTCTTTTCACAAGTACGTTTTAGTATAACATAAGTTCAAGTCTTTCTCAATGATTTTTCTGAGAAACTTATGCAAATGAAACGATCTCCAGTGGGTTGCCATGTTCACGGATCAGTTGCAGAAGATCTTCTGTGACCAGATAAACAGAAGCCGTATTTTCATTGGGATGTACACCGATTTTCTTCATTTTCAGAAAATCCGCATCAAAGAAAACTTCTACCGCACAGGTTTCATCGTTCAATACGCCAAGGGGTGTCACGGAGCCCTTTTTTAGCTTCATGTATTTTTCCAGACGTTCCTCGGAAGCGAAGGACAACTTACCGATTCCCAGCTTCTCACCCAACTCTTTCAGGTTCGCCTGTTTATTGGCACGAATAACGATCAGGAAATGACGTTTTCCCTTCTGATCCCGCAAGAAAAGATTTTTTGCTATATCCTCCATGTCCTCCAGTCCCAATGCTTCCATCTCATCTATGGTATAAACGGGCTTATGTTCTACCCATTCATACGCAAACCCTTTTTCATCCAAAAAAGCTCTGATTTCCTGCTTTCCATACATTTTTCATCACTCCTTCCCGAATCATTTTACCGCAAAAACCGCAGAATTGCAGTATTTTTTGGGATTCTTTCGAATGTTTACACTTTGTTCACAATTCAGTCATACCCAATTCATATTGACAAGTTATAATAAAGATGTCCTAAAGAAAGAGGACAGATATTACATAGTATACATACCCTCCCCTTTTTACTGAAAAAGCACCTTACCCTGGGTGCTTTTTTATTGTATTTTTATAAACACATTTCATTAGATTTCACTTGTCATATACAATAATCTATGTTAAAATTATAACAAAAATTATGGAAAGAGGTGCTCCTATGGATCAAATGTTATCCGATGCAAAGAAAATCATCCACGATGCCATTCAGGCTTCCCTCCCCGATGAAGCTGTAAAAAAAGCCATTTGTGGGAAAAATTTTGATTTCCAAGGCAAAGTCATCGTCATCGCCATCGGCAAGGCTGCATGGAACATGGCGAAAGCAGCTGCAGAAAATATCTCCCACAAAATCGACACTGGCATTGTTTTGACAAAATATGACCATTCCCAGGGAAAGATCCCCGGCTTTACCATTTTGGAGGCGGGACATCCTCTCCCCGATGAAAATACCATCAGCGGTACAAAAAAGATCATCGAAGCTGTATCTGATCTGACAGAAAAAGACACTGTATTTTTCCTGGTTTCCGGCGGCGGCTCTGCCATTTTTGAAAAGCCTGCAGGTAACCTCGGACTGACAGATTTTCTGGATATCACCGATCAGCTTCTAAAATGCGGCGCCGATATTGTTGAGATCAACACCATCCGCAAGCACCTTTCCGCAGTAAAAGGCGGCAGATTTGCAGAGCTGTGTGCTCCCGCAAAGGTCTGCTGCATCGCCCTCAGCGATATTTTGGGCGACAGACCCGATTCCATCGCTTCCGGCCCTGCCTGTGCCGATGCATCTACTTCCGCAGAAGCCTTCGCAATAGTGAAAAAATATGATTTGCAATTAACAGAGGAAATGAAGGCCCAGCTTGCCAAAGAAACACCCAAATTCCTCTCCAACGTAACTATGGAGATCACTGGCAGTGTGACGCAGCTCTGCCAAGACGCAGCAGCCACAGCAAAAGAATTAGGCTATGTCCCTATGATCTTAACGAATATGCTGGATTGCGAAGCGAAAGAAGCGGGGAAATTTCTGGCATCTATTGCAAAAACCATCCGAAAAGATGGACTTCCCCTGAAACCTCCTTGTGCGATCATTTGCGGTGGTGAAACCATCGTCCGCATCACCGGCAAGGGAAAAGGCGGAAGAAATCAGGAGCTTGCCCTTTCCGCTGCAGAAAGCATTGCCGGCATGGAAGGTGTTGTAATAGCGGCAGCAGGTTCTGATGGTACAGATGGCCCTACAGACGCTGCAGGCGGCATTGTAGATGGCAGTACCAGGTCTATTTTGGAAAAGAAAGGCATCTCTATTCCCACTGTTCTGACAGAAAATAATTCCTATCACGCTTTGAAAGCAGCGGATGCTCTTCTGCAAACAGGTCCTACAGGAACCAATGTCAATGACCTTTATCTTCTTCTCTGCAGATAATTTTATGGAAAGAAATACGCTATAAAAATGAAAAGACCGCCCGTTTTACCGGGTGGTCTTTCCATTTTGGTTCCTTTGTATATTATCATTCTTTTGTAAAAAGGTTTTCTGCATTACCAGCCATTACGATATTTCAGACATTCATCTGTGATCAGACCATCTTTATAATCCTGGATAGATTCTTCTATGATCTGGAAGCCTTTTCTCAGATTTTCAGGTCTGATATTCAGAGGGGGCTGCAGTCTCAATCTGTTACCTGCCAAAGAAATTACCAGCAAGCCTTTTTCATAAGCACGATACAGAATCTTATAAGCCCCATCCGGGTCAGGAACAACGTTGCCGTTTTCGTTCCTCATGGTAATTACAAGGGCTTTGGACATTCCAATCCCACTTGTGCCGGAAGCAATATCAGGATGCTTTTCACAAATATCACTCAGGCATTCATACATGATAGCTGTGTTTTCCGCAAGGATATTTTGGAATTCTTCTGTAGCCATATAATCAAAAGCTGCAATGCCTGCTGCACAGGAAACAGCATTCCCACTCAATGTAAACAGGTGGGCAGGTGCAGGCAGCACATCCATCATTTCTGCTTTCCCAATGAAGGCACCCAGAGGGAAACCTGCACCAGCAGATTTACCTAAGATGATACCATCGGGAATGATATCGTAATGTTCGATGGAGAAGAATTTACCGCTACGGTAGAAGCCCTGCTGTACTTCCTCTGCAATGAACATAATGCCATATTTCTGGCACAGTTCATATAGCTTTTTCATAAAGATCTTATGGGCAACCAGCAGACCGGCATCACCCTGAATGGGTTCAATGATCACTGCAGCGACTTCATAAGGATCCAGATATGTAGCAAAGGCTCTTTCCAGGTCTGCCACACATTCTCTTTCGCATTTCGCATCTCGGACCGATTCATCATAGAAGGGGAAGCAATAAATGTCAGGCAGTGTAGGACCCATTTTCGCACGCATTTTTGTTGTTACCATGGACATGGACATAGAACCATATGTGCTGCCATGATAGCCGTTAATAAATGTAATGATCTTTGTTCTGCCTGTGTATGCTCTGGAAAATTTTACAGCAGCATCGTTGGCATCAGAACCACAGTTACCAAAAGCAACTTTTACAGGAACGTTGCCGGGATAAACAGAAGCAAGTCTTTCTGCATATTCAATAGCAGGTTTGCCGTATGCGTATACGATCGTATACTGAGAATATTTATCCAGCTGTTCTTTTACAGCATTTGTTACCAGAGGATTGTTGCTGCCCAGATTCAGAGAAGATGCACTGGACAGAAAGTCGATGTAAGAATTGCCTTCTACATCATAAATAACATCATGATCGATATGATCGACTACCATAGGAAAATAGGACAGATGCTGACAAGGGGCGATGATGTTGACATCTCTTTCTACCCATGCATCATTTTTTTCTACACTGTTTCCCATCGTTATCACTCCTTACTTCATAGTATTTTGTCTCTTGTAAAATAAAAATGTACTTTTTTAAAAACAATTTAGAACTAATTATAAGTTTCCATTTTTTATTTGTCAACAGTATTTTGTTTGATTCACGTTAATTTTTTTTAGCTTTAGAAATCTTGTACAGGCCCAATGTCAGAATAGGAATTACATATACAATGAACATTACCCACGCCAGTGTGCCGTATCCTTTTGCAATCAGCCCTGTCAGACCAAAAGAAGAAATCGCAGTTGTACCAGCCAACAGAATAACCGAAACCACAGGTGTTGTCCATTTCGGCGTTTCTGTACCTTTATTCTTGAATGCTTCATCAATACGGTCTGTAATGGAATAGATCAAACCGGAGCCTGTTTCAATCAGCGTACCAAACAGTACGATCTGGAAAATATAGCGCAGCCAAGGCATATTCATCTGAGACAGAATATAGTCGATAGGCAGTTCCTGATCGATGATCACAGGATAGAAGCCACACATCGCAATAAAGAGGATAATACCAGGCAGGATACCAATGAAACCAGAGATAATACCGGCAATAGCCGCATCCTTTGCAGATTCACTGTGTTTAATGGTATACAAAACAGCAATGATGATAGCCAAATTATAGAATGCATACTGGAAACCACCCATTACCCAGTTGCCTGTTACGGGAACAGAAGAAATATTTGCTGCAATCTGGTCACTGAAATTTGCAAATACCAAAACCAGAAACAGGAAATACACACCATACAGCACGAAGGACCACGCAGACAATACTTTTTCAATCAGCTCAGAACCATTCATAACCAGTGTAAATACTGCTACAGACATACCAATGACACCGATCCATTTGTTCAAACCAAATAACTCATGCAGAATCGAACCGGCAGAAGCCGACACAACAGCCAATACGATTACAATAAAGCAGATATAAGCCACTTCAAAGATAACCCAACCTGGCCCCATCAATTCTTTCATAAAGCTCTTATAATCATATTTTTTAAAAATCTGCGCAAAGGCGAAGGATACTGCACAGATGATGGACCATACCAACAAGGATATGATACACATACCCAAAATGCCGCCCTTTGGACCATAGCCCATGAAATACTCTACCAATTCTCGACCTGTGCCGTAACCGCCAGCGATAACGCAGGACTGGAAAACAATACCAGGAACGAAGTATTTTTGGAATTTTTTCGATGTTAAGATACTCATAGACTTTCCCTCCCAAAAAATTCATTTGTTTTTTATAATACTTTTTTTCATTAGTCGACCTTTATCTTTTGTTTGCATCAACTCACAGCAAAGAAGCTAAATTAAATTTAATTTAGCTATATTATATTTGAAACTATATTGTATGTCAATAAAAATTTAAACTAAATTTATTATAACTAAATAATTTGCAAAAATATATCTATTCTTTATGATCTGAGGCAAAAAAATAAAAGCCCAACAAATAATTTTGTCAGGCTATGTTTCGTATTAGTAAAGTGCTGGAGAAATGGCAGCCACTGCTTCCACTTCTTCCTCACCAGGATTATAAAGCTGATGATAGGTCTTCGGAGGTACATAGATACTATCGCCCTCATGTAGGGTATAGACCTTGTCATTGATATGATATTCCAAAGTACCCTTCAACACCAATGTGCATTCCCCTGCTTCATCATGGAACTGCACCATAGTACTACCCCAGCTTTTTGGACCAAGGCGGAAACAAATCATCTCCATTTGTGTGCAAGTATTTTTTGAACGGCTATAGGGCGTTACAAACTGATACTCCATATTGATATCAGCAAACTGTATTTTTGTTCGTTTATCCTTCGGGATAACAGTAACTTCCTCCTGTTCTTCCTGAGAGAAAAGAGAGACCAGAGGAATTTCCAACCCTTCCGCAATGCGCATCAATACGGAAAGCGAGGGACTAATGAGGTTTCTTTCTATCTGAGAAATATAACCCGGTGTAACTTCCGCCTTTTCTGCTAGATCTTTGGCCGTGATTCCCTTTTCCATGCGGACTGATTTAATTTTTTCTCCTATCACATCGGACATCTCCTTTCATTTTTTGTATTATACTACAGGTACCGATGTCTTTTCAACGAAAACATCTCTTTCATATAAATCAAAATCCCCTTGCCTTTTTCGTAACTTCCCCGTAATATGAAACTAGACGTTTTAAGGAGGAAGAAATAAAAATGGAGCTTCGCAATATCAGATCATTCATCAAAGTTGCAGAATTTGAAAATTTTTCAAAAGCTGCAGAGGTTTTGGGATACGCCCAATCCACCATTACCACCCAGATCCAACAGTTGGAGGAAGAACTTGGTGTTAATTTATTTGACCGTATCGGAAAAAAAGTTGTCCTTTCTGATAAGGGACGTTCTTTCTTGCTCTATGCCAATCAAATGATGAAGCTCGAATCGGAATCTATCGAAACAATTTCCTCAAATTGTGTTCCACGGGGCATTCTGCGGATCGGCACTATTGAATCCATCGCCTCTTCCTTCTTTGCTCCCCTGTTGGAAACCTATATAAAAACATATCCGACTGTTTCCATAGAAGTTACCGAAGGTACAACCCTGGAACTGTTCAGTCAGTTGGAAAAAGGTCTTCTGGATCTCGTTCTCCTGCTGGATCGTCCCGTTTTTCGCCCTGCATTACAGACCGTTTATTCTAAATCTGCCACTGTGCCCTTCTTCTCTGCGGCAGATCATCCCTTGGCAGGTCAAAAAAATGTGTCCCCCAAAAAACTGGAACAGGAAACTCTTTTTCTAACAGAAAAAAACAATAACTATAGGCAGATATTTGATGAGATCGCTGCAAAAAATAACCTTTCTATCCAGTATATACAGGAAATCGCCAATGCCTCCTGCATTCTCTATCTCGTAGAGCAGAACCTCGGTGTCTCTCTCCTGCCGGATTACAGATTGCTCCCTTCTTTAAAGGAAAAAAAGATTGCTCTTTTCACTGTAGAAGGTTTCGATATCCGCATGGATCTACAGGTACTTTATCATCGCCAAAAATTTGTATCCCTTGCCATGCGCCGCTTCACTGAGACAGTAGAGGAATTCTTCGCAGCACTTTAAAACATGAGAAAGCTCGGTCAATGACCGAGCTTTCTCAATTTCTGATGGTTATAACGCAGGGACATAGCCCATATAATTGATGACAGAGCAAATTCCATACAACACCACAAACCAAACGCCTACTGCCACAATCTCTCTTATTACCTGTATATCAAATTTTTTCATAATCGAGTCCTCCTTCAAAGTGTTTTTAAGGGAGGTTCCGGAACCCGTCTTTTCTTTATATACAGATAATATCACAGCTTCCTTTATATGTGAAATTGTAAGTTATGATAGAATCTATCGGAAATTTTGATTGAAGATGTCAAAATCCATTCCTGTTTTTTCACATCATCGTTTTAATATACCTGCAACAAAATCAATAATATCGTCATCACCACCATACTAAAGGGCAGCATAAAAGAATTCAATACTGCCGCCACAGAACGATTATAGCCGCAGCGTTCCGTATAGATTGGCGCAACACTCAAAATAGGCGAAAAAACAATAATTGCCAAGATTTGTCTGTACATCAATGGTACAGGCAGGAAATAGTAGATCAACAGCGCAAACGCAATGCCAAGAGCCATACGCAGCATAAATACCCCTGCCATATCTTTCAATTCACTTTTATTGATCTTTGGTTCAAAAAGGATACCAATGAGCAGCATTGCCAAGAAAGCATTTGCCTGCCCGATCATTCCTGCAACCGTATAAACAGGCTCAGGCAGTTGTATATTTCCTGCACAAAGCAGAATCATCACCAGATAGGTCACAAATGGCATAGAAGAAAACAGCGTCTTGAGAATTTCCTTCCCATCGATGCCCTCTTTGCCCTTTGCAATCATCATAGCGATGGTGAAGGTAATGCCAAAGCACATAATGGCATTGCCCACATCGAACATGCAGACCAAGGCCACTGCATCTGCCGCAAAAAAGCTGGACATATAGGGCAGTGTGCAAAGACCGATATTGTAGCCTGATGTATTGATGATATAAAAAGCTTTATGGGCAGGAGATTTTTTCCTTGTCAGCAGAAGGACTACAGCAATTGCCAAGATATGTACCCCAAAGCCGACCCCAATGGCGAGCAAATAGCTGCGGTTTAGTTCCAATCCCCGAAAATTACTGATGATAGCCATGGGCAGTGTGATCTTCAATATCAGCTTGCTGAGAAGTCCGGTATCATCCAAAGAAAATAATCCAACTCTCTTCAACACAAAGCCCAATGCGATCATAAACAAAAAGCCAAAGGCTTTGATTAAAACAGTTTCCAATAGCAATTCCTCCTTTGCAAAAGAAAAAGGCTCCCTTAAAAGGAAGCCTTCTTAATTTCATCCATAAAAATGAATTAGATGTTTGCTTTTGCTGTTTCAGCCAGTTTTGTGAAAGCAGCGGGATCGGATACAGCCAGTTCAGCCAGCATTTTTCTGTTGATGTTTACGCCAGCTACTTTCAGACCATGAATCAGTTTGCTGTAAGAAATGTTATTCAGTCTAGCTGCTGCATTGATTCTTACGATCCACAGGCTTCTGTATTCTCTCTTTGTCTGTTTTCTGCCAGCGAATGCAAATGCCATTGCTTTCATTACAGACTGTTTTGCAACTCTGTACTGTTTGCTTCTAGCACCACGGTAGCCTCTAGCCAGCTTCAGTACTTTTTTATGTTTTTTTCTAGCGTTCAGCGCGCCTTTTACTCTTGCCATTGTAAAGTCCTCCTAATTAAATATACTCGAAAAATAATTGTCCCAAGACTGATCTCTTATGCGTAAGGCATCAGTGTCTTTTTGATCTTGTTTTCAACTGTCTTATCAGCTGTTGTAGCATGTCTCAGGTTTCTTTTTCTTTTTCTGGACTTTTTGCCAAGGATGTGCTGTGTATTGGATTTGTTTCTTTTCAGTTTACCTGTGCCAGTCATTTTAAATCTTTTTGCTGCTGCTTTTTTTGTTTTCAACTTAGGCATTGTATTATCCTCCTAAAAATGTTTGTGATAGTTTCCTTCCGCTTTGCGGATCAGTTCTTTGGTGCCAGGAACATAACCAGGCTCCGGCCTTCCATCTTAGGCTGCTTATCCACTACGCCAAATTCTTCCGTTGCTTTTGCAAAATCTTCCATGATCTGCGCACCAACTTTGGAATGACCGATTTCGCGGCCTCTGAAACGGATGCTGATTTTAACCTTGTCGCCGTCCTTCAAAAATTCGTTTGCTTTTTTGACTTTTACCTGAACATCATGTGTATCGATGCTGGGGGACAAACGCAGTTCCTTTACATCAACAGTTTTCTGTTTCTTTCTGGCTTCTTTTTCTTTCTTTGCCTGATCGAATTTGTATTTACCGTAGTCCATGATGCGGCATACGGGGGGTTTCGCTGTTGGTGCGATCTTTACCAGATCCAGCTTTCTTTCGTCAGCGATTTTCTGGGCTTCCCTAGAGGAAACGATACCAAGCTGTTCGCCGTTTTCGTCGATCAGTCTGATCTCTTTGTCCCTAATTTGTTCGTTAATCATTAATTCAGTAATTGTCAAGCACCTCCCAAATAGACTGTATCCACATGCGCTTCTGCAAAAAGAAAAGCGCCGGAAGAATCCGCCGCACACAGAAAAACAGAGCTTACCCCTGTTTCGAATACTGTATTAACCCTATTTGCTCATGCCATAAGGTGAGAAGCGGAACTTCTTCTTTGTTTACCAACGTAGTATATCATAGGGATACTGTAATGTCAAATCTTTTTTTCCGTTTTTACCGTTTTTTCCAATATTGTTTTTAATTCTTCCATCCACCCCTCAATTTGCGGAATCATCACCTTGCTTTCATGCAAAACAATTTGTACAGATTGCATCTGCTTTTCTCCCGGCATTTGCAAAATCTTCACACGCCCTTTTTCCACCGCATCCCTTACCGCATAAAAAGGCAAAATAGACAGATATCTTCCCTGTTCCACCAGTTTGCAGGCCATATCCGCACTTTGCAGCTTTAAAAACGGCTGCAATGTGATTCGCTGTGCTGCCAAAAGCTGCTGAAACTGTATGCTGTAAGGCGCAGAACCCTCCATCAGTACAAATTCCTGCTGTTCCAATTCGCTCCATGCAACCTTCTCCTTCTTTGCCAAAGGGTGCGTGGGATGCGCAACAACTTCAATCGGTACATCCACATGATACCAGCACTGCCATTCCGTTTTTACCAAAGGATGATCGATCACACAAGCAACATCAAGTAATCCGCGTTTCAACTGCTCCTTCAGGGTTTCTGTTGCATCCACCGTCAATTCCAGCTTCACGCGAGGAAAGCGTTCATGATAATGCACGAAAATATCCTCTGTAAGCAAATCAAACAGTGATTCCACAATACCGACCTTCACCACACCGCCCATTGCAGCCTCAGATTTCAAAAAATTTTCCATTTGCAAAGATGTGGAAACGATGCTGCGTGCAAAAGGCAGTAATTCTTCGCCATATTGCGTCAATGTCACCCCTCTGCCCATACGGTTGAACAAAGGTGCCCCCACCTCTTTTTCCAGCTGTTGAATCTGTGTGCTGACATTCGATTGTGAATAACCCAGTTCTTTGCTTGCCTGCGTAATATTCTGTAAAACCGCCACCTGTAAAAAAATCTGCAAATTCCGTATTTCCATATCCCTCACCTCTTTCTTATCATATACTACTTACATAAAATAAGCAATCCGTTTTTTTGATGGATTCTATCAGAAACATCTGTTTTACAAATATTTTATCCTATGCTATTTTAATCTCGAAAGCGAAATCAAACAAAACGCATATCAAAAGGAGGAAATTATCATGAAAGAAAATACAACCGTACATACCATTGCTGTCCATGGCGGCGCAAGAAAGGATGACACCTTCGGTGCAATCAATCAGCCCATTTATATGACATCCAACTATCGGATTCCCACCGACGGCACCCCTGTTGATTGGATCGGTACAGAAACAAACATCTATGCAAGAAACAGAAATGTCAATCAGATGGTTCTGCAGAATAAGCTGTGCGCCCTCACAGGTGCAGAGGATTGCGCCGTATTTGCCAGCGGTGTTGCCGCCCTTGCAGGCGTATTTGTTCCTTTCTTAAATTCCGGTGACCATGCCATCATTTCTGAGGTTTGCTATAGTGCTACCAATCTGCTGTTCCGTCAATATCTGCCCGAAAAATACGGCATCGAAGTAACCTTTGTGGACACCACAGATACCGAAGCTGTAAAAGCAGCGATCCGCCCCAATACAAAACTGATTCATGTAGAAACACCAGGCAACCCCACAACAGGCATCAGCGATATCGAATCCATTGCCAAAGCCGCGCATGCCGCAGGCAGTCTTGTTTCCGTCGATGCCACCTTTGCAGGGCCCATTTCCATCTACACCTTGAAATTGGGTGCAGATTTGGAAATTCACAGCATGACAAAATATATCAACGGGCATGGTGATTCCTTGGGCGGCTGTGTTCTTGGCAGAAAGGAACTGCTGACAAAGGTAAAGGAAATTGCTATGGTAAACTTCGGCGGTATCCTCAGCCCTTTCAACGCTTGGCTGGTTGCCCGTGGGCTGGTGACACTGCCTCTGCGTATGGCACAGCACAGCAGTGTGGCCATGGAGGTTGCAAAATTCTTGGAAGGCCATCCTGCCATTCGTTTCGTTTGGTATCCCGGTCTGGAAAGCCATCCCCAGCATGACAGAGCCGTAAAGCTTATGAACGGACAATATTCCGGCATGATTGCTTTCGATATCAACGGAACAGAGGAACAGCATCAGAAATTCTTGGATGCATTGACATTAGTGACGCACGCCGTTTCTTTGGGTGATGTGGAAAGCCTGATTGTTTATTATGATGAACATAGTGATAAGCTGCCGCATTATCCCGAAATCTTCCGCAAAGGCTTCTTCCGTTTCAGTGTTGGCTTGGAAGGTGCAGAAGATTTGATTGCCGATTTGACACAGGCATTGAACGCCTGCGGATTGGCATAAACAAAATATATAAAAATTGAGGCGAGGATTTTTCCCCGCCTCTTTCTTTTTCAAATTTTGTGAAATCAATCCAAAACCTTTGTATCGATTTCTTCTTTGATTCTTGCAATAAAATCTGCCAGAGCAACCTGACCTTCTTCGCCGTTCTTTCTGGAACGCAGGGAAACCATATTTGCTTCCTGGTCTTTTTCACCAACAACGATGATATAAGGTACTCTTTCATTTCTTGCTTCTCTGATCTTGTAACCGATCTTTTCTGCACGGTTGTCTGTTTCCACACGGATGCCTTCTTTATCCAGTGCGTCTGCTACGCTCTTTGCATAGTCTGCGAATTTTTCGGAAATAGGCAGAACTTTTACCTGTACAGGAGACAGCCATACAGGGAACTGACCTGCAAAGTGTTCAATCAGAATACCAATGAAACGTTCGATAGAACCAAAGCATACACGGTGGATCATAACAGGACGTTTCTTTGTGCCGTCTGCTGCTGTGTATTCCAATTCAAATCTTTCGGGCATCTGCATATCCAGCTGGATTGTACCACACTGCCATGTTCTGCCGATGGAGTCTTCCAGATGGAAGTCGATCTTAGGACCATAGAATGCGCCATCACCTTCGTTGATTGTATAATCAATGCCGTTTTCATCCAGAGCATTCTGCAGACCGGCTGTAGCGATTTCCCAAGCTTCATCGGAACCCATGCTGTCTTCGGGTCTTGTGGACAGCTCGATATGATATTTGAAGCCGAACAGCTTGTAAACTCCATCGATCAGGCTGATTACGCCGGAGATTTCGTCTTTGATCTGTTCTTCTGTCATGAAGATATGAGCGTCATCCTGGTTGAAGCAGCGAACACGCATCAGACCGTGCAGCGCACCACTCTTTTCATGTCTGTGAACCAGACCGATTTCAGCCACACGCATAGGCAGGTCTCTATAGGAGTGCATATCCTGTTTGTAAACCAGCATGCCACCGGGGCAGTTCATGGGTTTTACTGCGTAGTCTTCATCATCGATAACTGTTGTATACATGTTATCTTTATAGTGTTCCCAGTGACCGGATCTGTACCACAGTTCTCTGTTCAGGATGATGGGTGTAGAAATTTCTACATAGCCAGCTTCTTTGTGGATCTGTCTCCAGTAATCCAACAGTGTGTTTTTCAGCACCATACCTTTGGGCAGGAAGAAGGGGAAGCCAGGGCCTTCATCCAGCAGAGCGAACAGTTTCAGTTCTTTGCCCAGTTTTCTATGGTCACGTTTCTTTGCTTCTTCCATCATGTTCAGGTAAGCTTCCAGTTCGGATGCCTTGGGATAAGCTGTACCATAGATTCTGGACAGCATTTTGTTCTTTTCGGAGCCTCTCCAGTAAGCACCGGCAACGGATGTCAGCTTGATGGCTTTCACGTTCTTTGTGCTCATCAGGTGAGGACCTGCACACAAGTCTGTAAAGTCGCCCTGTTTGTAGAAGGAGATAACCGCATCTTCTGGCAGATCCTGAATCAGTTCAACTTTGTAGGGTTCTTCTCTTTCTTCCATGTATTTGATCGCTTCTGCTCTGGGCAGTTCAAATCTTTCGATTGCAATATCTTCTTTTGCGATCTTCTTCATTTCAGCTTCCAAAGCTTCCAGTTCTTCCTGTGTAAAAGCTTTTTCTCTATCGAAGTCATAGTAGAAGCCGTCTGCAATAGCAGGGCCAATGGCAATCTTTGCTTCAGGATACAGGCGTTTTACTGCCTGTGCCAGAATATGGGAAGCTGTGTGGCGGAATGCCAGCTGACCTGCTTCATCTTCGAATGTGCAGATGGAAACTTCTGCGTCTTTGTCCACAACGTAGCGCAGATCTTTTACTTCACCGTTAACGATACCTGCACAAGCGTTTCTTGCCAGACCTTCGCTGATAGATTTTGCGATTTCCAGTACGGATACAGCGCCGTCAAATTCTTTTACAACGCCGTCTTTCAATGTGATCTTCATAGTTTTTCTCTCCTTTTTATCAGAACATTTTTTCGAAAGCAGATGTTTTTGGGCAAAAGAAAAAGCCCATCATCCACTTTCCTCTACGAAAAGGGACGAGAGCATATACTCCCGCGGTTCCACCCTAATTGTCCATTAAAACCACTCATTTTTTGACGATAACGGAGTCACCGGGCTGTATTAGAGCCGCTCAGAGGTGGTTTTCATACACTCTCCCTGGCAGGATGCTTCCACCCATGAAACCGAAGCTCCAAGGCATCCCTCTCTGTGGCATCAGGAGAGGACTACTGTCCTCATCAACGCATTTACGATATCTTGTGTTTTACACATTGCTAATTATACCATGTTGTAACATTCTGTCAACAGTTTTTTGGAAATTTGTTCTGCAGAATTTTACATTTGTCCGCAGAGAGGGTACATCAAAACCATTTTTTCTTTTTGAAAATAGCAATGACCGCCAGAATACAAACCACAGAAATCAGCGTAACAAAGAGATAACCATACTTCCAGTCATATTCCGGCATATCGAAATTCATGCCATACCAGCCTACGATCAGGGTCAGGGGCAGAAAGATGGTGGTCACAACCGTAAAAATTTTCATAGTGGTATTCAGGCTGATATCTACCTCTGCTTCATAGCTTTCCCTTACCTGGGTCACATATTCCCGCAGATTCAGTACATTCTGGAAGCGGCGTTCCGTCCTTCTATAGAGCATTTTGAAGGAACGGAGGGTCTTTCCGTCAAAAATGCCATTCTCGTTCTCTACCAGAATATCCAATACATTCAAAAACTGTTCATAATATTTCTTCAAAACCATGAGCCGTTTTCGCAGACTAATGATCTCCGAAACACAGTCCCGCTTTCCTGTAGCGATCAATGCCTGTTCCAGGTCCATAATTTCTTTTTCGATCCCGTCAAAGGCAATATCATCTTCCTTTGTCTGCATTTCAAAAAACAAATAGATCACACGATGCAAAGTCACACGTTCGCCCAGGGTTTCCATACAATTTTCCAAAAGGGAGATCACCTCTTCTATCTTGGAGGTAAAGAGAAAAGCCTTCCCCTTTTCCAAATATAGGATGACGCTTCCCCTGCTCAAAAGAATATTCTGGAAATCCAGCATTTCCAGGCTCACGCAGTCAAAATTTTCAAAGGAATCATATCTGGCATAGCTGAACCGTCGGGCATCCTCCAATATTTCCGGTGCGATTCCCCATTTTTTCCCGCAGGAAAGCATATCCTCATAGGGGAAAATTCCAAGCACTCCTTCTTCCTGCCCTGATGCTTCTGACTTCTTTTGCCAGACGCCGTTCCTAATGATATAATACATGGTTCTGTCTCCCTTTTCTTGTCTGCCATAAAGAAAAGCGGCGGTTCCCCGCCACCTGCTATCTTATTTAAATTTCACTGCTGTACCATAGATCATGACTTCTGCCGCCCCTGCCATGATCGCACTGGTAGAATAGCGGATATTTACCACAGCGTCCGCTCCCATCTTTTCTGCTTCTTCGATCAATCGCTGCATGGCGATCTTTCTGGCTTCCTCCATCATTTCCGTATAAGCCTTCAGTTCTCCGCCGACAATGGATTTCAAGCCTGCGCCCAGATCCCGACCAATGTTTTTGGACTGGATTGTAGAGCCATTTACTAATCCCAGCATTTCCAATTCTTTCCCCGCAACATAATCTGTATTCACTAAAATCATACAAATCATCCTTTCGTTTTTCTTCATCATAGTCCAAAACCGTGGTTCTGTCAATTTTCTTTAGCCCAGTCGCACCATATCTTCGATCGCCAGAGAACAAACTGTCCCTCTCGCTTCGGTTTTCAGACCATGCTGGCTGTTGATTGCTTCCATAATGTCCTTCCGCTTGCCGGAAGGAGACACGATGGCAATGATCTCTTTTTCTTGCTGTACCGTAATGCCATAGAATTCCTCTGTGCTTTCACTGCCTGCCCAACGGGCACGGATGATGGTGCCGCCACAGGCGCCCGCCTTTCTGGCGGTATGCATCACTTCCTCTGTGAAGCCCTGATTGACTGTCACAAGAATCATGCTGTTTTCCATTCCTTCTTCCATCATGATATCCTCCCTTCCCTGCGCTTCCCGAACGGGCATCAAGATCGCCAATGCCAAAACATGAGACATCGCTGTGATCTTCATATCAAATACGATGCCCTTGGAACGGGCACTGCCTCTCAGTTCATGATTCAGATCCCGCATCAGCTGATTCACCAGTGTGGCCTTGCCAATGCTGAATACCACATCCTTCTCCAAACTATCCAGCCCCAAAAGATCCATGATCTCCGAGGTTGCCGTCCCCTTTCCTGCACACTGCAGATGATGGGTGACCTTCTGTCCATTGAATAGCTCGATCATATTTCTGCCCTGCCCCCGTTCCACGATGGAAACAATAAGCTTCATAGGTTCCATTGATAAAGTTTTCATCTCGTCACCTCATCTCAGTCAAAATACAAAATATCATCTTCCAGTTGCGTAAGCTGCACTGCAATATAACGCTGTTTTGCTTTTTCCTTCATCTGCGTCAGCAGCCCCATCAGCTGAATGGTGATCAAAGGCGTCAACGCTACCATGGCAACAATACCAAAGGCATCTGTCATAATATTGCCACCTGCAGCTTCACAAGCCCCCATGGCAAAAGGAAGTAAAAAGGTTGCCGTCATGGGACCGGATGACACGCCGCCGCTGTCAAAGGCGATACCGGTAAAAATAGGCGATACATGGCGGGTCAGAAGCAGCGCAAAGGCATACCCTGGAATCAGGAACCATAAAATAGAAGTTCCGGTCAAGATACGCAGCATGGCAATGCCGACAGAAACACAAACACCGATGGACATGGCACTCTGCATCATTTTCGCAGTCACAAACCCATTTGAAATCTCTTCTACCTGCTTTGTCAAAACGTGTACGGCAGGCTCTGCCGCAACGATGAAATAGCCGATGACCATACCAATGGGAATCAACAGCCAAGAATGGTTGCTTTCCGCAATGCCTGCGCCGATGATCTGACCGATCGGCATAAAGCCAACATTCACACCGCAAAGAAACAAACTCAGCCCAAAATATACAAAGGCAAAGCCTGTGGCGATCCGCATCAGCTGGTGATGCTTATATCGTTTATAGAGCAGCTGAAAGGCAATGAACACCAAGATAATAGGAACCAGTGCCATTGCTACTTCACGCAAATATTCCGGAAAAGCATGGGCGAACAAAATTGCCGCATCCTTTGTCGTTTCCACCACAGGGATCTCTGTTGGGGAATACAATGCAGAATCAGGCTCATAGAAGACTCCCAGCAGCAGAACTGCCAGAATCGGCCCAATACTGCAGAGGGAGATCAGACCAAAGCTGTCCTCCCGTGAGTTTTTATCGCTTCGCAAAGTCGCCATACCAATGCCGAGAGCCATGATAAATGGAACTGTTACCGAGCCTGTCGTAACGCCGCCGCTATCAAAGGAGACCGGCACAAAGGAATCCGGAGCAAGGATCGCCAATCCAAATATGAGGGCATAGAAAAATACCAACATTTTCGCCAAAGGGATGTGAAAAAAGATACGGATCTGAGCGACCATCAGAAAGAACCCTACACCGGCTGCCACAGCCAGAATCAAAACTATATTGGGGATAGCCGGTACCTGTTCCGCCAACACCTGTAAATCAGGCTCCACAATCGTAATCAGCATCCCTAAAACAAAGCAGACTGCCAAAGGACCGATGATGTTTTTGGCTCGGCTCATCTCCACACCAATGCCCTCCCCCATAGACATCATGGACATATCCGCCCCCAAGGTAAAAAAGCCCATCCCCAGTATCAACATCATCGCACCAAATAAAAACAGCACCAATGCACCGGAAGAAAGAGGCATCAGCGTCACACTGAGCAATAACACAATAGCTGTCAGCGGAAGAACAGATGCCAATGATTCAAATATTTTTTCTTTTAATTTTAAATTATGCAGCAAATTCTCTCCCCCTTTTGCAAATCTGACTAAATTTATCCAAATATCTCCGTTTTAGCCCAAATCAATAATTTTTACAATCAAATTCACCTAATTTTACTAGGTTTTTGTTTTATTCTAGCATTTGGTAAAAATCAAGTCAATGTATGTTAAGACTTCTTAACAAAAATTTTTCATTTACTGCACTTTTGTTCATTCTATGTTCATATTCTTGTTTGGAAAAGCATACAGCTATGCAAAACTCTTCTAAATAAAAAGCACGGTACATAGGCAGACTCCGTTTCAGAAAACATCATTTTTAAAATATATTGATCTCTGAAACGAAACGCCACTGTACCGCGCCGAATCCTTCTATTTCTTTTATTTCCTTCTTATCTCACACGGGGAGGAAAGCCCACTTTTTTCTGCACCTTTGTCAGAGTTCTGTCTGCCAGACGGCTTGCTTTTTCTGCACCGTTTTTGATGATAGCATCCAGATAGTCTTTATTTGCTTCCAGTTCCTTCACACGTTTCTGCACAGGTTCCAGATCCGCAACAACAGCCTCCCCTACGGCTGTTTTGAATGTGCCATAGCCCATACCGGCAAATTCTTTTTCTGCTTCCGGAATTGTCTTGCCTGTTACAGCACAGTAAATACTCAGCAGATTGGATATACCGGGTTTGTCTTCGCTGAAACGGATCTCGTTATCGGAGTCTGTCATGGCACGTTTCATCTTATTCATGATAACCTTGGGGTCATCCATCAATGTGATGATGTTGTTCTGGTTTTCATCAGATTTGGACATTTTCTTTGTAGGATCCTGCAGAGCCATAACACGAGCCCCTACCTTGCCAATATATGCTTCAGGGACTTTAAACACATCCCCGTATATGCCGTTGAAACGGTTGGCAATATCTCTGGTCAGTTCCAGATGCTGTCTCTGGTCCTCCCCAACGGGGACCAAATCTGTCTGATACAGCAGGATATCTGCTGCCATCAAGGTAGGATAGGTGAACAGACCGGCGTTGATATTATCTGCGTGCTTCGCACATTTATCCTTGAACTGTGTCATTCTGTTCAGTTCGCCCATGTATGTGTAGCAGTTCAGAATCCAGCCCAGTTCTGCATGCTGAGGCACATGAGACTGATAATACATAATATTCTTTTCGGGATCCAAACCTACCGCCAGATACTGTACCAACAGATCCTTTGCCTGTTTCCGCAGCTTCACAGGGTCCTGACGAACTGTGATTGCGTGCATATCCACAATGCAATACAGACAGTCATATTCATCCTGCAGCTTTGTCCAGTTTTTCAGCGCACCCAGATAGTTGCCCAGTGTGATGACACCGGAGGGCTGCATACCGCTGAAAATACGTTTTTTCTGTTCTTCTGCCATGTTTAACACTCCTTTATTCTATCTCTTTTCGTTCAATTTTTTTCTTCAAAATCCACATCGATGCAGCCGGGATCTTCCGGAACGATCAACACACAGGCTACATAAGCCACAATGCCGATGAACAGATTCAACAATGTGCCCAAAACCCAGATCAAACGAACGATCGTCGCATCAATACCAAAATATTCCGCAATACCGGCACATACACCGGAAATTTTCACATTATCTTTCGAACGATATAATTTTTTATTCATAAAATCTCCTCCTTATTTTTTAACATACCATCCCTGAAGAAACTATAATATTCCCCTTCTCCAACAATAATATGGTCTACGACTTCAATATCAAGTGGTTCCAGCATCGATTTCAATTGTGTTGTCAAATGAACATCCGCATTGGATGGTTTCACCGAGCCACGGGGATGATTATGGCAAAGCACAACACCCATTGCATAATATCGCAATGCTTTTTCCAATACGGCTCTTGGCTGCACATACACCTGCCCAACTGTACCTTCTGCAATTTTCGCTGTATGGATGACCTGTCTTTTGCTGTCCAAACAAATCACATAAAACCGCTCTGTCACACAGTATGCCAACAGTGCTGTACAATACTCCGCAGCACGGGGAATGGAGGTCAAAGCCGGTTTCTGTTCCAGCTTCTCTTTTTCATATCTCCGAAACAGTTCGTGAATCATAGAAAGAAAAATCGCACTTTTTTCTCCTACGCCCGCAGTTTTTTGAATCTCATAGGGGTCTGATTCGATCAAATTGGAAAAGGAACCAAATTCATCCAGCAACCGATGGGCAATTTCGTTGGTATTCCCTCTGGGGATTACGCCATACAATAGCATTTCCAGCAATTCATGATCTGCAAAACCATCTGGACCTGCCAGCAAAAAGCGTTCCCTCATTCGATCTCTATGTCCATCATGTACATTACTGCCCATCATCTACACCCTCTGCTTCAATATAGCGCAGCAAATTCGGCAAACCGCCGCCATAGATCACTTCCAGAAGCCCGTCCAGTCTGCGTAAAGCCAGCTTCACTTCTGCCTCTGTGATAATGCCCTCTTCCAGCGCATCGGCGATCTCCGCCAAATCTACCACCTGGACTACACCATCAGGATAAATGATGACATCTGCCAGCAGGTCTGTAAAGATATAGGAGTTTTCTGCTGCATCATATGCTGTATCTATAATATCACAATAATAATAAACAAGTCTGTCATTTTTGTTTAAGAATTTACTAATTTTCCATCCCTTTTCCAAATAGTAGCAGGATACACCATGGCTGAACTTTGCCTTGGGATGGAGTACATTCCATTTTGTCACCATCACGGTATCCTCCTGATGGATGATGATATCGTCTTTCAAATACACGATCTCATTCGGCATAAATCTCTTTCTGTAAAGCTTCGGCAGTGTCATGATACCACTCTTTCTCTCTTCCCCTTAAAAATCAATGGTTACACATTTGGATAATTCGGAAGGCTTTGTGCGAAGTGCCCCCAACATCGGAACATAAGTCTGAAAATACGCACTTGCTCTATGGGCTTCCAAAGCTGCTTCGTCCTTATATTTTTCAATAAAATAAAAAACCGTGTCGTCTGATTCATCTTTCACCAAATCGTAGGAAATGCAGCCTTCTTCTTTTCTGGTTTCCTCTACCATTTTTCCGGCAATGCGGACAAATTCCCCCTGTTTTCCTTCCTGCAATATATTTTTTGCTATCAATATAACCACGCATCTTCCTCCTTTGTATGACTTATTCTTATTATAAAGAAATATGCAGGAAAAAACAACCATAAAAGAAACCCCTGTCTAAAAAGACAGGGGGCTTTCGTACCAACCGTAATATTTTATGGATTTATGTATGTTGTTTTGTTACTAAAGTTTTGTGAAGAAATTATTTCTTTCTCCAAGCCATGATATCTTTGCCTTCAGCTTTCATATTATGGAATTCAGCAGCTGCTGTGAACAGAGCGTCTGTAGAAGAGTTCAGACCTGTTTCGCAAGAGTCCTGAATTACACCGATGATGAAACCAACACCTACAACCTGCATTGCAACGTCGTTGGGGATACCAAACAGAGAGCAAGCCAGAGGGATCAGCAGCAGGGAACCACCAGCTACACCGGAAGCACCGCAAGCGGAGATTGCTGCTACGAAGGACAGCAGAATCTTCATTGCCAGAGGAACTTCCATACCCAGTGTGTTTACACAAGCCAGAGTCATAACTGTGATTGTGATCGCAGCACCACCCATGTTGATTGTAGCACCCAGAGGGATGGAGATGGAGTAGTTGTCTTCGTCCAGACCCAAGGATTCACACAGTGTCATGTTTACAGGGATATTCGCTGCGGAAGATCTTGTAAAGAAAGCTGTGATAAAGGATTCTTTCAGACATTTGCCTACCAGAGGATAGGGATTTGCTTTGATCTGTGTCCATACAATGATGGGGTTCAGGATCAGAGCTACGAATGCCATACAGCCAACCAGAACTGCCAGAACTTTACCATATTCTGTGAAGATGCCCAGACCATTTTCGGATACTGTGGAGAATACCAGACCCAGGATACCGAAAGGAGCGCAGGAGATTACAGATCTAACTGCAAATGTAACTGCTTCAGAGAAATCGTTCAGTGCTTTCTTTGTTGTATCGCCAGCTTTTTTCAGAGCCAGACCAAAGATAACTGCCCAGAACAGAATACCCAGGTAGTTAGCGTTTACCATGGAGCCAATGGGGTTAGAAACGATGTTCTGCAGCAGAGTAGCGAATACTTCACCAACGGAGCCTGCAGCTGTGTAGCCTTCTGTAGAAGCACCACTGCCCAGAGGCAGTATGATGGGAATGAAGTGGCAAGCCAAAACTGCAACTACAGCAGCTGCGAATGTACCAACCAGGTACAGCACAACTACACGACCCATTGTTTTACCGCCGCCTTCCTGACCACAAGCCAGAGCAGCCATTACCAGGAAGAATACCAGGATGGGAGCGATTGCTTTCAGAGCGCCTACGAACAGTGTGCCCAGGATACCGATTACAGTTACCTGAGGAACAGCCAGACCCAGGATTGCACCAATGATCAGGCCACAAATGATTCTTTTTACTAAGGAAATGCTATTCCATTTCTGAATAATATTCATTTTTACCTTCTCCTATTAAATTGTACTTTACTTATGATTGCTGTTTCTACGGTTGTACGAAAAAATAATATGAAAAGTATTACTGGTTTGCAAATTGATTAGCAACAACCAAATACTTTTTCGCACAGTTTTTTGCCTGTAGGTGTGCAAGCCAGGCCGCCTTCTGCTGTTTCCTTCAGAGCAGGAGACATAGCATCGCCGACTTTCTTCATGGCAACAATAACTTCATCTGCAGGGATATGGCTTTCAATACCTGCCAAAGCCAGTTCTGCCGCAACCATAGCGTTGCCTACGCCGCCGGCATTTCTTTTGATGCAGGGAATCTCAACCAGACCTGCAACAGGGTCACACACCAGACCCAGAATATTTTTCAGTGCGATCGCACAAGCGTGTTCACACTGCTTGGGAGTACCACCGCACAGTTCAACCATTGCCGCTGCTGCCATTGCGCTTGCTGCGCCGCATTCAGCCTGACAACCACCAGCCGCACCGGCTACGCTCGCATTTGTTGCGATCACGATACCCACTGCAGACGCTGTGAACAGTGCCATTACCAAATCCTTATCAGGAATATTTCTTTCTTCTGCCAAAGTCAGCAGCGCAGAAGGAAGGATACCGCAGCTGCCCGCTGTAGGGGATGCTACGATTCTACCCATGCAGGCATTTGTCTGAGAAACCGCAAGGGCTTTCACCATTGCTTTTCCAAAGAAAGGTCCACAAATATTTCTGCCGTTTTTCACCGCTTCATTCATTTTGAAAGCGTCGCCGCCTGTCAGACCGCTGGCAGAGCGTTTTACAGGATCCAGACCATCCTCAACAGATTCTTTCATAACCTGCAGAGTTTGTTCCATTTTTTTAAACAATTCTTCTTCAGTCTTTTCAGCGATGGCTGCCTGATCTTTCAGAACGTAAGCGGACAAAGTCATATTTTCCGCCTCTGCTGCTGCAACCAATTCTGCCAAAGAGTCGTATTTCATCTTTTTCCACCTCTCCTTCTTAGATTGCTTTCAGGATCGTGGATGCATGAATATTGGGGCATGCCAAGATCGCTTCATTGATGGATTCATCGAAGTTGCCATCGATTTCGATTGTCATAACAGCGGTACCGCCCTTATGGTCTCTGCCCAGAGAGAAGCCATGAACGTTTACGCCTTTATCCGCCAAGATGTTTGTTACCACAGCGATCATACCGGGAATATCATCATGGGGAATAACCAATGTATCGGATTTACCGGAGATGGAAACCTCTGTATCATTGATCTTATTTACTACGATGTTGCCGCCGCCGATGGAAGCCCCCTGGATCAGAGCAGACTTGCCATTTGCGTCTGTCAGTGTGATTTCAGCAGTGTTGGGATGCGCACCGTCGATGTCCTCTTCGATAAATGCGAAGTCCAGACCTTCTTCCTTTGCGATCTCCATGCTGTTACGGATACGGCTATCGTCTGTATCCATACCCAGAATACCGGCAATGACTGCTTTATCTGTACCATGACCTTTGTATGTTTTTGCGAAAGAACCGCTGAAACGGATCACAGCCTTTACGGGTGTTGTACCCAGAACAGAACGGGCATATTTGCCGATACGCACAGCACCAGCTGTATGTGAACTGGAAGGACCGATCATAATTGGTCCAATGATATCAAATACCTGTAACACAAAAATCCCTCCTTACATCATTTACTTCTTTTGCTGATCGTATGCCGTTTTCAATAATTAAAACAACATGAAACCTCAACATCACCAATTATATATGATAAAATTCAACAAAGTCAATAGAAATCCCAAAAAAAGTTCCTTCAGGAGAGACATTTTTTTTAGTTTTTTTAATGTTGTCCGCAGCACAAAAACAAATGTGTCGTTTCATACAAAATTTTAAAAATTAATAGAAAAAAATTTTCATTTTTGCAAAAATGTTTTGGGGTTTTTCATAGGAAAAACACGCCTATCACACACTTTTATCGGGAAAAAACTGTTCCACAATGGTATTGCTTCTCAGACAAAAGCCTTCCTGCGTTTGCTCCGCAAACGACCAACGCAATTTCTCGCCGGAGAAAGCCTCATTCGCAGCCCTTCGGGCTACTCATGCGTTTGCTCCGCAAACTATATGCATCAGAAAAACCCCCATCAAAATTTGCAAGCAATTTCGATGGAGGTTTTCTTCTTCAAGGCTTTCTCCGCTATATTACATATATCCGCCCATACCGGGGTCAGCAGGCATTGCGGGAGCACTCTTTGCGGGCAATTCTGCAACAACTGCTTCTGTTGTCAGGAATGTAGACGCAACGGATGTTGCATTCTGCAGGGCACTTCTTGTAACCTTTGCAGGATCCAGAATACCTACTTCTACCATTTCCACATATTCTTCTGTCAGTGCGTTGAAGCCCATGCTGTCATCCAGTTCTTTTACCTTATTTACAATGACAGAGCCTTCCAGACCGGCATTTGCTACGATCTGGCGCAGAGGTGCTTCCAGTGCTTTGATGACAATTTCCGCACCCGTCTTTTCATCGCCTGTCAGGTCTGCACAGGCTGCTTTTACCTTATCAATTGCATGCACCAGTGCAGTACCGCCGCCAGCTACAATGCCTTCTTCCACCGCTGCCTTTGTCGCTGCCAAAGCATCTTCCATACGCAGTTTCTTTTCTTTCATTTCTGTTTCTGTTGCTGCGCCGACCTTGATCACTGCTACGCCGCCGCTCAGTTTTGCAAGACGTTCCTGATATTTTTCTCTGTCGAAATCAGAATCTGTTTCTGTCATGCCTTTTCTGATCTGAGCAATGCGAGCTTCGATATCTTCTTTTCTGCCTGCACCGTCAGCAATGATAGTGTTTTCTTTTTCTACACGAACCGTTTTTGCGGAACCCAGCATATCCAGTGTTGCATCCTGCAGGGAAATACCGATTTCTTCGGAGATCACCTGGGCGCCTGTCAGAGCTGCGATATCTGCCAGCTGTGCTTTTCTTCTTTCACCATAACCAGGTGCTTTTACTGCAACGCATGTGAATACGTTTCTCAGTTTGTTGACTACCAGAGTTGCCAGAACTTCGCTTTCCACATCTTCTGCGATCAGTAGCAGCTTTCTGCCAGTCTGCATTACCTGTTCCAAAATAGGCAGGATTTCCTGAATGTTTGAGATCTTTTTATCTGTGATCAGAATCAGAGGTTCTTCCAAAATTGCAACCATCTTATCCATATCTGTGGACATATAAGCAGACAGGTAACCTCTGTCGAACTGCATCCCTTCTACCAGTGCCAGTTCTGTTTTCATTGTCTTGGACTCTTCAATGGTGATAACGCCGTCATTTGTCACTTTTTCCATCGCTTCTGCGATCATTGCGCCTACTTCTTCATCACCGGCAGAAATAGCTGCAACATTGGCAATGTGTTTGCTTGTTGTTACAGACTGGCTCATTGCCTTCACTTCTGCTACTGTTGCCTCTGTTGCTTTCTGCATACCACGGCGCAGGATGATGGGGTTTGCGCCTGCTGCGATATTTTTCAGACCTTCCTGGATCATTGCCTGTGCCAGAACAGTCGCTGTTGTAGTACCGTCGCCGGCTACATCGTTTGTCTGTGTAGCAACTTCCTTAACCAGCTGTGCGCCCATATTTTCATAAGGATCTTCCAGTTCGATATCCTTTGCGATTGTCACACCGTCATTTGTAATCAGGGGTGTGGTGAATTTTCTGTCCAGAACAACATTTCTGCCTTTGGGACCCAGTGTTACCTTTACTGTATTCGCCAGTTTGTCTACGCCGGCTGCCATTGCGTTTCTGGCATCGGTGCTGTATTTGATTTCTTTCGCCATGATAAAAACGCCTCCTAAAAATTATTCTGTAATGATTGCCAGAATGTCATTCTGACGCATGATGAGATATTCTTCGCCGTCAAATTTTACTTCCATTGCGCCGTATTTGGAATAAAGCACATGGTCTCCTTCTTTTACGACCATTTCAACATTTGTATCACCAACCATACCACCGGGGCCAACAGCAACTACGATAGCCTCCTGGGGTTTTTCCTTTGCCTGACTGGTCAGCACAATACCGGATTTTGTGGTTTCCTGTGCTTCTACCTGTTTCAATACGACTTTATCTCCTAATGGTGCAAGTTTCATGATGTGATTACCTCCTTGTTTTCTGATTTGTTAGCACTCATTCAACTCGAGTGCTAATTCACAATACATATATTAACACCATATCCAGTTATATTCAAGTATCTTTTTTAAAATTCACATAAAATTCATATGTAAATGGAAAATAGACAATCGTATTTCTATTTTTCCCTTCTTCTAAGCAATTTATCATATCAGACAAAAGAAAACTGCCAATTTTACTATTTTAACTGGCAGTTTCCATTCTTCTTTTTATGCAGTTATTTATTTTCCCTTGCTTTTTCATCGACGAAATTTGCAGCGGAAAGGGCTGCGACCAATCCTTCCCCTACAGCTTTCGCAATTTGATAAGGTGTGCCGGTGCAATCTCCGGCGGCAAATACACCGGGCAGGTTCGTTGCCATAGAGCGATCTACGATAATATTTTTGCCATCGGTCTGCAGTCCAAAAAGAATGCTTTCCGGAGGCGTACTGTTCTTGGCGAAAAAAATACCGTCGCATTCCAGTATTTCCCCATCCATTTCTAAGGAAGATACTTTCCCGTTTTCTCCCAATACCGCCTTGGGTCTGCCCTCTTTTACCTGTACGTTTTCCTTCAGATTCAAAACAGGCTGATAAAGAGGAATATAGGTCACGCTTTCACAGACATCTGCCAGAAAATTAGCTTCCGCCTCCCCTTCTTCGTTTTCACCAACGACAATGACCTTCTTATTTCTATAAAGCATACCGTCACAGGTTGCGCAATAACTGACACCTTTGCCCAGAAAATCAATTTCGCCGGGGATTCCCTTGCTTTTGCTCAAGCCAATGGCTAGAATGACTGCTTTCGCTTCAATGAACTGATTATCGGCATTGATCATATATCGATCGCCCATGGAAAGAATCTGCTTGATGCGGGTTTCCTTAAATTCCACTCCCTGCTTCACTGCATGGGTGTAAAACTGATTCAGCATATCTTCCCCGCTGATATTGGGCAGCCCCAAATAATTGTCTACTTTTTCCGCAGCAAACAGCAGAGAACTATCCAGGCTTCTGCCAAAAACGCAGACGGATTTATTCCGCTGGCGGCAGTTCACAGCGGCAGACAAAGCCGCAGGGCCTCCGCCAATAATTGCAACATCCAACATAACAATCTCTCCTTTCAGACCTTAAGGTCTTTGCCCGCAATCCACCCGCAAAGGCTAAGCTCCTTCATGCACAAAAGTATATACTTTTGCAATTATAATCAATTTATCCAAAAACGATATCATTCATCAGAAAAAATATTCGTAAGGCTTTGCCTTACTCTGATTGCCTGAACAGGTTCACAGTCTTTCAGACTATGATATTTGCTCCGCGAATCTCTTTCCCTTTCTGCACGGATTGATCTTGCAAGCAAATACAATCCTTACAGAAAGGGAACTGTTTTTTCCGCTTTGACAAAAACTGCGAAAGGTAAAATTTACCTCTCGCAGTTATGATATCATAGAAAACTACGATTGTCTGTTGCAAATGTCACAGATTATTTATCTTTTTCAGCTGCACGAGCTTCGATGATTCTCTTCTGCACATCCATAGGAGCTTCTTCATATCTTTCGAAATGATGTCTGTATTCCCCACGGCTCTGTGTCATGGAGCGCAGGTCTGTAGCGTATTTATGCATTTCCGCTGTAGGAACTTCTGCAACGATGCATTTCTTCATACCAACTGCATCCATGCTCAGGATACGACCACGACGTTTTGTAATATCACCCATGATATCGCCCATATATTTTTCAGGGATCAGAACTTCAACATGTTCGATGGGTTCCAGAATCACAGGTTTTGCCTGAGGGATACCTTCCTTGAAAGCAACGGATGTGGCCATCTTGAACGCCATTTCAGAAGAGTCAACGGGATGGTAGGAACCATCTGTCAGAGTTGCTTTCAGGCCTACTACAGGGTAGCCAGCCAGAACACCGCTCTGTACGCATTCCTGCAGACCTTTTTCAACAGCAGGGAAATACTGTTTGGGAACGGAGCCGCCGAAGATCTTTTCTTCGAATACATACTGTGTTGTTGTATCGTAGCTGGGTTCGAATTCCATTACAACGTCACCGAACTGACCATGACCGCCGGACTGTTTTTTGTATCTGCCGCGAACGGATGCCTTACCTTTTACTGTTTCTCTGTAAGGGATGATAGGATCCTTCAGTTCTACTTCGATCTTATATTTATTTTTCAATTTCTGAACCATTACATCCAGCTGCTGTTCACCAACGCCATAAACCAGTGTCTGTTTTGTTTCAGAATTTACTTCCATTTTGATGGTAGGATCTTCTTCTCTGATCTTTGCCAAAGCTGCAGACAGCTTGTCTTCATCGCCTTTGCCTTTGGGCTGGATCGCCATGCACAGAACAGAACCGGGCAGTGCGATTTTAGGGATGATGATGTTAGCATCTTTCAGGGACAAAGTATCCTGTGTAGATGTATTGGACAGTTTTGCCAGAGCGCCGATATCGCCGGAGTGCAGTTCGTCAACTTCGATCTGTTCTTTCCCTCTAACCACATACAGACGGCCAACTTTTTCAACGGTATCCTTTTCTTCGTTATAAACGCTCATTGTTGTATCCAACTTACCTGTCATAACACGGAACAGATTCAGGCGGCCAATATAAGGGTCAGCGATGGTTTTGAATACATATGCGGAGAATCTTTCGTCATCCGTAGAGCAGAATACAACGTCTTTGCCATCGTGGAACGCATGGAAGTTTGCTCTTGCTTCGATTGCAGGAGGTGTGAAACGAACGATCGTATTCATCAGCAGTTTTACGCCATAGCCCAGTGTAGCAGAACCACACATTACAGGGGCGATACTATGGCTGGAAATACCAGCCAACAGACCATCGTAGATTTCTTCTTCTGTCAGTTCTTCATCGTTGAAGAATTTTTCCATCAGTTCTTCGCTGCTTTCTGCTGCTACTTCCACCAGCATGGAACGCAGAACTTCTACTTGGTCTTTCTTATCTTCAGGCATTTCACATTTCTGCAGCTTGCCGTCTACTTTCTTTCTTGCGTCTCTCTTAATCAGGTTGATGAAACCTACGAAATTACCATTTTCATCATCGAAGGGAATCTGCAGAGGAGCTACTGCCTTACCGAAATTTTTACGCAGTTCAGCCAGTGTTTTTTCAAAGTCTGCGTTTTCATCGTCCATCTGGTTGATGAAGATAATTCTGGGCAGGTGCATTTCTTCGCAGTATTCCCATGCTTTTTCTGTACCAACTTCCACGCCGGATTTTGCGGAAACCATAATCAGACCTGTGTCTGCCACGTTCATTGCCAGCTTAACTTCAGCTGCGAAGTCGAAATAACCGGGTGTATCCAAAAAGTTGATTTTTGTATCCTGCCATTCAACGGGAATTACGGATGTATTGATAGACACCTTGCGGCGGATTTCTTCTGCTTCATAGTCGGATACAGTGTTGCCTTCTTCAACTTTACCGAAACGTTTTGTTGCACCGGAATAATACAGTGCTGCTTCGGAATATGTTGTTTTACCGGAACCACTGTGGCCCAAAAGAACTACGTTTCTTACTCTGTTTGCTGCATAATTTTTCATAGTTTGTTTCCCTCCCTAGTATGATTTAACGGAACCTTTCCGTCAGGGTCTTGTTTTATGTATACAGTATATTAAGAATATACAATCGATACTTTTATTTTAATTCGACCATTATTCGAAATTTCCTGCAAATTTTTTCAAATATTTTTACTTTAGGAAATTCTGCTAAATATAGTTTCGTTTTCTCATGCATTTTTTGTGTAAAATAAAACTGAGTTTGCAATCCAATCAAAAACGGATAAATCGTTGAAAATCAAGGATTTATCCGTTTTTGATGTTTTCTTATTTGGATGCGCCTTTTCGCGCCTGCGATTTTTTATGCTGTTTCAGGTTCTACAAAAGGAATGCCAAAATATTCCGCAAGGGATTTGCTCAATGCTCGTGCAATAGGCTGAATATTTTCCTTGATCCAGTTGGCATCCTGATAATTGTCGTGATAGGCCACCTCCACCAGAGCGGAAGGCGCATTGGTTCGCCGAAGTTCTCGTAGAGTCACCGTGGGCAAGACCTGTACCTTGTTAGGGTCCGGATAAATCTGCCGCATCTGTTCTGCGATCAGCTCCGCCATTTCTCTGCCATAGGGGCTGGTGCTGTAATAATAGACCACAGGCCCCTGTCTGGTGCCCGCAATGGATTCCGGCGCAGCATTGGAATGAATCGCAAGGTGAAAATCTACGTTGTTCGCATTGGAATCGGCAATGGCTTCACCGAGGGTCATTTCCGGTTCATTTCGAAGCAATTCAATGCCGGATGCAGTCAGATATGGCTCCATGGCATCTGCGATCAAGTTCATGATCTGTTCCTCCGAACCACCGTTGATGAAGGGATTATATTCCTGTAAGGATGGACTTAAATATACTCTGGGCATAAAAAAACTCCTTTTCCACTATGGTATGAAAAAGGAGTAAAAATGTGCTTATTTCATCAGAGATTTTTGATACATATCATAGACATCATCCCTTGTCAGCGGATAAGGGAAAGTAGCGATCTTTCCGGTCTGCTCCATGAAGCGGTTGGTATAATAGTTGATATCCTCTTCTGTGTAAGTTGCTTCGTGGTCAAGAACATTATCCAAAAATGCCCCCAGTTCCTTTGTATCCTTGAAACCAAGACATTCTAGCAGCCTTGCCACATTTGCATTCCCCGCAGGGAACTGTTCCACATAAGCCTGGGTCAGTACACCATTCGCCATGCCATGGGGCAGACCCTTTTCATAGGTCAGGAAATAGCCCATGCCGTGGGGCAGAGAAGTCATAGTCTGGGCGATGGCAACACCGCCTAAAGCCGACATTAGCATCAGCTTGTCCCGTGTTTCTGCAGGATAGTTTCTGGCTTTCAAATCAGGAATACAATCCTTGAAGAGAGACAGGCCCATTTCCACAATCTTTCTGCTGATATCATTCGCCTTAGCGGAAAGATAGCTTTCGATCAGATGGGTCAGGGCATCCACAGCCGTATTATTTGTTGTTTTCGGGGGAAGTGTATCCATATATTGGGGATCAAGATAGGACACTGTTGCAAAAATATGTGCCGCAATGCTGGATTTGGTGCGTTTTGCATGGAGTGTCACAATGGCATACTGCGTCACTTCGGAGCCTGTCCCTGCTGTAGTAGGTACCGCTACGACAGGCAGTGCCTTGCTGCTGCCATCCCAAAGGGCATCTGTCCCCTTTTCCGGCTGCGCCGCCATCACTGCAATGGCTTTGGAGGCATCCATGGGAGAACCGCCGCCAATGCCGATGAAAAATTCGACCTTTTCCGCAATAGCCAGCTTTGCCGCCTTTTCCACTGTCTCCACATCAGGGTTTTCCCCAATCTCATCGAATAAAATCCATTCAATCTGCAATGCGTCTAAGGCATCCGTGACATCCTTCTGGGCACCGTTCTTTTTTGCAGAGGTACGCCCTGTCACAACCATAGCTTTTCTGCCCAGCTTCTTCATCGCATCCTTATGGGCATCAATGCAGCCCCGTCCAAAGTAGGTGTCCACAGGCATAAAATAGCGAAAAGTATCCATATTATCTTCCTCCTCTCCAATCAGCAAAGAAAATCATACCATTCCCATTCTGTTTCCATGATGGATTCCAGCGTTTCATCGGCAGGCTCTTCCACCAATTCAAATTCGATCTCGAACTCATGGTAGCGTTCTCCTTCAATGGTGGCAACACCGGAGATGACATAATTTTTTCCTTCGCCTGTCACAAATTCCCCTTCCATCAGAAGGTCATCTTCCTCCAGATAGATTTTGTTCAGCTCGTTTTTGATCTGTGTCTCTGTAAAAGTGAGTTTCATATTCCTATACCCCGCTTTCTCAATTTATCTTACTTATAATTTTATCATTCCGGCTTTCGATGCACAAGAGGGACTTCCTGTGCCAAAGCCAATGAACCGTTTTTCCTTTGTTTCACGGTCAAGTTTTTCTTTCTTTCCCTTGTAAAACATGATACACTATGAAACAGAACAGGAGGTACGCAAAATGAATTATATCGTACTGGATTTGGAATTCAACCAGTCCTTCCCCTTCAAAACAGGAAAAAAAGTGGAGCCCAACCCGGAATGTCCCTTTGAGATCATTCAAATCGGTGCAGTAAAACTGAATGAAAAATTTCAGCAGTTGGACACCTTCAATTATATGATCCGCCCTCAGATCTATCCTCGTCTGCATCCCTTCGTGGAAAAGATCACAGGCATCCATCCCGAACAACTGGCCGGTCAGCCAACTTTTGCAGAGGCCTATCAGGCCTTTCTGGCATTCATTGGGGACGAGCCTGCGATCCTCTGCACCTGGGGCGGGGATGATATCAAATCCCTTTACCGCAACATTTATTTCTACGACCTGGATGGAGACGCTATGACAGATCAGTTCCTGAATGTGCAGCCCTTTGCAGCAGAATATCTGAACCACGAAGCAGGAAAAGCCATCGGTCTGAAAAATGCCGTGGTAGAATTGGGCATTCCTGAGGAGCAGGATTTCCACAACGCCCTCAACGATGCAGTCTATACGGCTAAGATCTTTGCCATTACCCACCCTGCGGAGATCAAAGCCGAAACCTTCCAGCCCTTGACCATGCTGGCAAAAAAGCCCAAACACCTACGGACAAATGTAAAATCCCTTTTTATGTATGTAGAAGAAAAGTTGGAAAGAGAGCTTTCCGAAGAAGAGAAAAAACTCATTAAATTATCTTATATGCTGGGCAGAAACCATACCTTTGATTCTGCGCCGACCGTAAAGAAAAAAGGAAAATAAAAGTCATCCACTCTTACAACGAGTGGATGACTTTTTTATTTTCCGGTTTATTTTCTATCTTCGTCCCCGAAAGGATCACCACACTCCGGGCAGAAACGGGGAGGTTTTGTAGGATCTTTCGGTTCCCAGCCGCATTTATCGCATTGATACTGGGGTACCCCTATGGGTTTGGGTTTGCCGCACTGGGGGCAAAATCTACCTTTATTCTGAGAACCACATTCACAAGTCCAGCAGTTGTCCGCAGGCTTGCTGCCGCCGCATTCGGTGCAGAAATTACCCGTATTCCCTGTTTTGCCGCAAGAGCAGTTCCATCCTTGGACGGGCTGAGAAGGCTGTGCTGCCTGCTGCTGCGCCGCCATCTGGAACAACTGCCCTGCATTCATGCCGCCTGCCTGGGTCGCCAAATTCATGCCGGCAAAGGCCATCATAGGACCTGCATTATGATTTTCCGCCGCTGCCTGCATAGCTTCTGCCTGCGCATTCACCAGATGAGCTGCCGCCATGGAAGGATTCCGCAAAGCAGCATTTCTCTGCAATTCTTTTATCATGGCTTCATCTTCGTCGGAAGCCTTCACGCTGTTCACACCGATGGAGGTGATCTCGATGCCATATCTGCCGCCCCATTTTTCCGCCAAAACCTCGTTCAGCACCTGTGAAAGCTCCATGGCATGACCGGGCAGTGCGCTGTAGCGGATGCCCATAGCAGAAATTTTGCCAAAGGCAGGCTGCAAAGCTGTCAGCATCTCACTTTTCAGCTGAGAATCGATATGCTCTCTGGTATATGTATTCTCCACGTTGCCGCAGATATTTTTATAGAATAAAACAGGGTCTGTAATACGGTAAGCGTATTCCCCGTGGCAGCGAATGGAAATATCGATATCCAAACCGATATTAGCATCAACCACACGAAAAGGTACGGGATTGGACGTACCGTATTTATTGCCCAAAATTTCTTTTGTATTGAAAAAATATACCCTCTGATCGCCTGCAGTATCGCCGCCAAAGCCCACACGCTTGCCGAACTGCTTGAAACTCTCTTTGATGCTTTCCTTCAGATCACCATAAAAAATGCTGGGTTCTGTGGATGTATCATAGAGGAATTCCCCTGCTTCCGCGCAGACCTCTACCACTTTCCCCTGCTCAACGATCAGCATACACTGCCCTTCATTGACCGCAATGATAGAGCCATTGGAAATAATATTTTCACTCTTTTTTGTATTAAAGCCTCGTTTGGACTGACGCTGTTCGCCCTTTTGTACCAAAACATCCGCTTCCATGGAAGGACAGTAGAAATACTCTCTCCATGCATCTGCCAGTACGCCCTTGGCTGCGCCGATCCCAACCTTCAAAATACCCATAGTCTTACCTCCTTATAGCGAAAAACCCTTCTGTTTTCGCTCCGTAATATACAACAAAAGGGCTTCAAAAAAACTCCCCTTGAAACCCCTTCTGTATCTTTCTTTTGATTATTCCTTGTCGTTTTCTTCCGCTGTGATTCTCATCACAAAGCCTTCTTCGTCATCCTCGTCGTCCCAATCTTCCCATTCCTCGAAATCTTCATACTCGTCGAATTCATCTTCTTTTGCTGCCTCAATGCTTTTTACTGTCACTGCCACAGCAGAAAGGAAAAAGCCTGCCCCTGCGCCAAAGGCTGCCGCATTTTTATATTTTTCAGGCACGACCATGCCAAACAAAGCCCCCAGAGAGCCTACACAAAGGCCCATCAGGCCCATATCCTTCCAATCACATTCAAATGTTACTGTGTCTAAGAAATCTCTGCATTTACCCATATCGTGTTCCTCCTTTTATCTTTCTGCCATCCGGTAAGTAAAATCGTTATCTTTCCCTTCAAATGTGAAACTGTCTTTCAGACCTTCTGTCGCTACGACTTCACCATCCGTTGTCACGAATATCGCTTCAAAATCATCCTGTGTTTTCCAATATTCCAGGGCATCCTCCAGCCCCATCACGAACAATGCTGTAGAAAGGGCGTCGGCCTTCGTACCGCTGTCGCAGACGATCGTCACGGAAAGCAGACCGCTTTCTGCAGGCCAGCCTGTGGCAGGGTTGATGATGTGATGATACTGTTTCCCGTTTTCTTCAAAATATCTCTGATATCCGCCGGAAGTGATGACGCAGGTGTCACTGATCTCCAGCAAACCTACATAATCATTGGCATCCAGAGGATTCTGTACTACTGCTTTCCAAGGGCTGCCGTCGGGCTTATTGCCAATGGTACAGATATTGCCGCCCAAAGAAAGCAATGCCGATTCCACGCCCTTGCCCTTCAGCAATGCTTTTACGCTGTCGGAGGCATAACCTTTGGCAATGCCACCCAAATCTACTGCCATGCCCTCTTTTTCCAGATATGCCGTAGAATTCTCTTTGTCCAAGATCAGATCATTCAAATCTGTCAAGGGTAGTAACTGATCGATGGTCTCCTGAGGGGGTACACTTTGCTCCTCTTCCGTAAATCCCCATGCTTTGACGATAGGGTAAATGGCAATATCGAAAGCATTTCCCGTTTCTGTTCCCAAGTCCTTGCTTGTCTGTAATAGTTCCAGAATCTCTGTGGGGATACGAACAGGTTCTTTCCCTGCGTTTTCGTTGATCTGTTTTATCTCACTGCCATCCAATGTGACAGACAACAGGTTCTCCAATCTCCGAATCTCCTGTTCTGCATCAATGATGAGTTCCTCCCCATCTTCATGGATGACGGTGAATGTCATAACAGTATCCATGGCAAAGGAAGTTGCTTCATGTCTATTTTCCTGCTGGCTGTTTTCCAGCGCAGTCTGTGCCTGTTCCCTCTGCTCCGCACAGCCGCTGAAAAGGAAACAGCCGGTCAATCCTAATGCGATCCATTTTTTCAAATTCATATTCCCTGCTCCTTTTTTGCAGAATAATCTATAATGATTTTACCTTGACATGGCTTTTCTGTCAACGAAAGAAAAAGCCCCTACCCTGTTATAGGTAGAGGCTAAAAATATTATCCAACGATAATGTAGATCACTGCAACCGTCAAACCAATACCGATCAGCAGCAAGCTTGTTGCAAAACCTTCACGATACATTTCGTGGTCTGCTTCGTAATCTGTGTATGCAGAGAAGTATTTATCCTCAGGAGGAACAACACGGCCATTGTCATCATTGAAGATCAGCATACGCAGTACGGAGATGATACCGTCCAGCAGATTGCCTGCGATACGAGCGAAGAAACCGCCGATATAAGGCAGAACCGTCAGCAGCAGAGGACGATAGATCTTGTCTTCGATGTTGCACCATGCGGGCCAACAATCCACGTAAATCAGATTGCCGTTTGCGTCTTTTCTCATCAGCACCTTGCGAATGAACAAGAAATAAACCACAACAGCCACACAGATGGAAATAACTGCACCTTTCAGGTTCACCCATGCGAAATAATGGATAACATGGTCAGGTGTATGAGCATTCATAAAGTGTGCGCCCATTGCCGCCAGTACATCCTGTGTCTGGTGAGGCAGACAGCCCAGAACGGGCAGCAGGATGGCAACAGCCGCCAAAATCACAGCCATTATCTTGCTCATATAAGGGCCTTTTCTCACAGACTGAGGCATGCCGTAGGGATTATCCTCAATAAAAATACATACGAAGATCTTTGTCATATACGCCAGTGTCAGACCGCCGGAGAACAGGAACAAAGCTTCCGCACAATGCATAAATGTTGTGGACTGACCTGCCTCTGCCAGAACTTCGATATATTCCACCATACTTTCGTGGATCAGTGTTTTAGAGATATAACCATTCCACAGCGGGATACCGCCGATACCCAAAATCGGCATCAGGAAGATAAATTTCAGCAGAGGTTTGTCTTTTCCGTAACCACGCACTTTGTTCAGATTGAGTTCTCTCAGATTCATAAAAATCACACCTGCGCCGATAAACAGCACCAGTTTGAACAGAGAGTGATTCAGGAAATGCAGGAAGGTACCGCTGGCAGCCAAAGCGTTATGTTCCCCCAGCAAACCCTGCATACCGATGGCGATGATGATAAAGCCGATCTGAGACATGGAGGAGCAGGCCAGCGTTCTCTTCAGGTTTACGGAGAATACTGCCAAAACCGCACCCATGACCATGGTGATGATACCCAGAATCAGGATGAAGTTGCCCCAAGCCGCATCATGCAGGAACAGCTTACAGCTCACGATGATGGTGCCGAATACACCTGTTTTTGTCAGCAGGCAGGAAAGCAGTGCGCTGGAAGGCGCAGGTGCTACGGTATATGCGTTAGGCAGCCAGATATGCAGCGGGAACAGACCTGCTTTGGCAGCGAAACCAAACAAGATCAGTACGCCAATGGCATAGAAATCTGCAGGATTTTCCTGCGCCTGCATGAAGGCTGTCAGTTCGCTCATGTTCAGTGTGCCGGCTTTCTGATACATCATGAACAGACCCATCAATGTTACCAGACCACCGATGACTGCCACTGCCAGATATGTTTTCGCCGCACGCATAGTGAATGCTTCTTCGTCATGCATAACCAGCACAAAGGATGTGAAGGACATGATCTCGAAGAAGATAAATGTTGTAAACAGATCAGCGGAAAGGAAAATGCCCATGGTCGCACCCAATGTCAGGAATACGAAGAAATAGTAGCGATTTCTGTTCCGTTCTGCTGCCATATATTCCTTGGAAAACAGTGTTGTGATCAGCCAGATGGAAGAAGTCAGCACTGCCAGGATAGTACCAAAGCCATCTGCGGAAAAGCTCATGCCCAGCCCGCAGAAGCCGGAAATTTCATATATCGTTTCCTTACCGACCAGCATCAGGCTGGCAACGAAAACCACTGCAGACAGAATCCATGTCCATAGGTCTCGTGCGCCTTTATTGCTGCGGCCGATGATGTAGCTCACCACTGCGCCCAGGAAAGGAAAGAACACCAGAAATGGTAATACAATACTTGTTGTTGCGATATGTTCCATTCTTTCTCCCCTCCTTTTACAGTACGCCCAAGATGGCGTCATTCATGATGCCCAACAGTGTATCAGGCATCAGACCCATGATAACAGAAACAATTGCCAAGATCACCAAAGGAACTGTCATGTATTTATTGGGATCAGATACATGATGATAATAGTCCGCAGGATATTCCTTTTCTCTGGGGAAATATGCCCGGATGATGATGGAGAAGATATACAGTGCTGTCAAAAGCGCAGATATAATCAGTGCCACAACGCCGATATAGCTTACAGGGTTGCCGCCGGAAACTGCTGCAGTTGCCAGTGCCCATTTACTGTGGAAGCCTGCAAAGGGCGGCACACCGACCAGCCCCAGCCCTGTGATCGCCATGGTGGCGAAGGTAATGGGCATCAGCCTGCCGAAGCCCTCCACTTCGTAGAGGTATTCCCTGTGGGTTTTATACAGGATCGCACCGGCTGTAAAGAACAGCGTAATTTTGATAACAGCATGATATACCATGTGCAGCATACCTGCCGCTAAGCCTGCAGGAGTCATCACAGCGATACCAAAGATGATATAGGACAGGTTGGAGACGGTAGAATATGCAAATCTTCTTTTGATATGAGGGGTTCTCAGGGCTACTGTAGAACCAAACACAATGGTGATGGCAGCGGCAATCAGCATCACATACTGTGCCCATGTGCCCACCAAGAATTCCGTACCGAATGCATAGTATGTCAGGCGGATGATGGCAAAAATACCGGATTTTACGACTGCAACCGCATGCAGCAGTGCTGTAACGGGTGTAGGCGCAACGGATGCCTTAGGCAGCCAACGGTAAAAAGGAAATACCGCTGCTTTAACACCGAAACCGAAGAATGCCAGAACAAATACCAGACGAAGCATTTCTTCATGTCCTGCCACCAATGCAGGATCCAGTACACCGCCATAAAGGAAATCCGTTGTTGTGCCGTAGCACAGGATGAATACGAAGCCGATGAATGCCAAAGATGCACCGAACATCATATAAAGTACATACATCTTCCCTGCGTGGCGCGCCTTGTTGTCAAACTGATGCATAACCAGAGGCAATGTTGCCAGTGTCAGGAATTCGTAGAACAAATACATGGTCAGGAAGTTAGCTGCGAAAGCGATACCAACAACGACACCAAATGTCATAATAAAGAATGCGAAGAATCTGTCCTCATGGCCTTCATGGGTCATATATTCAAAGGCATAAATAGTGGTGATGATCCACAAAAGAGAAACCATCGTACCAAATACCTTGGACATGCCATCTATCTGAAGTGCCAGAGACAGCTTATCGCTGAACTGGAACAGAGTGACCATGCCTGCCTTTGCACCAAAGATCGCGTACAGAGCGAAGATTGCATTCAGTACAACGATAGGCAGTACGACTCTTTCACGGGCTTTTCTGTCACTAAATTTTACCGGCAGCAGGCAAGCACCTGCAATGATCGGAAAGATCACCGGTAACAATGTCGCAAATGCGTTCATAATGTTTCCTCCCTTTCCCTTAGAAAATCATTCCGCTGATACTGCTGATGATATCCATCAGAGGTGTCGGCATCATACCGAAGCCAACCACTGCGATGCTCAGCAATACCAGAGGTACCGTCATCAAGTAATTCGGTTCTTTTTTCTGCAAAGCAGCATAATTGAAATCCTTGCCGGGGAAGAACGCATTCAAAACAATGCTCATCAGGTAGCCTGCTGTCAGTAATGCACTGACCATCAGAATTGCTACACCAACTAACCCCAGAATGCCTGCTTCAGGCATCAGACCACCCTGTGCCAGATACCACTTGCTGACAAAACCGCTGGTGGGAGGAATACCGATCAGGGACAGAGACGCCAGAGCGAATGTCCACATAACGATAGGCATTTCCTTGCCGATCCCCTTCAGTTCGTAAACGAAGGTTTTATGCGTTTTGTAAATGATGGCACCGGCGCAAAGGAATAGGATATTCTTTGCCACTGCGTGGAAGACTACCTGCAGCAGTGCGCCCATGAAGCCTGCCGGGCACATCAGCATCAAGCCGAATACAACGTAGGAAACATTGGAAACAGTAGAATACGCCAGTCTTCTCTTCAGCAGTTTTTCTTTATAAGCCAGCATGGAACCCATGAAGATGGTCACGATGGACAGAACCAACAGTGCTGTCTGCGCCCATGTACCTCGCAGGAAATTCACGCCGAACAGATAATATGTCACACGAATGATAGCGATAACACCGCCCTTTGTGATGATACCGGAAAGGACTGCAGATGCGGGAGAAGGTGCTACCGGGTGGGCAGTAGGCAGCCAGGCATGCAGGGGGAACATACCCGCCTTACAGCCAAAGCCCAGAGCCATCAGGAAGAACACAATCAGCATCAGATTTTCATTTCCTGCTACCAGTGCCATATCCAGTGTACCACCGGCAACGAAGGATGTTGTTTCACAGTAAGTATTCAGGAAGAAGAAGCCCATCAGCCCCAGACCTGCGCCAAAGAAGGAATAGCCCAGATATTTCAGACCGGCACGGACTGCTTCCGGTGTACCAGTATGGATAACCAGTGGAGCCGTCAGGATCGTCATAAATTCATAGGACAGATACAATGTCATCATATTTTCGGAGAAGCACAGGCTCATCAATGCCCCCAAGGAGAAAGTATAGAACATGAAGAAGCGTTCGGGCTTATGTTCATGTTTCATGTATTCCATAGAGAATACTGCTGCGATCAGCCAGATGGTGCTGATCAGACAGGCAAAGAATTTTGCCAGGCCGTCCGTATGATACGCAAGGGAAAGACGGTCTGTGATCTGCCACAGCAGGAAGGAATGATCCCCCATGCACAGATACCATACCAGACCGGCTTCGATGGCCATTGCAATAAAAACTAAAGTGTTGCGCTGCTTTTCTTCCTTCTGGAAGCCAATGATGAGACCGAAAATAAAAGGTAAAATCATCGGGAGCAGCAAAAGTACAGTTCCGCTCATTTTTTCTCACCTCATTCTCTCATCACAATGTCATCTGGATCAATTCGATACCCTGTTTCATCACATCAATAATAGGACGATAACCGATACCCAATACCAGGTTGACTACGATAAACAATACCATCGCCAGAGCGAATGTAGGAGAAGTCTGAGCTCTTTTGGAAGCCCCTTCCCCATCTTCTTTTGGACGAGTCCAAATAGCGATAACAGAAGGCAGGAAGTACATAGCGTTCAGGATCATGGAGATTGCCAAAGCCGCCAGCACCAGCACCAGCCGCAGCCCTGTCATTTCCAGGGCAGCCGTTGCGAAGTAAAGCTTGGAAATAAAGCCTGCGAACAGGGGCACACCGATCATAGACAGCGCACCGACTGTAAAGGCGATACCCGCCAAAGGATTTCTATGGGCTGCACCTTTCAGGTTTTCCAGCTGTTCTTTTCCGTTTGCGTCTTCAATGAAAGCACCACAGCATACAAACAGCATAGATTTTGTTACAGCATGTGCAAATACATGGAAACATGCTGCCAACATACCTGCCACAGAACCCAGACCGATACCCATAAATATGTACCCGATCTGCGCCACAGAGGAATAGGCCAGCATACGTTTCATTCGGCTTTCCCGCACAGCATAAACAGAACCCATGACCATGCCGAAAACACCCAAAACGAACATAACATCCGCAATTTTCAATTCTACCAATGTCTGAACTGTGAATACTTCAAAGGTCAGCTTGATCGCCAGAATAATATAAGCCTTCAGAACCAGACCGGACAGGATACCACTGGAAGTTGTCATAGTAGAACCGTAAGCAGTAGGCAGTGCGGAATGGAACGGGAACAGGGCACTCTTGATGCCCAGGCCAACGAACATCAGGCTGACTACAATCATCAGCGCAAAATGATAATTGCCTGTTGCCATCAGGGCTGCAACGCCTTCTTTGATCTGAGGGAACAGCAGCTGACCTGTGATACCATACAGGATACATACGCCCAGCAGGAACAGACCGGAACCCATACAGCCGAATACCAGATAATGGGTCGTACCTACGATAGCCTGTTTTGTCCCTTTTGCTAAAATCAGCGTACAGGATGCAATAGTCAGAATTTCGATAAAAACGTATCCTGTGAAGATATCGTTTGTATAGGTCATAGCCAGCATTGCGCCAAAGGTAGCATTCAGCATGATGAAGTAGAGATTCTGTTTTTCAGGAACGATCTCTTTAAAGATGATATCGCTGCCGCCTGTGATCGTCAGGAACATGACCACACTGACCAATACAGCCAACAGTGCTTCCAGAGGACCAACGCGCAGTTCGTTGCCCCAGGGTGCAGGGAAGTGACCCATCATAAAGGTATACGCTTCCCCATTCTGGGTAACATTTACCAACAGAACCACAGACAGCGCACCGATCAGCAAAACCATAAAGCCATGCAGACGGCGGGCAGTTCTGCCATTTTTGATCAGTGGTGTGATGATACCGCAGAACATCGCAAAAAAGATGCTGAAGAAAGGTATATTATGTACTAAATTCAAATGATGCTCCATATTATTCCCCTTCCTCCTCTCTCATCATACGCAGGATCTCGTCCATATTCAGAGAGTTGTAATGCTTATACAGTCTCAGAACCAAAGCAAGAGAGAACGCAGTCACACTTACGGATACTACGATACCTGTCAGTACCAGACCTGCAGGGATGGGATTGATATAATAATCTTTATCAATGATCCCGTTTGTCAGGATAGGCGCTACCCTGCCAAAAACATAACCCTTGGCTGCCAGGAAAAGATAGGTAGCCGTATCCATGATATTCAAACCAATAAATTTTTTGATCAGATTGTTTTGCAGAAGCAGATTCATGAATCCAATGCCAAAGAGGATGACCGAAGCTGCTTCATAATAATTTGTCAACAGATGACTCATAATCAGACTTCTCCTTTTGTAAATAACGCATAGAATCCATACATCGTACAAGCAACGACCAAACCTACACAGATATTCAGAGGCAGGATAAAGCCGGAACTCAAAATTGCACCAGGGGTACCTTTGGGGATTTCCCAGCCAACATGGTTGGCACCTGTAAAGAAGGAATAGCTCTTACAGCCGCAGTATGTCAGCAGACACGCCACACTGATCCTTGTCAGTGTTTTGATGGTAAAGAAGGTCTGCATCTTTTTCTGCCCATTCGCTGCGGAATACAGAATCAGGCCGGCGCCGATGATGGAACCGCCGGAGAAACCACCGCCGGGAGACAGGTGACCATTCAATACAACATAGATACCATACAGGATAACCACAGGAGCCAGACATTTCGCACCCTTTTTCAGGATCAGCTTGGAATCCTGAGAATCGAATACTTCATCCTCCGCCATTTCCTGATCTTCTGCTGCGCTGATATTTTTCTTATCTCTCTGCAGCAGCATCAATACCGCAATAACCGCCATAAACAATACGTTGGATTCACCGAAAGTATCGAATGCACGATAGTCCAGGATCATGCCGGCTACAAAGTTGATGGCACCAGTTTCTTCGATCCCCTGCTCCAGATATCTCTGTCCCACTTCGTTGTTGGTGATGCTGCCAGGATCGCCGAACATAGGCAAGTCAACAACTACCCGCAGCATAACTGCAATGAACACCACTGTAATTGCTACGCACAGGACGCGATATAATGTAGAGTTGGAACGGAGACGCTCCATAGTAACTGCCTTTTCCATAGGCACTCTTTCTTTTCTTTCTCTGGTAGAGATATACTTATCCGCATCGATGAGGATCTCATCACCATCGATCCAGCTTTTCAATCTTTGCCAGAAAGATTTATTTTCGCTCATTCCATCACCCCTCCCTTGTGCCTTTCAGTGCATGTACCTTCTTCAGTGTCAGGAAGAACAGCACTGTATCGATACCAGCACCAACGGCTGCTTCTGTGATCGCCAAGTCAGGAGATTCCAGGAAGAGCCAAACGATCGCCATAATGGAGCTATAGCCCATGAAAACGATAACTGCCATAAAAAGATTTCTTGTTACAGATACCCCAATGGCACTGGCGATCAGAAATACGACCAGAATCATCTGGATCATAATGCTAAAATCACTCATCTGTCCTTCATCCTTTCTTCACAATCTTTATTGGTCAAAAGTTCTACTTTTGCGATCATATGTGTCGCAATAGGGCTGGACAGCCAGAAGAACAGGATGATGAGAACATATTTTGCCATGTGGAAAATATCCTGCCCCAAGATCAAAAGACCCAGTACTATAAAAAAGATACCCATGGTATCGCCCAAAGCCGCTGCGTGCATTCTGTTCATAACATATTTGAAGCGATATACGCCCAAAATGGAGCAGAGAAACACAAACAGACCAATGATGATGCAAATGGTTGCAACGATTTCTCTCACTGACATTCTTCCTTCGCCTCCTTCTCTTTTCTGCTCAGGAACTGCAGACGACCTTTATGATGCAGTGTAACTACGTGACACATAACTACAACTGCCAGGAAACTCAGCAGGGAATAGACCAAAGATACGTCTACCAATGCTGTTTCCCCCAGATAAGCGGAAAGAATACCGATCGTTGTCGTTGTCATGGTACCGATCATATTGATTGCCACAATACGGTCTGTGTAACGAGGACCCTTCACCGCGCGAATAAACGCCAGGATCATGCCGCAAGCCAGCACAAACATAGCGATCTCTAAAATAAAGCGCATCGTATCACTCATACTCTTATCCCTCCAACTTTCTCAGCTGTTTTACAAAAACAGACTCATCCAGACCTTCCCCGAATTTGCTCTTATCCAATGCCTGGATGGCATAATCGCCATTTTCCAGCTGCACTGTGTAAGTGCCGGGTGTCAGTGTGATAGAGTTTGCCAGTGTAACCTGAGCCGTTTCACTCTTCAGATCTGTATGGAAATGAACGATTGCAGGTTCAATTTCCTTTTTGTTGGGAGAAAGCACGATCTTGATTACATCAACATTTGCTTTGAAGATTTCCCAAACCAGAACGATCGCATATTTCAGATAGAGAGGGATCTTTTTCACCAGTCTCAGCTCTGTCTGAAAGCTATAGCCCATGTGCTTGCAAATGAACCAGTACAGCCAGCCGCAGATCACTACACCGAAGAGGAACACTTCCAGCGTTACTCTGCCGTTAAAGATCAGCCACAGCAGTAATAATAATAAATACATTGAACCACCCTTCCCGCGCAAGCATCTATTTTTCATCAGTTTTTATGAAAATACCCTGCCCTGCGGTTTCTGTGCCAAAAAGCGACGGATATCGAATGTCCTCGGTTTTTGTCGAAAATTCACACAGAATAAAGTATTCTCATATAGCCTAACATAATATATTATCAATGAATACAGGAAAATTGTCAAGGGTATTAGTGCTATCTCACGATTTATTTCCTAATATTTTCTTAACATCCACAATTTAATTGTGCAATCAGTATATTTTTTACGATCTTAAATCGAAATTTTTCATAGATTCAAACAATTTTTTGCATTTTTTTCTTTTGTACAAAAAGAGGAATTGGTAGCTTTTATCCCGAGTTTCCAAGCATTTCCCTGTGACAGTGCCTTCTATGACAAGAAAAGGCGTACCATAATGGTACGCCTTTTCAGGGAAATTATATATGAAGCAAATATTTTTTACGATGAAACTATATTTCCATGTGCTTGTTTCTATGATTCAATTATTTCTTCTTTGCGAAGATAGCACGTACGGGCAGACCAATCAATACCAGCACAATACCACCCAGAGCAATCATTCTGGACTGAGAACCAGCCATAAACAACTGATTGAGCAGTACATACAGACCAGAGATGATAGCGATCAAAGGAATCACAGGGTATGCGGGAACTTTATAGGTACGTTCCACATCGGGAGCCTGTTTTCTGTAAACCATAACTGCTGCGAATGTCAATGTATAGAATACCCAGCCTACGAATGTACCCAGGTTTGTCAGCAGGTCGAACTGACCTGTCAGTGCGTAAATCGCACCCAGAATACCAATCAGGAAGATGCAGTTTACAGGAACGCCTGTGCCAGAGATCTTAGACAGGGCCTTGCTGCCGGGCAGGTCACCCTGAGAAGCCATATACAGTGCTGTACGAGAACCGGACAGAATGAAGCCGTTGCATGCGCCACCGGCGGAGATCATAATACCAACGGATACGATCTTACCACCTGTCTGACCGAAAATTTCCATAGCAACTGCAGATGCGGGAGATTCCAAATTCATCATAACATCAGCAGGCAATACCCACAGATAAGCCAGATTGATGATGATATAAACAGCCATGATCAGTGCTACACCGCCAACGATAGCCTTAGGCAGGTCTTTACCGGGGTCTTTCATTTCACCGGCAATGGCACCTACGTTTGTCCAGCCTTCAAATGCAAACAGAACTGCGATCATCAGCTGACCCAATACGGAGCCCATGGACAGACCATCGGCAAGCATAGGATCAAAGATAGGGTTACCGTCGCCTCTGATAAAACCAAAAATCATAATCAGAATCAGAGGAATCAATTTTGCTACGGTAAAGATGTTCTGTGCTGCGCCACCGACTTTAGCGCCCATGCAGTTCAGAGCCACCATAATAATGATGCAGGCAAATGCCACAGGAATGACCAGTCCATCACCCAAGAACAGCTTTGCTTGGTTTGCAACAGCTACTGCCAGAGCGGCTACCAGACCGGGGTAGAATACGACTGTCTGCATCCAACCGCACAAATAACCAACTTTTTCGCCGAATACTCTCTTCAGGTATACGGGCATACCACCTGTCTCAGGCATCAGAATTGCGATTTCCGCAAATGTCATTGCTGCACACAAGCACATCAGGGATGTGATAATCCATGCAATGATGGCCAGACCGGGCGCACCACCTGTGGCTGTGTACATAGCTGTAGGTTTGAAGAATACACCGGAACCGATTACGCAGCCAACTACTGTAGCCATCGCAACACCCATGCCAAGTTCCTTCTTCATTTCATTGTTGTTGCTCATTTTTTCCTTCCTCCTTTTAACATATTTGCCAAAAAACACCAAAAAGCTTGCATAAAAAAAGATATACAGCAAATATCAATAATATTATTCTGCCTGTATATCCTCTGTATCTCTCACCTGAAAGCTTTACTTCTACGGCGGCTTTGGCAAAACCAAGCACTTTCCAGAGTTCCATCTATAAAAGGTATTTGGACCTGAAAGTTTCTTCAGAAATCGGCTCTTTTCCTGAATTGCTCCATCGGTTTTCCTCCCTTCTTGCACAAGATGGAGGAAATCTCCCTTTTACTTCTTCTGGCTATATGCACTTTATGGTTAAATTATATCTCATTGATAAAATCCTGTCAATATATTTCGATAAATTTTTTTATCGCCGCATTATAAAATTTCATTATGTCTGACATAAAAAACAAAATTAGTAATTTTCCGTTTTTTTATATGATTTACGTGTAATATATCGATTAAAATTCAGCGCATCATACACTTTCTGCTTTTGTTCAACTGCGTTCATCTACGCCCTCGTCTATTTCGCCAGTCCTTGTCATATATATGGAAGAAACAGATACAAGAGGTATGCCAATGAGCCGAAAGACCATCATCACCGGAACTCTCATTCTGACAGCAGCCAACCTCATCACCAAATGCATGGGGTTTTTCTATCGTGTTTTCATGTCAAACACCATCGGAGCGGAAGGCATGGGGCTATATCAGCTGATCCTGCCGATCTACTCTCTTGCATGGAGCATCACCTCCGCAGGCTTTACTACCACCATTTCCCGCCTGACAGCACAGGAGCATATCCGCGGACAAAATGGAAATATCGGCCGTATTGTCAAGCAGGCTGTCTGCCTTTCTCTGGGCGTCAGTCTATTTGTCAGCGGAATCCTGTTTTTCGGCGCAGAAAACATTGGTTCCGCTTTTCTGGATGATAGCCGCACTGCCCTCCCCCTGCGCCTGCTGGCTCTTGCTGTCCCTTTCATGGCAGCAGGTTCCTGTTTGCGCGGATTCTTTTTGGGGATGCAGGAGACTCTCATTCCTGCTGTTTCCCAGGTTTTGGAACAAACTGCCCGTATCGTGACGATCTATCTTCTGGCAGGCATTTTCGTGCCCTTAGGGCTGACCTATGCCTGCTGTGCTGCTGTAGCAGGTATCCTGCTGGGAGAATTTCTTTCCTGCGGCTTTACCCTATGGAATTATTTCCACTTTAAGAGAAAACATAAGCTCATCCGAAAGCCGACACTCTCTTCTTCTGCCGTTCTGGGGATGATACTGACGATGGCAGTGCCTCTTTCCGCCACAAGAATCGCAACCGCCCTGCTCTCCACAGTGGAAAATATTCTCATTCCCCGCCAGCTGCAGCTCCACGGACAAAATGTCGTGCAGGCACTCTCTACATACGGCGAACTGACAGGAATGGCAATGCCCCTGATCCTTCTGCCCTCTGCCTGCCTGATGGCTGCTTCCGTTTCCCTCGTGCCGGAAATTTCCGAAGCCTGTGCCGTGCAGCAGGATATGCGCATCAGCAAGACCGTCTCCGCCACATTTTTATTTACCTTCATCATCGGATTCGGTGCAGCAGCGTTGTTTGCCGTATTTCCCAGAGAAATCTGCTATGTGGTTTATAATCGGGCAGCCCTGGGGCAGGTCTTGTTTCCCCTTGCCTTTCTCTGCCCCTTGCTTTACGCACAAACCACTCTGCACGGGCTTCTCAATGGATTGGGAGAGCAGTTTTTCCTCTTTTGGAGCAATGTCCTGTCTTCTCTCATTACCATTGCTGTGATCTGGTGCTTCATGCCTCGCTATGGTGTGCCTGCTTTTCTGGGGGGATGGTTTCTGAGCCTGCTCTGCAATGTCGGTCTTTCTTTAGGACGGCTTTATCAGCGAACAGGAGTTTTTCCTTCCGTATATAATTGCTTCCTGAAACCTTTGCTGGCAGGAGCAGCGGCTGGTCTTTTGGTAAAATACTTCATCCGCATTTCCGAACCTTCCAAATTGCTGTTTTTCGGTTCCCTCTGCGGAATGGGACTGTTGTATCTTTTGTTCCTGTTGGTATTGGGCTGCCTGGATCGTACAATGTTGAAACAGCTCATGAAGAAATCCCATGCATAGACCTTTGGCTAATCTCTGAAACGAAACGTTCAGGCACATATTTCTCTTTTGGGCAAAAAATAAAGCCAGTCTTTCGACTGACTTATTTTTTGCTTATTTTTTCAGATCGACCAAACCGGCTTCATAGAGCTTCTGCAGGCTCATCAGGATACCTGTTTTCGCATGGAACCAGGTCAGACCGCCTTGAAAATATACAGAATAAGGCTCTCTGATGGGACCATCGGCACTCAGCTCGATAGAAGAACCCTGAATGAAAGCACCTGCCGCCATGATGACATCGCAGGTATAACCAGGCATGGCATAGGGCACTGGAGTCAGGTAGCTGTCTACAGGAGCCGCCGCCTGAATGCCCTGACAAAAGGCTTTCATGGCATCAGCGCTGCCCAGTTCTACCGCCTGAATGATATCGTTGCGGGGCTCTGTGCTGTTTGGAATCACACGGAAACCCAGTTTTTCATAGATGTTTGCCGCAAAAACAGCCCCTTTCAGGGCACCTGCCGTTACTGTAGGTGCCAGGAAAAAGCCCTGATACAGCGCACGGTTTACATCCAGAGATGCACCGACTTCCTGCCCCAGACCGGGGGCACTCAAACGGTAGGCACAGCGGTCAATGCATGCCTGCTTGCCGCAAATATAGCCACCGATGGGCGCAAGACCGCCGCCGGGATTTTTGATGAGGGAACCAACGATCATATCTGCACCCACATTGGAGGGTTCGATGATATCCACAAATTCGCCATAGCAGTTATCTACCATACAGATCACATCGGGTTTGATTTCTTTGATAAAAGCAATCAGGTCGCCGATCTGCTTTACAGAAAAAGTAGGTCTCATGGCATAGCCTTTAGAGCGTTGGATGGTCACCAGTTTTGTTTTTTCATTGATGGCTTTTTTGATATTTTCATAGTCGAAGGTACCATCTTCCAGCAGTTCTACCTGTTTGTAGCTGACACCATATTCCTTCAAGGAACAAGGAGAATACACTGTACCAATGACCTTTTCCAGTGTATCATAGGGTTTGCCCACAGGGGAAAGCAGTTCATCCCCGGGAAGCAAATTTGCGCTCAGGGCAATCGCCAAGGCATGGGTACCGCAGGTGATCTGGGGACGCACCAATGCAGCTTCTGTGTTGAAGCATCTTGCATATACATTTTCCAGCTTATCACGGCCATCGTCGTTGTAGCCATAGCCTGTTGAACCGGCAAAGCAGGTGGCATCCACCCGTTCCGCTTGCATGGCTTTCAGAACTTTTGCCTGATTATATTCCGCCACAGCGTCGATCTGTTCAAATCTTTCCTTTAAATCTTTCAAAATTTCATTGCCGAAGGCTTCTACTTCAGAGGAAATGCCCAGCATACCGTACATATTTTCCATTTTACTTCTCCAATCTATTTCAAAAAATGTATTTTCTACTCACAATTTGAAATCATATCAAATCTTTTCCATTCTTTCAACTGTTTTCAGTCTTTTCTGGTGAAATCCATGATCTCGATCTGACCGCCTTTATCTTTATTCAGAATCAGCATCGCCGTTCCCTTTTCTCCCGTCTGGGGCAGAGTCACCGCCATGGGTTCGGTCTTATTGTTTTTCAAAAGCAGCTTCACCATGCCGCCATCCAACTCCAGTCCATAGGGCTTCAGGCTGTCCTTCCAAAGGCTAAATTTGCATCCGCCTTTCCAGCCTGCGCAATAGAACGATTTTGTATTTTCCAAAATATCCCGTCCGCAGATGGGGCATTTGCCGAAAGCATTCTTTTTCCGTTTCTTCCCTCTGATCTGTTCCTCCGGAAAAATCACATCTGCCCTTCTGCCGGAAGCAGCATCCTGTATCAGGAACTGTACGTATCTGCGAATACTGGTCATAAAGCGTTCCTCTGTCATATTGCCTTTTGCAATGGAGGATAACCCCTTCTCCCATTTTCCTGTGGTCTGGGGAGAGCGCATCTCATTTGGCACCACTTCGATGAGCTTCCGCCCTTTTTCTGTAGGCACAAGGGTCTTACCCTTACGGACGATATAGCCCACCGTCAGCAGCCGTTCGATGATGGCGGCTCTTGTGGCAGGGGTGCCTAAGCCACTGTCCTTCATCTGTTCCTTCAAGGCTTCATCTTCAACAAATCTGCCTGCGTTTTCCATGGCAGAAAGAAGAGAACTTTCCGTATACGGGGTCGGCGCTTTTGTTTTCTTTTTCTGCACTATAGCCTTTTCTACCTTCCGTTCTTCCCCTTCACGAAGAGCAGGCAGCTTCTGTTCTTCCTCATCTTTTTTCTTCTTTTTAGTTGCCGCCGCAGGGGTCAGGGCTTTTTCCACCGCCTGCCAGCCTTCCTCCAGAACCACTGTCCCTTTGGAAAGGAATCGTTCCCCTTCCGCTTCGGCATAAACCTTTGTGGTCTCGTATCTATAATAAGGATAAAACACCGCCAAAAATCTTGCTGCTACCAGAGAAAATACCTTCCGTTCCTCCTCCGTCAGGCTGTCCACCCGCAGACGTGCATCGGTGGGAATGATAGCATGGTGATCTGTTACTTTGGTATTATCGATGATTCGTTTTGTAAAAGAAATATTTTCCGTCAGGGGCTGGGCGTAAGGGGCATAGGCTTCCAGTTCATGCAAACGTTTGATGGTATTTCGTACCTTTCCTTTCATATCGTCACTCAGATAGCGGCTGTCCGTTCTGGGGTAGGTGATCATTTTTCGTTTTTCATAAAGGTTCTGGGCAATATCCAGTGTCCTTTTTGCGGAAAAGCCAAACTTTTTATTGCAGTCTCTTTGCAGCTCCGTCAGATCATAGAGCAGCGGAGGAGGCATTTTCTTTTCTTCTTTTTCTACTTTGGTGATGCAAGCAGCTTTACCCGCAATTTTTTCTGCGATAGCTTTCGCCGTTTCCTCTTTTTCGATATGGGTGTGTTCTTCCTTGTCGATCCACATACCCGTGTAGCCATCAAAATCTGCCTGTACTTCAAAATAATCCTCTGCCACAAAAGCATCGATCTCCTTCTGACGGTCTACAATGATAGCAAGGGTCGGCGTCTGCACACGCCCAATGCTCAAGAGGGCATCATAGCGCAGGGTATAGGCTCTTGTGGCATTCATACCTACCAGCCAATCGGCTTCGGAGCGGCATTTGGCAGAGGTATAAAGCAGATCATATTCTCTGCCGTCCTTCAATGCAGCAAAGCCCTCTTTGATGGCTTCTTCCGTCATACTGCTAATCCAAAGGCGTTCAAAGGGCTTGGTACATTTGGTGATTTCATAGATATAGCGGAAGATCAATTCGCCCTCTCGCCCGCTATCGGTAGCGCAGATCAAGCTGTCGATCTCCTTGCTATGCATCCATTTATGTAAGACCTTCAACTGAGAGCGGGTCTGTGCAATGGCTTTCAGCTTCATTTCTTCCGGAAGGATGGGCAATGTGGAAAAATTCCACTTTTTATACTTGGGGTCATATTCTTCGGGTTCTGCCAACGTCACTAGATGGCCTACTGCCCAGGATACAACGTATTTCTCGCCGATGAGACATCCATCCCCCTTCTGGTTTGCTTTCAGCACTTTAGCAATGTCCCTTGCCACAGATGGTTTTTCGGCAATGACCAGTATTTTTCCCATTTTCTTCTCCTCCTTCCAGATTCACTAAATTGATATTATACCATTTTCAAGAAAGAAAATCAAAACCATTGCAATATATGATTCAGAAAGAGATATACATTTTCCCTTTGGCATAAGCTTATTTTTCATCTTTACGAAGATGTTCTTCCAAGTTTTGAATCTGTTGACATCCCAACAAAATTTGTATAAAATGTATAAGTTAAAATGAATGTAAATATAAGGAGGTATTCCTATGAGCACATATAAGATCCTTTCTGATACATCCTGCGATATTCCTGCACTTCTGCTGAAAAAGCTGGATGTGACATATGTTCCTTTCCATGTTTCCTTCGATATGGAACATTATCTGAAAGAACTGCAAGATATCACCCCCGATGAATTTTATGATAAAATCAATGCAGAGCATCTGTTTCCCAAAACATCCCTACCCTCCGTACAGGATTACATGGATGCCATGGAATCCATTTTAAAAGAAGGAAAAGACGTTTTCTGCATGTGCCTCACTTCCAAATTCAGCGGCTCTTACCAGAGTGCTGTCAACGCAGCAAATATCCTTTCCGAATCTTACCCCAACCGTAAGATCATGGTAATGGATACGACCTGTGTAACCGGTTCTCAGGGGCTGTTGGTCTATGAAGCATGCCGTATGAGAGATGCTGGCTTCTCTATAGAAAAAATGGCAGAAATTCTGGACAAGCAGAAGGATACCACAAAAATCAACTTCACCGTAGATTCTCTGGAGTATCTGCAGAAAGGCGGCAGAATCGGCAAAGCCTCTGCTCTGGCCGGTACGATTTTGAACATCAAGCCTATCATTATTATGAAAGATGGCGAACTGCACCCCGAAAGCAAAGTGCGCGGTCATAAAAAAGCCCTGAAAACCATCATGGATATGACACGAAATGAGATCGGCGCAGAAAAAGAAAACTATAAGGTCGTTATCATCCGCTGCGAAAAAGAACGACAGGCTACGGCCGAAGAAATGCGAAAGGAACTGGCGGCAGAAGGCTATGATATTATGGATGAAATCTGGCCTGTAGGTATCACGATCGGCACCCATGCCGGCCCCACCCCTATCGGCATTTGTTACATCAAAAAATATGAGTTTGTATAACGGCGAAAAAGAAAGAAAAAAAGATGTTCGATGAGCTTGCTCAATCGGACATCTTTTTTCTATTCGTTTGCGGAGCAAACACACCAAAAATCCGCAGGATTTGAGGTTACTACGCCGTTCTTGTATTTTTTATTTATCTCTCAACTGCGCATCCAGTTCTTTCGCAAGGTCTTTCAGAATCGCATCCATTGCGTCTGCGATATCTGTATCTGCCAGTGTTTTTTCTGCGCTGCGGAATGCGATGGAATAAGCCACGGATTTATAGCCTGCTTCGATCTGCTCCCCCTGATATACGTCGAAGAGTTTTACTTCTTCCAAATATGCGCCGCCGTTTTTCTTGATGATATCAGCGATTTCTTTTACTGTTACATCTTCTTTCACCAGCATTGCGATATCCCTTGTGATTGCGGGATATTTGGGCAGTGCTTTATAAACCACATCTCTGTTGGCATTTGCCACAACCTTTTCCATATCCAGAACAGCCAGATATGCTCTTGTACCGATGCCGTAGTTTTTCAGTACAGCAGGATGCACTTCACCCAAGTAACCGATATTATCGCCATTTACGATAACAGAAGCTGTTCTGCCGGGGTGCATCCAAGGCAGAGATTTTTCTGTTGCATATTCCGCAATTTTGCCCATGCCCAGCACGTTCATCAGATGCTCCACAATACCTTTCAGGTCATAGAAATCCATGTTGCCATACATCCCCATGGTCAGTGTAGGAATTTCGTGGGGCAGTTCTTTCAGCGGCAGTTCTTTGGGAATATAAACCTTTGCAACTTCAAACAGACCTGCGCTTTCGTTTCTTCTGTTGTAGTTTGTTGCCAAAGAAGACAGGATACCATTAAAGGATACTGTTCTCATGATAGAGAAATCTTCACCCAGAGGGTTGGAGATCACGATAGCTTTTCTTAGGTCACTGTCAGCAGGAATCAGCAGTTTATCGAATACCTTAGGGCTTTCGAAGCTGTATGTCATTGCTTCACAAAGACCATCAGCGATTACTGTATCTTTTACCAGAGATGTAATACTCTGTTCGTATGTTTTCTTACCAACTGTAGGTGTACCACTAGCCAAAGTTGCTTCGATCTTGTTGTAGCCATAGAAACGAGCAATTTCTTCTGCCAGGTCAGCCTGTGCTTCCAAGTCAGGACGGAAAGTAGGCACCGTTACGATATGGTTCACGGGATCTACTTTCAGTTCAATCTTTTCGAATATCTTCTGCATTTCTTCTTCGGAAATATCTGTACCCAGGAATTTATTGATCCATGCAGGGTTGTAGGACAGTTCCCAAGGCTCTCTCTTGTTGGGGTATTCATCTACTACACCGGGAACAACTTCACCGGCATCCAGCAGTTCTACCAGCTGTACCGCACGGTTGACTGCTTCCAGAGCCAGGTTGGGATCCAGACCTTTTTCGAATTTGCTGGACGCATCTGTACGCAGACCAACTTTTTTCGCTGTAATACGTACATTAGGGCCATCGAAATTTGCAGATTCGAACAGAACCGCCTGAGAACCTTCCACGATCATAGAGTTTTCACCGCCCATAACCCCTGCAATAGCAACGGCTTTTTCGGGATCGGCAATCACCAGCATGGAGGGGTCCAGATTTCTTTCTACGCCGTCCAGTGTTGTAATGGTTTCGCCTTCTTTTGCATTTCTAACGATGATATGGCTGTCTTTGATGGTTTCAATAGAGAAAGCGTGCATAGGCTGACCCATTTCGAGCATCACATAGTTTGTGATATCAACGATATTGTTGATGGGACGAACGCCTGCCATACGCAGTCTCTTTCTCATCCATCTGGGAGAAGGACCGATTTTTACATTCTTCACCACTCTTGCCACATATCTGGGGCACAGTTCAGCATTTTCAATGGTTACTTTAACAAAGTCCTCTGCCTTGCCTTCCGCTTCTTCTTTTACTGTGATTTCAGGGTAGTGGAAGGGAATGTCATAGGTTGCAGCAGCTTCTCTTGCGATACCCAGAACGCTGAAGCAGTCGGGTCTGTTGGATGTGATTTCGTATTCCACCACTTCATCCTTCAAATCCAGCACTTCCACAATATCCTTGCCCAATTCAACAGGTTCGGGGAAGATATAGATACCATATTCAGGTGCTTCGGGGAAATCATGTCTATCGCAGCCCAGTTCTTCCACAGAACACAGCATCCCTTCGGAAACAACGCCGCGCAGTTCGCCTGTGTGGATTTCTTTGCCGCCTGCGATAACGGAATTATCCAGTGCAACGGGTACATAATCGCCAACTTTTACGTTGGGTGCACCTGTTACGATGGTCAGGTCTTTGCCCTGGCCTGCATCGATGGTACAGATCACCAATTTATCTGCATCAGGGTGTTTTACGATTTCTTTGATATAGCCTGTGACTACGTTTTTGATTTCGCCGGCTACTGTTGTATAGCCTTCTACTTTAGAACCGGACAGTGTGATATCTTCAATAAAATCTTTGATATCCGCTGTTACGGGTGCATATTCTTTCATCCAAGACATAGGTACGTCCATGAAATTAACTCTCCTCTCAAATATAAAATGATAAAACCTTGAGACAGCGTCCCAAGCATTAGAACTGTTTCAGGAATTTTGCGTCGTTTTCAAACAGCAGACGCAGGTCTGTGATGCCATATCTCTGCATCGCTACACGTTCCAGACCCATGCCGAAAGCAAAACCGCTGTATTCCTCAGGGTCGATGCCGCTCATTTTCAGAACCTTGGGATGAACCATACCGCAGCCCAACAGTTCGATATAACCTTCGCCCTTGCATACACGGCAGCCTTCCCCGCCACAAGCAAAACAGGTTACGTCCATTTCTGCACTGGGTTCTGTGAAGGGGAAATGGTGAGGACGGAAACGTACTTTTGTATTTTCACCAAACAGTTCCTTTGCAAATACAGCCAGCGCACCTTTCAGGTCGCCCATAGTAACATTCTTATCGATCACCATGCCTTCCAACTGATGGAATACAGGGGAATGGGTTGCGTCAACTTCATCGGAACGGTAAACCGCACCGGGGCATACCATACGGATAGGCAGTTTGCCTTTTTCCATGGTACGAACCTGCACAGGGGATGTCTGTGTTCTCAGCAGGATATCGCCGTTGATATAGAAAGTATCCTGTTCGTCTTTTGCAGGATGGTTTGCGGGGATATTCAGTGCTTCAAAGTTATAGTAGTCTTTTTCGATCTCGGGGCCGTCAGCCACTTCGTAGCCCATGCCTTTGAAAATATCGCAGATTTCATCAATAACGATGCTCATGGGATGCTTATGGCCTTCGGGTCTTTCCTTACCGGGCATCGTAACGTCGATTTTTTCCTTTTCCAGACGATGTGCCAATTCTGCTGCTTCCAGACGTTTTTTGCTTTCTTCCAGCATTTTTTCGATGTCCTGTCTTACTTCATTAGCCATCTGACCAATGATAGGTCTTTCTTCTGCAGAAAGTTTACCCATTTCTTTCAGAATCGCAGTCAGTTCACCCTTTTTACCAAGGAATTTTACCTTCAGTTCGTCAACATCTTTGATTTCTTTGGCTTCCTGGAACGCTGCCAGTGCCTTTTCCTGGATCAGTTTCAACTTATCCTTCATTATTTCTTCTCCTCTCTTTCTTGCGGTCTTATACTAAAAAAACCTCCGTCACACAAAGGGACGAAGGTTCGTGGTACCACCCAAATTCCTGCTATCACAGGCACTCTAATGCGTAACGTGCATGAAACGGACTTCCCTACTCTTATTTTCAGGAAACCGACTCCGATGGGAACTTCTGCAGCTTCTGATACGAAAAACCCTTACAGCTCAGGAAGCACTCCCGAAGGTTTTCTCTCTGGCGTAGTTTCACTGCATACTTTTCATCTTCACAGTCATTTTTCAATCATAATACGGCTATTTTAACATAATTTTTCGGAAAGTCAAGAGGGATACAGAGATTTTCCCAAATCACTGATACAGCCAACTCAGATTGGGAAACCCCTGGCTCATATTTACAAAAGGCAGCCCCGGCTTCATGCTATACACTTCTCCGGTATATCGATTCACAAAAACAGGCAGTCCTTCAAAGCCCTCCAGCTGATACACATAAAACCGCCCCAGCCGCTTACCTGTGTTTATAATTTTTTTCGGATCATAATTTCGATTGCTTTCATCAAATGTCCGATTCGTTTCCTGCAGGTAGTTTCGGACATTTTGATATTCCTCTTCGGAAAGCTCTAAAATCTTTTCCACCCCTTCCGCAGAAGAAATCTTCGTCTGCTCCGCATTCGGCAATTCTATAGTCAGAACCCTGACAGGCGGTGTCCAATGCTCTGCTTCATTGCATAAATCCCGCAGAAAATCCGGGATATATCCTACCTCACCGCCAAGAGCCTCTATCGTTTCCCGTAACGGCACATACAAGGTATCTCCCATAAAGTCTACCGTTCCCTCCTGATAGGAAAGGGAGACAGCTTTTTCTCCTTTTTTCAGTTGGTAGCTGCGTTCCTTGCCACCGGAAAGTGTCAAATCCAGCGTAGAAACAAGAACATCCGCAGGAACAAATATCCGACCGCTGTGTTCCTCCAGCAACACTTTCACATCGGGTACAAATCCTCCATTGACTAACAATACATAAAGACCTCTGGAAAGATTACTCTCATAATAGCTTTCGTACTGTTCTCCGCTCAGATATGAGACTTCGTACAGATTCTCAAAGGATGTCATATAAATATCAAAATCCGCACAATTTTCCTGCCAATCAACCGCAGCAAACGCCACATTTACGGTCAACGAAGAAAACGCAACCGCCAGTGCCGTGATTTTTTTCATACGCTTTTTCCAGTTTTCTTTCATCACAACCCCCCATATCCTGTTTATAAAGTCCATCAGCTCTCCCTTTTTTCTCCCCGCAGACGCTGCAGCCGTTCCTTGATCCGTCGTTCAATGCCATTCTCTGTAGGCTCATAGTATACAGTACCCACCAGTTCATCGGGCAGATACTGTTGTTCCACATAATGACCGGGGTAGCTGTGAGCATATTTATAGCCAACACCGTGCCCCAAATCCTGAGAACCACTATAATGGGAATCCTTCAGATGGGGAGGAACAGTACGGATGCGGATATTTCGCACATCGGAAAGGGCTTTATCAATGCCCATATATGCCGCATTGCTTTTCGGCGCACAGGCAACGTAGGTAACTGCCTGCGCCAAAGGAATACGCCCTTCGGGCATGCCAATAAAGTTCACCGCCTCCATAGCTGCCACTGCCACCTGCAAAGCATGAGGATCGGCGTTACCCACATCTTCCGACGCACAGATGACAACCCTGCGAGCGATAAACTTCGGGTCTTCCCCTGCATAGATCATCTTCGCCAGATAATACAATGCCGCATCGGGGTCGGAGCCACGCATACTTTTGATGAAGGCAGAGATGGTGTCATAATGATTATCCCCGTCCTTATCATAATTCAATGCCCGCTTCTGGATACATTCCTGCGCCTCCTCCAAAGTGATATGAATGGTGTTATCTCTCGGCTCTGTGGTCAGGACTGCCAGTTCCAGCGCGTTTAAGGCTGTTCTGGCATCCCCATTTGCTGTGTTTGCAAGGAAACAAAGGGCGTCCTCATCCAGCTTAGCATGGTAAACGCCCATGCCATTTTTTTCGTCCGTCAGTGCCCTTTGCAGCAGTATTTTGATATCCTTATCCTCCAACTGGCGCAGTTCAAATACAATGGAACGAGAAACCAAAGCCTTATTCACTTCAAAGTAAGGGTTTTCCGTGGTGGCACCGATCAAAATGATCGTGCCATCCTCCACATGGGGCAACAGTGCATCCTGTTGGTTTTTATTGAACCGATGGATTTCGTCGATGAACAAAATCGTCTTTTTTCCATACATCCCCAGCTCTGCCTTGGCATCCTCCACCGTTTCTTTGATATCTTTGATACCGGCAGTGGTGGCGTTGATCTGGCGGAATTTGCTTTTCGTCGTATTGGCAATAATTTTTGCCAAGGTGGTTTTGCCTGTACCGGGAGGGCCATAGAAAATGACGGAGCTGAGCCGATCACTTTTGATGGCACGATAGAGCAATTTCCCTTTGCCAACGATATGCTCCTGCCCAACAAATTCCTCCAATATGGTGGGGCGCATACGAGCTGCCAGAGGGGCATCCTTCCCCCCCTGCAGGCTGCGGTTATATTCAAATAAGTCCATTTTTTCACCGACTTTCCAATCAAACTCTCTTCCAATCTTTTCTTTCAAACAATATCTAATATTTTATAGTAGATCTCCCTTTTTTTCAACACAAAATGAGCAAGGCTTTGTACTTCCAAAAGACCAGAAAAGAGAGAAAAATTTTACAGTTTTCTATGTCATTTATCCACAAAAAATGTTATACTACTCGAACATTTTGAAAAATTAAAGGAGAGGCTTATGAAAAAACGTGATTCTTTTGCAACAAGGCTGGGATTCGTTCTGGCCTGCATCGGTTCTGCCGTAGGGATGGGGAACTTGTGGATGTTTCCCACCAGAGTATCTCTGTATGGCGGCGGTTCCTTCCTGATCCCCTATTTTATTTTTGTAGTGCTGATCGCATCTACCGGGGTGATTGGGGAAATGGCATTTGGCCGTGCCACACGCTCTGGCCCGGTAAACGCCTTTGGTATGGCAACAGAAAATAAAGGTAACCGCAAGCTGGGGGAGGCCTTGGGGCTCATCCCCTCCATCGGTGCTTTAGCCATGGCTATCGGCTACACAATTGTGGTCGGCTGGATCCTCAAATATACCATCGGCACATTTACCGGAGCCACACTGGCTGCCACAGATATTGATGGCTATGGTGCCGCCTTTGGCAGTACAGCAAGCGCCTTCGGCAACAATGGCTGGCAGATCGCTGCTCTAATGATCTGCATGGCGATTACCATGATGGGCATTGGAAAGGGCATTGAAAAAGCAAACAAAATCATGATGCCCCTATTCTTCCTGCTCTTTGTGGGACTTGGTATCTATATCGCATTCCAGCCCGGCGCGGCAGAGGGGTATCGCTATTTCTTCCGTGTAGACCCTGTGGCATTGGCAGACCCTATGACATGGATCTACGCATTGGGACAGGCATTCTTCTCCCTGTCTATCGCAGGTAATGGTACCATCATATACGGTTCTTACCTGCCCGATGAAGAAAATATCCCTGCATCGGCAGCTCGTGTTGCCTTTTTCGACACACTGGCAGCCTGCCTGGCGGCATTGGTCATCATTCCCGCTATGGCGACTACAGGTTCCCAGCTAGATCAGGGTGGCCCCGGGCTGATGTTCATTTTCCTGCCCCATCTGTTCCACAGTATGCCCGGCGGTTCTCTTTTCGCCATCATCTTCTTTGTGGCGGTACTGTTCGCAGGTATGACCTCCCTGCTGAATCTGTATGAAACACCCATTGCTACCCTGCAGGAAAAATTCAATATCAGCCGTATTCCTGCCTGCATCATCATCGGCGTGATCGGTGCAGCGGTTTCCCTGTGTATCCAGGGCATCGTTTCCGACTGGATGGATGTGCTGTCCATTTATATCTGTCCACTGGGCGCAGGGCTTGCAGGCATTATGTTCTTCTGGTTCTGTAAAAAGCAATATGTTGAGGAAGAAGTAAACAAGGGTCGGAACAAGCCCCTATTCTGCTGGTTCTATCCTCTTTGCAAATATGTTTTCTGTCCCATCTGCTTCATCGTGCTGCTCTTAGGCGCATTGAACGGCGGCATTGGCTGATATCATTACAAAAAAATCCTTACTGCCATCACAGTAAGGATTTTTTATTGCTCGCTTATTCTTTTGCCAAAAAAAGACACGCATCCCCAAAGCTAAAGAAACGGTATCTTTCCCGAACAGCTTCTGCATAGCTGTCCATCACCAATTCCTTCCCCATCAATGCAGAAACCAGCATGATCAGGGTGGATTCAGGCAGATGGAAATTCGTCACCAGACAATCCACCGCCTTGAATTCGTAGCCGGGATAGATGAAGATTTTCGTCCAACCGCTTTTCGGCTGAATGATGCCATTTTCATCGGTCACAGATTCCAATGTTCTGGTGCTTGTGGTACCAACGGCGATGATACGGCCGCCGTTTTTCTTTATCTCATTCATGATAGCTGCCTGTTCCGGCTCTACCACATAATATTCGGAGTGCATTTCATGATCCAGCACATCATCTACCTTGACAGGTCGGAATGTTCCCAAACCCACATGCAGCGTTACATGGGCAACCGTTACGCCCATTTCTTCGATTTCCTGCAACAACTCAGGCGTAAAATGGAGCCCCGCTGTAGGCGCTGCCGCAGAGCCTTCATGTTCCGCATAAACAGTCTGATATCTATTCTTATCCTCCAGCTTATGGGTAATATATGGAGGCAGGGGCATTTCGCCCAGCTCGTCCAAAATCGTCTCAAACACACCTTCATATTCAAATTTAATGATACGGTTACCGCCTTCGATGACTTCCAGCACTTCCGCCACCAGCTTACCGCCGCCGAAGGAGATCTTATCCCCCGGTCTCGCCTTTTTGCCGGGGCGCACCAATACTTCCCATGTATCCAAATCTTTTCTCACGAGAAGAAGGATCTCTATAGCTGCGCCTGTGCCGACCCTTTCGCCGTACAATCTGGCAGGCAGCACCTTCGTATTATTGATCACAAGGCAGTCCCCTGCTCTCAGATATTCCTTGATATCTCTGAAATGCCGATGTTCTCTTTCGCCGCTGTTCTTATGAACCACCATCAGGCGGCTGGAAGCTCTGTCCTTCAGGGGCTCTTGGGCGATCAGTTCTTCCGGCAGGTCAAAGTAAAAATCACTTGTTTTCATCTTGTTCCTTTCATTAAATATGTCTCAGCATATTTGATACCAATAATCTTCAGCATTTCCTTCCGATAGGTGATCGTCGCATCATCGGGCAGGTAATCGAAGCCCTCGATATCATAATCATGCAGCACATAATGTTCTTCCATATCCTGAGAATTGATCGTAACCTCAGGGTCTGTTAATTTACGTACGATATCCACTACTTCACATTCAGGGTCATCGGAAACAGCACGCATGATCTGTGCAATTTCATGGTCTTTCAGTCTTTTTACAAACATATCTTTCCCTCCCTTAATGCTCCAGCAGATATTGGATAGCATAGTCAGCACCAAACCATTTATACATCAAAGTCCTGTAAACATAGTCAGAACCGGCACCGGCACGGTTTTTGCCTCTGATATAGTAATCATGCAGCTGATAGGTTTCGATATCTTCCTGAAATTTTGCCGTCACCTCTGGCACATTGGAAACCGCAACGGCATCCTCGAAGCTGCTATCGTATGTACGAATCTTCAAAATCGTCAGCTCCCCATCATCGGAGATCACATTCATGACTTCTCTGATCTGCGCTTCCGTCAGTTTTTCGCAAAACATTTCTCATTCCTCCTCGTTCCAGTCCTTTTCAATGGCTTCCCAGAGTTCTGTCTTTCCCACGCCAAGCAAAGCATCCCGCACCGCTTCTTTCGTTGGTTCGATGGGTCGGTGCATCCCGCCGCATCGCAGCCCCTCGTCCAGATAAAGCCAAAGCTCTTCTCCTTTGGGTTCCTCAAACAAGTCACAATCGGAAAAAACGACAGTATTTCCTTTTCCATCCTGCCAACCCTTTTTAGAAAGCAGAAATCTTCTCAAATCTTTCATCTGTCTCATCCCCGATCATCAATCTTCGATAGTGATGTCTGTATAATAATGATGCAGGATATCTTCATAATCATAGCCCATCTGTGCCATGGACTGGGCGCCCTTCTGGCTCATGCCAACACCATGACCGATGCCAATGCCTTCGAATACAAATTTATCGTTTTTCACAGTGCTGATATGTACAGTATATACTTCATAGTCACCATTATCCACGGAAACAGAAGGTTGATTTGCAGATCCTTTCCCTTCCACATCTACAGACAGGTTTTTGCCATTCAGATAGGACAGTGCCCCTTCTGTTTTTACAATAATCCCCTGACTTGCCGCCGCCGCCATTAGACTGCCGCCTTTTGCAGATGCAGTCGTCTGCGTTGCTGTAGATACTGTGCCACCATACTGACCGATCTCTCCGCCTTTGCCATTGATGGTAAACATTTTCCCTGGCAAGCTGCCGCAGGCAGAGGAAAAATAAGTACGAATGTTTTCCTTTGTCAATGTTTTTGTACCTCTTGTGCCAACGATCTGCAATTCCTGCACACGACCGCCGGTAGAAAGCTTTGTGATGACGATATCTTTTGCCTCGCCAATGCCTGCCCCCTTGGCGTTCAGCAAATCTGTCAATTCATCCAGTGTCAGTTCCCTTTTCCAGCTATTATCCCCATATTCGCCCAATTCAGGCACCGCACGGAGATAAGGCACTACTGTATTCCATACATTTTCACTATTCTCCGTATAACCTCCTGTGGAAGCAGAGAACACCGCTTCAATCGGCGAACCGTTGTAGCAGGCAAATTCCCCTGCTGTAGCATCTACTGCCGCTGTGGTAGATGCAGCTTCATTGCTGTAGCCTTTGTATACCTGACAGGCTGTGGTATCGCAAAGCTGATAGCCGCTGCCCGTATGGGCACCCAATTTCGTCATAGCATAGGTCCTCGCTGCCACCGCCTGCGCCTTCAATGCTTCGCTTGCGTAACTCTGGGGCATTTCGGAAGGTACGACTCCATAAAGATATTCTTCCAGACCAACGATATTTACCGCTGTCATCGTTGCACCATTGACGGAGAAGGTCAGCATACCCCGGTAAGGCATACTATTCACCTTAAAGGTATCCTCTACATTGCCGCCCATCAGTGCCGCATCTTCTGGCACAATAACGGGGGCTTCACCGCCGATTATGCTATAGCCCTCAAAATTGGATACTCTTCTTGTATCCGTATTCAATACTGATTCTATTTTCGAAGCAGAGGCATCTTTTACATAGACCGTCCAGTCCTGCCTATTGATATATGCCGCATAGGCATCCAGCCCCATTTCGGACAATTCTTTTGCCAAATCTAAAGCATCCTCACAGTCCATTTCCTCATCAATGGAGATAAATTCCCCTGTGGCAGGCTTCGCCGTAAAAATACCACCGGAGGTGATCACACCGCCTTCTTCAAAATCGCCGTTTTCTTCCTTACCAATGTGCAGCTCCCATACGCCAATGCTGGCAGAGGATACATTTTTACAAATAGATTCCAACCCAACACGGACGGTATCAGGCACATTGTATGCCATTGCTTCCACGGGAGCTGCGCTCAAAAGCATGGCACAGGCCAGAATAGAAGCAAGCTGTTTTTTTCCTTTCATATTTACCCCTCCTGTTTTGGAGATTTTATTTACGAACTTCTCGCATATTATCATTTGATTATACCACATCTTTCTATTTTCTGACAGCACTATTTCTATTTTCTGTCACAAAAAATTTTTCCAAAAAATATTAAAAATATCTGTCTGTTACCAATTGCAGAGGAACAGGGCCTTTACCATGTGCATATCCAGTTTTTCATCAATAGAGATGCAATCCTCCATGGCAAAGAAAAAGCAGGACGGCATAGCCTTTTGACTATACCGCCCTGCGATCATAAAATGCCTTCTTTAATTAGTGTACCGTCAAATGGGACGAGAGCGATTTTTTACTTCAATACTCGTCTTGCTGTTACGTATGTATTTGCGCTGTAGCTGCTGCTCAGGCTTGTCACCGTTACGCCATAAGCCGCACCGTCTGTGGAATGTACGTATGTTCCATCGCCGCAGTAGATACCAACATGAGAAATGCCGCTGTTGCCGCCGCTGTTGAAGAATACCAGATCGCCGGCCTGCAGATCGGATTTGGAAACTTCCACGCCATTGCTTGCCATAGATGCGGAAGATCTGTTCAGAGAAATACCAAAGTTTTTATAAACAGCATATACGAAACCGGAGCAGTCAACGCCTGTGTTCAGATTCGTACCGCCCCATACATAGGGAGTACCGATGAACTGCTTGCCGTATGCAACCACTTCTGCCCCTTTGGAGGAAGCAGCAGAACGTGTGGTTTTCGCGCCTGTTCTGACGGAAAGGTAATCTGCACTAACGTAGCCCTTCTGACCGTCATCCGTAACAACTTTGATCCAATCTTGACCAACTCTGTCTACATCTATTTCTGTGCCATAGGGCAGAACTGCCAAAACAGCAGAATTGGTAGATGCTTCTTTTCTCAGCTTCAAGCCTGTTTCAGCTGTAACGACACCGTAGGTAGATTCCAGTTTCTGTTCCTGTTCCAATTCGTTGGCAATCTCGGGAACATATTTCACATAATCACCGGATACATAATCCTTGCTGACATAAGCAGAACCGCCTTTGTGGGAAACACGATACCAGCTGTCATTCTGACCTGTCACTGTTACATAATCGCCATCACCATATTTGCCCAGAGAATCAGAAGACGTAGTAGCCTTTTCTCTCAGGTTTACGCCGGAACCATCAATATTCGCATCTGCTTTTGTCATTTCAAAATACTCTGCGAAAACAAAGCCTGTCTCGCCATTATAGGAAATTTTGAACCAATCACCCGTTTTATCCAAAACGTCATATTCTGTACCTGTATTAATCTTGCCCAGAACATTTGCGCTTGTGCTTGCATCGCTACGTACATTTACGTTTGTACCGGAAGCTTGTCCTGCGTTAGCGGCAAAAGCTGTTGCCGCACCCATAACTACAAAAGCAGCAGTCAGGCAAATTTGTTTGATCATCTTATGTAAGCCCATTGGATTCTCCTCCAAACTATTTTCTTCGAAATTGTTACAATTCTGTTACATTTAGTATATAAAAAAGTAATAAACCTGTCAATCGTTTTCTGAAAAGTTTACATTAAATTTTCGCACTTTCAGATGAAAAAACCAAAAAAACCGACTTTTTTCACTTTCTAAATTGACATAGCTTTTCATTTATCTTTTTGTATAAAGAAAATTCAATTTTTTAAGACTTTTTAAAGTTCCACAATTTTCCCTGCAATTTTCTGGCAGAATACGGCATCATGCTCTACCAAAAGCAATGTGGGTCTATATTTTTGTAACAATTCTTCAATCTGTATTCTGGAAAAAACATCAATAAAATTCAAAGGCTCGTCCCAAATATACAGATGCGCTTCTTCACATAGACTGCGGGCAATCAAAACTTTTTTCTTCTGCCCATCACTGAAATCCTCCATCCGCTTATCGAATTGCTCCCGGGAAAAACCAAGTTTCCGCAGGATGGCTTTAAAAAGACTTTCATCAATACCATATTCTTCTGCATAGTCCCGCAGATTCCCCTTCAGACCATCGGTCTTCTGGGGCACATAAGAAATCTTCAGACCTGTTGCCTTGCGAAGTTCCCCCGTCATATCCACGGGTTCCCCATAAATCAGCTTCAGGATGGTGGATTTTCCGCAGCCGTTTTTTCCCCGCAGAGCCACCTGTTCCCCTACTTCGATCTCAAAGGTAACCCCTTCGCAGACGGTCTTTTCGCCATACCGCACAGCCACATCCTTTAGATAGACCACAGGGGTCTGGCGGGCTTTCAAAGGAGATAGTTTCAAATCTTCGGTGGTATCGATATTCCGCAGCAGTTCGGATTTTTCTTCCCTAGCCGCTTCCTGTCTGCGTTCCATATTTTTTGCCCGCTGCATCATTTTTTCCGCCTTATGACCAATATAGCCCTTATCTACCTTCACGCCTGCCTCTTTCGGACGTCGTCTGCCTGCATTTTTTGTTTTTTCCACCTGTTCAGACCAGCGTGAGGTCTGCTTCGCTGCTTTTTCCAGCCGTTTGATATCCTTCCTCAGCTTCTCGTTTTCAGAAAATTCATAGGCATCCTGCCTGTTCTTGTTTTCCTTCCAAGAAGAGAAATTTCCCCGCTGCACTTCAATAGTATTGCGGTTGATGGCAAGGACATGGTCGATACATGCATCCAGCAGATTTCTGTCATGGGAAACCAAAATAAATCCCTTTTTCTGCTGCAGATATTTGCTGATGGCCTTTCTCCCTTCCAAGTCCAAATGGTTTGTGGGCTCATCAATGAGCAGAAAGGCATGTTCCTTCAAAAACAACGCCGCCAGCAAAGCCTTTACCTGTTCTCCATTGGAAAGTGTATCAAAGGGCCGCCAAAGGGCATCCTCTTCCATATCGATGCGAGATATTTCTCTGATGATTTCCCAATCCTCGCACAGAGGGCAAATTTCTCGCAGAATATCTATCGTGAGCCATTCCTTATGCTCCACTTCGTAGGGGAAATAGGCAAATTCCATATCCCCCGAGATCGTGCCGCTGTATTCATATTTGCCCATCAGCAATTTCAGAAAAGTCGTTTTTCCTCTTCCGTTTCTGCCAATGAGCCCCAACTTCCAATCCGTATCCAAACGGAAGCTGACATTTTCAAAAATGTTGTCATAACTGCCTTCGTAAGCAAAGGTCAGATCTGTAACCTGAATATAAGACATAGTGACCTCCTTGTTTTCATAAAATACAAAGCCACAGGAAAACAAATTCCCATGGCTTTACACTCTCACGAAAACAGACAGAACCGTCTTCAATTCATAATATGGACAAAGCTGTAAGATTTTCTTGTTTTCCTGCTGCAGGCATGAGAAAGAAACAAAGATAAAAACACTTTGTGTAGGGAATCATTTCTTTTTCACACCGATAAAAATTAGCAAGAAAACTGAATCATCTTTTCAACTCCAATCCTTTTATTAAACAGTAAAACTATAGCATAAAAACCATTGATACGCAATTATTCTGTCAAAAGTTCTTCCTTAAATTTTCCATTTTCATAGAATAATTGCCCATCCGCATAGATTCTGCCTTCTTTGGTCATATCATTGATCATATCCCAATGGATGGCAGATTCATTTTTGCCTCCGGCTTCCTGAAAGGCTTCACCAATAGCCATATGCATGGAACCACCGATCTTTTCGTCAAACAGAATATTCTTTGTATGTCGCTGGATGCCATAGTTGGTGCCGATGGCAACCTCGCCAAAATAGCGGGAACCTGCGTCCGTATCAATATAAGAAAGCAGGGTATCCAGCATTTCTCCGTTTTTACAGGAAACATCCATGATGCGCCCTTTTTCTACTGTCAGGCGCACTTCATAAAATTCATTGCCATTCATAATGGAAGGATAAGAAAAGGTAATATAGCCATTGATACCATCCTCCACGGGAGAAGTGAAGATTTCACCATCAGGAAAGTTTTCATTGCCACAGCAGTTGATCCATTTTCTGCCTGCAATATTCACACGAATATCCGTATCCTTAGAAAGGATATGCAGTTCCTTTTTCCCATCCAGATACTGTACCCATTTTTCCTGCCATGCCGCCATCTCTTCCCATTTTTTCACGGGGTCTGCTTCATTGAGGAAGCCTGCGGTATATACAAAATCCTCATATTCCTCCAGACTCATGCCTGCATTTTGCGCATCGCCATTGGTAGGAAACTGGGTGCCGCACCAGCGCAGCTCTCCTGTCCCCATACGTTCGGAATAGGCTTTGCGATTTTCTCTGTTTGCCAGACGTTTTTGCTTCAGCCGTTCTCCGTCAATGGACTGCATCGTCTTTGTGTTTTCGCTGCCCCATGCGCTCAGCCATACATCACTTCTGGCGCAGGCACCAAAACGGATATTTTCACGGGCATACTGTTCTTCCGTACCGTTTTTCAAAATCTCCGCATCCACATCGGGCATATCTACATAATAATCCACCAGCGCGCCCTGTTTCACCGCTGCCCTTGCCACTGCTTTGATAAAAGGCAAAGCGGCATCCTCTGCGGAAATGGCAACACGGTCACCTTTTTTCACTTTTGTAGAGTAATTTACCAGCACATCAGCCAGTTTTTCCAATCTTTCATCTCTCATGTTTCATTCCTCACTTCACAGCGATCTGACACATCTGCATGGTTTTCAAGGCAGCTTCATGGCTTTCCGGTGTGACACCGGCACAACAGGAAGCATCCACACTGATCTTCACCTCGGGCAGTCTTGCTTTCAGAAGCATAGCATTGGAAACAACGCAAATATCTGTACAAAGCCCAACCAGTTCGATCTCGCATTCCTCTGCGGGCAAACCGGCAAATTCCATCACCATCATATCTGCCAGCTCCAAAGAACCAAAGGTGGGTTTATTCATAACAACTGCACTACCCAGAGCTGCCTTTACCTTGTCGTTAATCTCCCATCCATGGGTTCCTTCGATACAGTGTATCACAGGCAGATTTTCGCCTTCCTGGGTCTGCAGATAGTCATCCTGATGCGTATCTCTTGTGGCATAAACCTGATCCTTAGGATATTCGTTGATCTTTGCTACTACGTTATCTACAATGGCTTCCGCTTCGTCCGTACCCAAAGAGCCATCAATAAAGTCATTCTGCATATCTACTACGATCAAAATCTTTTTCATTTTCCCTCTTCCTTTCCCTGTTTCCAGGTGAACTTGATTCATACTGAATTTAGTGTACCACGGAGGAGGATTTCTTTCAAGCCAACTGTCTTTACATCTCTGTGCCGCCCCATTCCACTACAGTGAAGCCCTCTCTCTGCAAAGTGGGCAATTTCTGTTCGGGAATGTCCACAGGCTCTTCCAATGCTTTAAACGCCATAAATACACGGAGCATATTGTCAGGCTCAGGGGTAATGTTCAGCTTTGCAGATTCATCGTAATTTTCCCACTGGAAGGAAATCAGGTTGTAGGCGTTATCCAGCATATAGGGCAGCCAGTATACGATAAATTCATTATATTCTCTGGGGGTCATACCCATGGCAGAGAGTTTTTCCTGCAGGAAAGCGACAGTATCCTCCCCTTTTACAACAAACCCTTCAGAGAAGTCCATTTCGCCATAGCCTTCTCCTTCCCAGAAAAGATAGGAATATTCTTTTCCATCGGCGTGGTTCGTCAGTGTGCCGTCAGGCTGAGCAGTTACTTTCCAACCATCGTTGTAGGAAGGATAGGTTACCGTCAGATCACAATCCACTTTCACAGAAACCTCTGTTGTTTCTTCGGGATAAAGATAAAGGATAGGTTTTCTGTAAGCAATGGGGGTATCATCAGGATATTTTGAAGGAAGGGAATTTAGTTCAATCACCTTTTCCGTTTCACACCAATCCACCCGTATATCCAACATTCTCGCCAAATCTCTCACTTTATAAAAGGTATAGCCATCAATAACGTATCCCTCTAAATCACGAGAGAAATTCAGTCCCCATAAATCTTGAGCCATCACTCGTGCGCTGGAACGTATTCCCTCTTTTTCTGTAGTACCTATTGTATAAACAGGTGCTCCTTCCACCGGCACATAATCCCGATTTCTTTTAATTTCAATAAAACGAAACTCCGGATTATAACCTACATCAAAATGATGCCATTCTTCTTTCATATATTGCGTTGCCGCTTCTGCTACATCCCTTAGGCGAAAATAATTATATCCATCAATGTTATAGCATTGCATGATCGTATCATGCCCATCCCAGGTCACCTCCTGCTGATTTGGAATTGCCATTTTCATTTCCGGTTCTGCTGCATACGCCGTTGTCCCCATCATGCATACTGCCAGCATCATTGCAAAAAATCTCTTCATACCTTTTCCTCCTTTTTTATTACCAGATCATGCCAAAATTCTTTTCTTTATCATAGCACTCCAAGGTTACAGCACGGTAACAAAATTCCTAAGAAATTCTTACGATTTTCCCCCTCCTTTCCCCTTGACATAGGCGGCTCCTTCGGTTTATCATAATATCTGTGAAAAACAATGACAGGGAATAGTAAAAAAGACCCTTGCCCCCAGAAAATAGGCGGTCGATGCGAGCCTTGGCAAACCTTTTTGAACCTGCCCCTTGAGTTCCGCAAGGAAAATGCGGCGTAGTTCGGCGTTAACGATTCCGAGAGGACAGCTGCTGCTGTCAATAAGGGTGGCACCGCCGAATGACCTTGGTCCCTTTTCCGTTTTACGGAGGGAGCAGGGATTTTTTGTTTTTAGAAGAAATTTTTGAGGAGGAATACAAAATGGCAAAAGAGAAGAAATTTGTAGAATCCATCACCGATATGGAAGTGGATTTTCCCCAGTGGTATACTGACGTTGTAAAAAAAGCTGACCTGACAGAATATTCCAGCCTGAAGGGCTGCATGATCATCCGTCCCTATGGCTATGCCATCTGGGAGCTGCTGCAGAGACAGCTGGATGACCGTTTTAAAGAAACAGGCGTAGAAAACGTTTATATGCCCATGTTCATCCCTGAAAGCCTGCTGCAGAAGGAAAAAGATCATGTAGAAGGCTTTGCTCCTGAAGTCGCATGGGTCACCCATGGCGGTGAAAAGAAACTGGAAGAACGGATCTGCGTCCGTCCCACTTCCGAAACACTGTTCTGCGAACATTACGCAAACATCGTTCAGTCCTACCGTGATCTGCCCAAGCTGTACAATCAGTGGTGCTCCGTTGTTCGTTGGGAAAAAACGACCCGTCCTTTCCTGAGAACCATGGAATTCCTGTGGCAGGAAGGTCATACAGCCCATGCAACAGCAGAAGAGGCCCAGGAAAGAACCATCCAGATGCTGAATGTATATGCTGATTTCTGCCGTGATGTACTGGCAATCCCCGTTATCAAAGGCGAAAAAACAGAAAAAGAACGTTTCGCAGGCGCAGCCCACACCTTCACTATCGAATCTCTGATGCACGACGGGAAAGCCCTGCAGTCCGGCACCAGCCATAACTTTGGCGATGGCTTTGCACAGGCTTTCGGCATCCAGTATACAGATAAGGAAAATAAACTGCAGTATGTTCACCAGACAAGCTGGGGTATGACAACCCGTATGATCGGTGCGATTATTATGGTACATGGCGATAACAGTGGTCTGGTACTGCCTCCCAGAATCGCTCCTACACAGGTAATCATCGTTCCCATCGCCCAGAAAAAAGAAGGCGTACTGGATAAGGCTGCAGAACTGAAAAACAGACTGCATAAGGTTTGCCGTGTGAAACTGGATGATTCTGATAAATCTGCCGGCTGGAAATTCTCCGAATATGAAATGAAGGGTGTTCCTATCCGTCTGGAAATCGGCCCCAAAGATATCGAACAGAACCAGTGCGTACTGGCCAGAAGAGATACAGGCGAAAAGATCTTCGTTTCTCTGGATGAACTGGAAACAAAAATTCCCGCACTGCTGGATGAAATCCATGAAAATCTGCTGAAAAAAGCAACAGAACGTCGGGATTCCAAAACATACACGGCAACAAACATGGAAGAATTTGAAAAAATCATCAACGAAACACCCGGCTTCATCAAAGCAATGTGGTGCGGCGATCAGGCCTGCGAAGATGCCATCAAGGAAAAAACAGCAGCAACCAGCAGATGTATTCCCTTTGAACAGGAAGAAATCTCTGATGTTTGCGTATGCTGCGGCAAAAAAGCCAAACATATGGTATATTGGGGCAGAGCATACTAATATTCTGACATATAAAAAGAGGTATGAAATGTAGTGGCGGCTTAAGAAAACATTATTCCAATTTTTTATTGATTTCTTAAGCCGCACTGCGAGGATGTCCCGAAATAAGAGAACATTTTACATAAAAGAAAAATCGAAAGAAACCTTGATTTCAAGTTTTTCTTTCGATTTTTTGTTTTCTTATCGGGACTCCTCTAAATCCACGCCTCTTTTTATTTTTTCTGCCCCTTTAAATTGAACAACAGCAGTCCCGAAATAATCACTGCACCGCCAATAAAGGTTCCCATACCTGGTACCTCCCGCAGCAGCAAAAAGCTCATCAGCGCAGACAGCAGCGGAGAAAGGAACATAAAATTCGCCACCTCACTAGTCTTTTCCGCATAGACCATGGCTTTCCCCCAAAGGATACAGCCTACAGCATTGGAAATGATCGACAGATACAACAGAGAAAGAATATGTTTCCCCTCCCCTGTTGCCATTTCCCGAAACCCATCTACGGACCAGAAGCAAAGCCAAACTGCTGCTCCCAACATACTGAAACAGGTGATCTGCATAGAAGTATAACCCATCGTCACCAGTTTTCTCGTCATAATATTATATCCCGCCCAGGATGCAGCCGAAAGCAACATCCACAGCATGGCCGCATCAATGGAAAAGGCACCGCCGCTGTCCCACAGCAACAGGATGACTACCCCTGCAAAAGCAATAAAAATGGCACACCAGCTGATGAGATTGATTTTTTCACTATATACTTTTGCCGCGATGATGGCTGTCATGATAGGCGATGTTGCCACAAGGAGACTGCAGGTAGCAGAAGGCAATGTCTGCAAGCCAATATTCATTGCAACCGTGTAGATCACATACCCCAACGCCCCTGACAGAAAAAACAGCGGAATATCCTTTTTTCTGGGCATCTGCATTCCCTGCAGTTTCCCGACCGCCAGCATGAAAAAGCCTGCAATAAAGCTGCGGATAAACGCCAGAGGAACGACTGTAAAATGCTCCTGCGCGATTTTTGTTAAAGGATATGCCGATGCCCAAAGAAATATGGTAAACAGGCTATATCCGATCACTTTCTTTTTTTGTGTTGTCATTTTTCCCCTCTTCTTCCCTTTCAGATTCATCTTTAGACAAGGTACACCTTTTTTTCAAAAAAAGCAACAAAAAAGGAGTTCTGAAAACTCCCTTTTAAACTTTTATTTTCCTTTCAGATTAAATATCACAATACTGATGATAATAATGGCACCGCCAATGAATGTGCCTGCATTGGGGATCTCGCTCAGAATGATAAAGCCCATGATCGTGCTCAGCAAAGGGGTGACAAACATAAAATTGGTTACCTCACTGGTGCGTTCTGCATAACTCATGGCCTTCCCCCACAAAAAATATGCAGTAGCACTGGGGAATGCCCCCAGATACAGCAGCGCAATGATATGACTGGTACTCGCCCCTGCCAATTGTCGGAAGCCTTCCCCTGCCCAGAAGCCCAAAAGGATAGCACCGCAGATCATGCTGTATGTAACAATTTCCAGAGCGTTATAGCCCATAGCAGAAAGCTTTCTTGTCACGACGTTGTAGCCACAGAATACGATGGATGCGCCCAAAGTCCAGATTAGTCCAATATTGATGGAGAAAACACCTTCCCACAACAGCAGGATCAACACGCCAATAAAAGCAGAAAGGATCGCCGCCCAACCAATGGGCTTGATCTTTTCACCATAAAATCTGGATGCCACTACTGCGGTCAAAATGGGCGTTATCGCAATGATGATACTGGATGTGGCAGAGGTCAGGGTCAGGATACCCGTATTAAAGGTAATCATATATCCCGTAAAACCCAGACCACCAGATACGAAAAACAAAGGGATATGTTTTTTCTGGGGCAGCCTGATGCGGCACAGTTTTCCGATGATAATCAGGAATATTGCCGCTGCGGAACAGCGCAGAAATCCCAAGGGAATCGATGTAAACTGTTCCTGCGCCACCTTTGTCAGTGGAAATGCCGACGCCCAAAGGAAAACAGTCAAAAAACTCAAACCAAATACTTTTTTCTTATTCGTTGCCATTTGTATTTCCTCCTAAAATACGAAACAAATAAATGGGAAAAAAGAGTGGAAGGAATATCGAAAAGTGCAGACATTGAGCCGTAATGCCTACCTATTTTCACTCCTCTTTCAAATGCATTATAACAAATATATGTTAATAATACAACACTATTGTTCGTTATTTTTTACATTCGTGTGGATTTTTTTCAAAAACAAAAAAATTCTCATCTTTTGCCGAAAGGATTCTATGGAAACCGTTTTGAAAAATCTTGCTTTTTTCAATGGATTGTATTATAATGTTTTCCAGTTGTTAAATTTGCACTGTGGCTTAGCTGACAGAGCAGTTGATTCCTGTTATAGTTAGGTGTGTAAGTACTGACCAGGACACAGTAAAATTAAAAAAGTATAAAATATGCCGGAATAGCTCAGTTGGTAGAGCAACTGATTCGTAATCAGTAGGTCGCGTGTTCGAGTCACGTTTTCGGCTGGAAACAAGAAACAGCTAAAACCTTAAGGTTTCAGCTGTTTCTTGTTTTATTGATTTTATCCAGACTTGCGGGAAAAGAATATTTTTCTTATAATATTCTGGTGAATAAATTTCACAGAAGAAAGGAGAGCGTCATGCAGAAAAAAGATATACTTGAACTGAAGCGTCGCTTCAAAAAAGATGCCTGCACTTTTACAAAAATGCGCGGCTGCTATGTAGACAGTCAGAAAAATATTGTTTTACATATCAATGAGACCTTCCTCAATCTAGAAGAAGAGGAATTTTATAAATATCTGGAAATCGCCAAAAAAGCCCTTTCCGGCACCATCGGCAACAACCTGTTGGAGCTTTCCTTCCTGAAAGATGAAGCAGGCACCGAAGCCCAGAAGTTCTTCCTTGCCCTCAGAGACAGCGGTCTGAAAGGCGATGGTCTGCTGGATCTGCTTTATGAACGCATCATCAGAGAATATGAATACGCAGGGAACTACCTGATCCTGCTTTTCCATGATGCCTATGATGTCATCACAAAAACCACAGACAACAACAAACTGGACGAATCTGAAGAGGTCTATGAATATATCCTCTGCGCCATCTGCCCTGTAGAACTGACAAAGGCAGGGCTGGGGTATCATAAGGATAAAAATATCATCGCTCCCCGTATCCGTGACTGGGTGGTATCCGTTCCGGAAACCGGCTTCCTTTTCCCTGCCTTCTCCGACCGAAGCAGTGATGTAAACGCCATGGGGTATTTCGTAAAGGATGCCAAAAAGGCCCAGCCCGATTTTATGCGTGAAGCCTTGGGCTGCGAACCCAAACGCACCGCCACAGAGGAAAAGAAAGCCTTCCATGGAATCTTGAAAGAAGTGATTTCTGCAGAAGTGGAAGATCCCACCAATCTGATTCTGGATATCCAGCAGGATCTCAGCGATATGGTAGACGAGCATAAGAATGTATTTGAAAATGAACCTGTCCTTCTGACTGCTCCTGCCATTCGGGAAGCCATGGCGGATAAAGGTCTTTCCGAAGATGTAATCGCCAAGGTAGAGGAAATCTGTCAGGAAGAATTTGGCGACGCTCCTCCCCTTGCAGAAAACCTCATCGACAATAAGGCCCTGAATGCCCGTGCCGCTGCAAAAAAAGCAGAGGTTCTGGCACTGGAAGTGGAGGCACTGAAACAGCAGTTAGAAGAAAAGGCAGAAACCACTCCCACCGAAGCACCTGAAAAAGAGATCATCCTGCAGGTCTCCCCCGAAAAACTGCCTGTCATCAAAACAGAACTCATCGATGGCAAAAAATGTATCGTCATCCCTTTGGAAGAAGATGAACACGCCACCATCAATGGTAGCAAGCTGGAGGATGCGCCCTTTTAAAAATGCTTGTGAAAAGCATTCGTAAGGCTTTGCCTTACTCATTGATTTGCTCCGCAAATCTCTTTCAGTTCCTACATGGACTGCACCTTGCAAGCAAAGCCAGTCCATATCGGAACTAAAATGCTTTTCTCCGCTTTTACAACAAAAAATGGTCATTTCCTGCAATCAAAAGCAGAAATGACCATTTTTCATTTTACGGTTTATTTTGTATAGGGTGCCAGTTCCAAGCGGATAAAGAACCCTCTGTCATGATCGCAGACAGGGCATTTCATGGGTGCTTCCTTCCCTTCGTAAACGAAACCGCAGTTCAGGCACATCCATTTACATTCCACATCATTGATGAACAGCTTATTCTGTTCCAGCAGGTCTGCCAGCTGACCGAAGCGGTCACCGTGGATTTTTTCAATGCCCGCAATATGATGGAAGGATGCCGCCACCTTGGGGAAGCCTTCTTCCATGGCTTTGTCGCCAAAAGCTTTATACACAGGGTCAAACTCTTCATATTCGTTATGCTGAGCTGCTCGCAAAACTTCCAGCACAGATTCATAAATATCCACAGGATAACTGCCATTGATATGAATATTTTCCCCCGACAGCTCCTTCAGGTGGTTATAAAAGATTTCCGCATGCTCCTTTTCCTGATTGGCGGTGAAGGTAAACACTGCCTCTACCACATGCATCTTCTGCTGCTTCGCCTGGGATGCTGCAAAGGTATAGCGGTTTCTGGCCTGGCTTTCCCCTGCAAATGCCCGCATCAGGTTTTCCTTTGTTTCACTGCTTTTGAAATCCATTTCTCATCCTCCTTCTGTTTAAAGCAATTTATGCTCTGCTTTTGCCTTCAAAATCTCCCATCTTCGGTCGATTTCCTTCTGCATCTCATCGGTGATGTTTTTATATTTTTCATTAGTCAGGTGCTTCGTCCGCCCCATCATTTTCAGCCAATCTGTTACAGGAATTTTTCTCTGCCCCGGGTCATAGCTGATGGTAGTGATGCCCTGTTCCACTTCGTACAAAGGAAAATAGCAGCTGTCCACCGCCGCCCCAATGACCTTTCGTTCCAGATTTGGTTTATCCCCCCAGTTCAGAGGGCAGGCAGAAATGGCTTTGATATAGGCCATGCCATAAAATTGGGCATAATGCTGGGCTTTTGCTGCCTTTTTGATAAAATCCACAGGATTGGATTCTGCCGCCGTCGCCACATAAGGGATCCCCGTTGCCGCCATGATCTGGGGCATATCCTTATTGAAAAAGGGCTTGCCATATTGGTTCTGCCCCACATGAGAAGTGCTGCTTTTCGCCCCCATGGGTGTAGAATAAGAAAGCTGATAACCTGTGTTCATATAACCGCCGTTATCATATTCAAAGAGGATCAAACGATTGTTGCGGATGGCAGTCCCCAAAGCGGAGCCCATACCGATATCCATGCCGCCGTCCCCGCTGACCATGATGAAGGTGATCTCGCCATCGGGATATTCCCCTCTTTTCTGCCGTTCTCGGAACATCTCTGACAAACCGGTCAGAGTCGCCGCCCCATTCTGAAACAGGTTATGCACATAAGGCACTTTAAATGCGGTTTTGGGATAGCCCGTTGTCACAACCATACCACAGCCTGTCTGGAACAGCAGCACCACATTCCCTTCGATGCCCCGCAGCAGCAGATTCAGATTGACAGGGATGCCGCAGCCGGGGCAGGCGCCGTGCCCGGGGGCAATGCGCTTGGGCACTTCCGTCGTCTCATTCAGTCTGCCGCCCTCCACCTGCAGTTTTCCATCCTGCATGATACATTTTGTCAGTCCTAACTTTGTTTCCTTTTCCGTAAGGGGCGCAAAATACTGCTCCTCTTTTACCTGTTCGCCTGGATATTTTCCAAAATAGTCAAACCGATCTGCATTGGGGTCATAGCAGGACAACAGCATTTCTTCCGCGTCCTTCTCATAAAAATCCTTGCCGCCCAAGCCATAGATACGGGTCAGCACCTTGGCAGTGGAACCCTTTTCCTGCAGCATGGCCTTTAATTCCAAGGAAAGATTGCCGCCCTTTGCACCATAGCTGTCCTGTCTGTCACCAACCAAAATCGTCTTGGCGTTTTTGCAAAGCTCATATAATTCCTCTGCAGGGTACGGACGCAGGATATTTGTTGTAAAAACCCCCACTTTTTTCCCCTGCTCCCGCAATTGATCTACAGCCACCTTCGCCGTATGGTATGCAGAGCCAAGCAAATGCAGCACCACCTCCGCATCCTCCGTACGATATCCTTCCACGGTGGCATATTGCCGCCCTGACAGCTGAAAATAATCATCGAAAACAGAAGGAATCACAGTCTTTGCCGCTTCCATCGCCTGATGGAGCTGAAATTTATTATTCAGCACATCAGGCTCATTCATATAAGAGCCGATGGAAACAGGATGTTTCAGATCCAGAGCAGAATATTCTGCATCGTATTTCCCGATGAAATTCTGTACCGTTTCATCCTTTTCAAACACCATACACCGCCGCTTCTGATGGCTGGTGAAAAAGCCGTCAAAGGCCACGATGACAGGCAGTTTCACCTGTTCCGCGATCTTCAAAGCGCAGATATTCATATCGTAGACCGCCTGCGGTGTATTTGCGAAGAGGATGATCCAACCCGTGTTCAGACAATACATGATATCGCTGTGGTCACCCTTGATGCACAAAGGCCCGGAGACCGTTCGACAGGCTACATTCATCACCATAGGGAACCGTGTCCCTGACTGGACAGGCAGCTGTTCCAGGGCATACATCAGCCCATTGGCACTGGTGGCATTGAACACACGCCCACCGCCGGTGGATGCACCATAACAGATACCCGCCGCACTATGCTCCCCTTCCGCAGGAATCATACAGATCTCATGTTCCCCGTCAGCCTTCATCTGGTCGAGAAATTCGGCGATCTGGGTAGAAGGTGTGATAGGGTAATAGCCCATCACATGATAATTGATCTGCTTCGCCGCATAGGCTGCCACTTCGTTGCCGCTTTCAAATAAAACCCTTTGCTGTTCCATCAAACCACACCTCCATCCACCCGTTTTTCTGTCAGGAAGGATTCGCTTGTGATCCAGGAATTGGGGCCTGCGTCCTCAAATTCCATCTTATCCACAATCAAATCTTTATTCCGCACGAACCATTTCGGCTGTGGATGCTCCCGTTCCACGCCCATAACAAGGGCATTGGTAGGGCAAACATCCACGCAGCGCATACATCCCTTGCAATGGTGATAATCCAGTCCCCGATTCACCATAGCAGGCTTGCCTTTGTATTCCCCTTTTTCAAATTGAAACACCATATCGGGGCAGGTGCTGTCGCACAACCCACAGTTGATACAGTTTTCCTGTATAAACAGAGGAATATACCCTTCCCTGGAAGCAGACAGATCGTTAGAAACTGTGCTCCCAAAACGGGGATTCGTGCCACCGATAGGAGCATTTTCATATCCCCATTTGTTTTTCGCTTCCTGATAGGGCACTCTTTCGTAAGTCCCATCTTCCTTGAAAAAAGCAGATTTCGTTTCCTGATATCCCCGCCGCAGTCCTTCCAGGTTCGCTTCCAGCAAAGCAGGATATTTCTTCCCAATGGTTATTCTGGCGATTTCCTCCGCCGCTTCCAAAGGGACAAAGCCGCTGGCCTTGACGATAGCCCCCAGCATGACCATATTGACTCTTGTTTTTGCTTCTATCGCGATATTGAGGGCATCAATACAGAAAATTTCTCCACCGCAAAGCTTCAGTCGCTTTCGCATTTCCTCCGGAGAAGCATCCGTATTGATAACGATTTTTGTTTCTTCCGTCACCCCTGCTGTCACAGGCAGCTTTCCTGCCAGTGCTTCATGGAACAGCCCTAAAATATGGGGTGTTTCCACCGGACTGTTGATGCCGATTTCCCGATTTTCCTCCGCCCAGCGAATATAAGCCTTCACCGGGGAACCTCTCTTTTCCGAACCGTAGCTGGAAAAACTGGCTGCATTCAGCCCCAGGGTCACTGCTCCCAATTCCCCCAGCATCTTGCCGCAGAGATTAGCTCCCAGGCCGCCAATACTTTCCAGTCGAATCTCAAAATACCCATTTTTATTTGTTACAGGCAATTTCATCCCATTCCCTCCTTTTCCTCTTTAGTATGGGCGAAATTGGAACGCATATACGCTTTTTTCGTTCTCTTCCATCAACCGTTGCAATTCTTTCAGGTTCTTTTGGGGTGAGAAGCAATGCTGCCCCCGACACAGATAATAGACCTCGCCCACATCCGGAATAGGATAATCCGCTGTAAAGGGTACAATCTGTCCCAACCGGTTCCGGTTCTCTTTGGTTTTGCACAATACAGACAACCCCATCTCTCGATTCTCTAATAGAAAATCCAGAAATGCTGCCGATGGTTTTTCTTTTGCAGAAACACAGATCAATTCCGCAGCAGGATACAGCACCTCTCCCATAGCCAAAAGCCCAAAACAATGTCCCGAAGGCATCCCTTCCATGGCCCCCGCTAGAAAAGAAAGCTGCTTGTCTCTTTCCGCCATCCATTTTGGTTCACCCGTCAAGGCTGCCAGCTTGGCAAATACATACCCTGCCACAGAATTGCCCGAAGGCAGTGCGCCATCATAGGTTTCCTTTGGTCGATGGATCAGCTGCTCCCCATCCTTAGCATAGAGATAGAGTCCGCCTTTTTCCTCTCCGAACCATTTCAGCATCATTTCCGCCAACTGTGCCGCCCGTTCCAGATAACGCAAATCAAAGGTGGTTTCATATAATTCCAACAATCCAAAGGCATAGAAAGCATAGTCATCCAACTGCCCTTGATAAGCCGCATCCCCTTCCCGATATCGAAGATATAACCGTCCCTTTTCATCGGTCAACCGTTTTTCCATAAAAACCACCGCTTTTTTTGCAGCATCCAAATAAGCTGCATTTCTCAAAAAAAATCCGGCTTTCGCAAAGGCTCCGATCATCAACCCATTCCAGGAAGTCAAAATCTTATCATCCTTATGCAGGATCATGCGTTGTTTCCGATATTCGTATACCTTTTGACAAAGACCTTCCATTTTTTCATTTTTTTCCTCAGAAGGTTCTTCTCTCAAGCGGTTGGGGATGGATTTCCCGTCGAAATTGCCTTCTTCCGTAATATGGAAATAGCGGCAAAATTCCACTGTGTCTTCCTCTAAAATAGGACACAGCTCTTTCGGTGTGAAAACATAATACTTTCCTTCCACGCCTTCGCTGTCCGCATCCTGCCCACAGAAAAATCCCCCCTCTTCGTCCGTCAATTCCCGCAAAACGTAATCCAAAGTTTTCTCCGCTACGATTCGATAAAAATTCCGCCCCGTCTGCCGATATCCTTCCAGATAAACATAAGCCAGCAAAGCATTATCATAGAGCATTTTTTCAAAATGGGGCACCAGCCACTTCTCATCGGTGGAATAACGGGAAAAACCGCCGCCAATATGGTCGAACATTCCACCCAAAGCCATAGAATCCAGTGTTTTTTCCACAGCCGAAAGGGCAATCTCATTCCCCTCTGCCCTGCCATAGCGCAGCAAAAACAATAGATTATGGGGCGTCGGAAATTTCGGAGCCACCCCAAAGCCGCCCCATTCCCGATCAAACCGCTGCAGCAATTCTACTGCTCCCTGTTGAAGCAATGCAGGTGTTGGCACAGCTTGTAGGGCTGGTGCTTCCCTTTGCAGCAGTTCCGCAATTTTCTCACCTGTTTCCAATAACTTCTTTCGGTCGGTTTTCCATAGCTTTTCCACTTGCGCCAGCAACTCCATCAGCCCCAGCATGCCATATTTGCTCCATTTAGGAAAATATGTCCCTGCGAAAAAAGGCTTTTGTTCCGGTGTCATCAAAATCGTCAAAGGCCACCCGCCGGAGCCTGTCATCATTTGGCAAACGCCCATATAAACAGCATCTATATCCGGTCGTTCCTCCCGATCCACCTTGATGGCAACGAACCCTCTGTTTAAGAGTTCGGCTACTTCCTTATCCTCAAAGGATTCCCCTTCCATCACATGACACCAATGGCAGGTGGAATAGCCGATGCTCAAAAACACAGGCTTGTCCTCCCGTTTTGCCTTTGCAAAAGCCTCTTCCTTCCATGCAAACCAATCCACAGGATTGTTTTTATGCTGCAGCAGATAGGGTGATTTTTCATATTGCAAGCAATTCATGTTTCTCCTCCTCTCGTTTTTTCTAGTTTCCTTCAAAAAATGATTTTCATTCCTGCATTTTCCACGCAAAAAACAAAAAAATCCTGATATGTTAAGAAAAAACACATCAGGAGGCCATCTATGGAATCGATTTGGACAAAAACCTGCAGCATCCCCAAAAGGGAGCCTCTGCAGAAGGATATAAAAACTGAAGTAGCTGTGATCGGCGCAGGCATGGCAGGCATCCTCATCGCCTATCAGCTGCAAAAAGCAGGAAAACAAGTTGTTGTATTGGAAGCAGACCGCATCGCCAGCGGACAGACCAAAAACACTACGGCAAAAATCACATCCCAGCATGATTTGATTTATGCCAATCTGATCCAATCCCAAGGGGAAGAAAAAGCTCGCCAATATGCCATGGCAAATGAAACCGCCATTGCAGAATATCGCCGCATTATTGAAGAAGAAAAGATTCCCTGTGATTTCAAGGAAACTTCTGCCTATGTATATTCTCAGAATAAAGAAAAACTAATGCAAGAAGCAGAGGCCGCCGCATCCCTTGGGATTCAGGCATCCTTTATCAGCCACGCAGCTTTACCCTACGGCAATTCCCCCGCCCTGCGCTTTGATGGACAGGCGCAATTCCATCCCTTAAAATTCATCAAGCCTTTGGCAGAACAACTGGAGGTATATGAAAAAACGCCCGTCCGAACTGTAGACGAGCATACGCTGCACACGCCAAAAGCTGTGGTCACAGCAGAACATATCGTTTTCGCCACCCATTACCCCTTCGTAAATTTTCCCGGGCTATACTTTGCCCGCATGCATCAGGAGCGTTCTTATGTACTGGCATTAGAAAACACCCCTTTGGTGGAGGGTATGTTCATCGGAGATGGTGAAAATGCTTATTCCTTCCGTATTTACGACAAATATCTGCTTTTTGGCGGCAAAGGGCACCGTACCGGAGAAAATCGACAAGGCGGAAAATACGATACTCTGCGAAAAAAGGCAAAAGAACTGTTCCCCCACTCCCTGGAAGCTGCCCATTGGTCTGCTCAAGACTGCATCCCTGCCGATGGTATCCCTTACATTGGGCAATATGCCAGCGGAAAGCCCTACTGGTATGTGGCAACGGGATTTCAAAAATGGGGCATGACCACTTCTATGGTCTCTGCCATGATCATCCGGGGCATGATTTGCGGAAAAGAAAACCCCAATGCCACTGTCTTTGATCCCCAGCGTTTTTCTGCAGAAGCCGCCGAAGGGATCGCCTGCGAAGGCAGGAAGGCTGTAAAAACCTTTGCAAAACGTCTATTCAAACTGCCGGAAGCCACGGCAAAAGAATTGCCCTTGGGGCACGGGGGTATCGTTGATTTGGACGGTGATAAAATTGGTGTCTACAAAGAAGAGGATGGAACGCTTCATCTGGTTGATATTCGTTGTCCCCATCTGGGCTGTCAGCTGGAATGGAATCCCGATGAAAAAAGCTGGGATTGCCCTTGTCATGGCTCCCGTTTTGATTTTCATGGAAGGTGTATCACCAATCCCGCCCAAGATGATATTACGATAAAATAGAAAAGCTCCTGCCATCAGGCAGGAGCCAATTTTTATATGCTTCAAAATGAAGTTGTCCAATAATCGAATAGATTATTTGCCTTCTTTCATTTCTTTCAGACCCATCAGGCCTTCTGCAAACAGTTTTGCATCCATCAGAGGGATGTTGCCATCAGCATCTCTGTCGATGATGGGTTCGAATTCCATCATATCCAGGATCTGTGTCTGCAGATCGATACCAGGAGCGATTTCTGTCAGGTGCATACCATCTTCTTTCAGAACGAATACGCATCTTTCTGTCATGTACATTACCTGCTGACCGTTTGCAATAGCAATGTCACCATTGAATGTAACCTGTTCTACAGATTTAACGAATTTTTTCTGTTTACCTTCCTGAGCGATAATTACTTTGCCGTCTTCCACTTTAACTTTCAGACCGCCTGCTGTAAATGTACCGCAGAAGAATACTTTAGGTGTGCACTGTGTGATATTGATGAAACCACCACAACCAGCGATTCTAGGACCAAATCTGGAAACGTTGATGGAACCGTGAGGGTCACATTCAGCCAGACCCAGATAGCACAGATCCAGACCGCCGCCATCATAGAAGTCGAACTGGTAGCCCTGATCCAGCAGTGCGTCTGCGTTATAAGCAGCACCGAATCTGATACCGCCAGCGGGTACGCCGCCAACAGCGCCGCCTTCTACTGTCAGTGTCATGAAGTCGCCGATGCCTTCTTCGTTTGCAACAGATGCAACAAATTCAGGAGCACCAACGCCCAGGTTAACTGCAACGTCTTTTTCCAGTTCCAGAGCACCACGACGACCAATGATCTTCTTAGCGCTCAGGGGCAGGGGTTCGGGAGCAACGTCAGGGTTTCTCATTTCGCCGGACAGAGCGGGATCATATTCACAATCCAGTGTCTGCTGGTGATCTTTGGAATCAGCAACTACTACGTAGTCAACATAGATGCCGGGAACCTTAACCAGACGAGGATCCAGTGTGCCAGCTTTTACAACTTTTTCTACCTGAACGATAACGATACCGCCGCTGTTTTTAACAGCCTGACATACGGATGTACCTTCCAGAGGGGAAACTTCCTTTTCGAAAGAGATGTTACCAGCTTCGTCAGCGTATGTACCTCTGATCATAGCAACATTGATGGGGAAAGAGGGGTAGAACAGATAGTCCTGACCTTTGATATTCACCAGTTCAATGATGTCTTCTTTTGTTACGTCGTTTACTTTACCGCCGCCATTTCTGGGGTCGATGAAAGTACCCAGACCTACTCTTGTGAAGCAGCCAGGTCTGTGTGCAGCGATATCTCTGAACAGGTGGCACAGAGCACCCTGAGATACGTTGTAAGCTTCCATTTTGTTTTCCAGAGCCATTTTCTGCAGTGCGGGTACTGTTGCCCAGTGACCAGCAATATATCTCTTCAGCAGACCTTCATGTGCGAAGTGTTCAGCACCACGGCCGTCTTTGTTACCCTGAGAACCACAGTAAACATATGTCAGATCTCTAGGTTCGCCTGTTGCCAGGAATCTTTCTTCAACTGCTCTGTCCAGAGCTTCGGGAATCGCACTTGCTACGAAACCACTTGTTGTAACGGTATCACCATTTTTGATGAGCTTTGCAGCTTCTTCAGCAGTGATAATTTTTACCTGTCTAGCCATTATGTTAGACCTCCTATAAAAACTATATAAATCTTTCTGAATATTACAAGAACACAGGGGTAGTCTCCTACCCCTGTTTATTTACATTTCCATCAAAGTAAATGCGGTAGGAAAAATTACAGCATTTCTACGAAGGACTGCAGTCTTGTCTTAACCTGTTCGAAGGATGTTACTTCCTGGTCAACTTCGATCATCAGGTTCTTAACACCTTTTTCTTCGAATTCTCTGTACATTACAGGGTAGTCCCATTCTTCGGGATCACAGAATTTCATCATAGCGATGATAACTGCGTCAGCGCCTGTAGCAATTGTTTTGTTGATCAGCATTTTGCCGCGGCCTTTCTTTGTATCTGTTGCAACGGAGCAACCATACATCTGCTGCCATGCTTTAGCCATTCTGTACAGAGGGCCTTCTTCGCCGTCCAGAACGTCAACACGGATCTGTCTGGATTCCTGAGCCAGGTCGTCATCAACGATAGCAATCTTGAATTCATCGAAGATTTCCAGCAGCTGGTTGGGTTCCAGCATGATACCTGTAACAACAACTTTCTTGCCATCCCAAGGCTGAACGGGCATAGCTTTGATTTCAGCGATCAGTTCTTTTACCAGAGCTGTGTGTTTTTCTTTCAGCATGAACTGTCTTGCTTTGAATACAGCATGACGGTCAACAGCACTGATAACCTGAGGATAGTCAGCTGCTACTTTAACGAATTCACGCATAACTGCTCTGTTTTCGTTGTAGATAGCGATGGAGTTTTCCAGAGCTGCGTTTGTGATCTTAACACCCAGGTAAGCTTCCAGCTGTTTTTTAACCAGTTCGTATTCTGTTACCAGGAATTTGTTAGCTGCTTCCAGGCCTCTGTTCTGAGGATGTGTGAATACGATTACTTTGTCAGCATTAGCGCCTTTCCATTTCTGGGACAGGCATTTCAGTGTATCACAAGGTACGGAGAACAGAACTGCTGCCAGATCGTCGTAAGCACCTTCGCACTGCAGTTCCATGATCTGCTGCATGATAGAGCATGCAAATGCGGGCAGATATGTACGTGCTTTGGAGATCTGTTTGCCCTGTGCGCCCCAGATACCCATAGGCAGGTAACCTGTTGCATGTACCATTTCTTCGGGAGCGTAAATAGGCATGATACCTACAGCGCCTTTACCTGTTTCAGCTTTAAAATCATCCATTGCTTTCTTGGGATTAGCTGCAACTTCTTTCAGTTGGGATAAGATAGTTTCTACTTTACTCATCGTTTTCTCCTCCTCCTATTTTACGCTTCTGCCAGGTTAGCTTCCATCATTTCAACCAGAGCCTGTACACGTGTCTCATACTGTGCTTCGGAGTATACGTTAGGGTCTGTCTGGTCACCATCGAAGGAAACGTAAGGTTTGCCGTTTGCTTCTTTGATGATTTCAGCTGTTTCAACGTTCAGGAAGCTCATCAGCTTACAAGATCTGTTCAGGTGGTAGATTGTACCATCGATTTTGCCTTTTTCCATGATGTTCAGCAGAACTTCAACTTTGTTGCTCAGGCAAGTATTGATGTAGATTCTTGTGTAAGCTTCTGCCATGGAGTGCAGGGATTCATCGTTTGCATCATAGTGCAGATCCCACAGAGCGGGGTAAGCTGTACCTGTCATGATAGCGCCCAGGTTCTTCATTGTTTTGAATGTGTGACCCAGGTGAGGCCATACAGCGATACCTTCCCACTGGAAACGTGTCTTTTCTGCGCCTTTGAAAGCGTAAATGCCAGCCTTCAGGTTAGCTTCCAGTTCATCAGCGAATGCTTTGAATGTGATTTCAGCATAGTCCAGAGAACGGCAAGCTACGATCAGAGCCATGTAGTTGAACAGGTCGAAACCATTCAAAGGAGAGGGTTTGTACTGAGCCATATCAGCGATTCTGTTCCAGTGATATACGGAACGCTGTGTCTGGTCTTTTACTTCTTTAAATTTCTTCCAGTCGAAAGGTCTGCCGCAGATTACTTCCAGCTGAGAAATAGCGTTTCTGAACTGGTCAGCGATATATGCTTTTGCATATTCGGGGATAGGCATTGTGTGGTTGAAAGGTACGTCGATTACGATACAAGGAATATCCAGTTCTACAGCCAGATTTTCATACCATTTCAGCAGTGTGTTACAAATGTTGTTACATGTGATTACCAGGTCGGGCAGGGGAACATCAGCTGCAGGAGAGTTAACCAGTACTTCGGGTTTTACGCCTGTGATAGCTGCTTCTTTCAGACATTCCATGTAGCCCATGTTTACTCTACCATAAGAACAGCAGTCGATGTTGTAGCCTTTTCTGGATGCAACGTCCAGCATATCGATAGCACCTTTTCTTGCACCGATACCAGCTGCGTGTGTTTCGGGGTAAACCATTGCGATACCCATTGTTACGCAGAATTCGGAAGGAGCTACGGATGCGGACCAACAAACAAGGTCGCCTCTTGCTTTAGCTTCTCTTGCGTCCTGGTCAGCTTTGTTCTGGTAGTAGCCTAACAATTTTTTTGCTGTCATGCCTTGTGTTAAACTCATTCTAATCCCTCTTTCTTATTTTTTTTGTGCCGCTTCGTATGCGAACAGTGCCGCACCGAGAGCGCCTGTTGTTTGTGGATTTGGTGCCACAATTACATCTGTTTTTAATACGCTAGAGACCGCTCTAACTACGCCTGCATTTCTTGCAACGCCGCCGGTGAAGACAACGTCTTTTTCAAGGCCGCCTCTATAAGCGAGGCCACACGCTCTACTAGCAACGGACATATGAACGCCTCTGGCGATGTTATTTCTGTTTGTGCCTTTGGAAAGCTGAGAAATAACTTCAGATTCAGCGAATACAGTACAAGTACTGCTGATTGGTGCTGTCTCTTCTGCCTGCTCGTCCAGTCCAGCCATTTCATCCAGTGTGGTTTCCAGAACTCTGGCCATTACTTCGATGAAACGACCTGTACCTGCCGCACATTTATCATTCATAAAAAACTGCTTGATGCCACCCTTGTTATCCAGTCTGATCGCTTTTGCATCCTGACCGCCAATATCAATGATGGTACGTGCAGTGGGTACCAAATGGTAAATACCTTTTGCATGGCAACTGATTTCGGACATCTGCTTATCCGCATCCTCCAAGGAGAATCTGCCATAGCCGGTAGCGACTGTAAAGGAAATATCTTCCTGTTTCAGACCGCTTGCTTCGAAAGCATTTTCCATCGCTTTCTTGGGACCTGAAGAACCTGTACCAACCTGTACAACTTCTGCAGCAACAATATCTTTCCCGTCCTTCAAAATAACAGCCTTTGAAGAAGCAGAGCCAATATCAACACCCATAGTGTACATCTTGTTTTTACCTCCTCCGTTTTATATTTAACCATGCGATAAAACAATCATGAAGAGTTTTGACCTGTCTGTTGTCCCCGTGTTTTTTTCAGACCTGCCAAGTGAATGACATTAGAAAAAACCTATATCCTTGAATATAAGTTCTTTTCTCATTCTAAAATACAGTATGACCCATACAGCCCTCCTGTATTTGCCCTAATTATAACATCAATGATTTTATATTTCAACCTAAATTGTTAAAAATTTATTATTATTTTGGAAATTTTGCAGAAAAATGTTCGTTCTTACCAAAAAAATAATATTCTGTATACAAAGTACTTCGCATACTATCTATTTTTCCTTATTTTTTGTAAAAATGAACTCATTTTTCCTAAAAAACCTTCCTATTTTTGACAAATCTTTTCTATCCTGCCATTCTGATCCATTTTATTTTCAGTCCATTCCTGCCATTTGGCAGGTTATATTTTATTCCTATCCAGGTACAGGACTTTTCAATTCCCCCGTCCTTTCCCACGATTTTGTTAAATTATATGCAAAATCCAGATGGATATGCCATTTCTTCGGTTGATCTTATCCAGCTTTTTTCTTGCAAATCTTATGTTTTCTGCTGTTTTTCTGTTTACTCCCTGAGATTTTTTTCTGCACAAAAAAATCTCCCTCTATAACAAAATAGAAAGAGATTTTTATCTTTTCATTTTTTCCAGCTTTCCGCGATCTCGGACAAGAGTTCCTCTTCCGTTCTGATCTTGAAAGGAGAAAGTGCAGCCTTTTCCGCCAGATGTTCCAAAAGACAAAGGAGCAATCCATGATAATCGCTGTCTTTCGCCTTTAATTTCTTCGCCAGCTTTGGCAAAAGCTTTTCATTCATTTCCCGCAAAGAAACGTTTTCTTCCTTTAAATATAATTTCAACAGCGTCTTCAATGCCAGATACGCCTGCATCTCGTCCCACTGCCGGTCGATATAATACTTCTCCCCCGCCAGCCCATAGAGCATCCGCATACCATCAAAATATCCCAGAGTCATAACTCTTTTACTCTGTTCTGCATCGAACTGCAGCACACCGCCCAGCTTTTCCCTAGGGGCAATGGTGGTAATATTGGCATCTTCCGGAAGCTTCGTCCGCTTTTCAAAACCCACACCATAAATACGGATCACGATGATATCTCTGTATCCCCGATCCAATAGGATGCTGATGGGCACGATATTATGGACGCTGCCGTCCACGTAATCCTTGCCGTCCAGCTTCTTTCTCTGAAACAAAGGCACATAGGCACTGGCAAGGAGCATATCCTTCAGTTTACCTACTTCCAGTTCATCCGCATCGATATCCAATTCTTTTTTATCTGTCAGAGAATAAGTCACTAAAAAGAATTTCTTGTGGGATGCCTTGATCTTTTCTTCATCTACCCATTCGGAAAGAAGATTTCGCAGAGGCTCAATATCCAGACCACCCTCTTTGATGGCTTCGATCAAATCTTTCAGCAGCACTTTAATATCCAGCCCCGACAACTTCCTGTCATAAAGCTTTTTCATCTGCACATCATCCGCATCAAAGACCTGAGAAAACTTGATATTTTCCCAAAGACGGATGGCCTGCTCCAGTTCTCCCATGACCATCATGGCACCATTCAGCGCACCAACGGAAGTTCCTGCCACTGCGTTGAATTGCACCCCTGCCTCATCAAGAGCCTTCCAGACCCCCACCTCATAGGCACCTTTCGCGCCGCCGCCTTCTAAAGCGATGGCATATGTTTTTGATGTATCAAACTGCAGTTCCACTTGACCACCTCTTACTATTCACCCAATTCCGTCAAAGCTGCCCGAATCATTTTGCCTGCAATGGGCGTTGCTCTGCCGTAATTGGAATTTTCGATCAAAACGGCTACTGCCACCTTCGGGTCCTCCACAGGGGCAAAGCCGATAAACCAGCTATGGTCATAGCCTGTAGCATTTTCCGCCGTACCGGTCTTGCCTGCAACGGTCACGCCGCTGACCGCCGCTGCGGTACCTGTACCGCTGGTGACAACTTCCGTCATCATATCCTTTAGGATCGCTGCTTCTTCCGCAGAACAAATATCCATCAGCTTTTCAGGAACGGTATGCTTGGCTTCTGTTCCATCGGGATAAACCACATGATCCACAATATAAGGCTGCATCATCATGCCGTCATTGGCGATGGCAGATGCCAGCATCGCCATATACAGGGGTGTCACGCCTGTTCTGCCCTGTCCAATGGCGGTTTCCACCAATTCGCTTTCTGTTGCACCCTTTTCCAGATAAATACTGTTGGGACTTGTCTCCAGTTCAAAATGACTTGGCGTATCCATCCCCACCTGGCGCATGGTCTTTGCCAGATTGCCTGGGCCGATCTTTTCTGCCAAGGCTGCAAAATAGCAGTTGCAGGAAGACGCCAATGCCCCCTTCATATCTACGGTACCATGGACTGCGTTATTGAAGCAATGGATGACCTTGCCCTCAAACTCCCGTTCCCCAGTACATTCAATGGTAAAATCCTGCCAGTTGGAAAGATACTCCATTCCCGCCAGAGCCGTTACCGTCTTGAAGGTGGAACCGGGAGGATAGAGCCCCTGTGTGGCTCTGTTTACCAAAGGACTGTCCGCATGGTCCTTCAAGGTATCCCACTGGGCTTCCACACTATTGGGGTTGAAATCAGGATAGGCTTGCAGTGCAAGGATTCTGCCCGTGGAAGGTTCCATCACCACAATGGCACCCTTCGCGCTACCCAGCAGATCCCCTGCCATACTCTGAATATCCATATCTACTGTCAAAGCAACGCTGTTGCCCTGCAATTCTGTCCCTCTTATGATGCCGTTGATCCGTTGAAACAATTCATTATGCAGCTTCATCAATTCAAAGTTCTCCGCTGCCTCCACACCGGTCTTGCCTACACTGCTATATCCGGTGATATGGGCAGCCATACGGGCACGGGGGTATTCTCTGCTATAGGTACCATCGCTCTGCAAGGTGCTGGTGGCAAGGATTTCTCCTTCCCGATCCAGAATGTCACCACGTTTGATGGTTTCGTCTACATAACGCAGACGGCTATTATAGGCATTGCCGGATATCTCCCCTCGATCTACAAAAGTCAGCTTGCAGAGGTAGCCTAATAATAGGAAGAAACACAACGCCAAAAGCCAGAATACACGACGCATGCTTCGCTTCATATTACTCATATCTGCCACCTCCCATCTGCATTTCCATCGCTCTCGGCTGTTCCTGATCCTGCTGGCTATGCTGTTCGCAATACACACATACCCACTGCAGCAGCCCGATCATCATCAGGCTGACCAAAACGGAACTGCCGCCATAGCTGACAAAGGGCAGTGTGACCCCTGTGAGAGGGATCAGCTTGATGACACCCCCAAGAATGACAAAAGCCTGGAAGGAGATCATCGTCGTTACCCCTGCCGCAAGGATGCTATAGTAACGTCGGCTGCAGTCCAAAGCGATTCGTACACCACGGTACAAAATCATAATGAAAATGCCGATGACACCTGCACCAAAGATCACGCCAAATTCCTCGCAAATGGCTGCAAAGATCATGTCGCTTTCCACAACAGGGATACTCTTTGGCATACCCTTCGTCAAGCCGCTGCCGAATAACCCCCATGTGGTAATAGCAAATAAGGAGCTGACGATCTGATAGCCCCCTGCATCGATATCTGCCCAGGGGTTTTGCCATGCCGCCACACGCACCCGCACGTGGGAGAACAATTTATAGGCACCTGTCGCTGCCACACTGGCAGCCCCCATGCCTAAAAGGAATAAAAATTCATTGGATGTTGCAATATAAAGCATGACCATATAGGTCATAAAGAAGATCAGCGCACTCCCAAGATCTTTCTGCAATACCAGTAGCAGCACCAACCCTGCACTCAGAATCGCCGTTGTCAAAAACTGTTTCCACTCTACCCGTTTACGGAACACACTGGCAAGGTAGAAAACAAACAGGAATTTTGCGATTTCCGAAGGCTGAAAGGTGATCTTGAAAGCCTCCGGCCCAAAGGAAAGCCAGTTGGTAGAACCGCCCTTCGCAACGCCGAAAAACCTAGTGCAGATGAGCAAGCCGTAACAAACGATGATATAGGCCCACTCAAAAATCTCGAATCGGGGGATCATACGGAAGAAAAAAGGCAAAAACAACATTCCCGCTAACCCGACACACATCCACATCAGCTGTCTGTGGGCCAAAGAAGGCTCTACCCTCTGCAGCACGATCAGACTCAGATCCATCAAAAACAGCATCCCCGTCCAAATCAGCGGACAACCTTCATAATAGAATCTATCCAAAAGCTTGACCGCCATCAATAGAAATAGAAAGGCAATCGCACCGAAGATCAGCGTTGGTATATCGAACAAATGTGTCTCCCGATTATAGCCCAAAATCAAAAATGCCGTTATATGCATCAAAATAACGATCCGTCGCTGCATGGACACCGCAGTATAGGGGCTTCCCAAAAAGCCCCCCTGCTCATAGGCGATATATACGATGCCCTGCCACAAAAACAGGACGATATAGAAGATGAACAGATATCTGCTCAGCATAATGATCAAATCAAACATTCAAATCACTCCACTCCGCGGAAGAAATGTCCTTTTGTATTGCCTTTTTCGCTCATTTCTCCCAAAAGGTTACGGGTCGCAGGGCTCATGCGTTCCACGTCCGCTGTCATTTCCCCATAAGCTTTCGCAATTCTTTCGGTTCTGCCGGGACCTTCCTTTATAAAGTCCAGACGAACCAGACCTGTGGTACTTTCCAAAATCTCATCATAGAATTTCAGAGTAAACAAGGGTTTTCCGTTCAGGATCGTGCAGACACATCTTTCGCAGTCTGTCATCAGAGGGAATTTCACACCCTTTCTGTCCCGCAGGAAATACAGGTCTTCGTTATTTCTTTCGGTACAATATTTATGCCCGTCTTTACCGCCGGCGTAGTTGCCGATGGGGCACTGCTGTGTTTTCATCAGGGGAAGATAGCCATAAACCACCATTTCGCAGTCTTTATCACCCATTTGGTTGATCTCCTGCAGATTAGCTTCTACAGAAAGACAAACATTGTCTGCCCCCTGTTCTTTCCAATATTCCACCGTTTTCCGGTTCATGGCATTCAGGTTGTAATCCACAACGATCTTTTTACCGCTGTTTTTCACTTGATCGAACTGACCTGCGGAACGAACCAGGAAACCATCGATTTCGCTTTCGATCAAACGGTCGATCATCGGCTGTTCCTTTTCCGCATTCCATTCTCTTGCCACTCTGGGCAGTGCCGCATAAAGAGTCACGCCTATTTTATGACATTTTTCTGCGATTTTTTCCAGATTCTTTTCAAAATCTGCACCACATTCATAATATACTCTGCAAATGCCCCTTGCCTGCAGCACCGCGTCCAACTGCCCCAGATTCATGACCAGTGCAGTCAGTTTTTTACGGAGCAGGAAAGGTTTTTTCTCTGCCTTTTCCAAAACGACATCGCCTTTGGCTTTCCGTTTGGATTTTTTGATAATAGCCGCTTCCAGTGCTTCGCAGGCTTCTCGGCGCACACGGTTCACTTCGCTGACATTCACATAGATATATTTATCAATATCTGTCTGCAAATCTTCCAAAACGAAGGGGGTTGCCCCCATTTTGCTTGCCTGTTCCTTCAGCTTCATTGGCAGCATAGGCGAGCTGCCCGCAGGCTCTACCACTGCGCCGCTGGCAAATACACTGTTGCCGCCGTTATCCCACAACTGCAGAGAAAGAGGTTCTCCCTCTTTTGCCCGAAGCATCCCGTAAATCGGAAGCTTTCTGCTGTCTTTTTCGTAGGTCTTTTTCAGTTCATCGTTCAAAGCTTTGCCAAAGGTACGGTAAACCACATCGTTTTTATTGATATCCCCTTCCATGGTGATGGTGATGACTTCGCCGGCCTTGGAATGTTTGGAAACATTTGTACCCACATGGGGTTCTGTCTGGGTCCATACCTCCAGACCATCGCCGGGCACCAAAGGCTCTCTGGTGCGAATGGTCACTTTCTTATGCTTGGGCAGATATTTATCCACAATGCCCACCTTTAAGCCCCAAGGCTTGGGACGTTCGATGCTCATCATATTTCTGCCGGCAAAGGAAGTATAATAGCCGTCTGTAAAGCCACCGCGGTTGAATAACTGCTGCAACGCCTTCACATCCGCCGGATCTACCTCGTAATGTTCAGAATCTTCAAAATATTTGTCGATATATTTCCGATAGATGCCTGTTACCCCTGCCACATATTCAGGGCTTTTCATTCTGCCTTCGATCTTCAGGGAAGCGATGCCTGCTTCGATCAGCTGGGGCAGGATATTCACTGTCATCACATCTTTGGGAGAAAGCAGATAGCCTTCTTCAATGTTGTCATATCCTTTATACAAGGTATAGGGCAAACGGCAGGTCTGGGCACAACGACCGCGGTTACCGCTTCTGCCGCCCAGGATACTGCTCATGATGCACTGACCGGAATAACAAACGCACAAAGCACCATGGACGAAAGTTTCAATTTCCGCATCCACATTTTCCGTGATATGCTTGATCTCTTCTATAGAAAGTTCTCTGCTCAATACGATCTTGTCGAAGCCTTGACTTTCCCAATATTTCACATCTGCCAGAGAATTACAGGTCATCTGCGTGCTGGCGTGCAAAGGGAAATCGGGGAAGGATTCCTTCACCAGCTTTGCAGCCCCGGCATCCTGCATGATCAGGGCATCTACCCCCATTTCATACAGATGCTTGATATATGCCAGAAAATCCTTCAGTTCTTCATCTTTATAAAGGGTATTCACCGTTACATATACTTTTACCCCTCTCAGGTGGCAGTAATCGCAGGCTTTTTCCAGTTCTTCCAGGGAAAAATTTCCCGCATACTGTCTGGCACTGAATTGCTTACCGCCCAAATAGACTGCATCGCAGCCATTATTCACTGCCGCTTTCAAGCTTTCCATTGAACCTGCGGGAGAGAGCAGTTCCGGTTTATTCATTACGGACATGATAGTCTCCTTTCTTTCACCAATTTCTATTTAAATGAAAAGAGCAGACTTCTGCGTTTGGTTCCTCCCAAACTACGGCTTTCCACTCTTTCCTATGTATTCTCGTTTATTTTTTTCCTTTTTTATTCTTTGCAGAAGACAGATGCAACTGCACACCACTGCCATTTTCCAACGCCAGTGTATATTCATCCAATTTATTTTCCGCATTTTCTCTGGCTTTTTCTGCTTCTTCCAGCTTTGCAGACAAATCCTGTACCCTGGCTGTCATACCCAGCAGCTTGCCTTCCAATTCCGCTACATAAGCTTTTTCCTTGAAATAATCATCTGCCACATTGATAGAAGTCAGCACATAGGCAAGGCTGGAATCCATTGTAACAGCAATGGCCTTTTCCCGCATCTCCGCTATTTTTTCATCGATATAAGATGCCACCTGACGCATATGTTCTTCAGAATCTTCCCCAACCAGCGTAAAGCTTTTTCCGTCAATGGAAATCTTCACTCTGTTCTTCATGTACTGCACTTCCCTTCATAGTCTTTCACGATTACATACCTAACTGTAAGTATACCACAAATGCTTTCTATAAGAAATAGATTTTTTTACATAGTCTCGGCTGAAAAAACATTTTTCTTCCTAATATCTTCCTAATACAAATATATAAAAAACCCCATACGAAAACTCGTATGGGGTCGAAAATCAATCCTTAGATGGATTATTTATCCAGTTCTTTTGCGCAGTTGAAGCCCAGTTCAAATGCTTTTTTGTTGTCAGGAATGAATTTTGCTTTGCCGCCTTCGAAAACGTGTGTGAATGCGTCATCAATGCTTTCTACTTTGATGGGGCTTGTAGCATAAACTACTGCACCCAGCATAACCAGGTTAGCCAGTTTGGAGCCACCAAAAGCATCTGTAGCAATTTTATTTGCAGGAATATTGAATACTCTTGTGCCAGCTTTTGCCTGACCTTCTTCCAGTTCAGCCAGATCGGAGTTGATTACCAGAGCACCACCGTCTGCTACAGTGTGTGCGAATTTATCCAGAGAAGGTTTGTTCAGAGCTACTACACAAGTTGCATCCTTTGTGATAACGGGAGAACCAATGCCTTCATCGGAAATGATAACATGTACATTAGATGTACCGCCACGCATTTCGGGACCATAAGAAGGGCACCAAGAAACTTCTTTGCCTTCCAGCATTGCTGCATAAGCAAGAATTTTACCCATGGACTGAGTCCCCTGGCCACCAAAACCTGCAAAGATGATAGAAAATGTACTCATATTATTTGCCCTCCTCTGCTGTGATATCTTTGAAAACGCCAAGAGGATAGTAAGGGATCATTTTTTCTCTTACGAATTCCATAGCTTTTACAGGTGTCAGACCCCAGTTTGTAGGGCAGGAAGATACTACTTCAATGAAAGTGAAGCCCAGACCCTGTTTCTGGATTTCGAATGCTTTTCTGATAGCTTTCTTTGCTGCTGTAACCTGAGCGGGTGTGGAAACACTTACTCTTTCGATGTAAGCGGGACCTGTCAGTGTAGCCAGCATTTCAGAAACACGCAGAGGGTTACCATTGATCTTAGGATCGCGGCCTGCTTTTGCTGTTGTTGCTTTCATGCCAGGCAGTGTTGTAGGAGCCATCTGACCGCCTGTCATACCATAGATACCATTGTTGATGAAGATTGTTGTGATCTTTTCACCACGAGCTGCTGCGTGAACGATTTCACATGTACCGATGGAAGCCAGGTCACCATCGCCCTGATATGTCATAACAACTTTATCGGGATGTACTCTCTTGATGCCTGTTGCTGTAGCGGGAGCACGACCGTGTGCACACTGGATTGCGTCAAAGTTGAAGTAGTTGTTTGCAAATACAGCACAACCTACGGGAACGCAAGCGATTGTGTTTTCTACTTCGCCCATTTCTTCCAGAACTTCTGCTACCAGTCTATGTACGATGCCGTGTGCGCAACCAGGACAATAATGCAATTTGGCATCTGTTAAAGCTTTAGTTTTTTCAAATACAACTGCCATTATTTGTCACCTCCCATGATTTCTTTCGCAAATGCAACCACTTCGTCAACAGTAGGTACGTTACCACCTGTTCTGCCGTGGAATACTACTTTGTTTTTATCGTTACATGCATATGCAACGTCGGGTACCATCTGACCCATGGACATTTCTACATCCAAATATTTTTTAACCTGACCATTCCATTTGTCGAATGCTTTCTGAGGGAAAGGCCACAGTGTTTTAGGTCTGATCATACCTACTTTGTAACCTTCAGCTCTCAGGTAACCGATTGCTGTTCTTACAACTCTGGAAGCTGTACCATAGGATACGAATGCATATTCAGCATCTTCCATCAGATAATCTTCCCATGCTTCTTCGTTAGCCAGAATTCTTTCATATACTTCGAAGTGTTCATGGTTCCAAGCTTCACAGTCATCGGGATCGATAACCAGGTTTTTGATGTTATGTCTTTCGCCTTTGCCTTTACCTGTCAGAGCCCATGTCTTTTCAGGGATACCTTCTCTGCGAACGTAGTTGAATTCTACGGGTTCCATCATCTGACCGATCAGACCGTCAGCCAGAACGATAACGGGTGTGCCATACATATCAGCGATATCGAATGCTTCCATAACCATGTCAACAGCTTCCTGAACGGATGCGGGAGCCAGAACTACGTTGTGGTAGTCACCATTGGAACCACCTTTTACTGCCATGTTATAGTCAGCCTGACCGGGCTGAATAGTACCCAGACCCGGGCCACCACGCATCATGTTGATAATAACTGCGGGAAGGCTTGCGTTAGAGATATAACCGATACCTTCCTGTTTCAGTGCAACCCCGGGGGAAGAAGAGCTTGTCAGAACTCTTGCGCCAGCTGCTGCTGCACCATAAACCATGTTGATTGCAGCTACTTCAGATTCAGCCTGAACGAATGTGCCGCCAACCTTGGGTAATTCACTAGATAAATATTCAGGTACTTCGGACTGAGGAGTGATGGGATAGCCAAAGAAATATCTGCAACCCGCCTCGATAGCCGCTTTACCAACTGCTTCGTTGCCTTTCATCAAAACTTTTGCCATTGAAAAATCCTCCTCTCTATTAGTCCAGCTTTTCTACTGTGATCGCACAGTCAGGGCACATCTTTGCACAGCTTGTGCATGCGATACAATCTTCGCTTACCATTTCAGCGGGATTGTAACCTGCGGGATTGATTTTTGTTGTCGAAAGAGCCAGAACGTTCTTAGGACAAACAGATACACAAAGACCGCAACCCTTGCAAATCACTTCATTGATCGTTACTTTACCTTTTGCCATTCAAAATACACCTCCATAAATATTTGAATTTACATCCAGGTTTCTCTCATATTAAACTCCATAGGGAATAATTCCCCAGAAAGTCCTTCAGGTACTTCCTCTGTCAAAAGATCTTTAACATAGGAAACATATTTCACAGGCACCCCTGTGCGTTTTGTTACTTCTTTCAATATCTCATCCCCATGAACCAGACAGTCAACTGTGGTTTCTCTTACCAGGTTTGTGTTATTGATGAAGCCTGTCACTTTCAGTCCTGCAGCATATTCCAGATTTTCCATCTGTTCGATGATGCCCTCGGGTGTAGAGGTATTGGGACGATACGTATTGACTACCATAAAGAAATCTGTCTCGGAATGATCCAGAACGGGTTTGATTCTGCCCAGTACCAAAGTACCTACGTCATTGCCGCCAAGGTCGATCACATACTGATATTCCTTATTGACAACAGGCATTGTCATTGCGCCGGAAACAGCAGGCACATCGGCAACCGCTGTATCCAGATTGGATGCAATGACCCGTACGCCCTTTTCTTCCAGCTCCGCCTTCTTTTCACGAGAACGGAAATAAACATTTACGATATCCAAATCGGCAATAGCGACCTTGCCTTCCACGCTTTCACGCAGCTTCGTCACATAATTGACTGCAAACTCAGTCTTGCCACTGCCGTAGTGACCAGAGATAATCCTGACTCTTTTGTCATCAGTTACCATGTTTTTCGCCTCCAAAAGCTTTTCCTATTTTCATCATACATTATGTTTATGCATATTTTCCAAAACTAGTATGACAAAAAACATTTTATATAAGATTTAAATAAAATAATGATATATTATAAAAATATTTTGGATATTTTTTCAATCAACTTCTTTTTATATGCTCACATTATAACGCAACTTTTTATTACTTGCAAGAAAATTAACATATTTTTTCATTCGTATTCAAAAAAAAACACAAATTCTGACACAAAAAAAGATAAAAATGTCGGTCCCTCTGCAATACATTTGTACGAATTTTCTATTTTTTTTAGAAAAATCATCTCGATTTTGCCTTATTTTGCTACTTGTCATACAAATAAATCACGTATGTTCTGCAAACAGAACAAGCCGAAAATGCGAAAAACCCTCGTTTTCTCCAAAGTTCTTTTTCGGAAAACGAGGGTTTGTTAAGGTTTTATTTGTTATTTGTCATACAAGATTGTTAAATGTTAAACAGCAATTCGCCGTATGTAGGGAAGGGCCATGCTTTTTCATCTACCAGCATTTCCAGCTGATCGGCAGGCTCTCTCAATTCTTTCATGGCCTGAAATACATAATCACGATAGAAGATCGCCTGAGATTTGCTGTCACCTTTCAGCATACCTGCCTGTTCTGTTACTTCCGTCAGCATTTTCAGACGTGCGTGGAACAATTTCAGGTTATGGTTAATCTCATTCAGCATCTCTTCTTCCGCAGAAGCATCCACACCAACGGACTTCAGTGCCGCAACAGACTGGGCAACTTCTCCGGCATATTTTACCACTGCAGGACGAATCTGTTTAGAAGCAATATCGATCATTGTTTTCGCTTCAATATTGATCTGTTTCACATAGCCTTCATAACGGATCTCTGCTCTGGACTGCAGTTCGATCTTGCTCAGTACGCCATGCTTGCCGAACAGATCAATGACTTTTTCATCCAGGAATGCATCTACCGCATCTACAGAATTTGTAATATTGGGCAGCCCTCTGCGTTCCGCTTCCTGCACCCATTCGTTGGAATAGCCATTGCCATCGAAAATGATGCGTTTATGCTCCACATAGTTCTTGCGGATCAGCTCATGGACCGCCGCATTGAAATCCTCTGCCTGCTCCAGTTCATCGGCAAACTGTCTCAATTCTTCCGCAACGATGGTATTCAAGGTAAAGTTAGGACCGGAAATAGAGCCGGAAGAAGGGGGCATACGGAATTCGAATTTATTACCGGTAAAGGCAAAGGGAGAGGTTCTGTTTCTGTCTGTAGCATCCTTTTTCAGAGCGGGCAGTGTGTTTACACCAACACGCATCTTGCCGCCCTGCAGGCTGCTTGTAGCTTCGCCATGCTCGATCTGATCGAAAATATCCTGCAGCTGATCCCCCAGGAAAATGGAGATGATGGCAGGAGGTGCTTCCTGAGAACCCAAACGATGATCGTTGCCAGGATTGGATGCAGACAATCTCAGCAGTTCGGGATATTCATCCACGCCTTTGATAATAGCAGTAAGAAATACCATGAACTGAGCATTTTCATGGGGTGTTTTACCAGGGTCCAACAGATTCTGACCGTCATCTGTACAAAGAGACCAGTTGTTGTGTTTCCCGCTGCCATTGACACCGGCAAAGGGTTTTTCATGGAGCAGACATGCCAGACCATGATGGCTGGCGATACGTTTCATGGCTTCCATGATGAGCTGGTTATGGTCTGTTGCCTGATTGCAGTCATCATAAATAGGTGCCAGTTCATGCTGAGCGGGAGCAACTTCATTATGCTGTGTTTTCGCAGGTACCCCCAACTTCCACAATTCCACGTTCAATTCATGCATGAAGCAGGCAATTCTTTCCTTGATGCTGCCGAAATAGTGATCGTCCATTTCCTGCCCTTTGGGAGGCGCAGCACCAAACAAAGTACGGCCTGTAAAGATCAAATCTTTTCTCTGTTTATACAATTCTCTGTCGATGAGGAAATATTCCTGTTCCGCACCACAGCTGACTGTAATCTTTTTGGCAGTGTCGTTACCAAACAAACGCACGATACGCATCGCCTGTCTGCTGACCGCTTCAGCAGAACGCAGCAAAGGTGTTTTCTTATCCAACGCTTCCCCTGTATAGGAATAGAAAGCAGTAGGGATATATAATGTAACACCGCCCGCATCTTCTCTCAGGAAAGCAGGAGAGGTGCAGTCCCATGCTGTATAGCCGCGGGCTTCAAATGTAGCACGCAGACCGCCGGAAGGGAAAGAAGATGCATCCGATTCCCCTTTGATCAATTCTTTACCGGAAAATTCCATGATGGCTTTGCCATTGGAAGGAGGTGCCAGAAAGGAATCATGTTTTTCTGCTGTAATGCCTGTCATAGGCTGGAACCAGTGGGTATAATGGGTAGCACCCCGTTCGATGGCCCAGTCTTTCATGGCATTTGCAATGATATCTGCAATGGAGGAATTCAGCATTTCTCCTCTTTCGATGGTATTTTTCAGTTCTTCATATACTTTCTTGGGCAGATGCTCCCGCATCATTGCGTCATTGAATACATTCATCCCGAAAATTTCGGGTACAGAAACCTTGTCGTTCATAGATTGCCCCTCTCTTTTGTTCTGTTCTATAGCTACATTTTTCATCATTCTATTATAATGAAGTCATTCACATTTATTTTTTTATTATATAAGCCGCAAAAAACTTTTGCAACGATTTTACTTTTTTCCATTTGGAGAAATCTTTTCTATTCTAGGCTGATTTTTCACCAATTCATACAAAAATAATACCTAATCCGTCTGTTTTACAAAAGTATTTTTTCTCCTCTCATATCTGTCCCAAACAAAACCCAAACATTTATTCTTATTTTCAGCATTTTCCTATTGAAAAAGAACAATTGTTCGTATATAATAAAGAGGACGAATCCAACAGGGAGGAATGTCCTATGAAATCTCGCAATCAACAGATCGATATGATCTCCTGGACATCAAAAGAAGGCATTGTTACCCCCGTCCGTTTCCGTATGGAAGAAGATGGAGAAACCATCGTCATCAAAATCGGTCATATCATTCGAACAGATAAAAACATGTTTGCCGGCACCCCTACTCTTATCTTCCGCTGCAGCAGTGTCATCGGCGGTATCGAAAAGCTCTACGAACTGACCTACAACTGCGGCAATCAGCAGTGGCTTTTGAAAAAAATATAAAAAGCCTTACATCCTTTTGGATCTAAGGCTTCCTTTTTCCATATCAACATGCAAGACGAACGGTTCTGTGAACTTCTGCCCCTTCTCTTTCGCCAACAAAATCATCATATAATGCAGCCAATTCTACAGGAAACGCATTGCCCTTCCACAATCGGCCGATAAATCGTTCTACTTCTTTTCTCTTTTCGGAAATCCCCTGCAGCGCATCCCTTTCAGGGATCCCCCGGGCATCCATTCTTTCTATTTCCACGCCATAAATCTTGCCAGATTCTCCGGAACGAATCAAAAGGGAATATTTCAGAATATATTCTCTATGCAGTTCATCTCGAAGCTTTTTTTCACAGATCAAAGTTTTTCCCATTCGTTCCACCTTCCTAACATGGTTTGATTTATTTCTGTATCTTATTTCAATCATATTATAAATGATAAGGCCATAAAATTCCTGTTAAGAACCCATTCCTTCCTTTCCTTAACACCATCTTAACATTCTTTTTTACAATTTGTAGGAAAACAGGAAAATGAAAAATTTTCAGCAAAGTGAAATATTTTTCACTAAAAAATAACCATACCCCTTGCAAAAACATTTGTCTATCATGTATAATGCAAGAATAAAGGAATCATTTCGTTATTTTTTGCAGCAAATAAATTGCATGGAGGTACACTATGGAAAACACGATCACCATTTTGACCGAAAAGGACAAAGCCATTTTGGAATCTTATATGAATGTTGCCGACGGTCTAGCCGATTTCTGGGGAGAAAATTGCGAAGTCGTTGTCCATGATTTGTCCCATCTGGATTCTTCTGTCATCAAGATCATCAACGGTCATCTTTCCGGCAGACAGACTGGTGCTCCCATTTCCGAAGTCACCCTTGGTTTTTTAAATAAAATGATGGCTAACCCTGCAATGCATCATATCACATACTTTGCGAAAAATAAGCGAGGAGACGCTTTTAAAGCATCCATTTCCGCCATCGAAGGAGAAAACCACAATATCATTGGTCTTTTCTGTATCAATTTCTATTTGAATACATCTCTCCTCTCCTTTATGCAGACCTTCACCCCTGCGGCAAGGACAGAAACAGAAAATATTTCTGAAACCTTCGTGGAAAATGCGGAAGAACTGATGCTGAATGCACTGGAGGATGCCAAAAAAGAAGTTTACAGCAATCTGTCTATTTCTTCTTCCAATAAAAACAAAGAGATCATCGCTCTACTGTATCAGAAAGGTATTTTCAACCTAAAGGATTCCGTCATCACCATTGCCAACCATCTTGGCATTTCCAAAAACACGGTGTATATGCATATCAGAAATATGAATAAATGAACAAAAAGGAACTGACCTATTTCAGATCAGTTCCTTTTTTATTACTCTTTCTCAATTTCGATTCCCTGCTCCTGCAGGAATTGCAGGTCTTTCTTCGTCAGTTCCGCTGTTTTCAGCAAATCAGGTCGTTTCTTTGCCGTTCTGAGTAACGCCTGCTCTCTGCGCCATTTGGCTACATTGCCATGATGCCCGCTCAAAAGCACCTCCGGCACCTCTCTGCCCATAAACACAGGAGGACGGGTATACTGGGGATATTCCAGCAGACCATCGGAGAAGCTTTCATCTGCAAAGGATTCCTCCTTGCCCAATACGCCGGGCACCAAACGGGATACCGCATCAATGATGGTAATGGCAGCCAATTCACCGCCTGTCAGGACAAAATCTCCCAAAGAAATTTCGTCGGTAACGATTTCCTCAATGAGTCGTTCATCCACGCCCTCGTAATGACCGCAAAGGAACACCAGACTTTCTTCCTGAGCCAGTTCCTCTGCAATACGCTGAGTAAAGGGTCTGCCCTGGGGCGTCATATAGACTACTCTCGCCCCCTTCGCCCTGGGCATCAGACTCTGGTAGGCATCGTAGATAGGCTGTCCCTGCATCACCATACCTGCACCACCACCATAAGGGTAATCATCTACATGTTTTTGTTTGTTCAATGTATAATCCCGAATATTGACCGCCTCAATGGAGATATAGCCGTCCCTCTGCGCCCTGCCCATGATGCTGTGGGAAAGGGTCTGCTCGATCATTTCAGGGAACAGTGTCAATACAAAAAACTGCTTCATTTATCTCAGTCCTTCCAGCAGATGTACAGTCATAACGCCGGCTGCGATATCCACTTTTAAAATGCAGTCCTTGATGGCAGGAATCAGCAGTTCCTTCGCCTGGGCGTCTTTTTTCACCGCATAAACGTCATTTGCACCTGTTTCGTAGATCTTCACCAGCTCGCCCAACTCTTCCCCTTCGTCCGTCACAACCTGCAAGCCGTACAGATCACGGGTATAGTATTCATCTTCCTCCAAGGGGATCGCAACGGCATCGGGAATCAGGATACGACCGTTTTTATATAGCTCTGCCACATTGATATCGTTGATTTCCTTCAATGTCAGCAGAATCATATTTTTCTGGTAGGCTATCTTTTGTACATGGAAAACTTCCTGTTTCCCTCTGATTTCTACTGTAACTTCTTTCAGTTTCTCAAAACGTGTAGGGTCCTGTGTGGTGGGAAACACACGCATGGTGCCACGGATACCGTGGGTTCCTGTGATTTTGCCGATCTCAAAATAACTTTCCATCATTTACCTCTATCTCATTCAGAAATTTTATCTGTCTTTTTTCTATTTTCATAGTTTTATTGCTAGTAACGAAAAAAACATATTGCTTACAAAAAACAGCGGCAAGGGCTCACCCTGCCGCCGTTATCATTTCGATCACTGCACGATTTCTACGATGATCTTTTTGTCTTCATGGATGCCAGCGGCCTTTACTACAGTACGGATCGCTTTTGCGATTCTGCCCTGCTTGCCAATGACTTTACCCATGTCCTCGGGAGCAACCTTCAGTTCCAGAACCAGAGCACGTTCGTTATCTGTTTCTGTAACCACTACCTGCTCAGGATGTTCCACAAGTCTTTTCGCAATGACTTCTAACAGTTCTTTCATAAATCGGCCTCCCGTTGATTCGGAATTATTCGCCGATTACGCCAGCTTTTTTCAGCAAAGCTTTTACTGTATCGGAAGGCTGAGCACCGTTTGCCAGCCATTTGTTAGCTGCTTCTGCGTCAACATTCAGAACTACAGGTTCTTTTGTAGGATCGTAGATACCAATTTCTTCAATGGATTTACCATTTCTGGATGTTCTGGAATCTGCTACAACGATTCTGTAAAAAGGTGCTTTCTTTGCGCCCAGTCTTTTCAGTCTGATTCTTACTGCCATGATTTTGTCCTCCTAAAAAATAAATACTTAGTGAATGATTTTCTTTATCTCTTGATTCCTTGCGGAATGAAGTTTCTTTTTTCGTTTTAGCGGAAGAAAGGAAGCTTACCTTTCTTGCCTTTTTGCATATTGTTCATCTGCTTCATCATTTTTTTCATTTCTTCAAACTGCTTGATGAGACGGTTGACATCTGCAATGCTGTGGCCACAGCCGGCAGCGATACGTTTCTTTCTGGGGCCATTCAGAATGGACGGATTTGTTCTTTCTTCCTTCGTCATGGACTGGATGATGGCTTCTGTTCTTGCCATTTCCTTCTGAGGATCGACTCCGTTCAGCGCAGAATCTAAATCCAGCTTACCCATACCGGGGATCCCGGGCAGCATGCCCAACAGGTCTTTCAAAGGACCCATCTTTTTGATCTGCTGCATTTGGGAAAGGAAATCCTCCAGCGTGAAATCGTTGGCACGCATTTTTTTCGCCATATCAAGGGCTTCCTGCTCATCGATATTGGCCTGTACCTTATCGATCAGGGAAAGCACATCGCCCATACCCAAGATACGGGATGCCATTCGGTCGGGGTAAAAAGGCTCCAAGTCCTCCATTTTTTCGCCCATACCAATATATTTGATGGGTTTATTGGTCACACTTCTGACAGAGAGCGCGGCACCGCCTCTGGCGTCACCGTCCAGCTTTGTCAGGATGATACCATCCACACCCAACTGACCATCAAAGCTTTCCGCAACGGTTACAGCGTCCTGACCTGTCATAGCGTCTACCACCAACAGAATTTCCTGCGGTTTCACTGCCGTTTTGATATCCTGCAGTTCCTGCATCAATTCTTCATTGATATGCAGTCGGCCTGCGGTATCGATCAGGATGACATCGTGGTGCTGTTCTGCTGCGTATTCCAGGGCTTTTTTGGAAATCTCCACAGGGCTGATCTCTGTCCCCATTTCAAACACGGGAATATTGTAATTCTTCCCTACCACCTGCAGCTGTTTGATGGCTGCGGGTCTGTAAACGTCGCAGGCTACCAACAGAGGACTTCTGCCCTGCTTGCGGAGCTGACCTGCCAGCTTGCCGCTGGTCGTTGTTTTACCGGCACCCTGCAGACCTACCATCATGAAAACAGTGGGCGGGCGTCGGGAAAAGGTCAGCTGGCTCTGGGTCGTTCCCATCAGGTCGATCAGTTCTTCGTTTACAATCTTGATGACCTGCTGACCGGGATTCAAGCCCTGCAGCACTTCCGTACCTACGGCACGTTCTGTTACCTTTTTGATAAATTCTTTTACGATCTTGAAGTTGACATCTGCCTCCAGAAGCGCGATCTTTACTTCACGCATGGCAGCCTTTACATCTGCTTCTGTCAGCACACCTTTGCTTCTCAGCTGCTTGAATACTTCCTGCAGCTTATTGGAAAGATTTTCAAATGCCATGGATCGCGACCTCCTTTCAGGATAAGATGTCGTCAGCGATTTTTTTCATCTTAGAAATTGCTTTTACCATAGCTACATCAGGATTTTTCTTTTCCATGTCTTCTATGATTTGCTTCATTTCCTGTACGGCCTTTTTCTGCGCCTGAAAACGGGAAACGAGCTGCAATTTTCCCTCGTAGCCCTGCAGGATTCGTTCCGTTCTCTTAAGCTGATCTCGGACAGCCTGTCGGCTGATGGATAATTCCTCGCCGATTTCCGTTAAGGATAAATCGTTCTGGTAATGCATTTCATAGACCTGCTTCTGTTTTTCTGTCAGCAATTCGCCATAAAAATCATAGAGCAAAGTCAGCTGCAAAATATCATCCATAGTGTTCCTGCCTCCTGTAAAGGATAACTACTTTACAATCACTTTGAACATTTTACTAAACAAATGTCCTATTGTCAAGTATTTTTCCTTTACAAATAAAACTTTTTTTAAAAGCATGTTTTTTACTATAAAATCAACGGTTTTATGACCATATGTCCTCATAGAATGCACATTTCTTCTCTTGCTTTTTCGATGGTTTCAAAAATTTTATAGTATGGTTCTCTGTGGATATTTTCCGAAAGCTTTCGTTCCGGTGCGGAAAGACCGAATAACATACCTAGGTCTGCCTTCTCCCCTTCCGTTTCCTGTAAATCCACCTTTTCCCCTGTAATTCTTGCTTTCCAGTCAGGTTCAAAAACGACCATCTGCACAAAAGTACGGAAATCCCCTGCTAAAGTCCAACATTCCAGTTTTTTGGAGATAAAATAAATCGGGCTGTCCAAATCTTTTCCTGCATGGGCGAAATATCCGCTTTCGCCATCATGGGCGAAAAGAGTCAGCTTCGGCACAGGGTAGAACGTCGGCTTCGGGATGTTCCCTTCAAAAATCAGGTAGATGTCCCGTTTTCTTTGCAGAGAAGTAAAGCCGTTTTCCTCGCAGGTCATGACAAAAGGGGCAAAGCCCTTCCCAGCCGGGATTATATCATATCCCTCTATTTCAGGAGCTTTTCCTATTTTTTCACAGTCATAGTAAATTGTTTTCTGCGGTTCTACATTTATAAATTCGCTCAATTCATGGATATGAAACTGCTTTTCCGCTTCTGCTCTGTTTGCAAAAAGCTGGATATCATAAGCAGGACAAACAAACCTTCTTAAATCTGATTCAGATTTTTTTAAATTGATTTCCTCTGCAAATTTTTGCAGTTTTTCATTCTCCTGTTCAAAAATGATCCTCTGGAGGTTTTTCCGTATATCCTGCGCCAGATATGTGATTGTTCCATCACAGGAAATATAATAAATACCTTCTTTGCCTTCTCTTTTGGCAAACCAGCCGCCTTTGCTGTCTTTGGCAAATACACGCAGAGCAGGTACAGCATACCAATCCGGCATAGATTCCCCTTCTTCCAGAAAAATAAAATCCAGATGCTTTTCCAGAAGCGCAACATGCTCTGTTTTTTCGCAATGGGCTTCTACTTTCGTTCCTGTCCAAATTATGCTGCAATCTCTGTCCTTCTTATGAATCACGTAAGCCACACCATCTTCAGGGCAAGAATCCATATCGACATAAACATTTTTTGTTTTTTCTTTGCAAAGAGGATAATTGATACAATCATAGGTCACCTTCTTTTCAGAGACCCAAACAGCACTATAATGCCCCTGCTTGGAATTGAAATTCCAGAAGGTCTTAGGTCCTGCCCCCGTCAGATGGCAGTGCATGGCACTCAACGCCCCATTATGGGCCACGACCAATACATGCTTTCCTCTATTTTCCCGAATGATGCGGTCAAGTCCTGCGGTCACTCTATTATAAAAATCCAGGAAGGCTTCGCCCTCCGGCATCACGCAATCCACCCAGTCCGTATTCCATTTTTTCCATTCCGCCCGGTCTGCTTCCGTCATTTCCGCCCAAGTACGATTCTCCCATTTTCCATAATACAATTCCCGAATATCAGATATTGCCTCGACAGGTCTGCCGTCAGCAATGATCTGTGCTGTATGTAAAGCCCTCTTCAAATCGCTGGAATAGATGGCATCTATGGGAATATCCCGAAAGGCTTCCCGCAGTTCCTCCGCCTGGGCAACGCCTTTGGCATTGATATCCGCATCGGTCCAGCCATAAAACATATTGCGGGCATTCATGTCGGTTTCCCCATGGCGTACAAAATAAAGTTTCATCCTTCCACCTCCTGATTTTATTGTACGATAGAATACTGCTTCTATGCAAGAGAAAGCGGACGCTCCGAATCCTCGGAACGCCCGCTTCCTTTTCATTCGTCCTTATTTCACTGCAAAGGACATGCAGTCTGTGCACTGATCCTGTGTAGGATTCATTTCATGGGTGCCTACCTGGATAGAATCCAGTGTGCAATAATTTTTTGTGTCGTGGTGGTGTCTGCACTGTTCTACAGTACATTTGATACATTCGTTACATTTTTCCATGTGAAAATCCCTCCTCAAATTTGTTACAACCCTAGTATGCTCTATTTTTCAAAAAACATTACTGTAGATTTTTCTTTTTTCAAAATATGATATAATAACGAGGAAAGTGGACATCATGCTTGCATGAACGACCATTTGACGAGAAACTTCATCGAGACGCAGTCGAGATGATACAATAGTTCCATTGTAAAAAAGGAGTGAATTTCCATGGCAGAAAAGAAAACAACTACCAAAAAAACGACCTCGAAGAAACCAGCTAGCACCACAAAAAAGCTTTCCGTCACTTTGGATAAAGAAACCTATGCCCTGCTAGAAGAATATATCGCTGAATTTGGCTTCAGCAAAGATGAATTTGTTAAAAAAGCAATCACAGAAAAGATCAGTCGGGACAAAATCAGCTCTATGATTGATACAATGATTCAGCTATAGACATAAAAAAGACCTCAAATTGAGGTCTTTCTATTTTTATCAATCGTTTCTGTCATCAGATTTCATACCATCCAGTGTTTTCTGCATCAGCTCATCCAATTCCCAGCCAAGCTGCTCTGCCCCTCGTCTGATAATGTCACGGTTGCAGCCTGCAGCAAAGGCTTTGTCTTTGAATTTTTTCTTGACAGATTTCAGTTCCATATCCTTTACGCTCTTGGAAGGACGCATCAGAGCAGCCGCACCAATCAGACCTGTCAGTTCGTCTACCGCAAACAGAACTTTTTCCATTTCATGTTCCGGCTCTACATCACAGCAGATGCCATACCCATGGCTGGCTACCGCATGGATCATTCTTTCGTCGATGTCTTTTTCCTTCATCAATTCCTGCACCTTTGTGCAATGCTGATCGGGCCACTGCTCAAAATCCAGATCGTGCAGCAGACCTACATTGCCCCAGAAATCCACTTCATCGCCATAGCCCAGTTCCTGTGCCAGATAGCGCATAACGCCTTCTACAGTTTCCCCGTGACGCAGATGGAAAGGCTCTTTATTATATTCATTCAGCAGTTCCCATGCTTCTTCTCTTGTCAAAATCTTACCCATTGCACATTCCTTCTTTCCTTTTGTATTTCCTTTTGTACAGTATAGCGAACTTTCCGCCATTTCGCAATCCCTTTTCCCCATGAATACAGAACACAGGAAGTACTTGCATTCCCCTTACGAACCATGTACAATAATGCACAGAGAAATTTCGCAAAGAAAGAAAGGATGAATACAATGGACGTAACGAGCTTTGGCATCGATCATAATCTGCTGCTACGGGGCATCTATGTTTCCAGAAAAGACACTGTCGGCGACGGCGTTTTAACGACCTTCGACGTACGTATGAAAGAACCCAACCGTGAAATGGTTCTAGATACTTCCGTGATGCATACCATCGAACACCTAATGGCAACTTTCCTGCGGGAACATCCTGTATGGGCAGAAAAAACCATCTATGTTGGTCCTATGGGCTGTCGTACCGGTATGTACGTGATCTTCAAAGGTGATCTGGAATCCGCAGATGTTGCAGAGATTATGAAGGAATGCTATCAGTATATGGCAGATTTTGAAGGAGAGATCCCTGCGGCGAAACCTGCCATGTGTGGCAACTATCTGGATCACAACCTGGGCATCACAAAAATCGAATGTCAGAAATTTGTAGATGAAGTGCTTTCCTGCATCAAAGAGGAAAACATGGTCTATCCCAGACAGAATGACTGATCAGAAAAACGAAAAGGAGCCTGAAATGACTCTTTTTTGATTGAAAAAGCAGTTGAAACCATTTTTTCTGAAAGAAAAAAGACACTAAAATAGTGTCTTTTTTGATTGCAAGTTTAAACTATTCACTTTGAAAGGTGCTGTCCAAATTCGTCCGGCAAGGATCAGGAAGCGTAGCTTCTTCTGAACATCTGTGCATATTTGCGTTCTGTGAATTCACATATTGCGCAAATTTTATCTACAAATGTAATCACAAAGGATTCGATATAGCGAGGCGGAACTGGTGTACAAGGCCACATATGCTTTTTAATCGCATCAATTTCCACTTTATTCAGCTCTGTGATTCTTTTTGCGTTATCCAATGCAACGCGAGGATGCCAAGATGCATGACCGGAACGAATATATTTTTTAATCCGCCAATCATAGAAATATAAATCATGCAGTAAGCCTGCTCTAGCTGCGGAACGATAGTCCCAACCCATCTTGCGGCAAATCAGAAAGCTGTAATAGGATACATTTATACTATGCTGAAGTCTGCTTGTATTGCAATGCTGTGTGTGCAGATCCAATTTCTGAACCTGTTCATTGTAGAGGATATCTCCAATACATTCCTTATACTCCGCCAGCAACTGATCTTCATCCAAGTTGCTAAAATCCTTGCGGGACCCAATAGCGCTGTGCATGGGTTCCACTTCCTTCTTATTGAGTTTTACAGAGAGCTTTGAAATCCATCTTTCAGTTCTCCTCTGCTTTTTATGGTTTTATTATATCACAATTTTATCGAACTGTATATAAAAAAATACCTAAAATTCTTTTAAATTTTTTAGAAAAAATATCAGAAGGAATCAGCCAAAGCCCTTGCTTTGACAACTTTTCTCCACATCTTTTCAAAATTAAATATTTTACGTTATTTTTCCTTGGGATTCGCCAGCAACGCCGCCAAAAACGCAAAGAAGATCGCCGCTGTCACGCCGCCAGCCGCTGCCTTCAAGCCCCCGGTAAAAATCCCAAGAATGCCTGCACGATCTACTTCCTTCATCACGCCCTCTGCCAAGTGAAAACCGAATCCGGTCAGGGGAACTGTTGCCCCTGCTCCGCCAAATTCCTCAATTTTTTTATAAATGCCCAATCCGCCTAAGATACACCCCAGACAGACATACAGCACCAGAATACGCCCGGACATCAGCTTTGTTTTATCGATCAAAATCTGTCCAATGACACAAATGATCCCACCGACCAAAAACGCTTTCAAAATTTCCATCATATCAATTCGCCCCCTTTTTGCAGCCTTCGATGACAAGGCCATGGGCAATACCGGGAATGGGCTGCCCCTGCTGAGAAGAGGTTGGGCTCATCAACGCCCCTGTGGGGATGAAAAGCATCCGTTTGATCTCTCCGGCAAGGAGCTTCGGGTAGAAATACGCACAAAATGTCACTGCAGAGCAGGCGCAGCCGCTACCCCCTGCATGGGTATCCTGGGTTGCATCATCAAATATCTCAATACCGCAGTCTGTATATCGGCTGTCCATCTCATACCCTTCCTTTGCCAACAGCTCTACCACCAACTGCCTGCCCACCGTCCCCAGATCCCCCGTGGCGATCACATCATAATCCTGGGGAGTCCTGCCTGTATCCTCGAAATGAGCTTGCAGCAGGGCTGCCGCAGCCGGTGCCATGGCAGCACCCATATTGTTAGCATCCGTCACGCCCATATCTACGATTTTCCCCGTGGTAATTTCCACGATTTTCGGCCCTTCGCCTTTTCTTGCCAGAACCACTGCCCCATCCCCTGTCACTGTCCACGTGGCTGTAGGAGGTCTTTGTGTTCCCAAGGGCAAAGGAAATCGGAACTGTTTTTCCGCTGCGCAGAAATGGCTGGATGCCCCTGTCAACACATGATTGGCAAATCCCCCATCCACTAGCATCGCCCCAAGGCTCATGGATTCCCCCATGGTGGAGCATGCCCCAAACAATCCAAAAAATGGGATGTTCAGGTTTTTGATGCCAAAAGAAGAACCTGTACATTGGTTTAACAAATCACCGCACAGCACATAATCGATATCCTTTGGGTTCAGATTCGCTTTCTGTACAGCCAGTTCCATATTTTTTTCAACAAATTTGCTTTCCGCCAATTCCCATGTCTTTTCTCCAAAAAAAGGGTCCTCCACCTTTTGGTCAAAATATTTGCTCAGAGGCCCTTCTGCCTCTTTTGGCCCTACGATAGATGCCGCGGAAAGGATCACGACCCCTTCCGCCAGGCGTACGGTCTGTTTTCCGATTTTTTTGCTCATCCTCTTCACCTCTATTTTACAAAATAATAAACCAAACCGACCAGCATGGACGTCAGCGTGCCATATACGATGACAGGCCCCGCTACGATGAACATTTTCGCTGCCATACCGAATACCATGCCTTCTTTCTTGAACTCAATAGCAGGAGAAACAACGGAATTGGCAAAGCCGGTGATAGGCACGATGGTGCCTGCGCCACAGAATTTCCCCAGCTTTTCATACCACCCCAAAGCTGTCAGCAAAGCTGAAAGGCCAATCAATGTAATAGAGACCAATAAAGCCGCTTCTTCCTTCGAAAAATCTTTTCCCGTATAAAAATTTGATAAGAGCTGCCCGATGATGCAGATGATGCCGCCGGAGATAAAAGCTTTCAAGCAGTTCATGAAAATCGGGCTGTTGGGTGAAGCCTGCTTCACCATTTTATCATATTCCTGTTGTGCTTTTTTTGTCGTATCCAAATCTAACCCTCCCTACAACACATAAAATCCATCTGTCAAGAAATATGCCAGAGAACCGAACACCTTCCCCAGGGCAAAGGCCAACACCAACCATTGCAGTCCTTTCGTCAGCCTTGCTCGCCGCAGCATGATGGGAAATACGTTCAACACCTCTGTCAATGCCATTGCCAGCACGCCTACAAAAATGCCGGTGCAAAATCCATAGACCCCCAACAGAAACGGGATCTCCGGAAACCGATACTCCATAAACATAGCTGTTGTGCCAAAGAGACCGCCTAGCACGATGGCGTCCTCATAAAAGCGAATAAAACGCTGGGTCTTGGTTCGTTTCGCCATACGGGGCACAATGCCAATGGCCGCGATGAAAGCAAAAGTCCCTGCTGCCACCAAGCCCCCCGAAGAAAGTCCGTAGAAAATCAAAAACAGAGATTTTGCCATATCACGCCCCTCCCTTGCGCCGATTCAGATAATCGATGACGCTGGCGTTGGTTTCCTTTTCGTAAGTTGTCATTTCGATTTCGATAGGCGTAGGGTCCTTGGTCAAGGAAAATTTGGAGAAATGATTGAAGAATACGATGATGCCCAGCCCAAGGCCAATGCTGTAGGGGATAGAAAGCAGCTTGGGAATCTCCTTATTTTCTCCGAAAAACATATAATAAATATTTTCAAAGACCAACGGCACCTGTGTATCCGAATGGAAGCACATGATCGTGGTAGAAGCCCCCACAAACAAAACCAGTGAAACAAAAAACACCTTCGCCGCCAGCCAAAGGGGATTCCTTTTTGTAGCCGTAGGCAGATATTCGATCAGGATATCCATTTCCCCGACGTTGGAAATCGTCGCATCGGGCCATTTCTGATTCAGCACCTTGATAATATCCACCACCGAAAGCAGATAGGTCTTTTCTCCAGTCTCCGGTATACGGAAAACCACCAGCTTTTCCGCCTCTCCTGCCGTCTGTCCGCCGACAAACACCTCTGCGATATCCCGCAAGAGTACCTCTCTTTTCTGTATGATCTGGGCTTTTTCCACAGGCTTGATATAAATATCCATTTCGCCCCACCTTTCCAAATTCTTTTGGTTAGTATGGCAGTCTTTCCCGAAAACATACGAAGCAAAAAAGTCTCAGATTTTTTACAAAAAAAGAGGACGCATCTCTTTTTCAAAAGAAATACGTCTTTCCTGTGTTTATAATCGGAATCCCTTGACCCTTTCATCATTCGCAAAAATATCCGCCAGATCCGTACAAGTGATGGCATGCTCCCTGCTGACATCCAGTGTCACCTTCACAGTACCATCTTCCTTTTTCTCCATCTGGATATGATGGATCAGGATATTGCGTTCTTTCATCTCTTGCTCCAGCTGTTCCAATCCATTGGGAACATTTTTATATATGATGGAAAAGTTCTCATAAATCGGCCCATCCAATTTTTTCAGATGTCCATGGGTAAAAATCTGTATCAAAAGGATCAGCAGTGTGGCAAAAATGCCCACAAAATACATGCCTGCGCCGATGGCAAGACCAATGCCTGCCATAGACCAGATACCTGCTGCCGTTGTCAGCCCTTTGATAGAAACATCCCGCACAAAAATCATCCCTGCGCCCAGGAAAGAAATACCCGTGATCACATTGGCGGCAATACGGGCTGCATCCACACGCATTCCCGGGATATCACCGATATCCATAAAGCCATACTTGGAAACGATCATCAAAAGGGCAGACCCCAGTGTAACAATGATGTGGGTACGCAGACCAGCTTCCTTTCTTCTGCGGCTACGCTCAAAACCAATGATGCCGCCACAAATGCTGGCAACGATCATCCGCAGTAAATATTCCAAATTATCCCCAAAATAAAATACGATCTGCTCCATATCATGACCCCCTCTCATGCTTTTTATAATCCCATTATATCATACAATTGGCGGAAGGCTCTAGAAAACTTTTTTCCAACTTCTCACCAGTGTCATGCAAAAAGAAAGGCACGCTCTTCTGCGTGCCCCATTTTCTTATTTCACGATCATATGTAATACAAACTGATCCAGGATCAAAACCCCACCCAGAATGAATACATACACAGAAAACCATTTCAATTTCCCTTTTTTGATCACATCTACCATGAAGCGGATTGCCAGATAGCCGGAAACTGCTGCCACGATGAAGCCGCAGACCATAGGCGCTGTGCCCATGGCATCTGCCAATACGACTTCTCCTGTAATAATATCTTTGATGGTCAAAACCATGCCTCCCAGGATAGCAGGAATGGACAGCAGGAAAGAAAATCTTGCCGCATTGTCTCTGTCCATGCCCCTTGCCAGGCAAGTGCTGATGGTCATACCGGAACGGGAAACCGCAGGCAGGATGGCTACCCCCTGCATGGTACCGATTACCAGCGCATCAAAAATAGACATATTTTTGATCTTCTTTCTGCCTGCACGTCGGCTGTCTGCGTAAAGCAGGATCAGACCTGTAAACAGGAAGTTGAAGCCAATAAATTTCCCTTTGCCGAAAATGGCATTGAAGGTATCATTGAACAGCAGCGCGATGATGACTGTGGGAATCGTGCCCGCAATCAAAAGCACTGTCGTTCTCTGGAAAGGATTGCGGATCAATGCCCAGATATCCTGCCAGTAATAAATGAATACTGCGATCAGGGTTGCCACATGCAGAACAATGGAAAACGCCTGTGTCGCTTCTTCTATGCCGAATAAATTCTGGAAAAGCACCAGATGACCGGAACTGCTGACGGGCAGGAACTCTGTCAAACCCTGGATCAGCCCCAAAACGATTGCCTGAATAAATTCCATATCAAAAAAACCTCCGTTTTTCTTCTTTTTTCTCGTTTTCTATGTAAAAATTTCTCTATAACTAAATATTGATTATAACCGATATAATTATTTCTTGCAATTCTTATTTTTTCCTGTTAATATAAATATCTGCGGCTTTTTGCCGGAAATATGCGCTTTAAAAGGGATGTTATGAAAATCCTAAGATTTTCTTAAGTACAATAGGTATATTTCAGAAAAGAGGAAATCATACCTAGCGAAAGCGCAGCATCACGATAGAAGTCGAAGAAAATTGCCGGTTTGACCGACACTGCGATATTGCGTTGCCGCAAGGCAAAGGGGTCTTGTTTTTCGTTGTTTTCTTCGGCTTTGCCACTCAAAAAGAGCAAAGAAAGGAAGAAACTATGGAACATTTAAAATTTGAAGAAATGAACATTTCCAACGAAATCTGCCGTGCGGTGCTGGATATGGGCTTTGAAGAAGCCACACCCATCCAGTCTCAGGCCATCCCCGTCATTCTGGAAGGCAAGGATATCATCGGTCAGTCTCAGACAGGTACAGGGAAAACTGCCGCTTTCGGCATCCCTTGTCTGGAACGCATCGACCCCGAGGACAGACGCCTACAGGCTCTGATCCTCTGCCCCACCCGTGAACTGGCCATCCAGGTCAGCGAAGAATTTAGAAAACTGCTGAAATATAAAGATAACATCCGTGTGCTGCCGATTTACGGCGGTCAGCCCATCGATAGACAGATCACAGCCCTGAAAAAAGGCGCACAGGTGGTCATCGGTACCCCGGGTCGTGTGATGGATCATATGCGCCGCCGCACCATCAAAGCGGAAACCGTACAGATGATGGTGCTGGATGAAGCAGATGAAATGCTGGATATGGGCTTCCGTGAGGATATCGAAACTATCCTTGTAAAAATCCCTGAAGACCACCAGACCTTACTCTTCTCTGCCACCATGTCTCCGGAAATTCTGGATATCACAAAACGGTTCCAGAGAGACCCTGAATTCATCAAAATCGTTCGCAAAGAACTGACCGTTCCCAACATTGAACAGTATTACTTTGATGTAAAGGAAAAAACAAAGCTGGATGCCCTGACTCGTATCATTGATGTATACGACCCCAACCTGGCTATGGTTTTCTGCAACACCAAGAAACGGGTAGATGATCTGGTGGAAATGTTGCAAGGACGCGGCTACTTCGCAGAAGGTCTCCATGGTGACCTGAAACAGCCCCAGAGAGATAAGGTCATGCAGAAATTCCGCAACGGCACCATTGAAATCCTGGTTGCTACAGACGTCGCAGCCAGAGGAATCGACGTAGACGATATCGATGTGGTATTCAACTATGATGTACCCCAGGATGAAGAATACTATGTACACCGTATCGGTCGTACCGGCCGTGCAGGCAAGGCAGGCAAAGCCTTCACCTTCTGCGTGGGCAAGGAAATCTATAAGCTGCGGGATATCATGCGCTATACCAAAACAAAGATCGTGCAGCAGAAACTGCCTACCCTCAGCGATGTGGAAGAAATGAAAACAAATATCTTCCTGGAAAAAATCAAAGGCATCATTGATGAAGGTCACCTGACAAAATATATCCATCTGGTAGACCGCCTGATGGAAGAAGATTACACTAGCATCGATATTGCTGCTGCCCTGCTGAAAAACCATCTGTCTGATATCAATGCCGATGATATCGATGCCATCGATGATATCAACTTTGACGGCACAGAGCTTTATGGTGGTGAAGGCGAAAAAATGGTCCGTCTGTTCATCAATGCCGGCAAGAAAAATAAAATCCGTGCAAAAGATATTGTTGGCGCCATCGCCAATGAAGCAGGGGTGCCTGGCAAGACCCTGGGTGAGATCGCCATTTATGATGAATATACCTTCGTGGATGTTCCCAGCGAATTTGTACGGGATATCCTGTATGGCATGAAAAACGCCAAGATCAAAAATAAAAAGGTACACATCGAAATTGCCAAAAAAGAAAAAACAAACGGCAAAAGAAGATAATGCAAAGAGCCTACTCAGATGAAAATATCCGAGTAGGCTCTCCTTTTTATCCCTTCATAATGTAGTTTAGATAATCCTGCAAGGGCATCAATTCCATTTCCAGCCCCGCTTTCGTTCCTTCGGAAATCTTCCCATCCTTCACCATCTCATACCCTGCCTGTTCCACAAAAACAAGGTATTCGGCTACCTTTTTCTGTACCTCCTCATTTTTGCTTCTTAACAGCATCCCACAGTTGCGGTAAACTTCTAAAATAGGATTGGCTGGTTTTACGGATTCATGGAGTATGGAAAAATTATTTTCCCCCGGAAATCCTGCATTGGAAAAAATAATAGTTTCCGGCAGCTTCATGCTGTCTGCCATATCGCAGCGGTCTGCTTTCTGCACCACGGTAGGACATTTCAGGGGAATCATCCGGTCTAAAAACTGCTTTAAGCAAGCCGTCATATTCCATAAATAAATGGGTGTGGCATAGCAAACGATATCGGATTTTTGATAAATCTCCAACAATTCTGTCATATCGTCCTGCTGCACGCATTTCCCAGGCGTGCGGAACCAACAGCTGAAGCATCCCTTGCAGTGTTCAATGTGCTTTTCTATGAGAAATACCGTTTCCGTTTGGGCGCCTGCCCGTTCCGCCCCTTTCAAAAATGCCGTTGTCATCACATTGGTGTTGCTGTTCGCCCCTTTGGGGCTTCCGTTGAATACTGTTATCTTCATTGCGTTCTCCTTTCGCTTTCATTTTCTTGGATATCCTGTATAAAGTCTATCAAAACGAAGGGAACTGCACAACAAACGCTCCGTAGAGCTAAATAAAAAACCGAAAGAAATCCTGATTTTAAAGATTTCCCTCGGTTCTTATTCTGAAAATTTCTTTATCAATGTATTTTTTGCTGATTACTCTAATCCCGTCTTTTCTGCATATTCCGCCCAATCGGCATTCCAACTTTCGCTGATGGCGGGATCGTCTCTATGGTCTGGCAGATCATACTGTGCATCCAACCAATCTCCCAGCCAGTCGGAAAGCTTGATGGTGCCGGTCAGGTTCATGTGCCCCTGATCGTAATAATCCACCTGGGGGTCTAGGCCCAACTGGCTTCTATATTCCGCTCTGTCCAGATCGAGATAAACCGCACCATTTTCTGCCGCAAATTCCTCTACCATCACACTCTGTTCATAACTCCAGCTCATTTTCGGCAAATGCAGCAGCAGCACAGGGATATTTTTTTCCTTGCAAAGGGCAATGGATTTCTCAATATAGCCCTTTGCGCTTTCATCAAAGGTATAGGGTTCCCCTGTGGGCTCCATGAAGCCTTCGGGATATTCCTGAGGGTTGATATCTCTCAGATACACATTCCCCTTCTTGAAGGAATGTTCCAGCAGAGGTTCCGGTTCATCCTCTGCCAAGTTGATCTCTTTCCAGCGGTCATGATACCGCATCAGCGGGAAAGCATAGGACAGCATAGACTGTCTTTCGTCCGCTTCTGTGACCTCTTTGATGATATCCAGTTTATATTTGGACATTTTCATGCCATCCAAGCCACGGCGCAGATCGCCTTCTCGTTCCACATAGTCATATTCCGTAAAAATATTATCGCAAAGCAATACCACCAATTCAGGAGTCTGATATTTCAAGGATTCCGCCAAGAGCCCATAGCTGACAGAAGGAGCCTGCAAAGCTGACGCCCGCACATACCCCGTAAAGCCATGTTCGTTCCACATTACCATAGGAGAAACGCCCCGCAGCAAGGGGCTGCTGCCCACATATAGCACATCAATGGTATCCTTCGGCTCACTGTAGAAAGCATGGATCTCATTAGATTCATCATCATGGCGCATCAGCAGGTCGGTCGCATTGGAAAACAGCATGGAAAATACCACAACAAATGCTACGCATCTTACCATAATTTTCAAACACTCTTTCTTATTCATACTTAGAACCCCCTGTAAATAAAGTCGGCGGCGTTATAGTTGAGACCATATACGCCAAAAAGGATCAGGGAGAACACCGCACCCAGATAGATGACCCAGCGGAAGTAAAGATTCTGCTTCGCCAGTGTTTCTCTTATCTTGATGCCGCTTTCCTGCATTAGGCTGACGCCAAGCAGCACCAGACAGGACAGGAACAATACCCACAGGTCTTTACCATCCAGACCCATGGTCAGCAATCCGCCGTTGGTCAGAACATCCATATCCCAGTTTTCTACCATGGAGCGGATCATATAAACTGCCGCACTGACGCCGGGGGCTCTGGTAATGATCTTACCGATGGCAACCAGAACCAGGGTACGCAATACCTGAAAAATACGCCAGCTCAAGCAATTCATGCGGATGCCCAGCTTTTTCGCCAGCTTCTGCAAGGGCTGTTCAAAAAGGATACCCAGCACGATCAGTGTACCATTATAACAACCAAAGGCGATATATTTCCATTCTGCCCCATGCCAGATACCGATGAGGAAGAAAATAATAAACTGGGGGATCAAAACGGGGATCAGCTTGCCGATATAATTCCCCAGAATGTTTCTGCATTTTTTCCCCAGCTTCATAAAGAATTTGGACAAAGATAAGGGATAGAACACATAATCCCGAAACCATGCGCCCAGGGTCATGTGCCATCTGCGCCAATAATCGGGGATGGAAGTTGCCAAATAAGGCCGTTCAAAGTTTTTATCCAGCGTGACACCAAAAATCTGGGCTGCACCGGTAGCAATATCGATACCGCCGGAAAAATCACCATAGATCTGAATGGCGTAGACCAACGCCGCTACGGCTACATAAGTACCGCCGAACGTTTCCGGAAAACCAAAGGCATTATCTACCAGAACCGCCGCTCTGTCCGCAATGACCATCTTCTTGAAAGCCCCCCACAACATCAGCTGTACCCCGTATTTCACACGGGTATAGGAAAATTCATTGGCACGGAAGAGCTGCTCCGCCAGTGTGCCAAAACGTGAGATAGGCCCCTGCACGATTTGGGGGAAGAAGGAGATGAACAGTGCCAGCTTGAAGAAGTTTTTCTCCGGCTCCTGTTTTTCTCTGTATACGTCGATGAGATAGCCCATGGACTGGAAGGTATAGAAGGAAATACCCAAAGGCAGCAGAAATTTGAATACAGGCAGCTCTGCCCCAATGCCGATCTTTGCAAACAGCGCATTGAGATTGCTGGTCACAAAGCCTGAATATTTCAGCACTGCCAGGATACCAAAGTTGAACAGCAATGTCGGGATGAGGATGCGTCTCTTCTTTTTGGCAAATGCCGCTTTCCAAGCCTTTTTTCCCTCTTTATCCAAATTTGCCTTCGCTTCATTGAAGGCGATCTTGTTTTTCGCCGCCATATCCCCTATTTTTACCGTTGCCAAATATGTGGTGATGGTCGTTGCCAGCAGGTAAATAAAAATTTTGCCGCCGGAAATGAAATAAAAAACATAGTTAGCAACAAAAAGCGTTACCCATCGGCAACGCTTTGGTGTCAGGAAATATGCTGCGGCAGCCAGTACAAGAAAAACGATAAATCGAAATGATGTAAATGCCATACCGCTCTAAACTCCTTCTTAGTCTTCCTGCAGCTTCTGAACCAGAGCCCAGATAGCTTCTACGGAATTGAAGTTTTCGGGAACGATATCATCGGCGCCGATTTCGATGTCGTATTCATCGCACAGTTCGCCAACCAAAGAAACGATATCGAAGGAATCCAGCTCGCCGCTGTCCACCAGCTCCTGATTGCCTTCAAAATCCACATCAGGTCTCAGTTCTGCTAAAATTTTCAATAATGCTTCCATATCACTTTTCCTTTCTTCATCTCTCGTGATTCTTTTTCAACATAACCGGAGCAATTCTGCCATCGGGCAGAAAGCCCAGTTTTTCATACAATTTCATGGCAGGAGGATTATCCTCCCTGACCCAAAGCTGAAATTTTACGGATGTCGCTCTTTCTAAAGCGATCCAGTCCCGCACCAGCCCTTCGCCAATGCCATTGCCCCGCCCTTCCGGCGAAACAACGATCTGCCAAAGGACAGATACCTTCTTTTCCCTGCCAAAACGCAGGAACCCTAGAAGTTTTTTCCCTTCTCTTGCGGCGATGACACAGTGTCCTGCCAAGTCTTTCCGCAAGGTTCTCAGATCAGGCAATGCAGAGGTGTATGGCTCAAAGGCATCCTCCATCATCCGAAGGATGGTTTCTGCTTCTTCCTCTTCACAAAAGGAAATTCCTCTCTGTTCCTCTTCTGTTTTTTTCACAGAAAGGAACAGACGCTTTCTTTGGAGGTATTTTTCAAAGCCAATAGCTTCCCATTCCTCCTCTGCAGGAGAAATGCCGCTTCTTGCCAAAGCTACCTGCTCCAGCACCACAGGCTTGTCCATAGCAGGCACTTCTACAGGAAGGGCTTCTTTTTCCAGAAAAAAGTAAAGATCGATCTGCTTTTCTTTTTCCACGAAACAGTATCTGCCGCCTGCGAAGATTGCCTGGGAAATACATCCTTCTTCCACCAAAGGGAAAAATTCCTCCGCAGAAGCATAAAAATTTGTCCGCACCCCTTTGGAAATAGCCTGAGCAATCTCTTCCGCCCACTGTTTTCCATCAGGAATTTTGCTTATCGTTATCATAATACTCCTTCAAAGCCAATCTGTCTATCTTTCCATTCAAAGTCTGTGGCATTTTTTCCAATTTCATCATCACATTCGGAAACATATATTTTGGAACTTTATCCCGCAGCCTTTTCAGGATATAGGCTTGAGTAACTTCTTCCCCTCCGCAGTAGAACAACAGGATGCGCTGCGTCTCTGTATCATAGAGGCAAACCCCCGTATCAATGGCATCAATGGAATTGATGGCTGTTTCGATCTCGCCCAATTCAATGCGGTGTCCCATATGTTTGATCTGGTGGTCTTTTCTCGCCAGGAAAATGATTTCCCCACGTTCATTATATTTCGCAATATCCCCCGTTTTATAAATCTTTTCCGGATAATAGGGATTCAAAGGATTCTGAATAAAGGCTTCTGCGGTTTTTTCGGGATTGTTGTAGTAGCCCAAAGCCAGACATCTGCCACGAACGCAAAGCTCGCCGCTTTCCCCTTCTTCCGCCAGTCTGTCCCCATTCAGAATGAATACATCTGTATTGCGGCAGCCATAGCCGATGGGCAGCGGTTCATCGTCGGCAAATTCCCGATCTACAATATAATAGGTACAGTCCACCGTGGTTTCTGTAGGGCCATAAATATTCGCAAACAAAGCATCGGGATATTTTGCCCGCCACAGGTTGAACTGCTTCGTCGGCATCGCTTCCCCACAGAACATGATCTTTTTCAGATAGGAGGGCTGGAAATTATCCAACGCACCGGTATTCACCACAATGCTCAAAGCAGAAGGTACCCAGTCGATATAGTTGATCTTCTTTTCTTCCAAATATTCCAGCAGTTTTTTAGGGAAGGAAAAAAGCATTTTGGGGATGATCTCCATCTGCGCCCCTGTTTTCAGCACTGCATAGATATCCTTCACGGAAGAATCAAAATAAAAAGGAGCTTGATTGCCGATGATCTCTTTCTCAGTCATATCAAAGGCTTCCGTATACCATTCTGTCAGGTTCACAACGGCCTGGTGGCTGATGACAACGCCCTTGGGCACGCCCGTAGAGCCGGAGGTAAACAAAGCATACAGCGGGTCTGTATCGATTGCACGCAGACGAATCTTTTGCAGACTATCTATATCGATCTCCGTATCCAAGATTTCCTCTAATACGATGATCTCCCCTTCATAGCCCAAGCCTGACGCTACTTTTTTACTCTTTTCATCAATGAGCAGTACCTGCGGTTTCAATGTGCCCAGAATAGACAGGATACGTTCCTTTGGCATAGTCACATCGATAGGGGTATAAAAATTGCCGCTGTAAACAGCCCCCATAAAAGCCGCCACAGAAACGGGGGTTTTCTGCATCATCACCGCAATCGGACAATTTTTTCCGCCGAAACGGGTCAGATAGGTGCCTATGCGCTTTGCCGTTTCCGCAAGCTCAGAAAAGGTGATATTCCCTTCTGCGCCGGAAAAAGCAATTTTGTCCGGCAGACGTTCTGTCGTATTTTCCAAATATTCCAGTATATTTCGAATCATAATTTTTCCTCTCTGTTCACGGGCTTCTCAGTTTTTATAAGTTCCGAACATGTAGATAAAATCTGCGTGAGGAACGAATGCTGGGAAGGGTTAGGGATTTTCCGCAAGGAAAAAAACTTCCTTCCTATCAATATCTTTCATGATTACTTAAAACCATTTTTGAGTATAGCATTTGTATTTTCTTCCGTCAAGGTCAGAACTTTTCTACATTAAAATAAAAAAAGAAGCCTCACACACGGGGATGTATGAAAGCTTCCTTCATGGTTGTATCATCATTGCTCTGTCTCTCGCATGGTTAGAATTTCTTTAAGACTTTGCATATTGATACCAATATTTCATTTATTTAGATAGTATAGCATACCGAAAAGATAAAAACAATATTTTTCTTCCCTTGCATAAATCCTACTTTTCTGATATGCTGAATAAAAATGTAAATTTCTCGGAAGAAGAAACCCTCGAACGATACAAATGCAACAAAGGAGAGAAATCATCAATGTCTATCGAAAAAGTACGTGCCTATCTGAAAGAAATGAATTGCCCCAAAGAAGCCATGGAATTTGAAACATCCAGCGCAACTGTAGATCTGGCAGCGGCGGCAGTAGGCGTTATCCCCGCTCGTATCACAAAAACACTGTGCCTGATGTCGAAAGAAGGTCCTATCGTCATCTGCGTTGCCGGTGATACAAAGATCGACAACCGCAAATTCAAAGATACTTTCGGTCTGAAAGCAAAAATGCTTTCCCCTGAGGAAACACTGGAAGCAACAGGACACGCTATCGGCGGCGTTTGCCCCTTTGCCCTGCCCGAAGGCACAAAGGCTTATGCGGATATCTCTATGAAACGCTTCGATACCGTATTCCCCGCAGCAGGCAGCAGCAATTCCGCTGTGGAGTTAACTTGTGACGAACTCTTCCACTATGGTCAGTGTGTAGAATGGGTAGATATCTGTAAGGGTTGGCAGGAAGAAGAATAAGCAGCGCATGGGCTTCGTTTCGTTTTGAACACCCTTACTATGAACATATCGAGGTGACTTTATGAAGATTTCGACAAGAGGTCGTTATGGCATCCGCCTGATGCTGGCTCTGGCTCTCAATTACGAAAAAGGTACGATCCCCCTGAAAGCAATCGCAAAGGAGCAGGGTATTTCTGAAAAATATCTGGAACAGATCATCAATCCCCTGACAAAATCCGGCCTGGTAAAAAGCTTCCGTGGCGCCCAGGGCGGTTATAGACTGACAAATTCCCCTGAGCAGACCACTGTCGGCGAGGTGCTGCGGGTGCTGGAAGGTTCCCTTTCCCCTGTGGATTGCGTAGATCACCCCAACTGCGCCAATGCGGACACCTGTGTTTCCCTTTCCATTTGGAAAAAGATGAAAGATGCTCTGGATGAAGTCGTAGACAACATCACTCTGGCAGATATGGCAAAGGAATATGCAGAAAAAAATCCAAATGTAGTGGAAACCTTCCGCTGTAATGGCTAAAAAACAAAAGCGATAAGACCATTGTTGGTTTTATCGCTTTTTTACGTTTTCTGATTGATATATTATGTATCTCTTTTTTCATCCCGCACTGCCATATATTCTTCTTCTGTGATCGGTACCCAGAAGCCTTCCTCCTCCAAATCAGCTTTGCGGTATTCCACCTGATAACACTCCGAAATAATGCCCTCGCCGTTAAAAATTCCCGGCAGCCAGAGCCACTTTCTTTCCTTCGCCTGGGCGTAGTACAGTTCATTTCCTTTTTGCATCACCCCAAGGGCGTACAGCCCGTCATACTCCCCGTAAGCATCTGTTAATTTGACCAGAAAATCATCGTCTATAAATAATATCCCCGTCTCCGGGCTGAGTCCTAATTCCTTCCCTTCATACAAAAACATCTGCACCCGATCTTTTTCCGCCAGGGAAAACTGCGTGTAAGGATGGCTGTCTATCTCCTCCATATAAATCTTTCGTTTTTCCTCCGGAATTTCCACTTCTTCCTCCAATGCGGGCCAGAAGCCGATTTCATACCGAATCCAGTCCAAACCGATCTTCTCTCCAATCGTTGCAGGATAACAATGAAGAAGCACCAAAACCACAAGGCACACTACACCGCATTTCAAATATTTCCCTTTCATAAAATCCCCCTTTCCTAATTTATTTTATCATATCATGTCTCGTATTGTCTTACAACCAAAATCCCCCATACTATAAAAAAGCCTGCGGTTCACCCAAAACCAGTGAACCCTCAGGCTTCCTTTTACAATATAAAATCTTCCAATCCATCCTTGGAAAGCACCTTCACCCTGCGGAAACCGATCTCCTTTGCCAGCTTTGCAATCTCTTCAAAGGCAAAGCCCAACGACGCTCCATCATGGCTATCGCTGGAAAGCAGAATCTCTCCCTTTCTTTCATGCAGGTCCTTCAAAAGCTGTACCGAAGGATACGGTTCTTTCCGCAGTCCACGATACATAGCCCCTGTGTTGATCTCAAAGGGTCTGCCTGTCTCCATCAAGGCATCCATAGCCGTCAAAGCTGCATGACGATAGCGTTGATCCATGGAATTAAAGAAACGATTGCCTTCGTTGAATTTCGTCACTAAGTCAAAATGCCCGATGAAGGTGGCATTGGTTTTTTGTACCACTTCTGCTTCCTGCTCAAAAAAGCGTTTCGTCAAGGCGTAGGGATCGCCGCCAAAACCCTCTTTGATGCTCCATTCCAAAATCTCGGGAGATTCATCCACGCAGTAATACATTCCGCCTTTTTCCACATAATGGACAGAGCCGACCACATAATCAAATCCCTCCGTGGATGTAGACGCACAGAAATCCTGTTCTACACCGCAGAAAATCTCAATGCCGTCCTGATATTTTTCTGCCAAAGCCCGTACTTCCGCAATATATTGTTCCGTTCCTTCGGGACTCATACACCAGACCTCCACATCCTGCGGACGGAAATCATTGAAGCAGTGACCGGAAAAACCCAATCGGGTGAAATCCTTCGCCAAAGCCGCCTGTATCATGCTTTCCGTGGATTCCTTCCCATCGCAAAAGGTGGTATGGGTATGGAAATTCATTTTCGGAAATTTACTCATTTCGTCATCTTCTCCTGTTTTACCTTGTGGTCGATCACATGTCTGCCAGCCAGTTCTTTTCTGACATCTTCCAAAGAAATGCCCGCTTCTACCATTAGCACCATCACATGGTACGCCAGATCGGCAATCTCATAGATCGTTTCCGCCTTATCCTCCGCCTTTGCCGCAATGATAACCTCTGTAGATTCTTCGCCCACCTTCTTCAAAATCTTATCCAGCCCCTTTTCAAAGAGGTATGTAGTATAAGAGCCCTCCGGTTTATTGATCTTTCTTCCCTCCAGCATATCCATCAGCCCTTGCAAAGAAAAGGCATTCCGTTCTGGATTGACATATACCAAATCGTTGAAACAGGAATCCGTTCCCAGATGGCAGGCAGGGCCCTCTTTCAATACCTCCACCGTCAAGGCATCCCGATCACAATCCGCTGTGATGGAAACAATGTGCTGCACATTGCCGGAGGTATCGCCCTTTCTCCACAGCTCCTGTCTGGAACGGGACCAAAAACAGGTACGGCCTTCCTCCATACTGATCTGTAGGCTTTCCTTGTTCATGTAAGCCACCGTCAGCACCTTTTTGCTTTCCGCATCCACAACGACAGCGGGAATCAGTCCCTTCTCGTCAAATTTCAAATCTTCTATTTTAAGCATGATTCGCACTCCTTCATTACTTACGTACAATGATGCCTTCTTGATCTAAAACATCCTTCAAATCAGAAATTTTCACTTCTCCAAAATGGAAGATGGAAGCCGCCAGACCTGCATCGATGGTAGGGATCTCTTTGAACAGCGTCACAAAATCCTCGATACAGCCTGCTCCGCCGGAGGCGATCACAGGAACGGAAACGATCTCGCAAACCTGTTTCAGCAATTCCAAATCGAAGCCCTGCTTTACGCCATCGGTATCAATACTGTTGACCACCACTTCGCCGACACCCATATCCACACAGCGTTTGATCCACGCCAACGCTTCCATGCCAGTGTTTTCTCTGCCGCCCTTGGCAAATACCATAAATTTGCCATCCACACGTTTCACATCCACGGAAAGCACCACACACTGATCGCCGTATTTCTTTGCCGCTTCTTCGATCAACTGGGGATTTTTGATGGCACCGCTGTTTACGCTGACCTTATCCGCACCGCATTTCAGCACACGGTCAAAATCCTCCAAAGTATTGATGCCGCCGCCAACGGTCAGAGGGATAAAAATGTTCTGCGCAACTTCTGTCAGGATGTCGGTAAAAAGGGCTCTGCCCTCGGCAGATGCGGTGATATCGTAAAACACCAGTTCATCGGCATCGCAGTCGCTGTAATATTTCCCCAGCTCCACAGGAGAGGAGACATCAGAAAGACCTTCAAACTGCACACCCTTTACCACTCTTCCGTTTTTTACATCCAAACAGGGAATGATTCGTTTGGTAATCATCTTGTTCCCTCCTTTGTCAGCTGCACCGCTGCTTTTAAATCGATATTGCCCGTATAAAGGGCTTTTCCCAGAATTGCACCATACAGCCCCATATCCGAAAGCTTCTTCACATCCTCCAGCGTTGTCACGCCGCCAGAAGCCACGATATCCACAGAAAATTTTTCGGAAAGGGCTTTATATAATTCCAGATTCGTTCCGGAAAGCAGGCCATCCTTGGAAATGTCCGTACAAATGATGGTCTTTACGCCGATTTTCTGCAGCTTTTCACAGAAATCAAAACAGCTTTCACAGGAAACCTCCGTCCAGCCCTTGATGGCAACCATGCCATCCTTGATATCTACGCCAACGGCGATCTTTTCTCCGTATTTCTGCACCATTTCTTCCAAAAAAGCGGGATTCTGCACCGCCGCCGTTCCCAAAATCACACGGAATACGCCTACATCCAGATATTTTTTGATCACTTCTTCGGAACGGATGCCGCCGCCTACTTCCACCAGCAAGCCGCCTGTTTCCACGATATTTTTTATGGTTTCCAGATTGGGCGTGCCACCATTTTTGGCACCTTCCAGATCCACTACATGAAGATATCTTGCCCCTGCCTCTGCAAAGGAACGGGCAACCTCCACGGGGGTTTCGCTATATACTGTTTTCTGTGCGTAATCGCCCTTCACCAGACGCACCGCACAGCCGCCAATCAGATCGATGGCAGGAAATAATTCCATTGGGGTTCCCTCCTTATATTTCACAAAAGGCTTTCAATATTTTCAAGCCCACCTCGCCGCTCTTTTCGGGGTGAAACTGGGTACCATATACGTTCCCATTTTCCACAGAAGCGGTCAACTCCGCGCCATATTCCGCTCTGGCAGTCACATTTGTGTCGCAGTCCACCCCAGCATAGGAATGTACGAAATAAACACAGTCCCCTTCATTGATATATTGATAAAGCTTGCTCTTTTCTTTTTCCTTGGGGAAAATCAGTGCATTCCAGCCGATATGGGGCACCTTCAGCCCTTCTCCAATCATGGGGGCAATAGGCTTTACACTACCTTTGATGAGCCCCAAACCTTCATGCTCGCCATATTCATAGCTCTTTTCCAGCAACATCTGCATTCCCAGACAAATGCCCAGAAGAGGTTTTCCCTTGGCTGCTTCTTCCAGTACGACCTTTTCCATGCCGCTTTGGCGCAGTTTTGCGATAGCATCCGCAAAGGCACCTACGCCGGGCAGGATAATACGGTCTGCCTTTCTGATCTCCTCGATATCCTTTGTCACCTTTGCCTCTGCTCCAATGAATTTTAAGGAGCTTTGCAAAGAAAATAAATTGCCTACGCCATAATCAATAATTGCGATCATCACAGCACCCCCTTTGTGGAAGGAATCTCGTTTTGATAGGCTTCCTGCACAAAAACAGCCTTTGCCAATGCACGGGCAACGGCCTTGAATGTCCCTTCAATGATATGGTGGGAATTTCTGCCCCGAAGCTGCAGGATATGCAGATTCATTTTGGCATTCCGTGCAAAGGCGATGAAAAACTCCTCTACCAATTCTGTATCGAATGTGCCGACCTTTTCCGAAGGGATCTCCAAGTCGTATTCCAGATGGCTTCTGCCGCCAAAATCTACCGCCGCCAAAATCAGGGCTTCATCCATGGGCAGGGTAATATCGCCATAGCGGGTAATTCCTCTGCTGTCGCCCAAGGCTTCTGCAAAGGCCATCCCCAGACAGATACCGATATCCTCCACGGAATGATGGTCATCTACCTCGATATCGCCCTTACAAGTCACATCCAGATCAAAATGGCCATGCTTCGCAAACAATGTCAGCATATGATCCAAAAAGCCGACGCCTGTATTGACACTGCTTTCGCCGCTGCCATCCAAACAAAGGGACAGGCTGATGTCAGTTTCTGCTGTTTTCCGCTTGATCTCGCTGCTTCTCATGTCATGCCCCTTTCTGTTCCTTTAAAATTTCTTCCAGTTTCTCAAGCAATACTTGCATCTGTTCCGGTGTGCCAATGGTAATTCTCACAAAATCCTCGATCTTGGCCTTGCCGAAATAGCGCACCAGAACGCCTCTTTTCTTTAATTCTTCATAAACCACTTTTCCACTTAAACTGTCACTCTTGGCAAAAATGAAGTTTGCCACAGAATCCAACACCGTAAATCCCATTTCTCTCAACTTCACTGTCGTCATTTCTCTGGTTTCCGCAATTTTTTTGGCATTCTCTACATAATACCCATTGCTGTCCACAGCTGCTTCTCCTGCCGCCAGTGTCAGGCGGTTGATATTATAGGGATTGGTAGAATATTTGATCTTTTCCAGATCCGCAATGATAGCTTCATTGGCAAAAGCAAAGCCCAGTCTCGCCCCTGCCATAGAGCGGGATTTGGAAAAGGTCTGTACGACCAACAGATTATCATATTTTTTAATAAAGTCCACACAGCTTGTACCGCCAAAATCTACATATGCTTCATCAATGACAACGATATGATCCGGATTCGTTTTTAAAATCTGCTCAATCGCCGACAGAGAAATTTCCATACCCGTAGGGGCATTGGGATTGGCAATGACTACCATTCTGCCGATGCCGCAATAATCCCTGTAGTCTACGCCGAAATCTGCTTTCAGGGGGATTTTTTTGCAATCCACATGGTACAAATCTGCGTAGACAGGATAAAATCCATAGCTGATCTCCGGAAATGCCACTCCCCGTTCTGCATCACAGAAAGCCATAAAAGCGAAATTCAGAATATCATCAGAACCATTGGATAGAAATACATTTTTTGCCTCCACACCATACAGTGCTGCTAGCTTTTCTTTCAGCCCCCTTCCTGTTGGATCAGGATACAGATTCAGCCGTTCCACCTCTCTTGCGGAAACTCTTTCCAATACCGCAGGAGAAGGCGGATAAGGAGATTCATTCGTATTCAGTTTTACATACTGCTGATCTTGGGGCTGTTCCCCGGGTGTATATGCTTCCAGTCCCGCAAAACGCGGACTCATAAATCTACTCATTTCACCACCCCTTTCTCTACTCGCACCAGAACAGAACGGGCATGAGCCTCCAGTCCTTCCCTTCTGGCAAAAAAACCGATCTTTTCCGCCTCTGCCGCCAATGCATCTTTTGTATAATAGGTAAAGGAAGATTTCTTGATAAAATCATCTACCCCCAACGGACTGGAAAATCTTGCTGTGCCGCTGGTGGGAAGGGTATGGTTGGGCCCTGCAAAATAATCCCCCAAAGCCTCCGGTGCGTTTCTGCCAAGGAAAATAGAACCGGCATGGCAAATATCCGCCAAATATTTGAAGGGGTCATCCACACAAACTTCCAGATGCTCGGGAGCAATCTCATTGGAAACGGCAATCGCCTGTTTGATATCTTCCACCAGAATGATCTTCCCATTGCGGTCGATAGATGCTCTGGCAATTTCCGCCCTTGGCAGAAGTGAAATCTGCCGTTCCAATTCCTCTGCCACAGCTTTTGCCAAGGCTTCGCTTTCTGTCACCAGCACTGCCGAAGCCATTTTGTCATGCTCTGCCTGAGACAGCAGATCAGCCGCCACAACAGCCGCATCGGAATTGCCATCGGCAATGACCAGAATCTCACTGGGGCCTGCGATCATATCAATGGAAACCTGCCCGAAGACCTGTTTCTTCGCTTCTGCCACAAAAGCGTTGCCGGGGCCAACAATCTTGTCCACACGGGGTACGCTTTCTGTGCCGTAGGCCAAAGCGGCTACTGCCTGAGCACCGCCGATTTTGAAAATCCTGTCTACACCGGCGATTTCTGCCGCCGCAATCACATCGGGATTCAGCTTGCCGCCCTTGGCAGGGGTCACCATGCAGACCTCCTTTACTCCGGCAATTTTCGCAGGAATACAATCCATCAGAACAGTAGAAGGATAGCTGGCTGTGCCACCGGGCACATACAGACCAACCCGCTCCAAGGGGATAATCTTCTGCCCCAAGGCAACACCTTCCCGTTCCGTCATCACAAAATCTGTCCGTTTCTGTTTTTCATGGAAAGCACGGATATGGGTCGCCGCTTCTTTCAGGATTTCTATAAATTCCGTATCCACCTCTGCCAGAGCCGCCGCCCGTTCCTCCGCAGAAACCTCCAGCACTTCCGCCGCTGCACCATCAAATTTTCTGGCATAGCGTTTCAAGGCCTCATCGCCATTTTTCCGTACATCGGCAATGATATCGGTAACTACATCCGCAACCGTGGTCTTTTCCTTTTCTCTGGCAAATATTTCATCTATTTTAATATCTTTGTAAGCATAGGTCTGAATCATGCTTTCACCTCATTCAAATCCAGTTTCATATATATGGTTGTATCCAGTGGGCTGTCGTTATAGCTGGGAATTTCATAAAAACCCAATCCCTGATACAGCTTGAGGGCACTTTTTAAGAAGGGCAAAGTATCCAACAGCATAGCGGAATAGCCGATGCTTCTGGCATCCTTCAGGATCATATCCATTAGCTTTTCCCCTATCTTTTTGCCTCGAAAAGCAGGACGCACATACAGCCGTTTTAATTCGCACCGGGCTTCATCCAGCTTCCGCAACCCAATACAACCTGCTAGTTTTCCATCGTAATAGGCCAGATACAATCTGCCCTCTGGCATACCATATTTCCATTCCAGATGTTCCAATTCCTGGTCGTAATTTTGGATATCCAGATATTCCCTGAAGGTACTGTCCCCTTCGATAAGCATATCGGTATATTCCTTGAATAATTCGCCTATTTCCTCAGGGCGGTCATAGGCAGCTACCACCTGCAGTTTTTCCATAGATTCCCCCGTCATTCGTCTTTTTTCTCAATATTCTGAGCGATCAGATCGCACATTTCCTTGATTCTTTTGTTATTGAATTTATAGCTCGCTTTATTTGCAATAAATCTTGCACTGATGGGAACCACCGTTTCGATGACCTCCAGATTGTTTTCCCGCAAGGTCGTCCCCGTTTCCACGATATCCACGATCACATCAGACATTTTCAAAATGGGAGCGATCTCGATAGAGCCATGCAGCTCGATAATATCGATTTCTCTGCTCTGTTTTCTGTAAAACTCTCTGGCGATATTGGGAAATTTTGTTGCAACCCGCAGGGTATGCTCGGAATCAGGTCTTTCCCCCTTGACCCCTGCCACTGCCATACGGCATTTGCCCATTCCAAGGTCTAACAATTCATATACGTCGGAGGACTGTTCCAGCAGGATATCCTTGCCGACCACGCCCACATCCGCAGCTCCACGTTCCACATAAACCGCCACATCGGAAGGCTTTACCCAGAAATATCTGACGCCGTTTTCTTCGTTTTCAAAAATCAGCTTTCTGCCGCCTTCGTGGATAGAGGGGCAGCCATAGCCGATCTTTTCAAAAATGTCATACGCTTTTTCGCCCAGTCTGCCCTTCGGCAGGGCAATGTTAATCCAATTCTGCAACGATCTCAAGCCCCCTATCTTTCATGCAAAGCAGTTGTTTATATTTCACATTGCCTGTATTCTTCTTCTGCACCAAAACGCTCTGTCCATTATCGGTCAGCATCTGCGCCGCCTGTGCCAAAGCAGCAACGTCTGCGCCATCCTCATAAAGCAACAGCGTGTCTACATCATATTCTCGTTCTGCGGAATCAAACCGCTCCAACAGATCAAGATAGACAGCAAAGCCAATGGCATCCGCGTCCTTTCCCAGCTTCCGCAGCAGGTTATCATATCTGCCGCCGCTCAAGATACTGCTGGGTACGCCGTTGATAAAGCCCTGGAAGATGATGCCTGTATAATAATCCATGTCGTTGACAATGGAAAAATCCAGATTCACATTCTTTTCATTTCCGCCAATCTTCAGGCAGTGCAGGATATTTTCCAGTTCCTTTACAGCCTGTTCCATCTTTTCATTACAGCAAAGGGCTTTTGCCTTTTCCAGTGTTTCTTCCAAGCTGCCATAAAGGCTTGCCAATGCCTCCAACTTTTGGGTCATATCATCCGCCAACTTTGCTTCCTTACAGATGGCACGAATGCCATGGGCGTTTTTTTCACTGATACAATCCAAAATCGCCTTTTGCTGTGCATAAGGAAGGCCAATCTCTTCCATCAGCCCCGCTACAAAGCCCATATGGGAAACATCCATGATGTATTCATCACTGATGGCTTTCAAGCTTTTTTGCGCCAGCAGGAGTACTTCCAATGTGGCATATGCATCCACCTCACCGATATATTCCAGCCCCACCTGCATAATCTCTTTATACTCCCCGTCACCCTTTCTGGCACGGTATACGTTTTCGTTATAATATACTCTTTCAGAGACATCTCTGCCGCCCTTGGTATTTTTTACGATAGACAAAGTCACATCTGGTTTTAATGCCAGCAGCTTGCCGTCCAAACCTGTGAATGTCAAAATCGTTTCGCTGTTTAAAAAGCTTCTGTTGTCTGCATAAAAGTCATATTCTTCAAATTTGCTCATTTTAAACTTCCGATAGCCATACTGCTCAAACAATGCCCGCAAGCTGAAGATGACCTGTTCTTCTTTTTTCAAAAGCATTTCTGCCTGTTTCATACGAATCCCACTTCCTTCCTGTCTTAGCATTATATTATCTCACTCTTTCACTTTAGTCAAGTAGAACACTAAAGTAAATTTAGAAGAATTTTCCGAAACACTGTCCTGTCTTTTGTGCAATCTGTCAAAGACAGTTGTCTTCCCCCGTTGCAGCGTATCTTTTCTTGTGCTACTATAAAAGAAAATCCGTTAAAATTATGAGGAGAAACTATTTTGATCTATGAAGTCAAACACAATAAAAAGCAATATCTGCCCCTGCTCCTGCTGGCAGATGAACAAGAGAACATGATCGACCGCTACCTTGACAGAGGTACCCTGTATATTTGGAAAGAAAATGACATAAAAGCCGTATGTGTTATAACAGATGAAGGAAATAACACATTGGAGATCAAAAATCTTGCTGTGGCACCCACAGAACAGCGTCGGGGATATGGAAAAAAGCTCATCGAATTTGTGGCTGAAAATTATAAAGATACATTCTCCATCCTACAAGTGGGCACCGGAGACAGCCCCCTGACGATCCCCTTTTATGAAGCCTGTGGCTTTCATAAATCCCACACTGTCAAAAACTTTTTCCTTGAAAATTATGATCATCCCATCATAGAAGGCGGCAAACAGCTGATCGATATGATCTATCTGCGGCGCAGACTTTAGCCGCTTTCTGCCGTTTCTCTTGCCTTACAATGGTGAGATTGCCCCAAAGAAAAAAACTCACAGAATCTGCATGAAATTCAATTCGGTCAAATCGGACGGTTAAAATAAGTATTGTGCTATAAATGCTATAAAAAAGGACATGATCTTATGATCATGTCCTTTTTCCTCTTAATCGGTAAATACTTGAATCTCCACGCTGCGGTATTCCTCTCCCTCTGCCAGCGTTCCTTTTTTCGTCCACTGCAGAGTCCCCAAACCTTCCAGCGTTTTCCCGAATGTTTCAAAGTTTTCCACCGGAATCACAGCATAAATGCTGTTTTCCGCAGATGCCATTTCTTCATAGCCTTCCGCCGCAGTGATACCTTCCCGAATTGCAACCATTGCCACTTCCAAATCAGCTACCTGCAATGCTGCCGTGTCTGTCGCCGCCATTGGTGCTGCAGAACGTTCCAAAGAATATGGTTCTGCCATTTCATTTTCTGTAGCAGAAATCGTCATTGGCATTACCTCAATCGTTTTACTGTTTTCTGTTGAGATATCGGCTTTCATCTTACCTGCCACTTTATCAGAATCATCCTGCTCTGCTAAAGAGCTTTTTTTCTTTGCACCGGAAGCAGTTTTCTTCCCATTGTCTATCGTCTGGGAAATTCTCTCCTGCATTTCCACAGGCTGCTCCGCTGTCTCATCCATCGCACTTTCCTCTATGGCTTTCTCTACTTCGAAAGGTGCCTCTGTATCCGCAGTTGCTTCTATCCGGCGCACTGCATCATTCTGGCTCTGACGCATTTCCATCATACCATTGATGCCGCCCGCTGCCACAACGACCAATGCCGCCGCTGCAATCATACTCAGTTGTTTCCACTTCGGCTGTTTTTTCTTCACCGGGAAAGGAACCACATTATGCGCTGCTTCTGTACTCAGTTTCTGCATCAGTTCTTGGTGATATCCCTCCGGGAGTTCCTCCTCAGGAAGGCTTCGCAGGGATTCCATGATTTCTTTCTGCGCTTCTGCCTCTGCACAGCAATCGGCGCACTCTTCTAAATGCTGTTGGATTTTTGCAGTTTCTTCTTCATTCAATTCCTGCTCCAGATATGCCCAAAGTAACTCTCTGCAATCTTCACATCTCATGGTCTTCCCTCCTTTCCTTTCTTATGACGAGACTTACCTTCATTTCGTTCCCTGATTTTCAAAATTTCATTTTTTAATTGATTTCTCGCCCTTGAAATACGAGATTTTACCGTGCCCATGGGCAAATCGACGATTTCAGCCACTTCTTCATAGCTCAGACCACGGATATCCCGCAGGATGACTGCTGCCTTATGTTCTTCCGACAAGGTATCCAATGCCTGCAAAAGCTCGCTTTTTCTCTCTTCCCGCAGCAGACTTTCCTCCGGTGTTTCCCCTTCATCGGCGATCTGACGCTGTATGCTGCCTTCTTCATTTTCCAATTCTTCCTCTAAGGAATAGCTCTGCTTGCCTTTTCTTTTTCGCATCTCATCGATACAGGTATTGGTCGTGATACGATAAAGCCAGGTGGAAAACATAGAACGCTCGTCAAAATTTTTCATATTTTTATATGCTTTCAGGAAAACCTCCTGAGAAATATCTTTTGCATCTTCGCTGTGGTTCATCATCCGCAATGCCACATTATAGACGATTTTTTCATGCCGTAGGATCAATTCCTCAAAAGCCTGCATATTCCCTTGTTTGGCTTTTGCGATCAATTCCCTTTCCCTATGATCAGTCATAGACGGTTCACCTCCGTAAGTTGCGTCCATTCGCGTCCATTCCATTACAGTCATTCCCCTTAAATTCTGATATATATGAAAAAAAAGCGTTGAATCAAATTCAACGCTTTTTCTTTCAATCGAGGCGACAAGATTTGAACTTGCGACCTCTACATCCCTAATGTAGCGCTCTACCAAGCTGAGCCACGCCTCGACATTTTTCGCCTTTCATCCAACGACTTATTTATATTAACACAGGATTGGTTTCCTGTCAATTATTTTTTCATTTTTCTTCTACTTTTTTCAGACAAAGAAAAGATTTCTCAAAAAAAATCGAGGCGACAAGATTTGAACTTGCGACCTCTACATCCCTAATGTAAAGGAGTGATTTTATGAATAAAAAAGCGAAGGTACGTTCGTATTTTGAACGGTTGGATAAAGCTTCATAGGCAGATGCTTGAATGGGAATGGTACACAGATCAAAATACAAAATCTCTCTTCCTGCATTTACTTCTCACAGCGAATATTGTACCACAGAAACGACTGCTTGGCTACACTTTACAGCCTGGGCAACTGATTACTACTCTTCCCCGTTTGGCAGCGGAGACAGGGCTTTCAGTGCAGCAGCTGCGGCGGGCTTTAGGCAACTTGGAAAGCAGCGGAGAGATCACACAAACCACAACAAACAAATTTCGCCTGATAACCCTTGAAAAATGGGCATTTTTCCAAGGCGAAACCGAAAACGCAACAGACAAACAACAGGCAAACAACAGACAAACAACAGGCGTAAAGAAAGAAAGTAAAGAATTAAATAATATTATCTCTATGACGGGAGGTAAGAAAAAGCCGAAAAAGCAAAATCGGTTCATCAACTACACCCAGTCAGAATATGACTTTGAGGAAATCGAAAGGCAGGAAAGAGAGCTTAAAGAAAGACAAGTGAAATCGGAGTTATAGGTCACATTTTTGCATTTTTTCTTGATTTTTCGGTATTTTTACAGGTATCCTCGCGCGCGCGCACGCGCGTAAGGGAAAAAGGGCTTCTCTGAAAAACATAGCATAGGTAACTTGCTGGTAATTTGCTAGGTTACTTGTGTCTTTTGTTGGCGGACACCCCGCAGGGGAACCCATTGCGGGGGTTGGCCGACCCACACCGCAAAAGGGAGCAAGCGCAAGGGCGGCAGGAGGCCGCCGCAGCGTGGCGGCATCGATGCCGTGTATTTACCCTTGCGCTGCAGCGACTGTTGCGGTACAGGGGAGGCAGATCGGCGCACCTGCCCCACCCCACCCACGGCGAGGCAACGGGACGATTGCAAGGCGATGCCGAACAACCCGAATGGCGCATTTTTTCGCAAAGCGCCGCTTTTGCGAAAGCTCTGTGGTAAATTGCCCCCGTTGAGCGTAGGCGGAGGGGGCAAATTATTCGCAAAAGCTTCGCTATTGCGAAAGTGAAGCACTTTAGTGCGAACCAAGCGCAGCGCAGAAATGCGCACACAACCGACAGCCCAGCCACGAACGCCGGAAGCACCGACCTGTGAGCAGGGACAGAGCGCACCCCGTAGTTATTACCACTGCGACCACACCAAGGCTACGGGGTGACGCTGCTGCCCTGTGAGAGGAGGTGCGCCTGGGCGGCGTGGCGGAAACCTATCGAGAAAGCCTGCAAATTAAAAGTCAATAACAAATTGATGTTTTTAGGCAAAAAGTTTTATGAAGGATTTTGAACATCAAAATAAGACCACCGATATTCGCTGGTCTGAAATAATGGTATG
>JAETUG010000032.1 GCA_021768705.1 Bacillota bacterium
TGAAAACGTCATGCCTTTTTCCAAAGCGCTCTGACCGGCAGTTTTCAGCATATTTTCCACGAGTTCATTCATATGGCGGACTGCCCGGATCATAGGCGGATTTTCGCTTATGTCTGCCTGCAGCTGCAATGCGCAAAGACCGGATTTCAGTTGATGACACAGGTTTTCATAGCGATATTGCTGTTCTCGCAGTTGAAGGCGAAAAGCAGCCTGTTTCTGCTCAAAAGACCTTCTTGTGCTTTCCCATGCTTTGCAGCTCAGTGGAAAGACAGGATCCGAATGATGGTTCCTTATATGTCTTGCAAGTCGGCTGTCCAAATAGCTGAACCAGTGAATTTCCCACACAAGAGCGATCAGGTTTACAGCTGCAAGCAAACCACAGATCAGAAAACCAGGCTGACGGGCAGACTGCATCATGATCCATTGGATTTCGTGGACTGAGGGTTCCAGATACAAACCTGCGAGCTCCAGACACCCGGATCCAAAGAAAACCACCATTCCGCAGCAGGATACTGCAAGAAAAACAACAGGCAAATATCTGTGCATCAGAGATCTCTTTTCACGGAATAGCCGGAACTGGCGTTTCCGATGATCGAAAGGGAAATGTCCACCAGCTTTCGTTTCAGCTCACTGATGCGGGTACTTACTGTTCTGACAGTGGCTTCCTTGCCGGTCCGGGTATAGATATGGTGGATCAGATCGCTGTAATGGGAAAGGCTGCGTGAAAAAAGGCAGGACAGTATGGCTGTCTCCGTGGGAGACAGTGTAATGCTTCTGTCGTTATCTCCCACCAGCAGGCCTTTGTCTGCCACCAGAATGCAGCCGCTTTTTCGCAGCGTGTGAGTCCGGAACAGGATGCGGTCGGTTTTGGCCCTGAGAATGTCCAGTCCAAAGGGTTTTACGAGATAGTCATCCGCCTGGGCGGTGTACCCTGCAATAATTTCCTGATTTGAATCTCTGGAAGAAATAATAATAACCGGCACATCTGAAATTTCCCGCAGAATCTGGAGAAACTGCATGCCTGATCCATCGGGAAGGTTAAGATCCAGCAGAATGACATCCCACTGTTCTTCCATCTGATCAAATGCACCAGACAGGGAATTGCATTGAACGCAGCCCAGAGGCTTCAGAGCCTGGCAGATGGTATCTGACAGAATTGCATCATCTTCAATCAATAAAATATTCATGGTGTTCAACTTTCTGTAAAAAAAGTATCACAGTCTGGAGACCGTGACAATTTTGTGATTGAAAACGCTTACCATCAATTCAGAAGCAGGAACACACCTGCCGGAAAGAGGAAGAACTATGAATCACGCTGTATCTTTGGCTGTTGAATCAGTGGCTGCAGCCTTTACGTTGACTGCTGGCAGGGGACTGGATTCAGATCTGTATCCATACAATGCTGTCTGGTATCCATCCTGGAGACAGAAACAGGTTTCCCATGAAATATAGGCGTTACACCGCTAAGAAAAGCAGATTTCTGTTTATATCTCTGCAGACGCTGATTTTCTCCGGATGCGCGGCACAACCGGATTGCGGCATTGTCCTCACGAATGAAAGCAAAGACAGCTGGGAGTGGAAGATCTCTGTTCCTGAATCTGACGCTTACAAAGTCTGTATGGCATTCACTGATTTTGACAACACAAGAGACAATCCTTATTCTTTTCTGACAGAACAGACAC
>JAETUG010000009.1 GCA_021768705.1 Bacillota bacterium
GCCCCATGTAGAAATGCATCTGCGGGAATTTGTGCTGAAGCCTCTGAGTGAAATTGCGCCCAATAAACGTCATCCTATATCCCAAAAGACCATTGCCCAGCTGGCGGCAGAGGTATGTGAGCAGAAATAACCTGCAGACAGCAGGGAAATATAAAAGCGTTTTTGTTTGACTACGTTGAAAAGACGTAAGAACAGAAACGCTTTTTTATTGCAAAAGAGATATTGACAGAAAAGTGTATTATTGCTATGATACACTTAAGAAGTGTACTACAGTCATAATACAGATGGAAGGGAGGGGATGCAGAGGTGCTGGATTTTAAGAAATTGGAATTGAATCCATCGGAACCGGTATATTTGCAGATCGTTTCTTTTGTCAAACGGCAAATTTTCATCGGAACTGTAGAACAGGGAGAGTCCCTGCCTTCCCGCAGAGAAATGGCGGCACTTTTGAAGATCAATCCTAATACGGTGCAGAAGGCATTTCGCCTGTTGGAAGAAGAGGGAATCGTGGTGACACCGCCCAATGCGGTCAGCATCATCCATTGGGATGAGGAGATTTATGCAGCCATCCAAAAGGAGCTGACAGCGGGGCTGGTAGTAGATTTTGTAGCGCAGGCAAAGGCAAATGAACTGACCTTGGATATGGTAATGGCATTGCTGAAGGATGAATGGGAAAAGGGGGATGAAAGATGAAAAATGTATGGAAACTAAGCAACTATTTTTTTTCCTGGATGATGAAAAAAGGCGGAAAAGCTATTTTATGCGGAAGCATTGTCTTTGGCGCTCTCTTGTTGTTGGCAAATGCCTTCCCGCAGGCTGCCACAGAGTTGGACAGAAGTCATTTCCCCAAAGCATTTTTGCCCTATGAAGAGATCATTGACAGCTGCGGCATCCCGATTTTGTTTCTGGCAGGATTAGTGGTTCTTTTTGTCATGATCTTCTGGCAGGCAAAAAGCTTTTATATCAACAACAAAGGGATCTATACCCTGCTGACCTTGCCCCTAAAGCGGGAACAGGTGTATTTTTCCTTCCTGCTTTCAGGAATGGCGATACTCCTGCTGTATTTTATGGCATGGCTGATTCTGATCGTTGCGGCGTATTTTCCGATAATGGCAAGCCATACGAAGGTTGCGGCGGAGGAAATATTTTATGTAACACCCGATGTGACCATCAAAGGGCTGGATGCCACCAGAACAAACGGATTGTATCTGGCATTTCAGCGAAGTCTTTTCCTATATACAGCCTTTCCGACGAGTCTTGTCAGAGGATTGTCTTTGGTTAGTGGATTGCTGTTAATTTTAACCGGTATACTCTATGCAGGTCTGCATTATGCAGAGCCCTTCGCGGCAGGCGCTATGGCTTTTGCCGGAACTCTTATCGGCGGCTATACGATCATTCTGGCATTGCTCTGGAGAATAGGCCTGCAATATTACACTACTGCACAGACTGTGACAGGGAAAGGCATTGTTATGGGCATACTTTGTGTGGTATTGTCCATCGGTGTGGTTTTCCTTTCTGTAAAAGATATACGGAAAAAATATGTGGCATAGAAAGGGGGAAGAGACATGAAAAAAAGAAGTTGGGTCATGGAGAGCATTTTGTGCGCTATTGTTTGTTTTGCTGCCTTTGGGGTCTATATGATGCAGGCAAAGGATAACGGGACTTTTGAACTGGAGGACATGGAAGGGGATAGAGCATATCTGGCAGATTTCCCCTTGGAAGGTCACGGCGGTGATGAAGTGAGCAGTTTCCGTTTCTCTATTTTAGATGGGAATCTGGAAACAGCGTTTTATCCCTGCAGTGTTGCGGAACTGGAAAAGAAGATGACGGCGGAAAAATATGGCGTTTCCCCACTGGAAGCAAATTTTGTTTCTGTTCCGCCGGAGGAAGAATATTTTGACCAGACGGTGATCGTTGCCGCAGAAGGAGCCAAGGTGGAAGAAAAGGACACATCCTCCGTGTATCTGTTTGATGGCGAAAATGGCATTGAAGGGATGACGGGGCAGACTATTACCATGGATGCGGCCGAGGTTTTCCATGAAATCGACTATTGGAACTATTTGAAGAAAAAAGGCAGCGTATGGCAAGGCGAATGGATTGGCGCACGATATTCTACGGGGCTGATCCTTCGGGATAAAGAATATTTTTACACTGCGGAAAATGAACAATTTTTCATGGATAATTATAATTATGTTGCCAATGGGATGGAAGACAGCAGACTGAAAACCTATATGACAAATATCGGAGATGATGTTTATGCAGTGACGGCCCCCGATGAACGCTGCCAGGGGCAGACCTATGTATTTCGATTGGCCCTTGTTGATGATGATTCTGTAGATTATAAAGAAAAAACATTGGCAGAAACTGCCCAAGATAGAACAGTATTAGGGGAAGCTGTTCCGCTGATCCCTGTTCCCGATCCGGCAGAAAGTAAAGTGGTCGGGCTGGAATCTGTCGCAGAAAAAGACCTATTGCTGCTCTATCGTACAGAAGGGAATACCTTCATCGTGGATGTTTATGATACCGCAGGGAAGCTGTTGGGCAGCGGCAGTACGCAGCTTTTGGATGAATCAGATCATTATAAAGATAATTTGACTTATGCATATAAAGACTTCCGTATCGCAGATGAAGTTGCATCCCATATCGTTCCATGGGAAGAAGGCACTTCTGTGGAGATCAGTGTGCAGGGATTTTTGGAGGCAGAAGAAAACGACCAGCACTATGGCGGAGCAGGCATGACCACGGGAAGCATCCTTCTTTGGATCGACAATGGAGGAAAGATAGAAGAAGTTTCTTTCAGCGGCAAAGGAGGGCAGTCGATCGTCCGTGGGGACAAAGTGCTGTGCTTCAGCAGCAGAACAGCGGAAGAAGGAGAGCAGATTGATGAAGTGTTGGGCTATGGCACACCCGAAACAGCGTATCTGGAAGTCTATGAGAAAAACAGCGGAGAGCTTCTCTATCAAGGCAGGATAAAAACAGATTTCTGGCAGGATGACCTGAAATTTCTTGCCGGCGTAGACAATGCGCCAAAGGCAGGCTATATCCGAAAAAAAGAGAGGGCTATGTCTGGCGATCATACCCTGAACAGATATCTGCAGTGTTATATCGCAGGCAGATGGGAGGAGGAAGGCAGATGGTAGAAGTAAAAGGCTTGAGGTTTTCTTATCTTGTTGGAATGGATATCCTGAAAGAAGTCTCTTTTCAGGCGGAAACAGGAGAGATCGTTGGGGTGCTTGGCGCCAATGGCGTTGGCAAGTCTACGCTATTGAAGCTGCTGGCAGGTATCCTGACCCCCAGAGACGGAAGTATTTCCATAGAGGGAAAGCCTGTGCAGGAATCCTATGAAAAAGTCGCATATATCAGTGAAGCAGGCAGTTATTTCAAAGACCTGACACCTAAGGAATTTGGTACGTTTCTGCTGGATTTCTTCCCTGATTTCGATATGGTCTATTATGAAAAGCTGTTAGCTTATTTCCAATTGGAGGAAAAGCCCATCAAAAATATGTCCAAAGGGCAGAAGGCCAAAGCAGAAGTGGCGGCCGGTATGGCCAAACGGGCAAAATACATTATTATGGATGAACCATTTATCGGCAAGGATATGTTCACTCGACAGGATTTTATGCAGGCATTGGCGGGCAGCCTGACGGGAGAAGAAACCATTTTTATCACGACCCATGAGATCGATGAAATCGAAAACTTTATCGACCGTGGGCTGATCCTGCAGGATGGGAAGATTGCCGCCGATGTGCGGATGGACGATCTGCGCAGGCAGGGGAAGAGCCTGACCGGGCTGATGAAGGAAGTAACCGGTTATAAAGATGGGAATTTTACAGAGCTTTTGGAAAAATAAAAAATAGACGTCGGGCAAAAGCTGCTCGGCGTCTTTTCATGGCAGAGCCTTTTCTAAATCACCATTTTGTAAATCGTCTTTCCAACAGGGCGATGGCCTGATACATCACTGCCGCCAGAATGGCAAGAATGATGACGCTCATCATGACCCAATCCAGCTTAAAGACCTGACCGCCATAGATGATCAGGAAGCCTAATCCATTTTGGGCTACCAAAAATTCCCCGACGATAACACCCACAAAAGAAAGCCCGACGTTGATTTTCAAGGCGTTGAGGATACAAGGGATATTGGCAGGAAAGACGACTTTTGTCAGTACCTGCCATTTTGTACCGCCGAAAATCTGTATCAGCTTGATGCGTTCCTCATCCACCTGCAGAAACCCATTCAGGACAGAGAGGATGGTAACGACAACAGAAGTCAAGAGAGCCACAAGAATGATGGAGCTTTGGTTATTCCCAAACCAGACAATGATGATAGGAGCCAAAGCAGTTTTTGGCAGAGAATTGAGGACCACCAGATATGGCTCTGCTACATCAGAGATGAAGTGATTCCACCACAGAAGGACTGCCGTCAGGGTACCCAGAATTGTCCCCAAAAGGAAACCGGCTACGGTTTCCCAAAGGGTGGTGCCGATATGCAGGAAAAGGGTTCCGTCCCGCATCATTTCTATGGCGGAAGTCAGCATACGGGTGGGCTGGCTGAACAGGAATGGGTCGATCCATCCCTGTCTGGCGGCAATCTCCCAGAGAAGGAAAAAGGAGATCAGCAGGATGATCTGCAAAGCCAGTACCGCAGTTTTTCGCTTTTGTATGCGGGAAAGAAAGGCTGCCTGTTCTTTGGAGACGGCTTTCAAATCATTTTTATGAAACATGGACATCCAACTCCTTCCAGATTGCGTTGAAATAATCTTTGAATTCCGGGGCTTCCCTGGCCTGCATGGGGGTATAATCCGTCATGGAAAAGCGGATAGGGAAAATTTTCTTAAGCCTTGCCGGACGTTTCGTCAGCACAACGACCCGATCGGAAAGGCTGATGGCCTCGGAGATATCATGGGTGACCAGAATGGCGGTTTTTCCTTCTTTGCGGATAATGGTGCCGATCTCGTCGGAAACGGAAAGGCGGGTCTGATAATCCAAAGCGGAAAAGGGCTCATCCAACAGCAGGATATCGGGACGGATGGCAAGGGTGCGGATGAGGGCGACCCTTTGGCGCATGCCGCCGGAAAGCTGATAGGGATAGCTTTCTTTGAAATCACCCAGACCGTATTGCTCTAAAAGGGCATCCACATAGGCGATCGTTTCTGGGGTCAGTTTTTTCTGTATTTCCAACCCCAAAAGCGCATTGGAACGGATGCTGCGCCAATGGAGAAGATAATCCTTCTGGAGCATATAGCCGATATTGCCGTTGACTTCTATGTGTCCTTCCGAGGGGGCAAGCAGTCCTGCCAGCATGGAAAGGATAGTGGATTTGCCGCAGCCGCTGGGGCCGACGATGGATATGAATTCGCCTGATTGGACGGTGAGGTTCAAATGGGAAACCGCAGGCGTCTCCCCGCTGATGCTATGATAGCGCAGGCTGACGTCCTCTAGCGAAACGATGGGGCGCATGGAAACGACCTCCCTTGAGAATTTTGATACTTTCAATATATTGCAAAAAGGACAAATGGTGCTTTTCCTGTGGGAAAGAAACAGTAGTCAGCAGAGAAAAAATATGGTATATTTTTAGAAACATGATCGTGAAAGGGGAATAGAAAATGAATTGGAAAACAACGGCTTTGGTCGTGATCGATATGGAAAATGCCTTTATCAGTGAGGAATCACCTTTGTGCATCAAACAGGCGGCGGCTAGCGTGTCAGCTTGTGGGAAAGTCATCCAAAAGGCGAGAGAACGGGGCATTCCTGTTTTCTTCGTAAACCGCATTTATCGCAAAAACGGCAGTGATGTGGAATTTACCCGTTATGACAGCTGGGCGGGGGGCGGACGCTACCTTGCACCCGGCAGCACAGGGCCTTTGTCCATCGATGTGCCCAAGGAATTTCAGCCTGTGGAAGGGGATTATACCATTGTAAAACCTCGCTTCTCCGCATTTTTCCAGACAGAATTGGATCTGATCCTGCGGAGATTGGGGGTAAAAACGGTGATTCTGACGGGAACAACGACGCCAAATTGTATCCGTACCTCCTGTTATGATGGCTTGTCTTTGGATTATAACATTCTGATCATTGAGGATTGCTGTTCTTCTAATACGGATGAAATTCAAAGAGTGAATATGGAGGATATGGCAAGGGTCGGCGCTGTCCTCGCTTCTTCCGCAGAATTTTGTGAAGAAGGCTTTGCCGTGGAGGACTTTGCAGGAGAAATCCAGAGAAGAGTACAGAAAGATGAAACAGCACCGGAGTAAGCATTTGACGAATGAAAAAGGCGTAAAAGAAAAAGGGGAGCAACAGGCAAGAACCTGCTGCCCCTTTTTTGATGAAAGAAACAAATTTAAGTTACTGCATGACTTTTTTGGCAAAATCGGTTACGACGATATCCCTGTAGGGAATGGCTTCCGCCAATTCGCCGCCCTCCATCATAATCTCCTGAATGAGAGCGAAGCCTTCCTCGGAAACGGTGGGATCTGTTTTCCAAGTATCCTGAGATTTGTAGCGTTCGATGATGGTCGTCAGCGTTTCTGCATCGCTATCGGGGAACTGTGGCAGAATGACCTCCGCAATTTCAGCGGAGGTATGACTGTCTACCCACTGCTGCCCCTTATAGATGGCACGGGTGAAAGCTTCTACCACATCGGGATGTTCCTTCAGGAAAGCATCCTGCGCCATATAAACAGTATAGGGGACATAGCCGCTGGCTTCCCCCAAAGAAGCGACGATATGCCCGGCACCGCTCTGTTCCAATGTGGTTGCTGCAGGCTCAAATTCTACGGTATAATCGCCTACGTCGCCCAGAAAAGCTCCGGCGGTGGAGGAAAAATCGATATTATTGATGATCTCTATATCCTCCCCAATGGTCATGCCGTTTTCTTTGATGACATATTCCAGCACCAATTCAGGCATACCGCCCAATCTGCCGCCAATCACGGATTTTCCTTCCAGATCAGACCACTGGAAATCCGGTTCCTCCTGACGGGAAACTAAGAAATTGCCTGCCCGCTGGGTCAGCTGGGCAAAGGTTTTCGGATAGTCCTCTTTTCCTTCCGCATAGACATACAGACCCGCTTCGGTGCCCAAAAGGGCGATGTCCGCGGAATCGGAAAGCAAAGCGGTCATGGATTTATCAGCGCCGTTGCCCACAGCCACTGTTACATCCAGCCCTTCCTCTTCAAAGAATCCCTTTTCCAAAGCCACATACTGAGGTGCGTAAAAGACGGAATGAACCACCTCATTGAGCCGCACCGGCGTCAGGGCATCCTCCTCTGGCTGCGAACTGCAGCCTACCCCTGCAGTTAAGCACAACAGCCCTGCCAGAGCCAAACTGATCTTCTTTTTCATATTACTCCTCCTGAGAGAAACTGATTTCTTTCAACTATATGCAAATGAAAAGAAAAAAGTATATTGTCTGGGTATTTTTTTCTGTCCGAAGATAGGTTTTTTCATGATTTTGGTGTATAATGAAATTTAATGTGGAGTCTTATGCATTTTTGCTTTTTATAGATATAGGAAAGCGATGAAAGCAAGGCAGAAAAATGCTGTCTGCTTCTGATCCTGCTTTCCAAATTTGAACATGGGAGGCTATTTTTATGGCTGAAAAAATCATGCTGATCGATGGGAACAGCATTGTGAATCGTGCCTTTTATGGGGTTCCTTTGCTGACCAATGGGGAAGGCCGCTATACCAATGGGGTATATGGTTTTCTGAATATTTTGTTTAAACTGATGGACGAAGAAAATCCCGATTATCTGGCGGTTGCTTTCGACCTGCATGCGCCCACTTTTCGTCACAAAACCTTTGATGGATATAAGGGGACAAGAAAGGGGATGCCCGAAGAACTGCGGGAGCAGATGCCCCTGCTGAAAGAAGTGCTGCAGACTATGCACATCCCCATTTTTGAACAGGAAGGCTATGAAGCCGATGATATTTTGGGGACGCTGTCTGCCCTGGCGGAGAAAAACGGTGTGCTGCCTGTGGTGGTATCCGGTGACAGAGACCTGCTGCAGATTGCAGGGGAAAAGTTGAAAGTCCGCATCCCCAAGACCAAAGGGGGACGCACGGAAACAGAGGATTACTATGCGGCAGATGTTGTGGAAAAATATGGAGTGACACCTACGGAGTTTATCGATATGAAGGCCCTTATGGGGGATGCCTCCGATAATATCCCCGGTGTGCCTGGCATTGGCGAAAAAACGGCGGCGAAGATTATCCAGCAGTATCACGATATTGAAACGGCTATCGAACATGCGGCGGAAATTAAGCCGAAAAAAGCATCGGAAAATCTGGCAGAATTTCAGGAACAGGCGAGATTGAGCAAGTTTTTGGCGACCATCGTAAGGGATATGCCCTTGGAATGGAACAGGGATGGGCTGAAGATCAATGATATGTTCAACGCTGCAGCCTATGAATTGGTGAAACGACTGGAATTCAAGAGTATGTTCAGCCGCTTTGAGGGGGCTGTTGCCGCTGCGCCAAAAAAGGAAGAAAAAAGCTATGAGCTGATTGCCGACAGGGAAGGTGCAGAAAGCATCATGGCTGCTCTGGAAAAAGGCGAAACAGCTTATATTTTCATATATGATCATGACGAATGTCAGGGGCTTGCCCTGTATCAGGAAAAGCTGGGCGGTGTTTTTGTGGAAGCATCCATGCAGCTTTTGATGGATGATATTCTGAAAATCTTCAAGGATTTCTTCCAAGATCCTGCCTATAAAAAAATCGGTCACGATGTAAAGCGGGATATCAAGCTGCTGCGAGGCTATGGCTATGATGGCTTTGAAGCATCCTTTGATACTGCCATTGGGGCGTATATCTTGAATGCCACAGGCAGCTCCTATGAATATGACGATATCGCCAATACCTTCCTGAACGAAACATACCCTTCTGCAGAGGAAGTATTCGGGAAAGGCAGGGCGAAAAAGGCATTTGCAGAGCTGCCCGAAGCAGAAAGAACGGCCTTTGCAGCCAGACAGGCGGAGATATCCTTCCGTGCAAAGGCTGTGATGGCAGAAAAGCTGAAAGAAAACGGACAGGAAAACTTGTTTTATGAAATCGAAATGCCCTTGATCTATGTATTGGCGGATATGGAAAAATACGGCATCAAGGTGGACAAAAAAGCCTTGCTGGCTTATCAGAAACGACTGGAAGAGAGCATGGATGGCATGGAAGAGGAAATCTATGCACTGGCAGGGGAGAAATTTAACGTAAATTCCCCCAAACAGTTGGGCGTGATCCTTTTTGAAAAGCTGGGGCTGAAGGGCGGCAAAAAGACAAAGACCGGCTATTCCACAGCGGCAGACGTACTGGAAAAGCTGCGTACCGAACACCCTATTGTGGAGCATATCCTGAACTACAGACAGCTGGCAAAGCTGAAAAGCACCTATGCTGATGGACTTCTGGCAGTGATGGATATGGATACGGAGAAAATCTACTCTACCTTTAACCAGACCATCACAGCAACCGGGCGTATCTCCTCTACGGAGCCCAATCTGCAAAATATCCCTGTCCGTCTGGAACTGGGACGGGAGCTGCGAAAGGTATTCATTCCCGAAAGCGAAGATTACTGCTTCCTGGATGCGGACTATTCCCAGATCGAGCTGCGTGTTTTGGCTCATATTTCCGGGGATAAAACCCTGATCGATGCCTTCAAAAACGATCAGGATATCCATAGATTGACGGCTTCTCAGGTGTTCCATGTGCCCTTTGATGAGGTGACACCTTTGCAGAGAAGCAATGCCAAGGCGGTCAATTTTGGTATTGTTTACGGCATTGGTGCTTTTAGCCTGAGTCAGGATTTAGGCATTACCAGAAAAGAAGCAGATGCTTATATCTCCGCATACTTTACGAAATATCCCAAAATCAAAACATATATGGAAGAAACCATCAAAAATGCCACAGAACAAGGTTATGTTTCTACCCTGTGGCACCGCAGACGGGCTATGCCGGAACTGCAGAGCGGCAATTTTATCCAGCGTTCCTTTGGCGAACGGGTGGCGATGAATATGCCCATTCAGGGCAGTGCTGCGGATATCATCAAGATCGCCATGGTGAAGGTGCATAAAGCACTGAAAGAAGGGGGCTATCGTTCCCGTCTGATTTTGCAGGTACACGATGAACTGCTCATCGAGACCCACAAGGACGAAAAAGAAGCTGTGGCAAAAATTCTGAAAGATAACATGGAACAGGCAGTGGAACTTGATGTTCCTCTGGATGTGGATGTGCATGAGGGCGCATCCTGGTTCGAAGCGAAATAAAAAGAGGTAGAAAGCTATGAAAGTAATTGGTTTGACAGGAGGCACAGGCAGCGGCAAAAGTGTTGTCAGTAAGAGCCTTGCGGAAGCGGGGGCAGTCATTGTAGATGCAGATCAAATCGCCCATGAGATCATTTTGAAAGGGAAACCTGCTTATCAGGAGATCATTGCATATTACGGTACGGGAATTTTGGACGAGGATGGTAATATCATCCGTAAAAAATTGGGCGAGATCGTGTTCAACGATGGGGAAAAACTGGCATTTCTGAATCAGTGTACCCATAAATATATCTGTGCAGAGGTAGACAGACAGATCGCTGCAGCAAAAGAAGCAGGCACAGCCATAGCCATCGTTCTGGATGCGCCGTTGCTTTTGGAAGCCGGACTGGAACAGGTCTGCGATTGGGTCTGGGTGGTCTATGCCGACCCGGAAGTCCGCGCCCAAAGGGTCATGGCAAGGGATGGTGTGACCTATGAACTGGCAAAGGCCCGTATCGCCAACCAGAAAAGCTGGGAGGAATATAAGCAGGCGGCGGATACTGTCATTGATAACAGCAAAGACCTGGCATATCTGCAGGGGCAGCTGTCTGAACTTTTGAAAAAAATATAAAGGAAGCTAACGACAATGATTCGATTCATAAAGAAATTGTTTACGCTGGCGGTGTCTTTGGTACTGCTGGCGACCTTTGGCTATTGTGTGGTGCTTCCCCGTGTCCTGCCTTTGAAATATCAGGATATGGTGGAGAAATACGCTGCCCAGTATCAGCTGGAGGAAAGCCTGGTCTATGGTGTCATTTTTTGCGAGAGCCGTTTTGAGCCGGAGGCAGTCTCGTCCGCGGATGCCGTGGGGCTGATGCAGGTGACGAAAGAGACCGGTTGGTGGGCGGCGGAGCAGATGGGGTTAGACCCCTCTGCCATCGATCTGACCGACCCGGACACCAATATCCGTATCGGCTGTTGGTATCTGCACTGGCTCAATGAAAAATTCGATGGTGTGCAGGAGACCGCCCTGGCAGGATATAACGCAGGCCATGGGAATGTTGCCCGTTGGCTGGCTGATGAAGAAATGAGCCGTGACGGCATCACGTTGGATGAAATACCCTATGGAGAAACGAAAAGCTATGTGAAACGGGTGGAACTGGCGGAAAAGATATACTGCTTTTTGTATCGCCTGTGATGGCTTTTGAGAGGATTTGAAGAAATATGAAAAAAAGGATTTGGCTGCTTTTGCTGACCCTTTGCCTTTGCCTTTCTGGCTGCAGGCAGGGCGGACAAGAGCAGACGGAAGAAGATTTTACTGCAGTGGGCGGGGAAAATATGCAGGAGGGGGAGACAGGTACCCTGAATCTTTCCATGCGTATCCCGGAAACCCTCAACCCCCTTTTGAATAGAGAAGAAACAGTAGACCGTATTTTGAAGCTGATGTATCTGCCCCTGATGGACTTTGATGAAAGCGGCAAAGCCTGTCCTGCTGTGGCAGAAAGCTGGGAATTTAGCCCCGACGGCAGGAGCCTGACAGTGCAGCTGAACCAAAATCTCCTTTGGCAGAATGGTGGGAAAGTGACTGCCGATGATGTGGTCTATTCTCTGAATACCATCAGAAATGCTCCGGAGGATGCAGTCTATAAAAAAGTTCTGAATTATGTCAGCGGATGCACAAAAGCAGGAGAATACACGGTCGTGTTCACATTCCATGATAATTTCAGTTCTAATATCTCCGCTTTGCGCTTTCCTGTCATTTCCGCAGCCTATTACGGTGGACAGAATGACCCTAAGGCGGAGATCAACTTGAAACCTATGGGCAATGGCCCCTATAGTCTGGTTTCCTATAAACAGGCAGCAGAACTGACACTGGAAGCGAACCCTTCCTATCATGGAGATGCGCCGAATATTTCCCGTGTACGTGTGAAGGTTACAGCAGGGGAAGAAACAGATATCAATGCTTTCGAGCAGGGGATGACCGATGTGTTGGTGACGGATGCCATGGAAGCAGGCAAATATGCCGATGAAGGGATTTCCGGTATCTATCAGTATACCTCCAATGAATATGATTTTATCGCTTTCAATTTCAGACGGGATCTCTTTCAGGATAAATCCCTGCGGCAGGCGGTGGCTTATGCCCTGCCCAAGGAAAGCCTGATGGAAAGCGTTTATTTGAATTATGGCGTGATGACAAATACGCCCATCAACCCCAAAAGCTGGCTCTACGAGGAAAATGTGGCTCTGTATGGATACAACCCGACCATGGCGTCTACCTTCCTGAAAAATGGTGGTTGGACAGATACAGATGGCAACGGCAGACTGGAAAAAACCGCCAATGGCATATCCAAGCCCCTGCAGGCAACGATTCTGGTAAATCAGGAAAACACTGGCAGAATGCAGATCGCTTCCAAGATGAAGGAAGAACTGACTGCCATCGGCTTTGAGATCAGCATTGATAAACAGCCCTTTGAAGTATATCAGGAAAAATTCATCAACGGACAGTATGATATTGTTGTGGGTGGCTGGAAATGCTCCGAGGTGACAGACCTGGCACCTTTCTTTGGCACAGGGGGCAGCCTGAACTATATCGGCTACAGCAATCCTGAGGTGGATCAGCTTCTGGAGGCAGCGAAAACAGCTGTGGGCGAGGGGCAGACTTTGCTGGCCTACAGCAGCCTGCAGAAAAAACTAGCGGAGGAATTGCCTTATATCAGCATCGCTTATCGCAATCAGGCAGTATTCGCTTCTAAAAATATCGGCGGGGAGATCAGCCCTGTGGAAAGCAATGTTTTCTGCGGCATTGAAAAATGGATGTATCAGAAAGGGGAATGAGCATGTCTGAATTCAGAACAAATCCCTTTACGGGAGAAATGACGCTTTACGCGGAAAATCGAAAGAATCGCCCCTATGAATTTGTCCATAATACCAAGGCGAAAAATACGAATAATGAAAACTGTCCCTTCTGTGGCGGCCATGAAACATGGACCACAGATGCAGTCTATCAGGATGGTCCTGACGGGGCATGGCAGATGCGGGTATTTCCCAATATGTTCCCTGCGGTGAAGGAAGACTGCGGCGAGCTGGAAGGGGAAGCCTTTTACGAACAGACAGCGGGCAGGGGGAGGCACGAAGTGCTGGTGGATACCCCTAATCATAATGAGACTATCGACGCCTTCAGCGTGGAACACATCGAAAAGGTGTTGCATGTATTGCAGGACAGACTGAATCATTTCCGCACCCGAGAGCATACACAATATGTGCAGATCTTCAAGAACTGCGGCCCTTCTGCCGGTATGAGCATCCGCCATTCCCATTGGCAGTTGATGGGGCTGCCTGTCGTGCCCAGACGGGCGGCGGCTATGGCAGAAAAAATGCAGGGAGAGGATTGCCTTTTCTGCAAAATGCTGACTTATGAAAAAGGGCAAGGGAAACGTATTGCGGGGGAGACAGAGCATTTCATTGCCATCGCTCCCTATGCAGGCAGATTTCCCTATGAGGTCTGGCTAGCACCCAAGCTGCATCAGAGGGACTTTGGGGATATGGACGATGCCCAGAGAAAAGACCTTGCCAAGCTTTTGTGGGAGACATTGCAAAAGATCACAAAACTTAAGGAGGATATCGGCTATAATATCTGTGTGATGGATGGCCCCAGAAACAGGGATTTCCATTGGCATATTGAAATTTTGCCTCGCATCGGCGGTTTCGCCGGGTTTGAATATGCTACGGATTGCTTTATCAATATGGTAAGCCCGGAAAGAGCCGCTGCCTATTACCGAGGCGAGAACATAGAGGATTGATGCTCCTACAAAGAAAACTGCTTTGCAGAACAAAAGCCGCAGGACACAGCTGTCTTACGGCTTTCTTTTTTTGTTTTATAGATTTGGTTTTGGGATGGTTTTACCATACAGGCTTTTTATGTAAGACATTCCCAACGATCTTCCAGAATTTTTTCCAGCTTCGCAACGGCATCCTGTATCAAGGCGGACATAGGCAGATTGGAAACGCCTGCGATCAGGTTTTCGCATTTATTGACAGGGATGAGGATGCGGGTGGCATCGGCCTGACCCACTGCGACTGCCATAGCCGGCGTCACTTCCCCTAACATGGCATCTGCGATGACGATACCGATGGGCCCAATGATGACATCCGCTTTGCGGCAGGCAACGATGACAGGGTTTTCCCCTGTGGCGGCCTGCTTTGCCCCTGCTTTGAGCATGGCTGCGGTGGCAGTGGCATTGGTTCCCACGGCTATGATGTTCAGCTGATCCTGATATGCTTGCAGTGCTTTGATGAGCTGACTGCCCAACTGACCGCCTTGACCATCCATGACCAGAACGTGCAATCTCTGTTTTTTCAAGGGTATGACCTCCTGTTTTTACAGCAGTTCTTGATAAGAACGAATGCATTTATCTGCCAGTTTTTCGATTTTTTCGATCTCGTTTTCACGGATGGAATGGTCCAGAACGGCATAGACGGTAAACCCTGCGGCTTTTGCGCCTTTTACCGCATAACCAGCATCTTCGAAAACAACGGTATCTTCCAGTGTGCCGCCCAATTTTTCCATGGCAGTCAGGTATGCTTTACCGTCCTCCTTATATTCCCCCAACTCCGTACAGGTAAGGATGCAGTCGAAGTATTTATGGATATCCAGACGATCCAGCGCAGGCAGGATATAGCTTGCTTCCGAAGCGGTAAGGATGCACATTTTTACGCCTTTTCCCGCCATAGTTTCCAGATATGCTTTTGCGCCTTCCTTCAGGGGAATGGTATGGCGATAGGCATCCTCCACATAGTTGATAATCTCGTCTACAATAGCCTGGGGTTCCATGGGAACGCCCAGTGTATCACGAAAATATTCCGCAGACTGATATAATGTCTGGCTTTTTACCACATCCAGCAGATTTTCCGGAACGGGAAAGTGATGTCTGGTGAGGAAGGTCTCTCCTGTGCCGCGCCAAATGGGCATGGAATCGATGAGGGTACCGTCCAGGTCAAAAATAATATATTTCATAGTTCTTTTCCTTTTCTGATTTGTTGATTTATCTGTATTTATCGATTTTTTCGTTGATGGTGAGAACACCTGCAGGGTTGTGGAAGATCTTCACATATGCTTTGGTAGAGGGAGAGCCTTCTTCAATGGGAATCTCCTGACAGCGTTTGATGATCTCCATCAGTTTGTCAAAATCGCCTTCTACTACTGTTTCAAAGGGGCCAACCTCATAATGACAGCCTGTGCTTTCAATATAAGCGATGACTTTGTCTACGATGGCGCAGACAGTTTTGATATCGGAAACATCAGGCAAAACCTGAATGGCAATGCTTGTGGTATACATTATTCATTCCTCCTTGTCTGTATAGGATCTTATAAGGAAATTCTAGCATTTTTTTCAGAAAAAGACAAGTGCGCCTACGTTGCCGTTGCGGAAGGCATTGCCTGTGTTAGTTTAAAATATGGATTTCATGCAGATAAAAAACCCCTATCCAATTGGATAGGGGTTTCTGCTTTATGGTTGCTGTTTTTCGCTTTTGATGGCTCTTTCCAGTGCGGAAAGGAATTTTTCATCATCTTCTTTGGTGCGCTTGCGGATATGTCCGCCGCGGGATTTTTTTTGTCGGCGCATTTCTCTGGAAAGGTGACGCTCAAAAAGCATGCGGTCGATGTTTTCAGAAGTAAAGAAGAAGCCGTTGGGGTGGAGGACAGTGGCTTTTTTCGCCAGCAGGAGGGAAGCCAAGCCATAATCCTGCGTGATACAGATATCGCCTGCCAGTGTGCGGTTGGCAATAGCGAGGTCTGCGCTGTCTGCACCTTGGTCTACTGTAACGATGGTGACGAAATCCTCGTTATAAAATAGTATATGGGCTACGTCACAGACCATGATGACTTCCAGACCTTGTTTTTTGGCACAGTCGATGATGAGTTCCTTTACCGGGCAGGCATCGGCGTCCACCATGATTTTCATAGGTTTCCTCCTTTCAAAAGAAAAACCCTGCCAATCTGACAGGGAATATATTTTTCTTAATAGCCCAGTTCTTCGCCGATCAGGATGACTTTGATACGGCCTGTGGGGCGGCAAACTCTTGTCACCAGCACCTGATTACAGATACATTCGGGGGAGGTGCAGTTATGGCAGGTGCCGTCTACGGCACAGGGGGTTTTGCCCATGAAGCGCATACTGTTGACGGGAGCAGCATAGCCTCTTACTCTTTTGATGGCTGCATCAACATCCTGGGCAACTTTGTTCAAACCGCACATGACGATGACGTTGTTGGGGCCGAAGCAGATGGAAGCCACACGATTGCCTGTGCCATCGATATTCACCAGCACACCATCCTCGGAAATGGCGTTTGTGCTTGTCAGGTAGTAGTCTGTTAAAAGACCCTGACGCATCATTTCACGCATTTCTGTGGGATTTGCAGCGGTGTCTCTGTCGATGACCGTATAGTTGCCTTCTTTGACAGCCTTTGTCAGACCCATGTCACGGATAGTCATGGAACCGCCCCATGTGATGCTGCTGCCTTCGGGGATCAGGGACAGGGCTTTTTCTACGGCTTCTGCCGCTGTGGGGCAGTAATAGGCTTCAAAATGGCGGCGTTCCAGGTTTTTTACAAGAGTCGCACTTAAAAGTTCTTTTCTTTTTTCCTTTGGTGTCATAATGGATCACTCCTCTTTGTGATATTGTTTTCTCTCTTGTACAAATCATATCATAAAACTTAGAAAGTTGCATCCTTTTTCTTGCAAAGGGATGGTTTCTCCCGTATCATAGGAGAAAGAGGTGATACCATGAAAAGAATCGAAAGTCGGGACAATAAATGGATGAAACGGCTGAATGGATTGAAGATAAAGAAAAACAGGGATAAAGAAAGTGTTTTCGTAGCAGAAGGGCTGCGTTTTATCAAGGAAGTGCCTGCGGATTGGGCGGTGGAAGCCTATGCCGTCAGCGAGACCTTTGCGGCGGAAAATGACCTGAATCGATATGAAAAAAAAGCAGAAGTACTCTGCCTGCCTGATGCGCTGTTTGCATCCATTTGTGATACAGAAAATCCCCAGGGCATTTTAGCAGTCTGCAAAAAGCTGGAATGGGATGAAGAGGTTATGTTTGTAAAAGAGAATCCTTTTTTCCTTTTGGCAGAAGAACTGAACGATCCAGGTAATCTGGGGACGGTTATTCGTACGGCAGATGCCTGCGGTGCGGATGGGGTGTTTCTGTCCAAGGGCAGTGTAGACCTTTATAATCCAAAGGTGCTGCGTTCTACCATGGGTTCTTTGTTCCATGTGCCTGTGTTTCAAAATGTGGATTTGAATGAGATTTCCGCAAAGCTAAAGGAAAACGAGATTCCTCTTTATGCAGCGCACTTGAAAGGGAATAGGTTCCCTTATGATCTGGATCTGAAAACTTCCTGCGCTTTCCTGATTGGCAATGAAGCCAGAGGACTGAGTGAGAAAGCTGCAGACCTTTGCGACCATTTGGTGAAAATCCCCATGCTAGGGCAGGCGGAAAGCCTGAATGCATCCATTGCGGCAGGGGTACTGATGTATGAGGTGGTCAGACAAAGATTGGAACGGTAATAGATAAATGCTATGCCGAGAATATCCGTAATTTGATTTGATCGTTTTTTTCGGTGGCATTATATTATATGGATAGCATCCATTGTCGGTTGGGAGGTTGCATGATGAAAAGAGATTCTTTATCCCATAGAAAAATCAGTTGCCTTTTTCTGATATCAATACTGATATTTTCAGTAAGCTCCTGCAGGTTACCGGGGATGCCGGACAAAGACCCGGTGAATACATTGCGGACTTACTATAAAGAAGGGAAAAATGCTGAAGCTGTAAATCATTATATCAAATACAAGCTTATTGCAGAAACCTCTGATATTTCTTACCCCGGCGTTGAGGTCCGTACCCTTGCTTCTCAAGAAAACAGCGGAGAATACGATGATGTAAAACATACCTTGTATCATATTGCTCTTTCGGATCAATCATCGAGTGAGGGGTATTCTCCTCTGCTTACCCTAGATCTGATTTCTGATGACGAATGGCAGATTGATCCGGAAAATACCATCATTGCACAGCAGGATGATAAGGTACTTGCGCAGGTATATTATGGTGCCAATCAGTTTGCCACATTCATTTATTCCATCAAAGAGGATACTGTTACGGAAATTGAGCCGGATTCAGATTTGTCTGCAGAGGAGGAAAAAGAAGTTGCTCTTTCTGTATTGGATGAAATGACCGTAAGCGAATAAAAACAATCTGCTTGTTCAGATATGGAGATTGAAAATAGTACACTTCCATAAAGACAAAAAATCATTCGATTTTTCTTTTTAGAATAGGATGGGGGAGCCTCAGATGAAACATCTTAATTTGGTTACATACATTATTTTTGCGGGCATGTTATTGGTGTTTTGGGGATTGAACAAAGCACAGATTGCGTTTGATCATCAGAAATACTTTATTGTTCTGCTTTTTGTCCTTTTCCTGCTTGCAATCTTAAGGTTTGTTGCCAGAATGAAGAGAGGGACAAGCGTTGATCCTTATGAAAGAACGACACCTGATGCGTTTGGAAAAGAAAAAAATGATGCCGTGGAGCTTGATCTCGAAAGAAAAGACGAGATAAGAGGAAGTAAAGCAAAAGGGAAACGGTTGATTCTGGCGGTTTTGGTATTTGTGATTTTCATTGGCTTCAGGATAGCTAGAAGAGAATTGATTTCCAATGTGTTATTAGATGGCTTTGACACAACAGAGGAATTATTTGCAGATATTGATAGAAGACAGGAATTTAGAGCTGTATGGGACGAATATAGAAAAGAAGAAATGGCAAATGGCGGACCAACGTATTTGGTAGAGGATATTTTTGCCGAGACACGCAAACCGGATCACTGGAAAGATTATTTTGTCCTTACCTATGTTCCTGATGGTTTTTATTATAAGGATAGAAGAATACAGTCTAAATCCCCTGGGAATTGGACGTTTACAGAAATCTTCTATGATTTTCCTACAGAAACGCAATTTGTATATTTTGTCCAGTCTGCAGATTATGATTACAATGACGCTCATGTACCTGATGGAATCAAAAAAGAGGAAGGAAAGCTCTATAAAGAGGAAAAGGGAAATAGAAACCAGATTATTTGGTTTCATGGTGACCTCACTTTGTATGTAGAGGGAAATATTTCAATGGATGAATTGGAAAAAATTGCTTCGCAGGCAGTGAATTATGATGAACTGCAGTATGATTATAGTGCAATAGAAGATGTTGCCGGAAAATATGAATAATAGACAGCAAAATCCCTGCATGATGTGTAGGGATTTTGCTGGTTCATTGGAATCCTTTTAAGAAAACTCGATTTATCGTTTTATGGAGTATATTTGTGCTGCTGGTGATTAGGATTCTGTTGTTTTTGGAATCTGGCGGCCTTCGTGATCCATTTCGAAGTTGTCACGATGGATCAGTTCGGAAATGGGGACGATTTCAAAGCCCTTTTCCTTTAGACCTTTTAAGATGGTATCCAGCACCTGCGGAGTGTATTTTGCGTCGTTGTGGAAGAGGATGATGGAGCCATTGCCTAAATGTTTGTGATTCAGGACTTGGTTGATCTCTGCTTCGGCACCTTGTTCTTTCCAGTCAAGGCTATCAACACCTAAAACAAAAGTAAAGGCGGTCAGAACTCTTGAAAAATCAAGGTTTGTGACCACCTTTATTTATTTCCAATCGATATGAATACCATCTTCGGAGAGGATAACCGTATTGACCATGGAGCGGGCGATATTCCTTTTTTCCTCGAAGGAAGTGACTTCCCAGTCGGCAGCGGAGAAGGGGCGGATCTCTATGGTATTGTATTCCTCCACGGCTTCGGCGCACTGATGCAGGATCAGCTGCTTTTCCCGATGTATGGCTTCGATGCGCCGGTTGATATATTCCGCTGAGATATTGCTGACGGATTCCAGAGAGAAGAGCAGGTTGTCTATCTTGGCATCCAGTTCCAGCAGCTTCTTTTGCTTTTCCTTGATGGAAGGATCCTCTTTTTTCTCCCTCGCCAGATGATAGTTCTGGGAACGCTCTACCAGCTTCGCCTGCACATATTCTTCCACATCCTTGACCCGATGGGTCTGCTTGGCATCACAGGCCTTATGTAAGTATTTGCCGGAACAGGTGAAATAGGGGGTGCGTCCGTCTTTGGTGTTGCTGAAACGGACGGAGAAGGCATAGCCGCAGTGTCCGCATTTGACCAGTCCCGTCAGCCAGGAATATTTCCCTTTGAAGGCATTTTTGATCTGTCGGTTCTGGGAAAGCTTCTGCTGGCAGAAGAGGAAGGATGCACTATCCACGATGCCTTTGTGGTGACCGATGGCAAGTAGGTGTTCGGAAACGTCTTTGTATTTTCGTTCGCTGGCATCTCGTTTGCCTACTAGGATACAGCCGTGGATGCCGTCGAAATCCTCCGGTTCGTTTGCCATGACAGCCTTTCGGGATTGATAGTAGTTGTATATGGAGATATCCGCCTGCACGTATGCAGGATTTTTCAGGATGGAGGACAGCTTGACATTGTCGAAATTTACACCGCCGGAGGACAGCACACCGTCCTGAATGAGCTGTTTTTGCACATCCGCCAGACTGGTGTATGGCTTGGAGTATAATTCGAATATGCGCCGCACCACTTCTATTTTCTCGTTTGGCTGGCAGATGGTCGCCTTTTTGCCGTCGATGGTAGTTCGTACCAGGTCGAAGCCGAAAGCCGCAGGACCGCCGCCCCAGGCACCTTTTTTCACCCGGGTATAGTAGTTGTCTCGCACACGTTCGGCGATGGTCTCCCGTTCCAGCTGAGCGAAAACCACGATGATATACAGCATGGCCCGTCCCATGGGGGTGGAGGTGTCGAATTTCTCTGTGGCGGAGACGAAAGAGATCCGGTTGGATTCCAGCACATCGATGAAATCCGCAAAGTCCATGATGGAACGGCTGATACGGTCCAAACGGTATACCACGACCTTCTCGATGGAGCCGTTTCGGATATCCTCCATCATCTGATGGAAAGCAGGGCGGTTGGTGTTCTTTCCGGAATAGCCGCTGTCCTGGTAGACCCGGTAGTCCTCGGAGAAGATCTCTCGCTTCGCATACTCGATCTGGCTTTCGATGCTGATGCTGTCTTTTTTCTCGACGGATTGTCGTGCATAGATCGCGATCATAAAAAAAGACCTCCTTTATTTTTTTGTATGGAAATAAAGCGGTCTTTATGATACAATAACAGTTGCTAGGTGTGGTTGTATCTTACGACCGCTCTATGAATCCTCTTTCCTGCGCCAACAGGAGAGGGGATTTTTTTATTTATTTCTCAATAAAATACTGAGAAAGTTCTTTCAAAATAGAAACATAATCGTTTTGAATACGGGAAAAGATTTCATCTGCGGTTTTTTCATCGTAAACATGAGAGGTCAAGTTCCGATCATTCAGTGCATGAATCCAGACAGCTTCGTCATTCAGAATGCCATAGGCGTATGCTTCCCGCATAACTGCCTTGGGGCTGTTGATATCTACGAAGCCCTGATCCAACAGATATTCACGGGTGGTTTTCCATGCCAGTTCCATGCAGAATTCAAAACGCTGGATGCCACCGTCACGAACGGAATCACTATGGGTTTCTTCGTATTCTTTGATGGTTTCCTGCAAGCGTTGCACGGCTCTTTCAAGGTTTGCAGATTTTTTATTAAAGTCGCTCATAAAGTGTCACACCATCCTTTTCAATATTTTTTGCCAATTCTGCATCGGTGTCTTCATCTATATGAACCAGATCAAATTTCAGCAGGGTAGGGAGATCGTCAATATCGGACCAGAAACGGGCATGATTTTCCTTCGGCATACCGTAGATGGCCAGATCGATATCGCTACGGTCGTGATTGTCCCCTCTGGCACGGGAGCCGAAGAGGACGATTTTTTTAGCTTGGTATTTTTCGCCGAGAGAGACGATGAGGGCGTATAATTTTTCCATGTGAGACCTCTTTTTCAAAGATATTATTATGTACGTTATAAAAAATGGGTTTTATGCTACAATAACAGTTGCTGAGGCTGTGGTTGTATCATGCGACCACCCTTATGAAATCCTCTTTCCTGTTGGCGCAGGAGAGGGGATTTTTTATTTTATCTCAAATCAATATCGTATCCTTTTAAAAATATTGTTGAGAGAGTTTAATTAGATAGAAACTTTATTCTTCGATTTTCTCAATATCTCCATTGTCCAAGTAAACCCAATACTGATTAAGAAAATCTCCGCTTTGTAATTTTTTGGCAGAATTTTCTTCTCCTTCAACGTGTTCGCTTACAGAAAGGAATATAAATTCATCGTAATATTTTGAAATACAAGTAATGGTATTATCAGTATAATTTATAATAAAGTGTATCTCATCATCAGATTTGAAGTAATTATTATAATAAGATGCTGCGTATTCTAAAAAATCTATATCATCGGATATTGTTGCAAGACGCCAATTCCCGGTAACGTCTTCCGGGATAGAATCTGAAAAGGAAATGTTCAAATCACTGATATCTTTATCACTTATACCAATAAACTCATCGCCGGTACGATGGGGTACATCTTCGGCAGTTTCCGTTTCTTGAGGTGGTTCATCGATAACATTATCTTTCCCTCCGCATGATGGCAGACTAAACAGCAGAATGCCAGACAATATAACAAAAAGATACTTTTTCATACTTTTTCCTCCCTAAAGTTGATATATTAAAAATAATATGATATGGTAACTTTAGAAGGTTGTTGGACAAACGGCTTTCTTTCCCCTTGTGGTATTCGCGGTACTGCAGGGGGAGTTTTTATTTTAAAAATCTTTCATCAGTTTCATCAATCGACCACGGATATGGATATCTTCCATTTCTGTTCCAACAAATATCTTTGTTTCATAGGCGGGGTTTTCTGGTTGTAGTACCAGTGCATTTTCCTTTTTTATGACCCGCTTTAAGGTGGCATCATCTTCATTGATGGCAACGACAGCTATATCGCCGCTATCAACATCATTCTGCTGACGAATCAAAAGCAAGTCTCCCTCATGGATACCTGTATTTATCATGCTGTCCCCTTTGGCACGAAGCCAGAAGTAGGTTTCGCCTGTTGTGATACTGCCTATAGGAGTGGGAATATAATCTTCTATATTATCATCCGCAAACAGAGGTGTGCCGCAGCTGACGGAGCCAACGAGCGGAATACGAGTCATAGGTTCTGGAATGTAGGGGATGGCACCTTCCGGGAGAGATTCCTTTTCTTTTTTATTTAAAGTTACTTCACTGTCGATCAAACGAATGACATCATCAAAATCTTTATCCATGGCATTAGCAACTAATTTTATTTTTTCTAAAGAGGGAGCGATCGGTTTTCCGGTTTTTGGATGCTTATTTTTTTCCAATAGACCGATGTAAGCCTTACTGAGTGAACTTTTCTTTGCGAATTGCTCCATACTCATTCCATGTTCAGTTCTATATATTTTAATTAAATCACCCAATGTCATAGGATCACCTTCCTTTTGTCTATTTTATTATACATTGACGAAATCATATTGTCAAATATTTTAGACGAAAAAGTATTGACACGAAATGTCTAATATGTTAGACTTATGGCGTAGAATAAAACGAGGAAGGGAGTTGACAAATTTGCCATATAAAATAAAGCAGTTTAGAGAGCGAAGAAATATGACGCAGGAGGAACTTGCAAGGAAATCAGGAGTTTCTAGAGCAATTATTTCAAAATTGGAGAATGAAGAAGAAGTTGTGACAAAAACGAGTACCCTTATGAAAATTGCTGATGCTTTAAATTGCAAAGTTGGTGATATTTTTTTGCCATGAAAATCTAATATATTAGACGGAATGATAATCCAAGGAGAATGCTAGTTAAAGGAGGTGTTCCAAATGTATACGGAGCGTAGACGTAAACAACTTAAAAAAGAAGGTGTTAATGTTGAACTTGTAGAAGAGACAGCTAAAAATTTTGTGGAAGAAATAAAAGAAGCCGGAATGACCATTCAGGAAGGTATCCTAGTTGTTAAAAAAATGGATTGCATCTTTTCTGAAATGACAAGATGCAATCCAAACACGAAAATCAAATATATTTAATTTTCGTTGTTTTCGGAGGAGATTGTTTCAAAGGCTATATCGTATGCAAGGGCGTAGATTTGAGCAGCTTTAGCGGCTTTGTCATAGAATTCATTGCTATTAGGATCGAGATAAGAAGCGGTACTGGATGTGCTAAGAAACTTTTCACAAAAAACAGTAGCAACATTGTGAGCGGCTTTTTCTGGATTGATTTTTTCCATAAATATTCCTCCTTTCCTATATACTCAGCTGCGGCAACAGCCTGTATTTCAAGAATAGGAGAAGCATGAAATAAGTCAAGGAAAGAATAGGACAAATTTTTCATTACATAAAGTGTACAGGAGGTGTTGATTATGGCAAAAAGAAGAGCCCCGAAAGAATATAAGGTAACCTGTTCTGTACAGGAGTGTTCTCCAGAAGAAAGAGCCAGAAGAGACAGAGAGATCACTGCAGTACTGCTGAAAGCGAAGCTGAACGCCATGAAGCGGCGGGAGGAATTGGGAATCAAAGAAGCATAGGGGCTTTGCCCCATGGAAAGGACAAGCCATGAAAGAGAAAGGTGAGAGTATGACAACAGCAGCAGAAAGAAAAATCAGACGAGAAGAACGTCTGCTGAAAGAGAAAAAAAGAAAGCTGCTTCTGATGACAGTATGGACAGGCATCCGCTTTCTTCTGGCAACAGCTGCTGCAGTAGTGATATCCTGTTGGCTGGCCGTAGTGATGCGGGATAACGTGGAATGGGCGTTGAACATCAGCTGGGCAGCGGCATCCATTGGAACCGGAGCGGCACTGTTCTGGAAAGCAGGAAAATAAAAAATATCCCCTTTGGTGTTGGAACACCTCGGGGGATTGGATAAATTAGTCACTTACATAGTAGCAGAAATTGAAGGTTTTTGCAAGATGAAAACATGGCTTCTCGCAGTAGCATCCCTGGGATGCTGAAATAAAAGTGTGGAGTAGAAGATTAGTATTCTTCTATGCAAAGATAGTCAGCTGGAACTTGGAGCACGCGAACGAGTTTTGGTAGATTCACGTAGCACGGTTTATAAGTTCCATTCAACCATCGCTTAACAGTAACTACAGAAACACCTACCATTTCAGCAAGTGCAATGGAATCAATACCTTGATTTTCCATAGATGATTTCAGTTGTTCTGCAAATGTAAAAAAGAAAAAGAAGAAAACAATCACCCCCTTTGACCGGGGATGCTGCTTCGAGGAGCCATACAGTTTCATTCTATCACAAAACGAAAGGAATAGGGAAACAATGAAAAAGCCGGGATGGAGTGTATACCCGAACTTGGAAAAGTGGATATACGATAACTACAAATCAGTTTCGGAATTCGCATGGGTAGTAGGGGTATCGCCGACCACGATGTATAACATCTTAAAAGGAAAAAGCGAAGGAAGATATCAAACTACTCGAGCGATTATAAATATCACACACATGAAATTGGAGGATATTTTTCAAAAAGCAGAAAAATAAAAATATCCCCTTTGGTGTTGGAGCACCTCGGGGGATTAGATAAATTAGTTATTTACATGGTATCAGAACTTGGAGGTTTTGACGATGGGAAAAATCGAAGAAGCAATCAAAAAGATAAATACGGAAATTCAGAAGCAGCCGAACAACAGATATCTGGCACTGGTCGGTGAGCATATCATTGACCGGATTACATCTGAAGCGGCAGCGGAAAAGGTACTGAAAGAAGAAAAGACGCTTGCCAGAGCTTTGACCGGAATTGAGAATAGAGCACGCAAGCAAATAACAGGAAACCATGCTGTGATTGAAGATGCGGTCGTATACGGCTGGGCCAGGGAGTATTTCGGCTTAACAGAAACAGCAGATCCGCAGACGTCTGCGGAAGCACCAAAAAAAGGCGTTTGCATCAAACTGGAAGATTTTTTCTAAGGGGGCGATGGTATGAAGCTGAAAAGTATCAAAGCCATTCCCTTTGAAGTATTCAGGGAAGAAAGCAGAGTACGCTGGAAGGTCGCAGTAAAAGAACCTGTGGTAGAAGGGGAACGCCTCCTAGTGGTAGATTTTCTGTCGAATGACAGCTGCAACGCTTACCGAAGAGAACAGCACTCTTTCCGTATCGTCTGTGGTAAGAAAAGCAGAGAGGTAAAAGGCATCAACCAGGAAGGAGGGGTATCTGATGGAGTTTTGCATTCCTTATATAGATACAATCAAGATTATATCCTGATCTCGGAGCGGGAGGAAAAGGCTCTGGCACGTTTCTTGGGAAAAGACAGAGAGGACACGGGGAATCACCAGATCGACAACCTGTCTCAATGGGTAAGCCGGACAAAAGAAGAAATGAAAAAACGGGAACGGCAGAAACGGGGCGAACTGATGGATGAAGACTATCGGCTTTGCCCCGAAGCCTTACCGGAGGGGTTGATCGACTACATCCGCCGAGAAGTCCTGCCGAAGGATAGCACACTGGTTTATAAAAGAGGCAATGTCCGTGGTACCTGCTTCGTCTGCGGCAGGCAGGTCAGAGCCAGCAGCAAACGCTTTGTTCAAGGAATGCGGGTCATCTGCCCAGAATGCGGTGCAGAGGTATTTTGTGTATTAGAGAACAGCAGGGCATTCAACGCCAGCTTTGTCGAGAACATCATAGCGGTGCAAAAAGGGACGGACGGCGAGACTGTATTCTTCCGGCAATGGATGCTCCGCAGAGATCCAACCGCCCGTTGGGAACGGATCGAGGACTTCCTTCAGGAAAACGTCCGCTATGCCGTCAGGGGCAAAAAGACCGCCAAGTGGCAGAAAGAAGCAAAAGAAAACTATTTTATGCACAGTGAACGATACGAGTTGGAGGAATGGACCAGATGGGGAGATAACTCCATCTATGACGGATCATATTTCTTTTATGACGGGGGCATAGAGGAGACCCTGCAGGGGACCCTCATGCAGTATGCCGATCTGAAAGGATATCTGGAGGAAAATACCAGAAGAAGCAAAAACACAGTTCATTTTCTGGAATACCACGCCAAATACCCTGTGATGGAATTCCTTTGGAAAGGGGGCTATCACGGAATCGTCCATGAGAGAGTCGGGGGTATGACAAAGGAAAACAGAAACGCCATCCGCTGGCAAAGGGAACAGCTGCGGGAATGTTTTCGTTTCCCCCTTCGCCTGTTGAAGCTGAAGAAGCCACAAAATTGGACATTGGATGATATAGCGAAACTGAGCGCCCTTTGGGAAAGCAGAGGAAACAGCCTGACGGAAAAGGAAGTCATTGCTCTTTTTGAGAGCTGCATTGAGGCAAGCAGCATCAAACAGGCATTGCCCTACGCCGGTGTATTGAAGATTTTACACTACATAGAGAAACAGGCAGGAGAGCCCTGTTATATCAGAGGGGAGGCAGGCATCTATCGGGATTATCTCAGGGAATGCGAACAGCTGGGGCTTGATCTTCGTGAGAAAGAGATCCTTTTCCCTAAAAACCTGCGGGAGGCTCATAACCGCACCACGGCGCAGATCGAATTTGAAAAGAACAAAGCCGATCAGGAAAAATTCCAAAAGGCTGTAGAGAAACTGGAAAAGTTCGCATGGCAGAAGGGAGAACTGTTCATTCGTCCTGCCAGGGCGCAGGAAGAACTGCAGTATGAGGGAACGGCTTTGCATCATTGTGTCGGGAGTTATGCGAAAAGGATGGCAAACGGAGAAACAGCCATTTTCTTCGTCCGCAGGGCGGAAGAACCGGACAAGCCCTATTTTACACTGGAACTGCAGAATAAACGGGTGCTTCAGTGCAGGACGGAACACAACAGCTCCTATGAACGGGAGCCGGAGATCAAAGCCTTTGTGGACGAATGGCTAGAGAAGATCGTTGCCAAAGGAGGCAATCAAAAGAAAAAAGCGAAGGAGGCAGCAGCATGAGCAATGAAATGACAAGACCTATCGAGGTCATTACACAGGAGATCAATTTTTATAAATTTCAGGCAGGGTCAGCCATCATCGAGATCGGCAAGCGGCTCTGTGAAGCAAAACAGTGTTTGCCCCATGGTGCATGGGGCGACTGGCTGCAGAACGAAGTAGAGTTTTCCGAACGTACCGCTCAGAATTTCATGAAAATCGCCAGAGAATATCAGAATCCGCAGTTGATTGCGGATATGGGGAACTCTGCCACAAAGGCGTTGCTTCTCCTTTCCCTGCCGGCAGATGAGCGGGAAGAATTTGTGGGCGAAGCCCATGAGATTGAAGGGGAGGCAAAGACCGTAGCGGAAATGACCACAAAAGAAATGGAACAGCTGATCAAGGAGCTGGAAGCAGAACGAGCAGAAAAGGAAAAACTGCAGTCTCAGTTGGATCTCTTCCAGACAGAAAAGGATAATGCCGTGGATGCCGCTTATAAGGAGACAGAGGACAAGCTGGAAACCTTGGTTTTGCAGAAAGAAGCCGCAGAAAAAGCACGGCAGGAAGCGGAAGAAAAGATCTCCGCTATGGAAACGGAAATGGATGAACTGCGGATGCAGGCAGATCAGACGGTCCTTCCTGATGAGAGCGAACTGGAAAAGATCAGAAAAGAGGCGGAGGCTGCTGCAAAGGAGAAAGCAGAAGCTGCCATGCAGAAGAAGCTGGATAAGGCGAAGAAGGATGCGGAGAAAGCAAAAAAAGAAGCCGCAGAAGCACAGGCAGCCATTGAAGTCCATGAAGCTGCCCAGAAAGAAGCGGAAGAAGCCATGCTGAAAGCCAGGGCGGAATTGGCTCAGGTCAAGACGGATACAGAAAAGAAACTGAAAGTAGCCGGTTCTTCCGGTATCACCCGATTTAAGGTTTACTTCGAGGGTGTACAGCAGCAGATCAACCAAATGATTGAATGTATTTCAAAGGTAGAAGAAACAGAAGGAGAAGAAGCGGCAAAGCTGCGAGCAGCCCTGAAATCTCTTTGCCAGAGTGTACAGGATAATTTATAAAGCGGGCTTGCACCTGATTATGATGAACGAATAGGAGTTGAGACGTTATGACACAAAGAAAGAACGAAGGTAAATATGAGGTCTGCCGGAACTGCGGTGCCCATCTGGATCACGGCGAACCCTGCGACTGTGAAGAGGAGCGGTCGGCACAGGAGCCTATTTATAAGGAAGAAACAAAATAAAACATAAAAAAATCCCGCCTGCCGGAAACAGACGGGATAGGTCTCAGGAGACCGTACATATCTATTAACAGTATAGCAGAGAAACGTTGAAAAATCAACGGTTTTCGCTATTTTGAACGGCATTTCCTGAGACCTTTTTTGAAGGAGGCGATTGCCTCTGTGGCTGTCCATAAAGCAATTAACTTAATGGACACTCTCATATTTATATAGAAGAAATACAGAATGGAGGAGAAGCAGGGATGCCAAAGTACAGAAAAAAGATAAAGGCTGGGGACGTTTATGAGGTAGAAGAATTTTATTGCCCACGGACCATCGGAAAAAAATACGAGAGAGGCAGAAGAGAAAATCTCACCTCAGAGGAACAGGCGAAGCGGAATCTGCAGATCGCCAGAAAGAACCTGACCAGAACTATCAATGCCAATTTCAATGGAAAGGACTACTTCGTTTTATTGACCTACGCATCAGAGGTAACCATAGACGAATCCAAAAGGCTGCTGTCAAATTTTTTCCTTCGCCTGAAACGGTACCGCAGGAAAAATGGCTTTTCCGATCTGCAATACATAGCGGTCACAGAGAGCCAGGGGAAAAACGGCAGGGTGCATCATCATGTAGTGATGAGCGGCTTTGATGGCCTGAGCATGAAAGAGGGCTTGGAAATCCTTTTGGAAAAATGGGGGCATGGTACCGTCCTCATAAAGCACCTTTACAAAAATCAGAAGGATAACCGCCTTGCCAGCTACATATCCAAAGAGAATATCAAAAAAGGCGCAAAGCGGTGGAGTACCAGCCGCAACCTAAAGAAACCGGAAATAAAAATCGAGCAGGTGAAGGAAACAAAGAAAAAAATGCCGCTGCGTCCGCCAAAAGGATATCAGGTAGTTTTCTCCGCAGAGGATTACTTCGAAGAGATTGGCTGGGTGCGGTATATGAAAGCCATCCGGCAGGGCGGAATGGACTATGGAGAATATGGAGGAAGCAAAGATGATTAAAAACAAATTTGTAGGAACGTTGAAAGATGTAGATTTCAGTGAGCTGATTTTTCCAGTAGCAGTAATTTACAACAAACCGAAAGATTTTCCGACATGTTTTGCCGTTCGGATATTTGACGGAAATAAGCCAACGAATGTAGTTTTTCTTTCGACCAAGTTAGAAGAATGCAGGAAAGAAGTGAACAAAGCAGGTTTTGCATTATGGTGCGGAAGAGATAAAAGAGATGACAAATGCATAGTTGAAACATGGATGTGAGAGGAGGCATGACCTACGAACAAGGTAATTATAATGGGCCGGCTGGTAAGAGACCCAGAGGTGAGATACAGCCAAGGTGCAGAGCCTGTGGCGGTGGCAAGATATACTCTGGCGGTGGATCGGAGATTCAAGCGGCAGGGAGAGCAGGAGGCTGATTTCATCAACTGCGTTGCTTTCGGTAAAGCTGGAGAATTTGCGGAGAAGCATTTCAAGAAAGGGCAGATGGTCAGCATTGTCGGGCGGATTCAGGTGCGAAGCTGGGAGGACAGGGAAGGAAAGCGAAACTGGACAACGGAGGTTGTAGTTGAGGAACAGTATTTCGCAGGAGGAAAAAGCGACAACGGAGAAAAGCAGGCGCCCGAAAACAGAAAAGCAGCGGAAGGCGGTAAGCAGGATGGATTCTATCCTGCAGATGAAAGCATCGAGGATGATGATCTGCCCTTTTGAGAAAGGCGGTGTACCGGATGGAAGAAAGGATATGTGATGCCTTGCGGAAAAGGCGTGAAGAGATGGGGCTATCCGTGGAAGAAGTTTCGCTGCGGCTGGGTATCATCGAAAACACTTATAAAAATTGGGAATCCGGCAAGACCATTCCGAAGTCCCGATTCTTTGAACGGATCAAAAGAGTTATGGGAATCGATCTCAAGGAATTTACACCATCAATCCTTTACATGGCAGTGACACTTGATGAGATTGCGCTGCCGCTGGCTGTGGCAGATACGCCGGAGGAATTGGCGAAAATGATGGGGGTAAAGGTGCATACGATATTCAGCTGTATTTGCAACAGCAAAAAGCATAAGCGTTCAAAGTATTTGAAGGTGGTGCTGGATGATGAAATTTATTGACTTCTTTGCAGGGATCGGCGTGACAGTGATACGGACGATAGCGGAAAGGATGAGTGTAGATGAAAAAATATGAACTTGTTACAGATATGAGCATTTCAGTTTTAGGAAGAAAACTATTCAAGATTCGTGCGCTTGTGGATTTTACAACAAAATGGGGTGAGATCATCCACGCAGGAGACCTTGGAGGATATTTGGAAAAGGAAGAAAACTTGAGCCATGATGGCGATGCGTGGGTCTACGGCAATGCGAAGGTCTACGGCAATGCGGAGGTCTGCGGCAATGCGTTGGTCTACGGCAATGCGAAGGTCTGCGACAATGCGAAGGTCTTTGGCAATGCGAAGGTCTTTGGCGATGCGAAGGTCTTTGGCAATGCGAAGGTCTGCGGCGATGCGAAGGTCTACGGCAATGCGGAGGTCTGCGGCAAGAATCACATCCTAACAGTCGGTCCTATTGGTTCCAGAAATGCAACAACTAATTTCTTCCGTGACAAAAATGGTGAGATTTCTGTTGTATGCGACTGTTTTTATGAGAATATTGATGATTTCCTTGAAAAAGTCAAGAAAACGCATGGAAATAACAAGCATGCAAAAGCATAAAGAGTTGCAGCGGAACTGGCAAAGGTACAGATCGATTTTGAAGATTCCAAAGTATGAAAATATGGTAGATAGCGGAAAGGATGAGCATTGATGGCTGAAAAACATATCCTCTGCATCAGCGGAGGGAAAGACAGCATGGCCGCACAGCTGCGGTTGTGGGATTTGGAGGGATAAGGATGGTAAAAGTATCAATATATGATACGGATTTTTCTATTGACAGAGGAGATTTGCCGTGGACACAAGAAAAAGAAGGTACACACTGGGAAAATTACAAGGATACATTGCGGTTTTTGGGTTCTATCGGGTTCTATGTTGGAGAGGATAAGGAAATTAAAAAGAATTATCCAATTTTGAATGATAGACATAGGGCGGGAGGATTTGGAGATTTACGATTCAAAGCAGAATGTCATCCTAATGTTTTTTATATTAGATTCTATCAGGATGTGTACCATGAAAATCCGTGCGGTGGGTTTTATGATTTTGACAAATATAAAAAAATGCCATATCTGATTCAGAAGCGGTATGACTGGACATTGGAAAAGCTTCTGAAATATTTTGAAAAACGTGGATTTTCTGTAGAATTTCGCCAGAATACGTTCAAGGGAGAAGCATTTATCATCAACGATTATATCAGGAGCTGGCATCACCCACAGAAGAAGTGGTTTTCTCTTTCTGATGTGAATGGGGAGATCGCAGAACACGAATATAATGGCAGGGACAGAGACGGAAATCTCTTATACAACGGAGAGACGAAATATTTTAGAGATTGGAATGGGTATTTGTATCGCGGCAAAGTGTACCACAATATCAACAATATGTGGTGGGTTCTGATGCCGGATGGGATTGTAAGGAATAAAGCGTGTTTTGAATTGTTTGACCTTTATGCAGAGGATTTCTGGGGCAGACAGAAAACGTACAGACCGCCGCAGGAATACATAGAACGGAAGCGGCAGTTGACCCTTTGCAGCAAAAAGGAACTGGAGAATGAGTTGAAACGGAGAAATTGATGATGAGGATGGAAAGCAAAGAAGCACTGGATATTATCAGAGAGCGCATAGATCTGGCTGAGAGGGAATATGCGGAACAGGTACCTGAATATATCGAAGCATTTAAACTGTCTGCGGAACTGCTGCAGGCCGATGCCAACGGTCAGCTGGTGGTGCTGCCATGTAAGGTAGGGGATACAGTTTACGAAGTGCAGGAATTAAGGAAACGTATTCAGCCATACACAATAATAGCCGTACATATTTCAAACTGTAGCATTTTGTTTGGCTGGGAAGTCAAAGATGATGAGGGTATATATACCAATGTAAATGGATTTTGTGATTATGCTATTGGCAAAACCGTATTCCTCACCCATGAGGAAGCCGAAGCGGCTCTTGAAAAGATGGGAGGCGGAGAGGGATGAAAAAAAGGCAATCAGAGATTGTTTCAGAGTTTATAAAACTGGCTGGGAAAGCCATTTCTATTTACGATGCGGCATATAAAGCGGTCAATACAGAAGACAAGCTGACCTCTGACCTTTTACATAAGATGGAGTTAGAGGGGACAACTAGTAAGATTCGCAGCCAGATTGCTGTAGAGTTGCGAGAAAACCGAATGGACAGAAGATACTATAAGGACATTGCAGAAGAATTGGAGCCATTATATGAATTTATGAGCGACCCTGCAAACAGGCAGGCAATGAAAAAACTGGAGCAGGTGCTTGGAAAAATGCGTAAGGCAGAAGCCTATCATACGGATCGCACCTATTATCCCAGAGTAAACAGGATGGAACAGGAGGCTGATTAAATGAAAAAAGTAGAGCATTTTATTTGCGAAGTATGCAATACAGAATACAAAAATGAGGAAATGGCGTTAAAATGCGAAAAATCACACAAGCATCCACAGAGTGTTATGACTGCAAAATGCAGACCGGTTACAGCTTGTGATAATGGATACCCGGATGCAGTAACGGTTCTTTTTGATGACGGAAAATGCGTTAGATACAAGAGATGATAAAAAATGATCGAGAAAAACAAAGAAACCAATACATACCACGCTATCTGCGATTGCTGTTATGAAATGTCGGACGAATACGACAGTTTTCATGCTTGCTCACATGGCATCAAGGAGGATGGCTGGGAGAGCCACTATGACAAAAGCGAGGGAGAATGGGAACATTTTTGTCCAGAGTGTAGGGAGGATTGAGAAATGAGCAAATTAAAACCGTGTCCGTTTTGTGGAAGAACACCTATTATCGAACGTTGGAGCAGCGGAGGATTGATGTATATGGTTAAATGCGGAAATCCTGATTGCCAGGTTCCAGCAGAAGGATATCCCTGTGGACATGACCTTAATAAGGTTTTTGAAGAATGGAGCAGGAGGGCTGACGATGAGCAGAAAAGAAATGAATATCAAATATAAAATACGCATGACTGTGGATATTGAGGGAGAAGTGACTACAGATTTGCCCCTGAGAGAAAGCATAGGCATTGAACCGTATATTGATTGGGCGGTAAACGATATAGAAAAAGCATTGGACGGTGAATGTGAAATCGTAGGTGTTCAGAAAGTAGAATTGGAGTTGGTCGAAGGATGAGAAAATTTGAATTTGATTGTTTTTATGGTGGATACGATAGTTTTGCTGTAAGCAAAAAAAAGTACACAAAAGAACAGGCAATAGAAATAGCGAAGCGGGAGCTGATATATGGCAGCATTGTTCAGCCATTTTTCTTGGCAGTTGGAGAAGGGTTCGTTCGGCATAGGGCGGGAAGAGATGAAGATGGAGAGCGTTGCGTTGGATGGTGGCTGGAATATGAACAGCACAAAAGAAGCTGCCCGTGCTGGGTATTCCATACAACAAATAGTGATGATGAATTTTTCTCGGAAAAATATGAATTTATACGGATTGAATAAGAGGAAGGTGCCGATAGATGGAGCAATACAATCCCAGAAAAAATAAAGAAGGCTATGCTGACCCTACAGCCTACGAAGCGGAAAAGAAGCTGCAGGGGAAGCGGTCAAAAATGGTAGGCGCGCTCTTTGAACAGATGATCGATGCTTCCTGTAGATATTATCGGGAAGCGGGCCTTGCCATGATCGAGAAAACGCCGGAGCCAATGAAGCCCCTTTCCGGAATGGACAAGCGAGGCCAATTCAAAGCCTGCTTTACCAAGGCTGCCCAACCGGACTATAAGGGCAGTCTGATGGGCGGGCGCACAGTGATCTTTGAAGCAAAGCATACGGACAAAGAAATCATTACATATAACCGCTTGACTGAAGCGCAGATGGATGCCATGGAAGCGTACCATGAGATGGGAGCGGAATGTTTTATCCTGGTATCCTTCAGCTTCTGTGATTTCTACCGAATCCCGTGGATCGAGTGGAACGATATGTCCATGCTCTACGGCAGAAAGCATTTGAAGCGGCAGGAACTGGAACGATTTAAGATTCGGGAACAGGGGAATATCCTGTATTTCTTGGATGGGCTGGAAGAAAGTGCGCACCATGGCTAAAGCGGACAGGTGCAGAGGGCGGGGTGATTGGTTGAAGAAAGATAACATACGGGACTATGCGACAGAAGCCTTTCGCTTTTATGCTGCCTGTGGCAGATTGACCGCAGAGCAGCTGAAGCAGAAGGTGTATGATGAGATTTATACGGCATCGAAAAAGGAGTTTTACCGCAGCGGGAACGGGCAGCATTCGGATGCAACAGCCCGTGCCGTGATGAAAGCGGAGGATGCTGTCAGAGAAATGCAGGCGGAATTTGAAGATATCCTTGCGGTGGAGAAGACAATGCTGCAGTTAAATACACATCAGCGAAAGGCTGTGGAGATCGTCTATTTCACAGAGCCGGAAAAAGATCTGGAAAAAGGAGATATCTCCGATCGGGTACATAAGGCAGAATTGGAGATACCGGCAAGTGAACAAAGCATTTATAACTGGTTAAAAAAAGCTAGAAGAACCTTTGCAGAAGAAAGAGGTCTAAGAATTTCAAAAAAAATCAGATAAAGTTTGTAGTAGTGGGTTCAAAAAAAGTGATATTATGGTATCATCGAACAACGAGGAACAGGAATGTTGAAGCGGGTTCGATCAAGACAAAACCTACCGACTACTGGAATATGGGAAGAGAAAGGCGCAGCTGAAAGGCGGCGTCTTTTTCGTTATCCAAAAGAAAAAGACCGCATTAGCGGCCTTCTTCGGTATTGAATGGTGCAAATGTGTCAATAGATTTTTGTAAAAACTGTGAGCGGCTTAAATTATTTTCTTTGCAGTATGCATCAATGCGAGCAAAGAGTTCCGGCTTTATGCGGACATTAAAATTTTCGTAAGCCTTTTTGTTGTATTTGTTTTTAGATGCTGTAGATGTTGCACCCATAGAACATCACCTCTTTTTAATAACATTGACAAATGCAGTAATAGCAATAATCATTGCGATAATACTGATAATCGTAGAAATGATTTGCATAATTCTTTGACATGGAGTATGATAAGAGGAAGGGAAGGGGCTTTCGCCCCAGAACCCTACTTTTTGGTAGCCAGTCTAAGCAGGATAACCGCTGTCGCAAGGTTGATTATCGCTGTTATAAGATTGGCTATTGTATTTATCGTCTCCGTGTCTTTCACCTCCTTTCTATGATTAAATTATAGCATACTGCACGCAGTATGTCAAGCGAAAACAGAAAATAAATTGCGAAAATTCCTGATAGATTCAACGTTTGTCAGGATTTTTTATTTGTGGAGAAAGGAGCTGGCTGAGTTGACGGAAGGACAGCTTTTAAAACTTCGAGAGAAAATAGAAACAGACAATGTTGATTCCTTCTACCACTGGAAAGACTGGGAACGATTACGGCAAGAGGTTCTTCGCATGGATCATTATGAATGCCAGATCTGTAAGGCAAAAGGGAAGTATCGGCGAGCAGATATCGTTCATCATGTTAAGCATCTGAAGGATAGACCAGACCTTGCACTTTCTATCTGGGATGGAGAGGGAAGGCAGCTTGTGAGCGTTTGCAAGAGGTGCCACGAGGATCTGCATCCGGAGCGGACGGTACAGTACAGATATGAGAAGAAAGAAAAACCATTGACAGAGGAAAGGTGGGATTGACATGGGAACGTGCGAATACAGGTATGTTTGTCCAATTACTGAATGTGATGAAGAAAAGAGCGTTCAGTGTGTTGGGCGGCTGGTCGATCTGATCGGAGAAATGAGATCCAGAAAAAAACAGGATGACAGAGTAGAGGTAGAACATATAGAAACAGACACAGAAAAAAATGAGAGCAGAATCTTTTATCAATGCGATCACAGAGCATGCGACAGTTGCGCAGGTTATGCGGAAGGAAGCTGTGACCATACATCGGACATTCGTCATGCCAAGAATTTTGAAATGATTGGAAAAGATTTCTATGAAATCATGATACCCCCCATCGAAAAAAATGGGTTTTTGGGGTAAATCCTCGGTCGTGTTGTTCTTGGGACAATCCAGAAAAATTACGATTTCGCGCATGAGGGTGTGGTATATAGCCAAAAAAGGGGTGACGAAATATGGCAGGAAAAAAGGATTATAAAAAAACCAAACAATATAAAGCACTAAAAAAAGAACTTATTGATGATCTGGAAAGTCGGGGCCTGGTTTCGGAGCCTTACAGGGATAAAGTGGACGAATATATGCGTCTTTGGTGCTGGTTGCAGATGCTAAATGACGATATTTCCGAGCGTGGTGTGTTCATAGAATACCAGAACGGTGAAAATCAGAAAGGGACTACAGATAATAAGTCTCTGACCATTGCAACCAGAGTTTCCGGTCAGATGCTCTCTATCTGGGCGGCATTGGGATTTAAAGACCAAGCCGTCAAAGCAAAGGTGATGACGGGTGGTGAGGACGATGAGCTGTAATATAGATCCTCATATCCTGAACTATATTGAACAGGTGGAAAACGGAACCGCCTGTGAAGAACAAAAGGCCCTTGCTACCTATGTGCGGAAATGTTTCGCAACAGAGGAAATCTACACAGATACCAAACAGCTGGAAAAATATCTGGGGCTTGTACGGTATTTCAATTTTGAAAAACTGTTTCCATGGGAAGAATTTTTGATCGCATTATGGGATTGTACCTACTGGAAGGAAACAGGAAGACCGAGATGGAAGATCGTTTTCTGCATGATCGGTCGAGGCGCGGGCAAGGATGGCTTCATCGCTTTTGATGGCGCTTGCAGTATCAGCCCTTATAATCCGGTAAAATATTATAACGTGGATGTTTGTGCGAACAATGAAGAACAGGCAACACGCCCACAGCTGGATCTGGTAGATGTTTTGGAAAATCCCAAGTGGGAGACAAAATTGAAAAAACACTATTATCATACAAAACAGATCATCCAAGGCAGGAAGAATAAAGGCATTATGAAAGGCCATACGAATAACCCGAAAGGGCGAGATGGTCTGCGAAGCGGCAAGGTCATTTTCAATGAAGTGCACCAGTATGAAAATTATGACAATATCAAGGTTTTCACGACGGGGCAGGGGAAAGTCGCTCAGCCTCGGCGGGGGTATTTTACATCAAATGGCGATATTTCCGACGGCCCTCTGGATGATTATTTGGCACGGGGCAGACGGATTTTGTTTGAGGGAGAAGCGGACAATGGCTTTCTTCCATTCATCTGCTGCTTGAATCAAAAAGAACAGGTACATGATCCCAAAAACTGGCAGATGGCAAACCCGTCTCTGCCGTATCTTCCGGAGTTATATGCGGAAGTGGATGATGAATACAAGGAATGGATGGAGCATCCGGAGCAGAACGGCGATTTTATGACGAAAAGAATGGGTATACGTTCCGGCGCAAAGGAAATCGCAGTCACAGAGTATGAGAATGTGAAGGCTACCCAAAAACCTCTGCCGGATATGTCAGGATGGTCCTGTGTAGTAGGAATCGACTATGCGGAGTTGTCCGACTGGGCGGCGGTGGATCTCCATTTTCGCAAAGGTACAGAAAGATTCGATATCAATCATGCCTGGATCTGCGCGCAGTCAAAAACACTGCATCGGGTGAAGGCACCTTGGAAGGACTGGGCGGCGAAGGGTGATATTACCGTGGTGGATGATGTGGGCATCCATCCTGACATTCTGGCAAATTACATCTGGGATAGCATGAAGCGATACAATGTGAAAATGATCGCACTGGATAACCATCGGTATGCGCTGGTAGCGGAAAGCCTGCGGAAGATTGGATTCAGTGATGATCAGAAGAATATAAAGCTGGTTCGTCCCTCTGATATCATGCAGATCGAGCCGGTCATTCAGGAATGTTTTAACCGAAAGTATTTGACTTGGGGTGATGTGCCGCACCTGCGATGGGCGGTGAACAACACGAAACGAGTGAAATCCGGCGTAAAAGCAAAAACAGGTGTAGATACAGGCAATTTTGTCTATGCAAAAATCGAAGCAAAGAGCCGCAAAACAGACCCGTTTATGGCGTTTGTAGCGGCAATGACAATCGAACATGTTCTTGGTGATGGTGCACCTGTGGAGATTCCCACAACAGGTGCTTTTGTATTTTAAGGGGGTGAGAAAAATGGGGATCAATTTCAAACGATGGCTGCTGTCTAAAATTGGCATCAGTGGTTCCATGGAGGTTTCCAGTCTGGAACTGCAGCAGGCATTGGAGGAATATCGTATTCGGGAATTGGCATTTCATACCTGTGTCTGTATGATTGCCAATGCTGTGGGAAAATGCACCTTCAAGACCTATAAAAACCATAAAGAAAGCAGGGATGCAGAGCATTATCTCTGGAACATCGAACCGAACCCAAATCAGAACAGTACCGTATTTCTGCATAAACTGATTTATCAACTATACAAAGAAAATGAAGTACTGGTCATCGGCAGCAAAGGAAAAGGCGGAAAGGAATCTTTGGCGGTAGCGGACAGTTTCACAAAGCCTTTAGAATATCCGTGGAAGGAACAGGAGTATCAGGATGTTGTTGTGGGGGAAGTCAGCTACAGAAAGATATTTTTGGAAAGCGAGGTACTGCACCTTCGGTTGAATCATCAGGATATCAAGCCCGTTTTAGATGGGTTGTATCAGTCCTATGTGAAGCTGGTACAGGCTGCCATGAAGAATTATGAATGGGGCAGCGGGAAGCACTACAAGGTGCATGTGGGGCAGATTGCCCAGGCGGGGAAAGTAGGCGAGGATGGGAAGGACTGGAATACCAGATTCAGTGAAATGCTGAGCGATCAGGTCAAGCCCTTTCTCACATCGGAAAATGGTGTTCTGCCGGAATTTGAAGGCTACAAATATGAGGATATCGGCGGCAGCCCGGATGTACAGCGGTCTACCAGGGATATTCGGGCATTGGTGGACGATATCTTTGAATTTACGGCAAGGGGCTTTCTGATCCCACCCGTGCTGATCTTTGGCGGCGTAGCGGATACAAAAGACGCTATGACACGATGGCTGACAACCTGCATTGACCCATTGTGCGACCAGCTGTCGGAGGAGATCAACCGCAAGAGATACGGCTTTCAGGAATGGAAAAGCGGAAACTATTTGCAGATCGATACATCTGCAATCCTGCACTTTGATTTGTTTGGTAATGCGGCAAATATCGAAAAGCTCATCGGCTCTGCGGCGTTCAGTATCAATGATGTGCTGCAGGCGGCAGGGATGCCGAGGATCAATGAGCCTTGGGCGGATCAGCATTTTGTCACAAAGAATTTTGAAACGATGGACGGTGCTATGCGTGCCATCGATGGGAAAGGAGGTGAATGAGGATGAAGGAACGGAAAAATATGTGGGAAATCAAACAGGCGGCACAGGAAAATGTGCTGGAACTTTATATTTACGGAGAAGTGGCAGGAGACGGATATGACTGGTGGACAGATGAGATCGTCCGCAGCGAAACCAGTGCAAACACCTTCCGAGAGGAATTGGCAAAATACGCAGATGTTGCGGAAATCAGGCTATATATTAACAGTGAAGGTGGTTCAGTATTCGAAGGTACTGCCATCTACAACCAGTTGAAGCGGCACCCTGCCAAAAAGACTGTATACATTGACGGTTTTGCCTGCTCCATTGCTTCTGTCATTGCCATGGCAGGGGATGAGGTCATCATGCCGAAAAATGCGCTGATGATGATTCACAATGCATGGATGATGGCTTATGGCAATGCCGCAGAGCTGCGGAAAGCGGCTGACGATCTGGAAACCATCAACAACGCAGGAAAGCAGGCATATTTGCAGAAGGCGGGGGAAAAAGTAGACGAAGAGCTGCTCACCCGTATGATGGACGATGAAACCTGGTTGACTGCGGAGGATTGCGTCCGCTATGGTCTGGCAGACAGATTTGCCGATGAGGATGCGGATTCTGCCAAGGTGGCAGGCGTGATGCAGAAAGCGAACCTGAGCGTGCAGCAGCGTATTGAGATGCAGAAAAGCCTTGTGGCACAGCTGCGGCAGCTCACAGAGCCGCGTATCGGAGAAAGTGATGGTGATCCAAAACCTGAACCGAAAGCACCAAAACAGAACACAGAACACAAAAATGAGCCGAACAGCATGATGCAGATGCTGAGCGGCTTTTTTGATGCGAAAAAGGAGTGATAACGCATGAAACATAATGACATGAAAACAAGAGACGAAATCAGACAGGCCATGCAGGCGGCTTTGCAGAAGGATGACAAAGAAGCCTTTGCCGTGGCGATGAACGACATGATGGAATGTATCGGCGAGGAAATCAGACAGGACTACGAAGGCAGAATCGAACAGCTGCGGCAGGAAAATGACAGCAAGGTACTGACATCCCGTGGCGTGCGTCAGCTGACCTCTGCGGAAAAACAGTACTACCAGAAACTGGGAGAGGCTATGCGTGCCGCTGAACCCAAGCAGGCACTGGCAAATCTGGATATCGTAATGCCTGAAACGGTCATTGATTCTGTGTTTGAAGACCTGCGGACAGACCATCCGCTGTTGTCCCGCATCGGATTCCTGTCCACCGGCGGTGCCATCAAGATGCTGATGAACACCAACGGATACCAGGAAGCGCAGTGGGGCAATCTGACGGATGCCATCATAAAGGAATTGCTTTCCGGCTTCAAGGAAATCGATGCAACACTGCTGAAACTGTCCGCCTTCCTGCCTGTCTGCAAGGCGATGCTGGAACTGGGACCCGAATGGCTGGATAGCTATGTAAGACAGATTCTGTATGAAGCACTGGCAAACGGTCTGGAAGCAGGCATTGTCAAGGGGGACGGAAAAGAAAAGCCCATCGGCATGATGCGTCAGGTCGGCGATGGCGTAACAGTAACCGGCGGCGTTTATCCTGCGAAAGAAAAAATCAAAGTAAATGATCTTTCCGTGAAAACAGTAGGCAATCTGATTTCCCTGATTGCGGCAGACCCCAACGGAAAATCCAGAACCGTAAGAGATGTCCTGCTGATCGTAAATCCGCAGGACTATTTCCAGAAGGTTATGCCTGCAACTACTGTGATGGCGCCTGATGGCACCTACCGCAATGATGTTGTGCCTTACCCTATGACGATCATCCAGTCTGCGGCACTGGAACGTGGGGAAGCTGTTCTGGGTATGGGGAACAAATACTTTGCGGCGGCAGGTATGAACAAGGAAGGCAGAATCGAATATTCCGACCAGTATCAGTTCCTGGAGGACAACAGGGTTTATCTGGTGAAGCTGTATGCCAATGGTTTCCCTATGGATAACAATGCCTTTTTGTATCTGGATATTTCCGACCTGGAACCTCTGACCTACAAGGTGGAACAGGTGTCTTCCGGTGATGCGTCCAATGATGCTGAACTGTCTGATCTGAAGATCGGCAGCCTGAGCCTGTCCCCTGCGTTTGCGAAGACAACAACTACATACACAGCGGCTACTGCCAATGCGACGAATACGGTCACAGCGACACCTGCTGATGCAGGCGCAGAAATCAGCGTAAAAGTAAACGGTACAGAAATTGACAACGGATCTGCGGCTACATGGAAATCCGGTTCCAATACCGTTGCAGTAACAGTAACAGCGGCTGACGGTACCACCACTAAGACATATACCGTCACAGTGACAAAATCCTGATGAGACGGTCTGATATATCCGATGAAATTCTGGCTGACGTAAAAAATCACCTGAATATCACATGGGACGATAGTGCCACGGACGATAAACTCCGTGGCCTGATCGCCGCCGCAACGGTCTATCTGGACGGAAAAGGTGGTACTGCTCTGGATTATGATGCGGACGGACTGCCTAGAATGCTGATGATGGAATTTGTACGATACGCCAGAGATGAGGCATTGGATGTATTTGAAAATAATTACATGACACTGATTTTGGCAATGCAGAATGAAAGGGCGGTGAACGCCTATGTGGAAAGCACCCAACAGACCGAAGCATGAGATTACACAGGGTTTCAATGACGGTATCGTGGAAATTTACGATGTGCAGGATATGGCAAAACCGGGATATGAACCAGTGGAGAAATTGACAAAAAAGATTGTGCTACGGTTTGAAGAACAACGCCTTGGGATTCAGCGGATTTACCAGAGCAAGCAGGCACAAGTGGAAATAAGCAGAGTTATTCGTGTGCCAAAAGCGGGAGAGGTTTCTCCGCAGGATGTTGTCATTCTGGAAGGCAAACAATACCGAATTGATACGGTACAGAAGGCAATGGATGTTTATCCGCCGTGTGTAGATTTGGCATTAGCAAAATTAGAACAAGAATATGAGGTGATGGTATGAGCTGGCAAGACCATATCATAGCCGCCCACCTTGCCGTGACAGATGCGGTAAGACATGGAAAAAACACGAAATCTGACCGCTATTTTGTCTGGCAGGAGGATGGGGCGAATGACTTGATCGCCGGAGGTGTCCATGCGGAAAAAGCTGTCGCCGGAACAACAGACCTGTTCACGAGGCAGGAATTTGACCCGTGGAAGGAAGAACTGGAAGCGGCCTTTGATGCATCGCCTTATATCTTCTGGGAACTGAACAGCATACAGCATGAGGAAGAAACCGGATTCTATCATTACGAATGGGTCTGGGAGGTGATCTGATGGCAAAGTTCGAATTTACGGGACTGGACGGCTATATTTCAGAACTGGAACGACTGCGGACAAGTGCAGAAGGAATCACGAAAAAGGCTTTGTATGAAGGAGCTGCCGTTGTTGCCGATGAGGTGCGGGCGGCGGTGGAGGCTTTGCCCGTTCATGTGAAGGGTAACAAAAACAGCGGCGGCATTACCGAGGGACAAAAAGAAGCACTTGCGAAAGGGTTAGGTGTTGCTCCATTCCGGACGGAAGGAGACAGGATTGATACACTGGTTGGTTTTTCCGGCTACAGTGATTATAAAACAAAGTTATACCCAGACGGCCAGCCGTTGGCACTGATTGCCCGTGTTGCGGAAAGCGGCACCAGCTTTTCCAAGAAAACACCTTTTGCCAGAAAAGCGTTTCGGAAGGCGAAGCCCCAGGCGGAAACAAAAATGAAAGAAGTATTTGAAGGTGAAATAGAAAAGATCATGAAAGGATGAGGAATTATGGCAAAGATCGGTTTAAGCAAGCCTTATTTTGCAAAATACAGCAATACAGGAGAAACAGTTACTTATAGCGATGGCGCCCTGCTGGGGAAAGCGGTGGAGCTGTCTATTGAGTTGGAGGGTGCGGAAGATAACATCCTCTATGCGGACAATGGCCCTGCGGAAAGCGCAAATACCTTCGCCGGTGGCACACTGACCCTGACAACGGACGATATGCTGCCCGATGTGATGCTGGAAGTGCTTGGCATCGCAGAGCAGGCTTTGACAGTAGAGGGGATCGATACGACAGGGGCGAAATGGTATGTCTGGGATGATGAGCAGGAAACACCTTATCTGGGCTTTGCGGCTATTGTGAAGATTCAGAAGGATGGCAAAATCAAATGGCAGTCCGTTGTATTGCCTAAAATCAAGTTTACCAATCCCAACGATACCTTTACTACCCAGGGAGAAAGCGTTGAATGGGGAACTCCTGAAATCAGCGGCACGATCCTGCGCAGCGATGCAGCAAAACATCCTTGGAAGGTCATTTCTTCCCCTATGGACAGTGAAGCTGATGCAGAAGCGGCGATTAAGAATTATCTGAATATCACCGCAGCGGGGGAGTAACGAAGGCCGTCATGTTAGCCGAGAGTGACGGGGAAGAAAAAGAGACGGCAGAAGATGAGAAACAGGAAATGGAGGATAACGCATGAGAACAGGAAAAATTGAGATCAATGGGAAGGAATACCTTCTTTGTTTTTCTACCCGTGTGGTGCGCGCCTGCTCGGAACGCTACGGCGGTGTTGAGAACATCGACAAGGCATTGATACAGGGAACAGAGGCAAACATGATGGATGAAAGCTTCTGGCTGTTGGCGACGATGATGGATGCCGGCGCCAGATATGCAAAACTGAACGGCATCGAAACACCGCCTCCGCTGAGCTATGATGACCTTTACGATCTCTGCGGTGTAGATGATCTACTGGGGATGAAAACAAAGATTTTTGAAACCGTTGCCAACGGGAACGAAAGAGAAATCGAAGTAGAGCCGGAAAAAGGAAAAAACGTGGAGACCACTCGGCAGATTTCAGCGTCGGGTGGTATGTCTGGTACGGACTGAGGATTGGGCTGTCCTATGAGATCGTTTACAGCCTGCCCTTTGGAGAACTGTGCGACCTGATCGCCGTGGAGCAGATCAAGAATGAAGGCGCAAAGGCGAAGAAAACAAAGTCGCAGGAAGAATCGGAATTCTGGCGTTTGATGTCATTTGTATAAAAATAGACTTGAAATAGCACTCGAGAAATCGGGTGCTTTTTTCGTGCAATAAAGGAGGTGAAAGGGATGGCAACGGATATTGGTGCGAAGATTGGCATTGATGGTGAGAGTGCCTTTAAAGCTAGTTTATCTGCGATCAATTCTCAGTTGAAAAATCTGGGAAGCGAAATGAAATCCGTGGTTTCTACATTTTCCGGCATGGAGAACAGCGAGGAAGCAGTAGCGGCAAAGAGTAGTGTTCTGCAAAGATCGATCAGTGCTTCTGCAGAAAAGATGAAAACTCTGCAAAATCAAAGTGAACGTGCCAAGGAAAAACTTGCATCATTGGCTGAAGGGTTGGAGAAAGCAAAACAGAAATTCGGCGAAAACAGCAGGCAGGTTCTAGAAGCGCAAAACGACTATAACAGACAGGTGACAGTAGTCAATAAGCTGGAAACGCAGATCAACCAGACCACCACGGAAATGAACCGCATGGAGCGGGAAATGCGGAACCTGAGAGATAGTACAGATGATCTGTCCAATGGATTCGAGAAAACGGAGAAAAGTGCGCTCAACATGAAAACAATGTTGAAAGTGGCTTTTTCTGCCGTCGCGGCGGTAGCATCCACTCTTACAGGGCTGGGTGTAGCGGCTGTGAAAGTGGGCGGTGATTTTGAGGAATCCATGTCGCAAGTAGCCGCAACGATGGGTATGACCGTAGAAGAAATACACAATGGCAGCGAAGCCTATGATACACTGGCGGCAGCGGCGAAAGATGCAGGGTCAACCACAAAATTCACAGCAACACAGGCGGCAGAGGCATTGAATTATCTTGCTTTGGCAGGATATGATGCGGCTACATCAGCAGAGGTATTGCCTTCCGTGCTGAATCTGGCGGCTGCAGGCGGATTAGACCTTGCCTATGCCTCTGACCTTGCTACAGATGCTATGGCGGCCCTAGGTATTGAAGCCAATGCTGACAATCTGACGCAGTTCGGCGATCAGATGGCAAAAGCATCCAGCAAGGCAAACTACAGCGTGGCTCAGTTGGGGGAAGCCATCTTGACGGTAGGTGGTACGGCAAAGAACCTGGCAGGCGGCACAGTAGAGTTGAACACTGCTTTAGGTGTGCTGGCAAACCGTGGCATCAAGGGCGCAGAGGGTGGTACAGCCCTCAGAAACATGATTTTATCTTTATCCGCACCTACAGACAAAGCAGCGGCTACCATGAAAAGCCTTGGCTTATCAGCTTTTGATGCAGAAGGAAATTTGCGTCCGCTGAATGAAGTATTTAAAGATTTAGATACCTCCATGCAAAATCTGAGCGGCGAGGAAAAAACCAATGCGCTGAATGATATTTTCAATAAGGTCGATCTGAAAAGTGCGGAGGCAATGCTCGCCGGATGCGGTACAGAATTTGACAATCTGGCGAATGCCATTGCCAACAGCAACGGAGCTATGCAGGATATGGCAGATGTGCAGATCGACAATCTGAAGGGTTCCATGACAATTCTGGGGAGCGGCTTGGAAGGCGTCGGGATACAGGTCTATGAGAAATTTGAAACCCCTTTGAAAGAAGCGGCGCAAACTGCCATAGATGCTGTAGGGGATGTTTCCAGGAGTTTAAAAAGCGGAAAACTTTCCACGAGTGTGGATAACCTTGCGAAAAGCACCGGAACCCTGATGGAAGAACTGACAGCGTTGGCGGTCAAGGCTTTGCCAAAAGCTATAGATGGCATGGCAACTGTTCTCGATCATACAAAGGAGATCAAATCGGCTTTGCTTGCTGCTGCAACGGCCGTTGGTACGTTTAAAGCGGTAAATACCCTTGCGCCTATTATAAAAAGCTGGCAGGCGGCGGCAAAAGTCATGAGCACTTATGCAGCAACAGCAAAGGCTAGCCAGAACGCAGAATTATTATTGATCTCCACTTTGAAAGCAAAAGAGATCATTGTAGGCGTGGTAACGGGGAAGATTGCACTGATGACCGCCGCCCAGACAGCTTTTAATGCTGTGACGGCAGCATGCCCGATCGGGCTGTTGATCGCCGGAGCTGCCGCCCTTACCATTGGTCTGGTATCTCTGTTGACTTCTACAAAGGAAGAAAGCGAAGCCCTGCAGGAATTCCGTAAGCGTCTAGAGGAAACAACCAGCTCCATCGAGGAACAGGCAGAAGCCAGAAAAACCATGAAAGAAGCGGCACAGGAAAGCATCAACCAATCTTTGTCTGAGATGGATTATACAGAAAGCCTGATCGGTCAGCTAAAAGAATTATGTGATGCCAATGGTCAGGTAAAAGCAGGGTATGAAAACAGAGCAAGGGCTTTGGCAGAGCAGATCAACAGCGTGATTCCTGATGCAATCCAACTGACGGAAAAAGAAGGACAGGCGTATGTGCAGACAGCGGACAATCTGGAACTTTTGATGGAAAAGAAACGGGTCAATGCGCTGCTGAATGCCAAGGAAGAAGCATATACAGCGGCCATTCAAAACCAGGCAGAAGCCATGCAAAATATGCTGACGCTGGAAGATGATATTGCTGCCAAGAAAGAAGAACTGACCGGCTTGCAGGAGGCGTATAATGCCGCCCTGCAAGGAGGAACTACCGGTGAATATACGGCAGCGGCAATGGCCCTGCAGCAGGCGCAGGATGATCTTGCAACTATGGAGGGGCTTTATCAGCAGCAAGCAGAGATTCGCAGAAATAATTATGAAACAATAGATGAATACAATTCGCTTTTGGTCTTAAGTCAGTCAAATAGCGTGGAGGAACTCAAGGCTGGCTTAAATGATTATATATATCAGCAGGTGAAAGTCACGGATGAAACCAAAGACCAGCTAGACCAACAACTAGAAAACAGTTCGAGGTTTTTTGCCACAGCCTTAGAACAGGCAAGAAGCGCTGGTTATGATATTGGTGAAGCGGAATTGAATGGACTGCTTGAAACCAAGAATCAATTTTTACAGGCAGTACAGGCCTATGCGGAAGAAGGCAGAGAGATTCCAAAAGAACTGCAGGCTGGCGTAGAAGAGAATGCTGCGCTTTTTGCGGATGCGCTTGTCGCTATGAAAGATAATGGTCTTTTGAAACTGGAAAAAGCGGAAGCGGAAATGACAGACCTTGCAAAGAATTGCACAGAAGGTTTTGCAAAGGGGCTGCTTTCAGAAAGTGCTGTTAATAAAGTGGTATCTGCTGCAGAAAAATTAAGCTCGAAAGCGTTGAGCATAGTGAAAGGTTTCTTCAATATCAATTCTCCTTCTCGTGTGATGCGGGATGAGGTCGGCAAACAGATCGCCGCCGGTGTTGCTGTCGGCATCGAGGAGGGAACAGGAGAAGCCGTGGAAGCGGCAGAAACCATGGCAGCAGAGGTTGTAGCAGCGGCGGAAGACATGGATTCCATGATCCCCTTTGCTCGTAAGACTGCAAAAAAAGTCGGGGATGTGCTGAAAAATGAACTGGAAAAGACAAATAGCCAGTTGGAGGCCATGCAGAAAAAAGCCAATGAAGAGAAAGCCGCACAGGAATTAAAGCAGTATCAGGACAACCTTGCGAAAAAGCATGAAGAACTAAACAAAGCGGAAAAGAAGAATAAGCAAAAGATTCAGGATGAGATCACCAAGCTGGAATCGGACTGGAACAAAAAACAGGCGGATGCAGCCAGAACGGCAGAACAAAAGAAACTGCAGGAAAAGATATCCGCCCTGCAGGAATTTCAGAAGGAGTATGAATCTGCCCTGTCCTCCATCGAAAGCAAGCAGAGCAGCCTTTCCGATAAGTTGGGGGACTATGGTTCTTTGTTTAAACGGGTGGAGACCGAAGAAGGCAAGGAACTGTTCCAGTTGGGAGACCTGAACGCAGAGATCAAAAAGATTGAGAAATACGGCGAAGCCATTGATAAGTTGCGAGTGAAAGGCATTTCTGACGGGCTGATGGGCGAAATCTCCGGCATGGGCGTGGATGACGCTTTGGACTACATGAACAAGCTGATTTCCATGTCGGATACCAAGTTCGACCAGTATGTAGAGCTGTTCGCAAAAAAACAGCAGGCAGCCCAGGGCGTAGCGGAAAAATTCTACAAGGAAGAATTTCACGCACTGGAACAGTCCTATACAGAAAAGTTGCCGGAAACGCTGGAAGGCGTGAAAGCAGGAATGTATCAGGCTGGGGCAGAAGCGGCACAGAGTTTAAAGGACGGTCTGCAGTCTGATGGAACTGCTTTAGGAGATGCAGTAGCAACGGCGGTTTCCGATGCAGTGGTGGGAGCCAGCGAAGCCACCCAGGAAGAAAACTTCCAGCAGATCACAGAAGGCATGGCAGAGCAGGAACCCATCCTGACGGAATACGTCGAAGGGCTGAAAGAAACCCTCATTTCCCTGATTGAAAGCTATTATGGTGATTTTCGAGATGTTGGCAAACAGATGATGGACGGTGTTGCCCAAGGCATCGAGGATGGGCGAAGCGGCGTGGTAAATGCAGTTGCGAGTGTCATTGCAGCGGCAGTCAGAAGGGCAAGAAGTGATTTGGATATCAACTCTCCTTCTAAGGTATTTGCGGAGATCGGCGGATATATGGCGGCTGGTCTGGATGAAGGCTGGCAGGAGAAAATGAAGATTGCTTCCAACAACATCAGCCGTAGTCTGGCGGCAGTATCCGCACCGCCTATGACACTGCAAAGGGGCGGCATTGACGGAAATGGCAGCCATACATATACCTATGGCGATATCAATGTGTATGTTGATACGGTGAATAACGGCAACGACAGAGATGTACAGCGGCTTGCTACAGAACTGGAATTTTACCGCAGGCAGCAGGAAACGGGGAGAGGTGGTAGCAAATGATCCACGAAGCATGGTTCAAGTTCAAGGGCATCGACAGTCGGGATATGGGTATCCGTGTGACTGCCATGCCTGAAACGGTCCGACCGGAGCGGCGTATGGAGAGCATCACCATTGCTGGGCGAAACGGCACCCTCCACACGGATGAAGGGGTTTATGACAGCTACGACAGAACAATGGAGTGCGCTGTCATCAAGCGGGCAAAGATCAACGAGATCGCCGCATGGTTGGTAGGCAGGGGAAAGATGACCTTTTCCACGGAACCGGATAAAGCCTATGATGTGACGATCTCCAATAAGATCAGCATTACCCAGATGATGCGAACCTTCCAGAAATTCATGGTGACCATGGATACGCAGCCCTTCAAATACTCCGTAAACCCCTTCGGGGAAAGGCAGGAGATGACAGCCCCTACGACAGTGTTCAACAAAGGCACGGTCTATTCCGAGCCGATCATCACCGTTTTCGGCAGTGGAGATATTACATTGACCGTCAATGGGGAGGACTTCCCACTGTACGGGGTAGTGGAAAGTATCACCATCGACAGCGAGCGGATGGAGGTCTACAAGGGAACGGCGAACCAAAACAGCAAATTCGGCGGAGAAACCTTCCCCAGATTGGAGGTTGGAGAAAATGCCATTAGCTGGACGGGGAATGTGACAAAGGTGGAGATTCAGCCAAAATGGCGATGGCTCTGATGGGGGTGTGAATATGGTAGGCATATATCGAGTATACAACACAGAAAACCATAAATCATACGTTGGACAAAGTAGAAATCTATCACGTAGATTTAACAGGCACATTTATCTGTTAAACGCAAAAATGCACCCAAATTCTTTACTGCAATTCGACTGGTTAACATATGGAGAAAAGGCGTTTCGATTCGAAATACTAGAGTTTTGCAAGATTTCTGAGTTGGACGAAAAAGAGAAACAGTATATTTCTGAGTTAAATAGTACGTCTGACGGAAATGGATACAATCTGACTTACGGCGGAATTCATGCGGAAAAGTATTGCAAGGAAACCAGAGATAAAATGTCTGCGAACAACAGAGGAAGCGGAAATCCAAACCACGGAAAACACCTTAGTGAAACAACGAAACAACTCATAAGGCAGTCAAAAAATGGAGAAAAAAACGCGGCTGCAAAGCTTACAGCTGAGCAGGCTAGATTTATTTTGTATTCTGGGTTATCTGCAAAAGAACTTGCAAAAGAGTTTGGAATAACCATTGGAACTGTATACCACATTAAGCAACGTAAAACTTGGAAATCTATATGAGGAGGTGGTTATAAATGGCAAAGACATTTAATCGGATGCGGATTGATGTGAACGAAAAACCAAACAGTATCTGCATCAACCCTGTGCAGAACGACACGCAATCGAGATACCTTGACGTATCTCTGTATAATAACGGTCTGCCTATTGATCTGACGGGGGAAGTGGTGCGAATCAACTTCAAAAAAGAGGATGGCACGACTTTTTTCAATCAGGGCGAAATCACAAATGCGGCAGAAGGCAGATGCCAGTTTGCATTAACGAATGAAGTGCTTTCCGAAGCGAAAACATTAAAAGCGCAGATTTCCATATGGAGCGGAGAAGGAGAAATCCTTTCCACGCAAGTATTTACTATTTATGTGGCTGAATCCATCAGAAACGATGAAGAGGTAGAAAGCACCAATGAATTTGGCGTGCTGGTGGTGCTGTTTCAGGAGATTCAGAACTCCCTTGACCTGATGCAAACGATTGCGGAGAACTTCGGGGAGCCAGGGGAAAAGGCGGCGGAGTTTGAAGCAGAGACCTTCTGGCAGATGCTGGAGGTGCTGGCGCAGAGAGCGGATACAAAAGATATGATTAAAGAGTATGTGAATGGAACAGTAGATAGTGGATATTTTCATACACTGGATAAACTTATGTGCGCACAGTTGGTGTGCAGGGGGTATGTTGGAACAATTTTTACGGTTACAGATACAACAGGCGTGTACGAGCCTTTTATAGTTGAAATTGATGAGGATTCAAAGATTACAGCCGATGGAGATCGTGTGGAATTTGTATCTATCCCTTTGGGGATTTATTCTGTGCTTGTAACAGTCGGAGAACTTGAAATCACAAAGAGTATCGCTATAGGAGAATTGGGTAAATTATATGCGGTTGAATACGCCGTAGAAGATGCTAGATTTACTAGCGATGGAACGTACACACCAACTTTTCCTAATATTCGAATTTTAGCGGTTGGCGCCGGAGCGGGAGGTTCTGGACCTGGGAACAATGGTACAGCTCAAACCGCTGATGCTGGAAATGGAGGCGGGGCAGCTACGCCAGTGAAAAAAGACGCACGTGTCGAAGTAGGGGTGCCAATTTCTGTTGTAATAGGAATAGGAGGAGAGGGAGGAGAACAAAATACCTCTTCTACATCAAGTAATCCTGGTAGCAATGGTGGAAGTACAGTAGTTGAAGGGATAGTAACTGCACCAGGCGGAATAAGAGACCAAGGTGGTAAAGGTGGTAACAATGATTACGGTATTGCTTCAAAAGGAAGTGCATTAAATGCAAAAGAGATAGAAGAATTATTCGGAGCGGAAATTCCGGTCGGAGAAGGAGGGCGTGCAGGTGGTACATTTGAAACACCAGGTTCTGGACATACTAGAGGCGGCGGAGGAGGAAATGCTTCTATAGGAAATGGTGGAGATGGCGGTTCTCCAACGAATGAAGGTGGTTTCACTAATGAAGGTAAAGATGGTGGAATCGGCGCTGGTGGCGGTGGCGGTGCATATTATGGCACTGGAACTAAAAAAGGCGGCAAAGGCGGAAATGGAATGGTTATATTCTTTAAATATTTTGGGAGGATAGAATGAATTACGCAATGATTTTACAAAACATGGTGATTGGTGTATTAGAAAATCAGGAAACAGAGCCATACTGGCCTCCTGACCCTGACGGAAATCCAGTAATCGCTATCCCATGTGATGATACTGTCACTTTAGGCATGATTTACGACCCTGAAACGGGAACATTTTCCGAATACATACCACCTGAACCAGAGCCAGAACCGATCCCCGAACCTACCCAACTTGACCGCATCGAAACCGCCCTAAACCGTACCCACAACGAGATTAGAGAAGAAGGGGCGGTGATCGCTACAGCCGCCATCCTACCCATGGGAGCTGCCATGACTTTTGCTTTGGCTGATGCTGGGATGGAGATGCCAGCCGTGGCAGGGGTCTTTGCGGAGGAATGGCAGAACTGGACAGCGGATGGGGAAACAGCGGCAGCGAAGAGCCTTTGGAAATATAACGGCGTAGGCTATCAGGCGAGAACTGCCATTCAGAAAATAGAGAATTATGCGCCGGACAAAGCTCCGAATAATTACGCAGTACGCCCCATCCCTGACGCTCTGGGGATATTCCCCACGGTGATGAACATGGATGTTTCCATTGGCATGAAGCTGCGGGGGGAGGATGGGAAGGTATACGAATGTTACGCCAATCCCATCACCTCCCTGCAATGGCAGCCCAGTCAGGTGCCTGCGTCCTTCCGTCTGATTGAGGGGTGATTGAATGATAACGATACATGAAAAAACCGCACAAACATTCAATACTTTGGGGCTGGGAGCATTGCTTCCGGCCTCTTGTGTTGTAACGGAGGAATTGAACGGAGCCTTTGAACTGGAACTAGAGCATCCTTATGATGCAGAGGGCAAATGGCAGCGCATTGAGCGAGGGCGCACCCTTTATGCATCTACGCCACGGGGCAGACAGCCCTTCCGCATCTACAACGTGAAGCCCAGCATGGAGGGGATTAAGGTCAATGCCCGTCATGTCTTTTATGATCTGCTGGACAACCAGTGCGAAGCGATCTCCTACACAGGCACGGCGACAGGGGCGTTGGCGGCGTTGCAGGGGGCTTTTGCCTATGCCATGCCCTTTTCCTTTGAAACGGATATCAGCGGCACAGGGACGCTGAAAACAGGCAGGATGAACCCCGTACAGGCTCTTTTGTCCGATGATGATAAGACCACGGGTTTTGTGCAGGGCTTTGGTGGGGAACTGCTGCGGGATGGGTTCCGTGTTTCCCTAAAAGCTGCCATGGGGCAGGACAGGGACGTTGCCATCCGTTACGGCAAAAACCTGATCGGACTGGAAGTGACGGAGGATGAAAGCGATGTCAAGACCCGTATCCTGTGTTATGGGAAGAACGGCTCCGCCACGGTGAACAGCCCCTATATTGGGGCGTATCTTTATCCGAAAATCTACACTTTGGAGGACGAAAATAAGACCGTTGCCGAGCTGCAGCAGGAGGCACAAGCCTTGCTGGACGGCGGGGCAGACCTGCCTTTGGTGAATATCAAGGTAGACTTTATCCCTTTGGCGAAAACGGTGGAATATCGAGATTACGCCATGTTGGAAGAAGTGCAGCTGGGGGATATTGTGACGGTCATCAATCATAGGATGGGATTCTCTAAGAGAGCGAGGGTGATATCCTACGAATGGGACTGCCTTTTGGAGCAATACAACGAAGTAGAGTTGGGGGACTTCGTGCCGACACTGGCATCTTCTGTCACCAGTGGCGTGCGGAGTGTGTCTCTGGCTTCGGCGGCATCGGCGAGAGCCTCTGCGGCGGCGGTGGATGCTTCGGCGGTGATGGCGGCACTGCAGGCGCATCTGAATGACCATGAAAATCCCCATCAAGTCACTACGACGCAAGCGGCTGCGGCAGAAGGAACGGCATAAGGAAGGAGGGAAAGCGATGACATGGGAAATCTTTTTGGGTATTGTGGCGTTGTTCGGGTTCATTGTGACGGTGGTGAAAACCATCCTGCCTTTGACAAACGCTGTGACACTGCTGACGGAGCAGATGAAGGAAATGAGCGAGGATATGAAAGCAATGAACGAAAAGAAAACGGAAGCCCATAAGCGGCTCTGGGATCACAATGAAGAGCAGGATAAGAAGTTGGAGGAACACGCCCTGCGGCTCCATGATCTGGACGGGAAGTGAGCAGATGCAGAAGGAAAAACGCAGACGCTTTCGTTTTCCACCCAAGATCAATGAGGATACCATGACTTCTATCGTGGTGTATTCCCTGCTGTTCTGCGTGGCGGTGGTGGTAGCAGGGTTTGTGTTCCTCTGGTTTGATAAGGACGCCTCCGCTATTATTTCCAGTGCCTTGGATGCGTTCGGGAAAGAGTTGGGCATCTGCGGCATTATGAAGATTTTCGATCGGAATAATGAAGCGGCAGACAGAAGGGCGGAGGCACGGCGACAGCGAGCCGAGGAACGGCGGCAGAGGGAAGCGGAAGAAAAACAGGAAGAACAGGAATTTAAGAAAGGGTTGAGAGAACATGAATGAAAAATACAAGATCACAATTCAAAATCTGCTGACAGTGAAAAGCATCGTGACCATCATCCTGACGGTCATTTTTTCTTATCTGGCAGTAGTGGGGCGCATCAGCGGGGAGCAGTTTTTGACGATCTTCTCCGTGGTGGTGGCATTTTATTTCGGGACACAGTACCAGAAGGGGAAGGAGGATACAGAGGATGACAAATAAAGAATTTATCGACATGATCGGTAAGGCGGCTGTGGCGGAGTATGAGCGGTTCAAGATTCTGCCCTCCCTAACCATCGCACAAGCCATTCTGGAAAGCAACTGGGGCAAGTCTGGGCTGTCCCAGAAAGCCCATAACTACTTCGGTATGAAGGCAGGCAGCGGATGGAAGGGTGCTACATATAATGCCCAGACCCAGGAGCAGACGCCGGCGGGACAAGCCTTTACCATTAACGCTGCCTTTCGGGCATACCCTAATGTGCAGGCGGGGATTCGGGGGTATTATGTGTTCCTGCAGTATCCCAGATATGCCAATCTGAAAGGCGTGACAGATTATAAGGAGGCTTGTAGGCTGATTAAGGCCGATGGCTGGGCAACAGATGTAAGCTATACGGACAAGCTGGTAAGCCTGATCGAAAAGTATGGGCTGGTGAAATATGATGAGGAGGTTTTATTTGTGCCGGAAAAAGACGATATCAAAGTAAATGATAAGAAATTTAAAATGAACATGGTTCGAATCAACGGGGAGACCTATGTAAAAACCAGAGATTTGGAACAGGCGGAGGAGATCGAAGTCACCAATGAGGGCAGAATGCCTGTTATCATTATTAAAGGATGACAGAATCACAGGAAAACTGTTGTGGCGGGGCGAAAGCCCCGTCTTTTTTTATTGCGGAATGATCTCTCCTGAGACCATGAGACTGCTTGATACTGTATCTATGAGACAATAGAAAGAAAAGGAGTGGTATCATGGACAGTTTCATTTCATGGGTTGGAGGAAAGAAGCAGCTTAGAAAAGAGATCATCAAAAGGTTTCCTGTGGAAGGTGTGGAGAAATATGTGGAGGTTTTCGGCGGTGCGGGCTGGGTGTTATTCGGCAAAGAACCCCATAAAAAAGAGATCTACAATGATATCAATGGGGAACTGGTAAACCTCTTTCGGATGGTCAAATATCATCCTGATGCACTGGAAGTGGAATTAGCCTTTATGCTGAATAGTAGGGAGGAATTTTTTCGACAAAAGATGATGCCACCGGAACGATTGACGGAACTGCAGCGGGCGGCAAGGCTGTATTATCTGATTAGGGCTTCCTATGGCTCGAAGGTAAGTACGTTTGGATGTCATTTTAGAGATGTATCCGTAATAAAGAATTTACAGGAAGTACATAAAAGGCTGGCGAATGTGTTGATCGAAAACAAATCCTTTGAAGAGATCATCCGGCAGCAGGATAGCGAGGGTACTTTGTTTTATCTGGATCCGCCCTATCATGGGACAGAAAAATTCTATGAGATGGAGAATGGTTTTGGAGAGGACAGGCATCGGGAACTGGCGGAGCTGCTTCGCAACGCAAAAGGAAAGTGGATCCTTTCCTACAATGATGATTCATTTGTAAGGGAGTTGTATCAGGACTTCAGGATTGAAGAAATTGAGAGGAAAAATAACATGGGAATGGCCGTTGGAGGAAATAAAGTTTTTAGGGAACTGATTATTCGGAATTACTGATAAAATCAAGGAGTACTTTTGTTTCAGGTGTATCAACATCCCACTGTATTGTATAATACCCATTTGCTTCTGCTGTTTCGATCACATGATTATCATATTCCCCAAAAGGCGGGCGAAAAAGATCCATTTCCATCCCTGTCAGATCTTTTACATTCTGGTGGCATTTTTGCAATTCCTGGGAGATCTGTTCAGAGGAAATCTGGCTCATATGAGGATGTGTGGCAGAATGATTTCCCAGATCGTGACCCGCTTCTGCGATTTTCTTCACTTCATCGGGATATTTTTCGACCCAATAGCCGCAGAGAAAGAAAGTAGCTTTTACATCATTTTCTGCTAAGATACGAAGAAGTTCATCTGTGTCCTCAGCGCCCCAAGCGGCGTCAAAGCTGACAGAAATCTGCGGTTTTTCTGTTTGTACGCAATAAATTGGAAGTTTCCGTTCTGCGTTGGCGGTCACCATGGCAGAGACCCTTGCGGCGGCAGGAGGAAGAGCGAAGGCGGCAGATGCCAGCAGCAGCCCGCCCAACGCCAGGCAGCCTACCATTTTTTTGGTAATATGTATCGTTTTGAAAAATTTCATAGAAATCCCTCCGAGGGTTTTTACTAGCAGTATATTTCGCGGGTGGAAAAAAATGAACAGGAAAAAGGGCACCTTTAAAGGTGCCCCCTTTTTTGTTAGTCACATTCAAAATCAAGTGGACTTTCGACCAGGGATGCCACCTGGAATCTATGTCTATGACCATCTTCTTCTGTCCATGCGCTGGCAAAATGCACGTGTTTCCCATTGCCAACTTCGATAGCAGGGGAGGACGTACCACAGAATTCATGGAAATGGCCATCAGCAAAGTCCGTGTGGAATTTTATTTCATGCACATGGCTATCACCATACCGAATTGCTTCACCGGATACAGTAGCAAAACGATGATTATGGCATTCCTCTTCTTCGTTGAAAATAGCTGTGCTGCCGGTGATTTCGTGAACGTGGCGCTGCCTTCTGCGGTCATTGCGGTCATCATCCCAACCCCAGCAATTGCAGCGGTCGAACTGACTCATGTTTTCTTCTCCTTTCGTTTTGGGTTATGCTATATCCTATGTAGCAGGACAAAAAAGGTGCATAGCCTGTTTTCAATTGTATGACAGAAAGAAGAAGGCGGCAGCATTTTTTGTGCTGAAAGAAATCCGTAGGAAAGCAGATCGGAGAAACTTCCTCTACAGAACCCTTGCATTTTCTTTTCAATCTGCTAGAATAAATAAGTTAAGAGATTTTTTTGTTTTGCACAAAGGAGAAAGAAAAATGGAAGAAATGGTGTTTCAGATTGGGCCTATCCGTCCCCCCAGTGAAGCCAACAGCTTGCTGCTGCGGGTAACGGTTAACTGCCCTTGGAATAAATGTAAATTTTGTATGTTATATAAAAAATACGATTTCCATACTCGCCCGGTGGAAGATGTCAAAAAGGATATCGATACCATGGCGGAACTGCGTGATCGTATCTTGCAGTATAAAAAAGACGGTGAATGGGATATCACTGCTATCAACCAGGATTATCAGACCCTGACAACAGACGACCAGCGTTGGTGCTACCATATGGTGTTCCGCTGGATGACAGAAGGCGACTGTAATTCTATTTTCCTGCAGGATGCCAATACCATGTGTCTGCGTGCCGACTGGCTGGCGGAGATCATCCGTTATGTGCGCGTAAAGCTTCCCGAGATCAAACGTATCACATCCTACGGCAGAGCCAATACTTTGGCGAAAATCAGCCCCGAGGATTATAAAATGCTGAAGGAAGCTGGCTTAGACCGTATCCACTCCGGCTATGAATCTGGCTCTGATAAGGTGTTGGCTCTCATTGAAAAGGGTTGTACCCAAGAAGAACAAATCATCGGTGGCAGAAAGGTCAGAGAAGCAGGCATCGAATTATCCATCTATTTCATGCCCGGTGTTGGCGGAAAAGAGCTTTCTGATGATAATGCCATTGAAACAGCGAAGGTCATCAATGCGGTGAACCCCAATTTCGTTCGCCTGCGTACTTTCGTTCTGCGTACCGGCTCTCTGATGGAAGAGGTGCGGGATGCCGGTGGCTGGACAGAAGATACCGATATGAACAAACTGCTGGAAATCAGAAAATTACTGGCGCATATCGACCCGACAAAAGCCAACGGCAAGATCACCAGCGATCATATCATCAACTTGCTGCAGGAAGTCAATGGTGATATGGATACAGACCTGCCCTGGATGCTGGAATATATCGATTCCTTCTTGGCACTGCCTGAACTGGAACAGAGAAAATATCAGCTGGCACGCCGTATGGGCTTCCCTCTGGACTGGAAACAGCTTTGGCGCATGAAGGAAAGCGACAGATTGATCATCGAAGATATGGCGAAAAATATCGCCGACGAAGCGGAATGGGAAAAGAAACTCCATACCTATATGGATCACTATATTTAAGGAGGCGTTGTAAATGACAACAGAAACGCTTTTTACTGCGATCATTCCTGCAATCCTGATTTTTTGCCTGGTATTTTTCAATATTCGCAAAATGCAAAAGCAGGCGAAGATCATGCGCATGGAAAAGGAAGGGAAATGCGGCAGTGGCTGCGCAGGTTGTGCCCATAGCAAAGGCTGTCATTCTCCTCAGAAGAAGGAAGAAGAACTGAAAAAATAAAAAAAGACCTCAAACCCATTGCATATCAAGTGGTTTGAGGTTTTTTAATTTCTATTCTGCTTTATTTGTTTTCGATTCGTGTTCATTCCGATACCGAGTCATCAGCCCGTGAAACAGTTCTTCTGCTGTAGGTGGGGTGAAGCTAATGGCATTGGCGCCGGCTTCTACCGTTTTGCGGATGGTTTCACGAGAGGGGCCTCCTGTAGCGATGATCGGCACATCCGGATAACGTTCTCGAATGATACGAACCACTTCCGGTGTGCGGGCTGCTGCGGAAACATTTAAAATACTGGTTCCTGCCTCTAGACGGGCATCGATATCTGTGTTTTCATCCAATACTGTCACAACGATCGGAATATCTACGACACGGGCGATCTGTTCGATGACAGTATTGCTGGTAGGTGCATTCACAACGACTGCCATTGCCCCCAGTGCTTCCGCGTCTTTTGCCAGCATAACAACACGGGCGCCTGTGGTCGTACCACCGCCAACGCCGCAGAATACGGGCAGGCTGGAAGTAGAAACGATGGCATCGGCGATGATCTGCTGGGGAGTAAACGGATAGACAGCCAGCACTGCATCCGCATTGCAGTTGCGGATGATCGCGATATCGGTGGAAAAGATCAGTGATTTGATGCGTCGCCCCATGATGACAATGCCGCTGGCAGCGTAGATTTCCTCTGGCATCGTTACAATATGATGGCTTCTCAGTTTTGTTTGGACATGAGGGATTTTTTTCTCCAGTAGGACTTTTTTGTGATTCAAAGGCAACACTTCCTTTCTTTTTTTGCAGATGTAGATATTATAAAAATTATGTAACTATCTTATGTAACCATTATACGTTGTAGGAGAAGCGATTGTCAAGCAGATGGAATTTTTGAAAAGAATGGGTGTGATCGGTCGGACTTGACAGAGATAAAGTTTGGCTATAAACTACAAGAAAGCATTTTTGTCAATTTATTGAATTTTGGAGTGATGAGTTTGGAGGCTTATATAGCTTTGATCTGTTCTCTTGTGCTGAATGCCGTTTTGCTGATACGCATGGGAAATAAGAAGGTGCGGGAACAGGAGAACAACATAACAGAAGAAGAGATCCGCCAGATGGTAGATGCCGGCGGCGATAATGGCTCTATCGATGAAAACGAAAAAGAAATGATCAACAATATCTTCGAACTGAGTAATATCTCAGTGGGGAATATCGCTACGCATCGAACAGATATTGTTGCGGTCCCTCTGGATGCCACGCTGGAAGAAATCAAAAGTGTCACGGCAGAGGAAAAATATTCCCGAATCGTCGTTTATGATGACAATATCGATAATATCGTCGGTGTATGTCATGTAAAGGATATGGTCAAATATATCCTTGCGGATGTCACTCGTGTAGAAGAAGGTCATTTTCATTTGGAAGATATCCTGATGCAGCCCTATTTCATCCCTTTTTCCAAAAAAGTGGACGAGTTGCTGCAGGAAATGCAGCGGGAAAAGGTACACATGGCCATCGTCATCGATGAATATGGCGGTACAGCCGGTATCGTCACCATGGAAGATATCATGGAAGAGATTTTTGGCAATATCTTTGATGAATACGATGTGGAAGAAGAAGAGGATATCACTTTGATGGAGGATGGGGTCTATCGCATCAACGGTACCACCGATCTGCAGGATGTGGAAGAACAGCTGGAGATCACCTTCGAAGAAACAGAAGATTATGATACCCTTGGGGGCTACCTCATTGGTCAGCTGGGGCGTATTCCCGAAGAAGATGAAGCCATCGAAATTGCGCTCTGCGGCTGGCTGTTCCGGATCGAGGGCATCGAAGAAAAACGTATCGATAAGGTTTTTGCTACAAAATTACCAGAAGAAACACAAGAAGAGGTTGTTTCCGAGGAATGATTTTTTATAAGGAGGAATGTTTTATGTTAAATGAAAAAGTTGTGGAACTGCTGAATGATCAGATTGTAAAGGAATTCTATTCCGCTTATTTGTATCTGGATTTCTCCAATTTCTATTCTGAAAAAGGCTTGGATGGCTTTGCAAACTGGTATCGCATCCAGGCACAGGAAGAAAGAGACCATGCACTGCTGTTCTATGATTACCTGCACAACAACAGTGAAAAGGTAACACTGGGTGCTATTGATGCCCCCGGCGTAAAACTGGATGCTCTGATGGATCCTCTGAAGGAAGGTCTGAAGCATGAAGAATATGTAACAGATCTGATTCATACCATCTACGCTGCTGCAAAGGATGTAAATGACTTCCGCACCATGCAGTTTTTGGATTGGTTCGTAAAAGAACAGGGGGAAGAAGAAAAGAATGCCAACGACCTCATCACAAAGATGGAACTGTTTGGCAGCGATCCTAAGAGCCTGTATATGCTGGATCAGGAACTGGGCGCAAGAGTATACACAGCACCTTCTCTGGTTCTGTAAGCAGCATTTTATCAGAATCTGGTTCAATATGCTTTCGAAAAGACACGATTTTTCCGTGTCTTTTTTTTCACCAAAAAATTTGTCCATTCATACTCTGAAATAGAAAAGAACGAGAGGATGGATTCTTTATGCCCAATAATAACTGGTATGAAACAAGCGATGATATGATGATGCCCCTGCCTTTGACACCAGAACAGGCGAATGAAGTCGTAAATGAAAGGACACTGACGGAGGAAATGACGGATGATACTGCCCGCCGCCGTTTTCCCAGCATCACTTTGCCCAATAATACCAATATCACTGTGATCCCCATCATCCCCGGTATCACGCTTTTTGGATATATCCGTTTTATGAATGCCAGCCCCGGTGAAACGAGGGTAGATATCTATGTCAATGGACGGAAAGTGGCATCCAATCTGTTGTATCGCAATTTTACGGAATATATGAAAGTCTTTCCCGGCTGGTACCGTATCGCCGTCTATGCCGCAGGCACGATCCGCAATCCCCTGACGGTGACGACGCTGCGGGTGGAAGCCAACAGCATCACCACACTGGCTGTCATTGGCCTTTCCGGGGATATCTCTACCTTGGCTATCAATGACAGCCGTCGCTTCCTGAATCGAAATCGAGCTTATGTGCGCTTTGTACAGCTTTCCCCTAATGCGCCTACGATGGATGCCTACTGGGACGATGCCCTCGTTGTATCAGAACTGAATTACGAGGACATCAGCCGCTATATGACGGCAACGCCAGGCAGTCATAATCTGAAAATGCGGGATAGCCTCAGCGGAGCAAATCTGGTAGAACATCCTGATGTGCAGGTGGAGGGCGGCAAAGCCTATACCATCTATATCGTGGGCGATATCAACGATAGAACAGGGCTGCAGATTCTGGTTCCGTTGGAAGGTGCCACCTATTTAAATTTTGGTGATTGATCTTCGATAAATTCAATGGATTTTTTTCTGAAAAACCTATACGAAAGTTGAAATAGTTGATATAATATTCACAATGAAATGGAATCTGCTCGAAAAAAATTTTTGAGAAGTACGATTGAAAAAGGAGAATCATCATGTTAAAAGGAAAGACCGTTGTTTTGGGTGTAACAGGCAGCATTGCCGCTTATAAAATGGCAAATGTAGCAAGTATGCTGGTGAAGCTGCAGGCAGATGTTCATGTAATTATGACACAGAATGCCTGTCAGTTTATTACGCCTGTTACTTTTGAAACACTGACAGGTAATAAATGTATGGTAGATACCTTTGACCGCAATTTTCAGTTCCATGTAGCCCATGTTTCCATTGCGAAAAAGGCAGATGTGCTGCTGATCTCTCCCGCTTCTGCAAATGTGATCGGTAAACTGGCAAATGGTATTGCGGATGATATGCTGACAACAACAGCTATGGCTTGCACCTGCAAGACCATCATCGCGCCTGCCATGAACACCAATATGTATCATAATCCCATTCTGCAGGATAATCTGAAAAAATTGGCGGACTATGGCTATGAGATCATTGCCCCTGAAAAAGGTTTGCTGGCTTGCAGAGATATCGGAGATGGCAAAATGCCTTCTGAAGATGTTCTGGTGGGTCATATTATCAGAGAAATTGCTTACGAAAAAGACCTTGCTGGCATGAAGGTCATCGTGACTGCAGGTCCTACCCAGGAAAGTATCGACCCTGTCCGCTATATCACAAATCATTCCACAGGCAAAATGGGTTATGAACTGGCAAAGGCTGCTATGCTGCGTGGTGCAGAGGTTACATTGGTCAGCGGCGTAACCATGCTGGAAAAGCCTTTGTTTGTAGATTTTGTGCAGGTAACCAGCGCAGGGGATATGTTTGAAGCCATGAAGGCTCGTTTCCTGGATAACGATATCATTATCAAGGCTGCAGCAGTTGCCGATTACAAGCCTAAAAATTACAATGATGAAAAAACAAAGAAAAAAGACGGCGATATGTCCATCGAACTGGACAGAACGCAGGATATCCTGAAATATATGGGAGAACACCGCAGAGAAGGGCAGTTCTACTGTGGCTTCTCCATGGAAACACAGAATATGTTGGAAAATTCCCGTGTAAAGCTGGATAAGAAAAATATCGACATGGTAGTGGCAAATAACCTGAAAGTTGCCGGCAGCGGCTTTGGTACAGATACTAATGTTGTTACCATGATCTCCAAGCAGGAAGAAATCGAACTGGAGCTGCTGACAAAAGAAGAAGTAGCCCATAAGATTTTGGATGAAATTCTGAAGCTGAAAGGCTGATATCAAAAAAATAGTGTAATCAAATGACCCCCGCAGGAAATTCCTGTGGGGGTTTGTTGTGTCCGATTTTTTATTACAGTTTTGCGATGACTGCGTCAGCGAATTCCTCTGTGGAGGCTGTGCCGCCCATATCCTGTGTCAATGTTTTCCCTTCGGAAATGACTGCAGATACTGCTTTTTCGATGGCTGCCGCCGCTTCTGCTTCGCCCAGATGCGCCAGCATCAGGGAAGCGGAGAGGATGGCTGCAGTAGGGTTGATCTTATGCTGTCCTGCGATATCAGGGGCGGAACCATGGATGGGTTCAAAAATAGCGCCGTCTGCGCCGACATTTGCGCTGGGGGTCAGACCCAAGCCGCCTACCAGACCTGCGCACAGGTCGGAAACGATATCACCGTAGAGGTTGGGGCAAACCAGTACATCGTAATCTTCGGGATGCATCACCAGTCTCATGCACATAGCATCTACGATGCTGTCGTTGAATTCGATCTGGGGATATTCCTTGGCGATCTGTCTTGCTACATCCAGGAACAGACCGTCGGTACATTTCATGATATTTGCCTTATGTACGGCTGTGACCTTTTTTCTGCCTTCTCTTACCGCATATTCAAAAGCATAACGACAGATGCGTTCACAGCCTTTTCTTGTAATCAACTTAATGCTTTCTGCTGCATCTTCGCCTACCATGTGTTCGATGCCTGCGTAAAGGTCCTCTGTATTTTCACGGACAATCACCAGATCGATATTATCGTATCTTGTGATGACACCGGGGTAGGTTTTCGCAGGACGTACGTTGGCATAGAGGTCGAAAGTTTTACGCAGGGCAACGTTTACACTGCGGAAGCCTGTGCCAACGGGTGTGGTGATAGGGCCTTTCAGGGCAACACCGTTTTTACGGATGGATTCGATGACATGGTCGGGCAGGGGAGTGCCATATTTTTCGATCATGGCTGCGCCTGCTTCCATTTCGTCCCACTGGATATCCACACCGGTGGCCTCTACGACTCTTTTTGCTGCAGCAACGACTTCGGGGCCGCTGCCGTCGCCGGGGATCAAAGTTACTTTATGTGCCATATTCTAACTTCCTTTCTTCATTGAGGGTTTCACCCTCAAACTCCCACTTAGGGGGTCACCCCCTAAGAACCCGATATACATGCTTCTGCGAATGGGGGTACAGGGGAATCACTCCCCTGTCGGGGTTTGGGGCAGAGCCCCATAATCATTTGCTTTCTTTTGTGTAGTTCAGTAAACCGCCGGCCAGCAGAATGTCACACTGTCTTGCGGAAATATTCAGTCTTGTGGGGATTTCTTCGCCTGTGCGCACCAAAGTAACCATGACGTTTTGACCTTCTACTGCGCCTTTGATCTGATCTGCTGCATATTTGATGATAAATGCATCGCCCAGCTGAATGTTGTCATAATCCCATTCATTTACAAATACCAGAGGCAGGATACCGTTGTTGATGAGGTTTGCCATATGGATACGAGCGAAGGATTTGGCAATAACGCCTTTTACACCCAGCTGCAGAGGAGCCAGTGCTGCGTGTTCACGGCTGCTGCCCTGTCCATAGTTCTGCCCTGCGATGATAAAACCGCCGCCTGCTGCTTTTGCTCTTGCGGGGAATGCAGGATCGCAGGGTGTCAGGCAATAATCTGCCAGATAAGGCACATTAGAACGGAAAGGCAGGAGCTTTGCGTTGGAAGGCATAATGTGGTCTGTGGTGATATTATCATCCACTTTGATCAATGCGCTGCCTTTGATCTCTTTGGGTACCTTTGTGTTTTTGGGGAAGGGCTGGATATTGGGGCCTCTTACCACTTTGACACATTCCCCTTCGGGAGCGGGAGGAATGATGAGGTTATCATTGACCATGAAATGCTCAGGCATAGAAACCAGAGGTGCTTCGCCCAATGCATGGGGGTCTGTCAGCACGCCTGCCAATGCGCTGGCAACGGCGGTTTCGGGGCTGACGATATAAACCTGTGCGGATTTTGTGCCACTTCTGCCTTCAAAGTTTCTGTTGATGGTACGCAGGGAAACGGCATTTGTTGCGGGGGCCTGGCCCATACCAATACAAGGACCGCAGCCACATTCCAAAATTCTTGCGCCGGCGGAAATGATATCCGCCAATGCGCCGTTGGCAGCCAGCATATTCATGACCTGTTTGGAGCCGGGAGCGATAACCAGGCTTACATCGGGATGAACAGATTTGCCTTTCAAGAGGGCGGCAACGGTCATCATATCTGTATAGGAAGAGTTTGTGCAGGAGCCGATAGCAACCTGATCTACTTTCAGACCTGCAATATCTTTGACCTGTTTGATATTATCGGGGGAGTGGGGGCATGCCACTAGAGGAGCGATCTCATCCAGAGCGATCGTCACTTCTTCATCATATATAGCATCTGCATCTGCACTTAGTTCTATCCAGTCTTCACCGCGACCCTGTGCTTCCAGGAATCTCTTTGTCACTTCATCGGAAGGGAACACGGATGTGGTTGCGCCCAGCTCTGCTCCCATGTTTGTGATGGTTGCTCTTTGGGGAACGCTCAGAGATTTCACGCCTTCGCCTGCATATTCCATGACTTTGCCTACGCCGCCTTTTACGGACAGTCTGCGCAGTACTTCCAGAATCACGTCTTTCGCTGTTACCCAAGGGGAAAGCTTGCCTGTCAGGTTGATTCTGCAAACCTTAGGCATTGCCAGATAATAAGCACCGCCGCCCATAGCTACAGCAACATCCAGACCGCCTGCGCCGATGGCCAGCATACCGATACCGCCGCCTGTGGGGGTATGGCTGTCAGAGCCCAGCAGGGTTTTGCCGGGTTTGCCGAAGCGTTCCAGATGTACCTGGTGGCAGATACCGTTGCCGGGTTTGGAGAAATAGATGCCGTGTTTGCTGGCAACTGTCTGGATATATTTATGGTCGTCTGCATTTTCAAAGCCTGTCTGCAGTGTATTGTGGTCGATATAAGCGACAGATTTTTCTGTTTTGACACGGGGGATGCCGATGGCTTCAAACTGCAGATATGCCATGGTACCTGTGGAGTCCTGTGTCAATGTCTGGTCGATCTTGATAGCGATTTCCTTACCGGCTACCATTTCGCCGCTTACCAGATGATTTTTGATGAGTTTTTCAGTAATATTCATTCCCATATTTTTTTCCTCCTGAGAAAAAATAAATTTTATCTAAAGTATAATCAAAGTCTTTTTGCCAATTCGGGCAGCAGTTCTTTCAGTGCATCTTCCATTTCCTCTTCACTGATAAAGGTCATACGGCCATCGCTGTACTGCTTGTCTACCCATTCCTTCAGGATCACAGTACGAGGGTCGTTTTTATCCATTTTTTCATCACCTGTCAGCTTCAGTGTCTGGTTCAGCCAGTAAGCAACGCCTGCCAGACCGGAATTTTTATTGACTTCTACGCTCAGAGGGCGGTTCAGCAGCTTGTCTGTATTGAAGATGTTGTAGATCTCCTGATCCTTTGCAACACCGTCTGCGTGGATGCCGGCTCTTGTTACGTTGAAGTCTCTGCCTACGAAAGGGGTGCGAGGGGGGATCTTGTAGCCAAGTTCCTTTTCGTAATATTCGGCGATTTCTGTGATCACTGTAGTATCCATGCCGTCCAAGGTGCCTCTCAGGGAAGCATATTCCATAACCATAGCTTCCAGAGGGGTGTTGCCTGTTCTCTCGCCAATACCCAGCAGAGAGCAGTTGACAGAGGAACAGCCATACAGCCATGCAGTAGAAGCATTTACGACTGCCTTGTAGAAGTCGTTATGACCATGCCATTCCAGCAGTTCACTGGGAATCTGCGCAAAGTGGTTGACACCATAGATGATACCGCCCACGGAACGGGGCAGTGTAGCACCCGGATAAGGTACGCCATAGCCCATAGTATCACAGAAACGGATTTTTACAGGAAGCTGATATTTATCCATCAGCTTTTTCAGCTCTGTGGCAAAGGGAACAACGCAGCCATAGAAGTCAGCTCTTGTAACGTCCTCAAAGTGGCAGCGGGGAGTGATCCCCATATCCAGTGCGGCTTCCACGATTTCCAGATAGCCATCGATCGCTTGTTTTCTGGTTTTATGTAATTTATTGAAGATGTGATAGTCGGAGCAGGAAACCAAGATGCCGCATTCGGGCATGCCCATTTCTTTTACCAGCTTGAAATCTTCTTTTGTAGCTCTGATCCAACCTGTGATTTCCGGAAATTCAAAGCCCAGTTCACGGCAGGCTTCGATGGCTTTGCGGTCGTTTTCGCTGTAGAGGAAAAATTCGCATTGTCTGATTTTGCCCTTGGGGCCGCCCAGTCTGTGCATCATTTCATACAGTGTTTTAATCTGCTCTACGGTATAAGGGGCGCGGGACTGCTGACCATCGCGGAAGGTAGTATCTGTCAGCCAGATATCATCAGGCATATTCATAGGAACCTGACGATAGTTGAAAGTAACCTTAGGTACTTCATCATAGCTGTAGTTGTCGCGGTAAAGGTTGGGTTCTGGGATATCCTGCAGGCTGTACTTGTATCGTCTCAGTTCCAGCAGGTTGGTTTTGTCGTTATAAGTGATCAAAGCTATCACTCCTTCTATTGTTATTTGTTTGCTCTGCAAGAACAACTGCTTTTGTATTGCTCTTTATATTTATAGAATATATCAATAAAATTATGTTTTGTCAACAAAAATGATAAAAATATTTAATAAATGATTTTTTCTTTGCTTGCTTGATATAAATACTTATTTTTCAACGGTTTATTTGATTTAATACAATGTTTTTGAATTTGAAATTTATTCGATTTTAGAATATATTTAAAAATAATACGGAAATTGATTCAAATTATTTATGGATAATTTGATAAAAGAAAAAGACACTTTGTGAAACATTCAAGCATTTTCCTTTTTCCGCCTTTATGGTATAATCTTTTTAAGAATTGCTTAGGAGGTCAATATGGAACAGAAAGAACTGAAAAGACTTCTGCAGATCACGCAGGAGATCTATGAAAAGAAAAACGAGGTTGATGCCACAGATATTTATAAAGCTGCAGGCATCACTGCCGCAGAAGCTAATGCGTTTATCCTGAAAGCAGAGGAGGAAAACCTTGCGGATGTGGTGGAGATCGATATGTGCTGCGGTGCGGATTATGTCATCAAAGGTCTGACGAAAAAAGGACTGGCATTGATCACAGAGTAACCAAAGAAAAGACCGCTTGAAAAAATCAGCGGTCTTTTTTGTGGTCAAAATAAATTCTGCAGTGCCTGAAAAAATAATTCTCTGTCCCAACGGTTTTCTTCGGCAAGCTCTGTGTAGGGATTTTCGTCTTCCAAAAGGGCATATTCATCCCGTTCTTTTTCCAGCAAAGGGTCTCCCCTGCGAATGGCTCTGCAGAAGCGTTCCAGACATGTATTCCGAAGATATTCCACGTCTCCGAAGCAGACTTCTTCAAATTGCTGTGCCATGAAGGAAAGCAACTCGCTATCCGACAGTAGGTCAAAGGATTCATTTTTATATTCGTAGAAAATATCTTGCAATTGGAGTAGGGTTTCTGTATAGGTTTCTTGAGTGATGTATGCAGAATCGCAGAAGGCATCGATCAGGGCAGGCAGGATGCTTTCGCCAAATTCCAGCCGTTCCTGCTGCCGCAACGCTGTTTTTCTTTCGGACAGAAGCAGTTTTGCGTCTGCTTCTGTCAGGGCAAGCCCGAAGGCGGTAGTTTTGTTGTTGCAGTCCAGCAAGCACGCCAGTTGTTTCTTTTCCTGTTCTAATTGCATCCATTCCATGAGGTTTTTCTTCAAATCGATCTCTCCTTTTATACGATACGAGACAAAGAATCCTTTTCCATTCCCAGCCAAAGCTCTGTGGCAATATCCTCGACAGCATAGTTTAGATATGTTTCCATAGCTGTATCCTGCGGAAAATACTGGGCAAGAAACTGCAGCAAAAGGATGGTAAGCCTTTCTTTCAATGCTTCTTTTGAAAGCCCGTTGAGTTTGGTTCGCAGATTATTATAATCGATATCGCTGAATCGTTCTTTTTCCTGATGGATATCCAGCAAAAGCAGGCACATTAATTTTTTCAGCACATGATAGGGCAAGTTCAAAAACAGCTCTTCCCATTGGGGATGATGCTTGGAAAGGGCAGAGCGGACAAATTCCTCGGAAAAGCATCGCAGAAATCGCTGTTCTGTTTCTATACATTTCAGATATGTCGTAATCCGATCGATGCCGCAAAGGGCTTCCAAAGGGAGAAGCAGGGGATAATCTAATGTCAGGATATGCTCCTGTGGGGTAAACAAAGGATCATACCAACGGAAAAAAGCAGGGAAGCCTTGGACGATGGTTTCTTCGTATGCCCGATTTCCATAGGATGAGAAGCGTTCCATTAGGGCGTTGTATCGCGCCGCTGTTTGTTTTGTTTTTTTCAAGACAGCCTCATACCCAAAGGCATAGGCATCAGCGGGGGAAAGTACGGCTGCGGGCAGGTCTGCAGGAGCAGATTTCATCTCTTGTATACAATAAAGCACTGCTTCCATCAGCTGTTGTGCTGTTTCATAGGAAATAGAAGTGCTTTCATTTCGTGTATACTTTCTGGAAAGACTTTCTACGATAGGCAAAAGCTTTGCAAGTTCATATTTCATAGTATCCCTCCTTTTCTTCTTTGAACTGTGATTATACAGCGGATCGCAGAATGGTACAAGACTTGAAAAAATAGCGATTTTGTGGTATGATAAATGTGGAAAAAATAAAAAGAATCCGAATTTTTCATGGTTTCATGTCAAATTCGGATTTTTCCTTTTCTTTTGCTGAAATGGACTGCCTTGCCATTTGCAGATGCTTGTGTTATATTAAAAAAAATTCTTTCCTGGAAGAGGGGAAAGCGTAGATGGGAGAGATTAAAATGACGGAGCGTTTTGAAGTGACTGTTCCTATACCTGGGGGATATGAGGAACGTCACGTTTATATTTATTTGCCGAAATCCTATTTCCATCAGGAGGAAAGAAGATATCCGGTCTTATATATGTTTGACGGGCATAATGTATTTTTCGATGAGGATGCCACTTATGGGAAATCTTGGGGCATGGAATGGTATATGGACCGCACCCATACCCAGGTGATTATTGTTGCGGTGGAATGCAGCCACGATCCCGATCATGGCAGGTTGAAGGAATATGCGCCTTTTTCCTTCCGCGATCAGGAGGTGGGAGAGATCATTGGCACAGGCGAAACGACTATGGATTGGTTTGCCTATGAATTGAAGCCTTCTATCGATGAAAGCTTTCGTACTCTGTCCGACAGAGATCATACCTTTATCGCCGGCAGTTCTATGGGCGGGCTGATGAGTCTGTATGCGCTGATGCAGTATAATCATATTTTTTCCCGAGCGGCAGCCTTGTCTCCTTCTTTGTGGACAGACCCCAGAAAGGTAAAGAACATGATTACCCGGGCGAAGTTGGACCCTCATACCATTTTGTATATGGATTATGGCTCTGAGGAATGGAAAAATCATAAAGGGGTTCGCCGCTTGTTCGGTGACGTTTCCTCTATGCTGATACAAAAAGGTGTTCTGCTGAACAGTCGAATCGTGCCCTATGGAGAACATTGCGAAGCCAGCTGGGAAAGACAGATCCCGTTTTTTATGAAAACATTGTTATATCGAGGATGAATCAATATTTTACAAAAGATATTTGAAAAGAATGGAGGCAGCTATGAAGAATTTTGTATTTATTTCCCCTAATTTTCCTACAAACTATTGGAGATTTTGCCGTGAACTGAAAAATAACGGTCTGAATGTATTGGGTATTGGCGATCAGCCCTATAATGAGTTGAGCAGCGATCTGAAAAATAGCCTGAATGAATACTATAAGGTAAGCAATTTGGAAAATGAGGATGAAGTCTACCGTGCAGTGGCTTTTTTTATTTTCAAATATGGTCGTATCGACTGGCTGGAATCCAATAATGAATACTGGCTGGAAAGAGACGCCAAGCTGCGGACAGATTTCAACATCACCTCCGGCTTCCAGACCTCTGATATTCCCCGTATCAAGTACAAATCCAAAATGAAGAAATACTACAAAAAAGCAGGTCTGGCCGTAGCTCGCTATTATCTGGTGGAAGATCTGGAAGGCTGCAAAAAATTCATCAAAAAAGTGGGCTATCCTGTTGTAGCAAAGCCTGATAATGGCGTAGGCGCATCCCATAACTTCAAGATCGAAACAGAGGAACAGCTGGCAGATTTTTATGAGCAGAGACACGAGGGTGTCACATATATCATGGAAGAATTCGTAAACGGTCAGGTTTGCTCCTATGATGCCATTGTGGATTCCAAGGGGGACATCATGTTCGAAGCAGGCAATCTGACACCCGGCTCTATCATGGATATGGTAAATAAAAATGATGACTGCAAATTCTGTATCCTGAAGGAACTGCCGGAGGATACGAAAAAAGCAGGCCGAGCAACGGTAAAACATTTCGGTGTAAAGAGCCGCTTCGTCCATCTGGAATTTTTCCGCCTGACACAGGATCAGAAAGGTCTGGGCAAGAAGGGAGATATCATGGGTCTGGAAGTCAATATGCGCCCCAGCGGCGGTTTCTCTCCCGATATGATCAACTTTGCCCACAGCACAGATGTTTACAAGATTTGGGCAGATATGATTGCCTTTGACAAATCTACAAAACCCGAAGGGGAACACAATTACTGCGCTTATGTTGGTCGGAAAGATGGCAAGGATTATGTGATGGACCACAATACGGTCATGGCAAAATATGGCGCAAACATCAAAATGGCAGAACGTTTGCCCGATGCGCTGTCTGCCGCCATGGGCAATCAGGTTTATATGGCAAATTTCCAGACGGAAGAAGAAATGAACGAATATTTTGAAACGGTAACAAAACTGAAATAAATGGCATAACATAAGAAGGAGGACGGCTTTAGGGGAATCCCAATAAGAAAACAAAATGTTTCTTATTTCGGGACATCCTCTATATTGCCGTCCTTTTTTTATCTGATAATTTTTCTGCGATACTGCTTTATTTTTCTGCACCGGACAATTCTCCGGCCCATTCAAACCCTTTTTTCGCAACGACTACAGCGATCATTTCGTTCAAAACAGCCGCAGCAGCGATGGTACCCTGGATGATCGCAGCACATTCAGGGGCGGGTCCGGTCAGGATAGAAACGGTGATTCCGGTAAATACCAGGGATACGCCGGAGTGGGGCATCAGCTGAAAGGCATAGGGCCCTAGCAGCATCCCGGCGATCAGCCAGCCCAGAATAGCGGGCAGTCTCAGTTTGGAAACAAGTTTTCCAATCAAGAATGCGATCACGATCGCAAGCATCCAACGCAATATGAGTCCAATCATTGGTTTTTCCTCCTTGCAATGCCATATAGCATGAAATCTAAAATTTTAGGCAGATCTCTTTCATGGATATCCATTTTATCGGATAATGATATATTTCGGCAGTTTCGGCTGCTGAATGAGCTGTTGAACATATCCTGCAGCATGGTGAAATAGGACATAGCCTCTTCCTCAGTGATTCCATCACGCAGCTCTATGGAATGCAGAACTTGCTGATAGAAAGCTTTGTTCAAAGCATCAAATTCTTTTCTTAAAGCAGAGATTTGGTCATACAATGCTTCCGGCGGTTGTAGAACCGCGTCGAAAAAGATATGGGCTTCCATTTCATGCTCATTGAAAAACGCCATTCGCACCCGCATATATTTCTCCGTATCATTGCCGATCTCCGCTTCCTTTAAATAATTTGTCAAAGATTGAAAACATTCTGCAACACAGGCAAGATACAAAGCATCTTTATTCTTAAAATTATGATACAGCAATCCTTTTGGGATGCCTGCTTCACAGATTGCGTTCAGGGATGCCCCCCGATATCCCTTTGAGCCAAATTCCTGCATAGCTTGGTGGAGTATTTTTTTCTTTGTCAATTCTGTCTTTTCTGCTTTTTTCATGTTTATCCCCCCCATTATAGACCGACCAGTCTATTATGATACAAAGGAAAGGAATAGTCAATCTTATTTTTGTTTTCCAAAAGATTTTTTGACAATATCTGTATAAAAAAATAGCACCGTCCACAAGTCTGTGAACGATGCCATTTTGGGTCGCGTTACTATTTATTCGTAATTTGATTCCATATCATTCCCATTCAATGGTTGCGGGCGGTTTGGAAGTGATATCGTAAACGATACGGTTTACGTGTCTCACTTCATTAACGATACGAGTGGAAACCTTATCCAGTACATCATAGGGGATTCTAGCCCAATCGGCAGTCATGAAGTCTGTTGTTGTCACACCACGCAGAGCGATGGTATAGTCATATGTTCTGAAATCGCCCATAACACCAACGGAACGAACGTCGGTAATCACAGCAAAATACTGGTTGATATCTCTGTCCAGACCGGCTTTTGCGATTTCTTCCCGGAAGATGGCATCGGCGTCCTGCAAAATAGCAACCTTTTCTTCTGTTACTTCGCCAATGACACGCACGCCTAAGCCGGGACCGGGGAAGGGCTGTCTCCATACCAGATATTCAGGCAGACCCAGTTCCAGACCCATCTGGCGTACTTCATCTTTGAACAGCAGACGAAGGGGTTCGATCAGCTCTTCAAAATCAACAACGGAGGGCAGACCGCCTACGTTGTGGTGGGATTTGATGACTGCCGAATCGCCAAGGCCGCTTTCGATGATGTCAGGGTAGATGGTACCCTGTACCAGAAAATCTACTTTGCCGATCTTCTTCGCTTCATCTTCAAATACACGGATAAATTCTTCACCGATCAGTTTTCGCTTCTGTTCGGGGTCTGTTACGCCTTTCAGTTTGCCAAGGAAACGTTCCTGAGCATTTGCTCTTACAAAATGGGAATCGAAATAGCCGTCGAAAATCTGTTCTACTTCGTCACCTTCATTTTTACGCATCAGGCCATGGTCAACAAATACGCAGGTCAGCTGTTTGCCGATGGCTTTGGAAACCAGAGCAGCAACCACGCTGGAGTCTACGCCGCCGGAAAGGGCGCAAAGTGCTTTGCCGTCGCCCACCTGTTCACGGATGCGCTTAATCTGGTCTTCGATATAATTTGTCATAGTCCATTCGCCCTTACAGCCACAGACTTCATAGAGGAAGTTGCGGATCATTTCAGAGCCTTTTGGTGTATGGTTTACTTCGGGATGGAACTGAACACCATAGAAGCCTTTTGCTTCACATTCGATGGCAGCGGCAGGGCAGGTAGGTGTCGTACCGATGACACGGAAGCCTTCGGGCAGTTCGGTTACATAGTCTGTGTGGCTCATCCAGCAAATTTCGTTGGCATCGATGCCCTTCAACAGCTTGCTTGTAGGATCAAATGTTACTTCTGCTTTGCCATATTCGCTCAGCTCAGCAGCATGACCAACTTTGCCACCCAGTGTGTATGCCATCAGCTGGCAGCCATAGCAGATGCCCAGCACAGGTACGCCCAGTTCAAACAGGGCGGGGTCAACCTTGGGAGAGGCTTCTTCATAAACGCTGTTGGGGCCCCCTGTGAAGATGATACCTTTGGGGTTTTTTGCCTTAATTTCTTCTAAGGATTTTTTCCATGGCATGATCTCGCAGTATACATGGTGTTCTCTGACACGGCGGGCGATTAGTTGGTTATACTGGCCGCCGAAGTCTAGAATGAGGATCATTTCTTGATTCATCGTATCCCTCCATTTAAATATCTTTTGTTTGAAAAATAGGAAAACCGTCGGTTGGGCCGACGGTTCGTCTGTCATCTTTACTTTATTGATTTTATCATAGGCGCAGCGGATTGACAAGAGAAACCATCAGGTTTAAGAGTATTTTTCCATGGAAAAGGCTAAAATATTTCAGGAAAAAGTTATATTTTCTATCGATAAAAATAGTCTTTTTGCGTCGGTAAGAAAAAAGGATATCTTGCGGATTTTGGGAAAAACAAGTATACTTTATTTGGTTATTTTATCAAAAGGAGGAGGAAATGTTTTGAATTTTATTGAGAAAAGCTTTAAATTGAAGGAAAACAAAACAACATTGAAAACCGAGATCATGGCTGGTGTAACAACATTTATGACTATGGCGTACATTCTGGTCGTGAATCCCAGCATTCTGTCCAGCACAGGGATGGACTACGGTGCATTGCTGACGGCAACTTGTATCGCATCTGCTTTGGGTACTTTCTTTATGGCGTTCTTTGCCAACTATCCCTTTGTTCTGGCTCCCGGTATGGGGCTAAATGCCTACTTTGCTTATACGATCTGTGCCCAGTATGGGTATGGTTGGGAAGTGGGTCTGGCTGCTGTATTTGTGGAAGGTATCATCTTTATCATACTTTCTGCGGTCAATGTGCGTGAAGCCATCTTCAATGCGATTCCTGTAAACATGAAAAAAGCGGTCAGCGTGGGGATCGGTATGTTTATTGCTTTTATTGGTCTGCAGAATGCAGGTGTGATTGTAAACAATTCGGATACCTGCGTAAGCCTTGGCAACGTAAGATCCATATCTGTTGCACTGGCACTCATCGGCACGGTCATTACATTGGTGCTGGTCATCAGAAAGGTAAAAGGGGCTCTTTTGGTGGGAATTCTGATCACATGGCTTTTGGGTATCGTCTGCCAACTGACCGGCCTCTATGTTGTAGATATCGAAACAGGGGTATATTCGCTGATCCCCACAGGTATCGTTTCTGCACCTCCCAGCATCATGCCGATTGCGGGTAAGATGAGCTTCTCTGGTATTTCTATTTTTGATTTTATCGTGGTTATCTTTGCATTCCTGTTCGTTGACCTATTTGATACACTGGGCACATTGATCGGTGTATCCACAAAAGCAGGCTTCTTGGATCAGGATGGCAAGCTGCCCAGGATCAAAGGTGCGCTGTTTGCGGATGCCTTGGCAACAACCATTGGTGCAGTTTTGGGCACATCCACAGTAACTACGTTCGTGGAATCTGCTTCCGGTGTTTCTGATGGCGGCAGAACCGGTCTGACAGCGCTTACAGCAGGTATCCTGTTTCTGGTTGCTCTGCTGTTCTCTCCTATCCTGACAACGATTCCTTCCTTCGCAACAACGCCTGCATTGGTCGTTGTTGGTCTGATGATGGCAGAAAATGTGAGAGATATCGAATTTTCTGATTATACAGAAGGGTTCCCTGCATTTATGACGATCCTGATGATGGTCGTATGCTACAGCATCTCCGAAGGTCTGGTATTCGGTGTGATCTCCTATGTCCTGCTGAAGGTATTCAGCGGCAGAAAGAGCGAATTGAACCCCGTGATCGTCATTATTGCTTTCCTATTCTTCCTGAAGCTGATCATGAGTTGATCTCATTACTTGCATTCAAGGGGGAAAGTGTTATAATGAGAGGAAACAAATGAGGGATATCCTTTTTTGGATAGGAAAGGAAGTTTACTATGAAAAATCTTTTGGTTGCACAGTCCGGCGGCCCTTCCGCAGCCATCAATGCTACTTTGGTCGGCGTTGTGGAAAAAGGGCTTTCAGATAAAAATATCGGCAAGATCTATGGTGCGAAAAACGGCATCATGGGGATTTTGACGGATAAACTGATCGAACTGAACGACAAACTGGCAGATCCTGAAACACTGCAGCTTTTGTGTCAGACACCATCTTCTGCACTGGGCTCCTGTCGTATGAAGCTGTCCCACTGGGAAGAAAGTACCTTTGAATATGATAAGATCATCAAGATCTTCCGTAAATATGATATTGGCTATTTCATTTATATTGGTGGTAACGATTCTATGGATACCGTTCATAAATTGGCTGGATTCTGTCAGCGGATGCATATTGATGATATCAAGATCATTGGTGCCCCCAAGACCATCGATAACGATTTGATGGAGACAGACCATTGCCCCGGTTTTGGTTCTGCGGCAAAATATGTGGCGACTACCATGTCCGAGATCTCCTGCGACTGTAACGTATACGCACAGCCCTCCATCACCATCGTAGAGATCATGGGCAGAGATGCAGGCTGGCTGACAGCAGCATCCGCTTTGGGCAGACTGAATGGTGATACCGCCCCTGATCTGATCTATCTCTGTGAAAGACCCTTCTGCGTGGATCAGTTCCTGAAGGATGTCAGAGAAAAAATGGCGGAGAAACATTCCATCATCATCGCAGTCAGCGAAGGTCTCAAAAACGAAGAGGGCGATTATGTTACAGATAGTCTGTCTGACAGGGCGGCAGATGCCTTTGGCCATAAGATTTTGGCTGGCGCATCCCGCTATCTGGAAGAGATCCTACGTTTTGAGATCGGCTGTAAGGTAAGAAGTATCGAGTTGAACGTAATGCAGCGCTGTGCTTCCCATGTGGCTTCCGCATCTGATATTTATGAATCAAGAATGATCGGCGCTGCTGCTGCCGACTATGCAATTTCCGGCGGTACAGGTAAAATGGCCTGTCTCCGCAGAATCTCTACAAAGCCATATCGCTTTGAAATCGATTTTGTAGAGATCGATCAGATCGCAAACCAGGTAAAAACCGTACCGGATGCATGGATCAACGAAGCCGGCAACGATGTAACACAGGAAATGATCGATTACCTGTTTCCTCTGATACAGGGGGAACTGCCTTGCACATATAAAAATGGTGTTCCTGTTCATCTGAGATTATATTGATATAAGAAAGAAAAAATCTGCTGATGGGATTTTCTGCCTATCAGACTTAGCCTTAGGCCTTTGGTCTAAGGCTTTTTTATGATGGTATAAAAGTCATTTTTTCTGTCCATACTCTTTCCAAGAGGTGGTAATATGCGAAAGGCGATAGCGTTGGCAGCTCTGTCCAGCTTTTTGCTCTGTTTGCTGGCTGGGTATTATATTTCCCTGTGGATGGGAGAACGGGACAAGCAGATGGCAGTCGAGGCAGAAAGCCTGGATGTTCTGCAAACCCCAAAAGAGATCAATGCACAGACAAAGATGATCTATCAATATTTTTATACCAGCGACCGTGTAACAAAGGAGCAGATCGAGCCTGCCCCTGACTTTCTACAGGGCTTGAATCTGGAACAGCTGAAAAGTGTTTATAATGGCTGGCAGGTGGTTTTATTTTCCCCTGAACGGGTGATCCTGCGCTGCAGCATAGACGGGCTGAGCAGCGAATCCTTTATTCTTGGAGAGGATGAGGGCTATCTGGCAGTCTTTTATGAAGATGGGAATAAAGCGGTCCGCTTGAAAGAACGGACGGACGTGCCCCTTTCTGCGCTGCCGGATGGGGAGGCACAGCAAATAAGAGAAGGATTGAGGGTCACCGGGGAAGAGAATCTGGCGAAGTTTTTAGCGGATTATATGAGCTAAAGAAAGCCGCATTTGCCTGCAAGCAGTCATGCGGCTTTCTGTATCCATGAAGCTTTTTGGAGAAAGCCAGCATTCGTATGGCTTTGCCATACTCATGTGTTTACTCCGTAAACTTTTCACGT
>JAETUG010000033.1 GCA_021768705.1 Bacillota bacterium
CGTAAATAGGCGAAAGGATTGTAGTGCATGGACTTTGCAAAGTTTATGGTATTGAGGACTTTTATCTTATAGCCGCCCTTTTTGAGCATCTTTCCGCATTCAATTAAGACGGTGCCCTTGGGGTCAGTGACAACATACGATGAGTGCATCTGCATCAGGTTCGGTTTTACAAAAAACCTCGTCTTGCCCGAACCGGAGCCGCCGATAACAAGGATATTTTTATTCCTTGCGTACTTCGGCTGTTTTGGCCTGCCCGACATCATCAGCCGCTCCGTCTGCGTCAGCAGGATATTGTTCTCAAATACGGAATCCATGTAAGGCTCTATATCCTTTTCATTGCCCCACCTTGCGGAACCGTACTCCATGCCATGCCGGAATTTCTTGGCATTCTTGGCTTTGAAATACACCGCAAGCCTTAATGCAGCCCCGCAGCACACGCCGATCAGCAGGTCACTTGGGTAGATGCTCGGCAGGGGATTGGAAAATAAACCTTCCAGTCCTGCCATGACCTCCATCATTTTTGCGGAAGCGTCCTGCCCCGGAGATACCCGCCACAGACAAGCCACTTTATCGCAGAAATATCCGGCAAGCGCATAAGGCAGATTCATCAGGACAAGTTTCTTTTTGTCAATATTCCCGGTCTTTGCCTTGAGGTTCTTCGGAATGGCTTTCAAGTCTTTGGCAATGCCGTTTATAATGTTACTCATAGGCTCTGCCCCCTGTCCTTGTTCTTCTCCCGGCTCCGTTCCCGGTTCTTATCCTGCGATACTGCCTCCTTGAAATGCTTCAGCTTCTCTCTCAGGGAAACCCTGCCTTTCTTTTTCTCATTACCATAAACAAATTCCTTGAATGCCTGTGCGATCACATCGGCATCCCTGCCCTTGAAAAGCACCATATACTTGGGCGGTTTGGTTGTCTTGTCCTTCGTTATGGCAAAATCAACATTGTACTTTTTTGCCACACGCTCAAAAGATTTGATATTGCCGTCCGTGATTTCGATAGACGATGCCCCCACGCCCTCGCCAACGAGCTTTTTCACAGAAGTCTTTCCATGCGTTTTCTGTGCTTTCTGCTTATGGTGGTTCAGGTACATCTTCATTGCAGCTTTCAGCACGTTGGCATCTAATTTTGCGGTCTTGATCACAAGGGCGATTGTTTTCTGTGTTACTTCCTCCTGCATGAAACACCTCCTTGTTACATTCCGGGAAAAGCCATACACTAAGGCGGAATCCCCCGGCAGATAATGTCATAGACAATCTTCACTTTAAAATACATCGAATTTCCCCTTTCCACTTCTGGACATCATGTCCAGAAGCTATCCTTTTTCATTAAAGCAATAGATTGTGTAAAGATTGGCAGACAGCTCATCATTGCCATATTCCACATCATCAAGCAATAACGCCTGAAAAAGCACATCCCCTACACCATCAAGTAGCACGATCTTCTGCTCCTGCTCCGCAAGGTGTCCAAACTCCACCCTGTCCATGACAACAGATTTCCTTGCCGCCTCACAGTGGGTAAACAGGCCCAGGATATATTTATTTGACATGATAAAGGCATA
>JAETUG010000034.1 GCA_021768705.1 Bacillota bacterium
AACTCAAACTTCCCACACCGTTTTGATGTGTTGAACCTTGAAAAATCAATACTTTAACCCATAAAAAAGGCACAAACCGCTTGCATATGGTATAATTGAATTGCCAAAAACAATTACACAGCAAGGAGATTTATGCCATGTCAAGTATACCACAGATTACAGATAACGGAAACAACGTTTCGGATTTTGCCACAAAATTTATGAAAAGATTCCACATCGGCCGCCTGCTTTTCAAATGTAATGCCGGGAAGGAAAAAGGCATCCCGGTCATAGACATCTTCCGGTATCTTTTCTGCATGATGTTTTCCGACAGGAGCATCTATATGCAGATGAAGACTGGCACATTTGAAGGGACGTTCTCAAAAAATACCATCTACCGTTTTCTGAACGATGCAAGGATCAACTGGCAGCGTTTCACGATGCTGCTTTCCGCTGAAATCATCTGCCGTTTCATGAAGCCGCTGACTGATGAAAAACGGAAAGATGTGTTTATCGTTGATGACAGTCTGTTTGACCGTTCCCGTTCCAAAAAGGTGGAGATGCTTGCCAGGGTTTTCGACCACTGTTCCATGAAATACCGATCCGGATTCCGGATGCTCACTTTGGGATGGTCGGACGGGAACTCCTTCCTCCCGATCAACTACAGCCTGCTTTCAGCGGCAGAGGACAAAAATCTGCTTTGCGGGGGCAAGCAGCATGACGGCCGCTCCCTTGCGGGAAGAAGACGCCTCCAGTCACGGCGCAAAGCCACGGATGTCATGGTGGAGCTGATCCATTCCGCACAGCGTGCGGGCATCACGGCAAAATTCGTCCTGTTCGACAGCTGGTTTTCAGCGCCTAAAACGATACTGGAGCTGAAAAAGCAAGAGCGTCTTGACACCATAGCCATGATGAAAAAAAGCAAGACAAAATACGGATACCAGGGTGAAAGGCTCAATGTCAAAGAGATCTACGGCCGCAACAAGAAGCGCAGGGGACGTTCCCGCTATCTTCTGTCCGTGCTTGTGGAGATCGAAAAGGATGGGGAAAGCATCCCTGCAAAGCTGGTATTCGTCCGCAATAAGAGCAAACGGAAGGACTGGCTGGTACTGGTGAGTACAGACGTCTCCATTTCGGAGGAAGAGATCATCCGCATATATGGAAAAAGATGGGACATCGAGGTTTTTTTCAAAGCCTGCAAATCGTATCTGAAACTTGTCAAGGAATACCGCGGGATTTCTTATGATGCCACGTGTGCCCATGCGGCCATTGTCTTTGCCCGTTATATGATGCTGTCGGTGGCGCAGCGAGAAAATGAGGATGACAAAACGATATGCGAACTCTGTTTCTGCCTGCTGGATGAAATGGAGGATATCACGTTCAGCCGTTCCATGTGCATCATCATAGACGCACTGATGGATACTGTGATGGAATATTTTCATATCACGGAAGCCCAGCTGGAGGAATTCACAGCCAGCTTTGTTCAGCGTCTCCCAAAATACATGCAGGATGCATTGGAACGGAAAGAAACAGCC
>JAETUG010000035.1 GCA_021768705.1 Bacillota bacterium
ACCCTATTTTGAAAATTTATAGAAAAAATATGCAGAAATATGGGGGTAATATAAAAAAATAAAGGAAAGAAAAACAGCGGTAATTCGGGCTTTATAGAGTTTCCGAGACTGCTCTTTTTGATGAAGGGGGGTGATACCGATGGTCTTAGGTTGGGACAGCACGTAATACGCTGAAAGGAGGGAAATTCATGCAGGAAGAAGTAACACAGAAAACGGTGACCTTTTGTGTGCGTACCACAAAAATGACGGCAGATGTGCTGAAAAAAGTGATTGCTGCATACCTGCGGCATCAGAAACAGAAAAGTGCTGAGAAGAAAGCACAGAAAAATCAGCCGAAACAGGGGAAAATCACGGTGAAAGAGCTGGCAAAGCAGAATGCCGGGATGACGAGTATTGAGATCACACCTAAGAACATCAAGTCTTTTGAAAGGTATGCCAGAAAATACGGGATCAATTATGCCTTGAAAAAGGATAAGACCAAAGATCCGCCGGTTTATATGGTGTTCTTTAAGGGACGTGACCAGGATGCGATCACCGCAGCTTTCCGTGAATTTACCCAGAAAGAGATCCAGAAGGCGAACCGCCCTTCCATCCACAAACGTCTGGCAGCATACAGGAGTATCGTTGCAGGGAAGACGAAGGGCAAAGCCAGAAATAAGCATCAGGAGGTATCCCGGTGAGAAAGCTTACTGCCGGGAGTATGACCAATAAGCTGAAAGCAAAAGCCAGAGTTACGCTGTCCGCTTTGGATATGAAAAAGCTTATTCTGACCAATATTCCATATCTTTTCATCTTTTTGTTTGCAGACAGGGCATCTTGCCTGTACCGGGCAAGCCCCGGGGCAGATATGGGAAACAAACTATTATATGCAATGGAACACGCTGACCGGATCCTGACCGGGTTCCTGCCAAGTTTTTACTACATGGATGTTCTGGTGGGAGCCGGGATTGCGGCAGTTGTGAAGATACTGGTCTGGCAGAAACAGGCAGATGCAAAAAAGCTCCGCAAAGGCGTGGAGTATGGTTCTGCCAGGTGGGGAACAGCGGAAGACATCAAACCATTTATGGCAGATGATTTCTGGATGAACATTCCGCTGACGGCAACGGAATCCATTACCATGGAGAGCCGCCCGAAGAACCCCAAGTTTGCCAGAAATAAAAACATCTGCGTCATCGGCGGTTCCGGAAGTGGTAAAACAAGGTTTTTTGTAAAGGTCTCTATTATGATGATGAACTGTTCCATGGTCATCACAGACCCGAAGGGAACACTGATCGAAGAATGCGGGAAGATGTTAGCTAAAGGACCGCCAAAGAGAGACAAGCATGGGAATGTTGTGAAAGATAAATCCGGGAAGGTGGTGCATGAGCCTTATGTGATCAAGGTCTTAAATACCATTAACTTCTCCAAATCGCTCCACTACAATCCATTTGCCTACTTAAAATCCGAAAAGGATATCCTGAAACTGGTGACGGT
>JAETUG010000025.1 GCA_021768705.1 Bacillota bacterium
TGTTCCATAGATTCAAATTCTTGTAGGTATAGCAGTTCGCTTTTGAGAATTCCAAAGAAATTCTCCATAACAGCATTGTCCAAACAATTGCCCTTATTTGATTCGGCTTTTCGGCACAAAAATCCCGACCTAGGTGGTTAGGTGCAATTTTTTTAGGTATGCAAGCTCCACTTTTAGTCTTTGATTCTCGGCAAGCAAATTTTCTTCTACCTCTTTAGGCAATTTCAGCGGACGTCCGGTACTGCCACGACCACGATGGTCAATATAAAGCCCTTCCCCTCCTTCCGTAAGATAAATCCGTTCCCAATCTTGAATACGCTTGTGCCGCAAGCCAAATCGTTCTGCTGTTTCCATACAGCTTGGTCCTTTGTTTCGTATGGTCTCTATGACCAGCTGCTTGAATTCGCCTGTATACTTTTTGTTTGGTATTCCTTTTGGCATAGAAAGACACCCCATTTCTTAGTACAAGTATATCATACTTGTCTAACAAATGGGGTGCAGTGCACATTAGGGGCTCTTTTTTTATCTCAGTTTTTTTGATAGGGTCAGTCCTCGTGGGCATGGTCATAGAGCAGCTGTATTTCTTTCGGCAGATGGTCCGGCAGCATTTCGTGCAGGCGGTCCTCATTTCCGTCCTGGATGGCCTGTTCATAATACCAGCATTTGAATCGAATCATATCCAACACCTTTTCCATTTTGCGGATTTCCCCTTCCACGACCTCTTTTTGCCGCAGAAAAAACTCTCTCCTCTGGGGATAGGTACTGCTGCCTTGGGCGCACCATTCCATAAATTGTTTGATATCCTTGATTTCTAAGCCGGATTTTTTCAGACATTCAATGACTCTCAGGGCTTCCATTTCCTTTTCCCCAAACCTGCGGATACCGGAGGAACGCTCTATGTTGGGAAACAGCCCCTCTTTGTCATAATAGCGGAGGGTGGAAGTAGGCAGATGAAATAGTTTTGAGATTTGTCCAATGGTATACATAAAAATCCTTCCTTGTAAAAAAAGTGAAAATAATTTGAAAAATATCTTGACCTAAAGTTAAGTTTAAGTATTATCATAACAGTATCACAGAGAAAAGAAATTGTCAATCAGAAACAAGGAGGTTTTTTTATATGGCAAAAAAAGTACTTATCATCAGCACCAGCTTGAGAAATCAAAGCAATTCCGAGGCATTGGCGGATGCCTTTGCCTTGGGCGCAGCGGCAGCGGGGCATGGGGTGGAAAAGGTTTCCCTGAGGGAGAAAACCATATCCTTTTGCAAAGGCTGCTTTGCCTGCCTGCAAAAAAGAGAATGTATCATAAAGGATGATGCAGTTGCCATCGTGAAAAAAATGCACGATGCCGATGTGATCGTTTTTGCCACACCCATTTATTATTATGAGATGAGCGGGCAGATGAAAACTTTGCTGGACAGAGCCAATGCGCTGTTTGATTCCGACTATGCTTTTCAGGATATCTATATGCTGACAGCTGCTGCGGAAAATGAGCCTGATGTACCGGAACGGGCAGTCAGTGGTCTGACGGGCTGGATTGATTGCTTTGAACGGGCATCTCTGGCGGGAACGGTATTTGCCGGCGGTGTCAACGGCACAGGAGAGATCAAAGGACATCCTGCTCTGCAGGAAGCTTATGATATGGGCGCAGCAATCAAATAAGGAGGTATTTTATCATGGAAGAAAAACTGCATCTTACAGCGGAATGGGATAAAACGTTTCCCAAAAGCGAGAAAGTTAATCATAGAAAGGTAACGTTCCACAACCGTTATGGCATCACCCTGGCGGCAGATTTGTATGAACCCAAAAATGCAGAAGACAGCGAAGCAGCACGTTATGAAAAACGGAAGGCTCTGAACGCCCAGCGTGTCATTGACTATAAAAATGGCAGCTATCAGAGAGCCGGAGGCGTGGTGGATCCTCTGCCGGCGGATGCGCCTTTCTTTGTAAAGGATTATCACGATTATTATAAAACAAGCCGTGGTTATCACCCCCGTTCTCTGAATTCCAATGACGGATGGAATGTGACTTCTTCCCTGTCTTTCTTAAATATGCCTATCCTGCAGTATAGCCATGAGATCCGCAGCGCAGTGCTGCTGGTGCATGGGAAAAAGGCCCATTCCTGCTATTTTAGCAAAGATGCTTTTGAAAAGCTGACAGGGGAAAATAAAGAACTGCTGCTGATCCCCGGAGCGGTGCATACGGATCTGTATGATCAGGTGGATGTGATCCCCTTTGATAAAATGGCGGCGTTTTTCAAAGAAAATATGAGAGGATAAAAAGCAGAAAGGTTTTCTGCCCTATGGATGGCTCGACCCTTTCCTTTGTGATATAATTTTACAAATGACACATCCAACAGGAGGAAACTATGAAATTGATTTTGGCTTCGGCATCTCCCAGAAGAAAAGAATTATTGGCGAAAATCGGACTGCCCTTTGATATCATCCCTGCCAAGGGGGAAGAAACCATCACAAAAGAAAGTCCGTCAGAGGTGGTCATGGAATTATCCCGTCAGAAGGCGCAGGAAATCGCAGCGCAGCGGACGGAGGAATGTATCGTCATCGGCGCAGATACCATCGTTGCCAAAGGTGAAACCATTATGGGCAAACCAAAGGACGAAAAAGATGCCTATCGTATGCTGGCTGGTATCTCCGATGACTGCCATCAGGTTTATACTGGCGTGACGATCATCCGTACAGGAAAACAGGCCAAAAACATCACCTTTGCGGAAAAAACAGACGTATACCTGTACCCGATGTCTGAAGCAGAGATCAGAGCTTATATTACCAGCGGCGATCCCATGGATAAGGCTGGGGCCTATGGCATCCAGGGGGATTTTGCCATCCATGTAAAAGGCATCCAAGGAGATTATTATAATGTGGTAGGTCTGCCCATCGGCAGAGTCTATCAGGAATTAAAAAAGCTGATGTAATTATAAAGAGAAGCTTTTCATAGCGGAACGTATAAAAACCCTGAAAAATCAGGGTTTTTATTACTTGGAGCAGTATGGAATCAACGGTGCCGCCGACACTGTGGTTAGGCGTTTCAAATATTTTATGAGTGGGCAGAAGATTTCTCCAATAATTTGATTTTTTTATAATAATGGATCATCAGATAAAGGTATGCACTGAACCATGCTATGACCTCAGCACTGAAGATACCCATTTCATAGCCGCTCCATCCGATGATGCATGCGACCAGCAGACGCATGGAAAATTCGATGAAGCCGGAAATTAGTGTCGTTACGGTATACCCCATGCCCTGCAGGGCGGACAGATACACATAAAGCAGATAAAGAATTGGCAGGAATATTGCCATGATCCGCAGATAAAGGTAGGCGATACGGGCTGCTTCTGTGGCTAGTGCAGGGATTTCCGGAGAAATGAACAAAGAGGTGAGCTGCCTGCCGAATAGGAACATAGCCAAAGAGATGATCAGGGAGGTGACCACTGCTAACTGAATGGCGGAACGAATTCCCATTCGGATTCTCTCCGGCTTTCTGGCACCATAATTTTGCCCCACGTAGGTGGTGATGGCATAGCCATAGGAAATGGCGGCGATCTCCAAAAGGCCATATAGCTTGCTGGTTGCGGTAAAGCCGGCAATAAAGGCTATTCCGAATCTGTTGACGACAGTCTGAACGATCATGCCGCCAATAGAAATAATGACATTTTTGGCTGCTGCCGGGGTGCCGATGGCAGTCAGGTTTTTCAGAATCCTACTGTTTTTTTGCAGCTCTTTTCTGCCAAAATGTAGGGTAGGATTTTTTGAGATTTTATAAGCGCAGATGACACCGGCTAGACACTGGGTAATATTGGTCGCCATGCCTGCGCCTGCAATGCCCAAATCCAGCAGGAATACGGCGATCAGATCCAGCAGGATATTTATGATACAAGCTAAGATCATCGCCTTCAGGGGCGTTTTGCTGTCGCCGACTGCGCGTAATACAGAGGAGCAGTAATTAAAGAACATGACTGCAGGAGCACCGATCAAAAGGGTACGGGTATAAAGCTCTGCCATGGGGAAAAGATCAGCGGGAACCTGCAGCAGGATCAGTAGGAAATGGAGCAGCAGCTGCCCTATGATCAGATATAGCACAGACAAAAGTGCAGAAAGCAAAGCAGATTGTCCGATGAACTGCTTCATTTCATCCAGATTGCCTTCGCCGTATTTTTGAGCGATGCGCACAGAAAATCCCTGGGTAAAACCCTGGCAGATGCCGATCATCATCCAGTTGAGCCAATCTACACTGCCCAGAGCTGCCAGGGCATCCATGCCAACACCACGACCGATGATGGCGATATCCACAACGGTATATACTTGTTGAAATACATTTCCGAGCATCAGGGGGAATGCGAACAGGACCAATAGTTTCATTGGCTTATCCTGTGTCATGTTGATATCACGAGTCATTTTTATGATTTCTCCTGTAAATTGAGAATCATTGGAAAGCAGATTCTCTTCTAAACTTCTAAATAGGTAAATATACAATCATTCTATCCTAACAAAGAATTTCATGAAATTCAATCATTTGAATAAGCGAAATTCGCCATCGATAAATTGAAGATAATATAGTTTCTTTATTCATTTTTCACAATATATAGAACAGGAAAAAACCATTCTTGTAATGCTTTCCTGATGGTGATATAGTAATAAATAGGTATATCTTATGGATTTATGCAACGAGCAATTAAGAAAAGGTGTGGCGAAAAATGAAAAATCCCATTATTACCCTTGAAGGTGTAGTGAAAAGATTTGGCAACAATGTAGTTGTAAAAAATATGAATCTTGAAATCGGCCAGGGTGAATTTTTAACACTGCTTGGACCCTCCGGGTGCGGCAAAACAACAACACTGCGTATGATCGCAGGTTTCGAAGAAGCATCGGAAGGGATCATTAAGGTAGAAGGGGAAAGGGTGGAAGATAAAGAGCCTTTCCAGAGAAATGTAAATACCGTATTCCAGAACTATGCGCTGTTCCCTCATATGACAGTATTCAATAATATCGCCTATGGTCTGACCATCAAAAAGGTGCCCAAGGCTGAAATCAATGAACGGGTCACAGAAATGTTGAAAATGGTACAGATGGAGCCCTATGCAAAAAGAAAACCCGACGAACTCTCCGGTGGTCAGAAGCAGAGGGTTGCCATTGCCCGTGCGCTAGTAAACAGACCGAAGGTGCTGCTGCTGGACGAGCCTTTGGGTGCACTGGACCTGAAGCTGCGCAAACAGATGCAGATCGAGCTGAAACGTCTGCAGAAGAAATTGGGTATTACATTCATCTATGTTACCCATGACCAGGAGGAAGCCCTGACGATGAGTGACCGTATTGCTATTATGCATGATGGTGTTTTGGAACAGCTGGGCAGCCCCACGGAAATCTATGAATACCCCAAGACAAAATTCGTTGCAGGCTTTATCGGGGAATCTAATATCTTCGATGGTAAGGTAACAGCCGTAGACGGCAATCTGCTGACAGTGGAAACAGAGGCAGGCAGCCTGCAGGTTTGCGGCGAAGGCTTCGCTGTTGGCGAGGAAATGCACGTTTCCATTCGTCCCGAATATCTGGAAGCTTCCACATCTCCTGTGGTGGGCTTCTCCCTGGAAGGGAAGATCAAAGACTTTATCTATCAGGGCTCTGTAGTAAAAACAGCCATTGACCTGACAAACGGTATGGAAGTGAAATATTCCAGATTCGAACAGGATCAGACTGTTTCTGAAGGTCAAAAGGTATATGTATCCTGGAAGCCTGAAAAGGCAGTTGCCATCAAAAAATTTGAGCAGGGGGCGGTTTGATGAATAGTACAGGTCAGGCTGCAATGCCTAAGAAAAAGAATCTGCTGCCTAAGCTGGCTATGGCAGGCCCGGTTTCCTTGTGGATGATCCTTTTTGTGACCATCCCTCTGCTGTATATTATTGTAATCAGCTTTATGTCCAGAGGTGTCTTTGGCGACGTTGCTTACAAACCCACGCTGGAAAGCTATCAGACTATATTAGACCCTACATATTTTCAGGTTATCCTGAAATCCCTGAAGGCAGCAGGCATTACTACGCTGCTTTGCATTCTGATTGGCTATCCCTTTGCCTATATCATTGCCAGAAAGCCCAAGGATGTAGCGGCAAAAATGATTACTTTGCTGATGATTCCTTTCTGGACAAACTCTCTGATGCGACTGAATGCATGGCTGCTGCTGTTCCAGACCAGCGGTCCTGTGAACAATTTTCTGATGCATACAGGTTTGGTAAGTAAGCCCATTTCCTTTATTTATACAGACAGTCTGGTTATGGTCGGCTTGATTACCAATATGCTTCCCTTTGCGGTACTGCCTTTGTACAGCACCATCGAAAAGCTGGAAAGATCTCTGCTGGAGGCTTCTGCCGATCTGGGGGCCAATGCAAGAACTACATTTATGAAGATTACTCTGCCCATTACCTTCCCTGGCATCTTCTCTGCCATCATTTTGGTGTTTATCCCCAGCTTGGGTATCTATACCGTAACAGATATGCTGGGCGGTGGTAAAGTCCTTTATATCGGTAATATCATCAAGAACCAGTTTGGTTCCATCCGAAACTGGCCTTTGGGTGCGGCGCTGTCCGTACTGCTGATCCTCGTTACCATGCTGCTCATCTTCATTTATACAAGATTTGCAAAGATCGAAGATATGGAGGTGGTGTAAATGGCACTGACGAGAAGAGAAAAGAAAGAAAAACGCATCAATATCCTCAGCAACATTTACGCATTTCTGGTGTATGCTGTGCTGTATATCCCTGTTGCAGTCATGATGGCATTTTCCTTCAATAACCAGAGATACAACTACTATTGGAATGGTTTTACCACACAATGGTATGCAAAGCTGTTCTCCAATTCTGCATTGATCAGCAGCCTTTGGTATAGTATCATCATCGCCATCTTGAGCACCATCATTTCCGTATGCATTGGCACCATCGGTGCCCTTGGTCTGAAGAAATATGAATTCAAAGGCAAAAAAGCCATCAATAATATGTTGTATATTCCCATTATCGTGCCGGAAATCGTTCTGGCGGTGGCACTGCTTATCATCTTTATGAAAGTAGGTCTTTCTTTGGGTATGGGCAGCATCCTGATCGGTCACTGTACCTTCTGCATTCCCTATGCAGTGGTTACCATCAAGGGACGTATCAGCGGTGATAATGACACACTGGAGGAAGCCTCCATGGACTTGGGTGCAAACCGCATCCAGACCTTCCTGCGGGTCACATTGCCGACCATCTTCCCCGGCGTTATGAGCGCAGCGTTTCTTTCTTTTACGCTGTCCTTCGATGACGTTGTTATGAGTAATATGCTGTCCGGGGCAAGACAGTCCACCTTGCCTGTTCTCATCCTGTCAATGAATAAGTCCGGCATTACACCTGATGTTAACGCATTGACTACAATCATGGTTCTTGTCATCGTTACGGCGATGATTTTGAATAGTATCATTCAACGCTCTTTAAAAAAGAAAAAAGGGTAAAATTTAAGGGAGGTTTTTATTATGAAAAAACTTTTAGCTCTGTTGCTGGCAGGCGCAATGACCCTGTCCGTAGCAGCATGCGGCGGCAATGAAGCACCCGCAGAAGATGCAAACGCTGAAGCAAGTACTGAACTGAACATCTATATGTGGCAGCAGTACATTTCTGACGACCTGATCGCAGCGTTCGAAGAAGAAAACAACTGCACAGTAAATCTGTCCTACATGAGCGACAATGCTGACGCGATCAACAAACTGACAGCTGGCGGCGGCGAAGAATACGATCTGATCATGACATGTGACGCTTACATGGAATCTCTGATCGCAGGCGGCTATGTAGAAGAAATCAACCTGGACAACGTGCCTAACTCCGCAAACATCAATGATGCTTACTGGGTATCCAAAGGCTACTGCGTACCTTACCTGATGAACTACATCTACGTTGTATATGATTCCGCAACATGCCCCATCGAAATCACATCCTACAAGGACCTGCTGGATCCCGCTCTGAAGGGCCAGATTTCCACAATCGACGGTGCCAGAAACCTGTTCCCTATGGCGCTGATCGCTCTGGGGTATGACCCTAACTCCACAAACGAAACAGAAATTGCCGAAGCTTACGAATGGCTGGTAAAATTCAACGAAAACGTAGCTGCTTACGGCAATGCAGAACAGAACCTGACAAACGGCACAGTATCCGTAGCTGTTACATTTGATGGCAATGCTTCCTGGGCAATGGCTGAAAAGGACACAATCAAAATCGCTCCTTTCACAGACGATGCAATCCAGTTGGGTATGGACCTGTACGTAATCCCTAAGGGTGCAAAACATGTTGACCTGGCTGAAAAATTCCTGGATTACATCTGCACACCAGAAGTTATGGCAAAGAATCTGGATGAATTCCCTTATTCCTGCCCTAACGATGCAGCAGTAGAAGCAGCTTCCGAAACATACAGAAACGACCCTGCAAGACAGTTTGATTACAAAGAAAACGTATTCTTCCAGGAAGACGTTGGCGAAGCTCTGACAATTTACAATGACTACTATCAGAAACTGAAAGTTGGAGAATAATTACCATGATTATTAAGTTTGATGAACAGAAGCAAATCGAAAGCGTCAATGGTGCTTTGGCTCTGCGCCCTCAGATCGAGGAGATCGTAAACAAGATCTGCAGAGAAGGCTATAAAAATATCTGCTGGCTGGGGATTGGCGGTACTTGGGCTTCCTGCCTGCAGGCAGAGGTACACATGAAGGAAATGTCCTCTCTGGATTTCTTTGTGGAAAATGCAGCGGAATATGTAACAACAGGCAATCGCCGCATCGGTGAAGGCACAATTGTTATCATTTCCTCTGTAACAGGCAGCACCATCGAAATGGTAGAAGGCGTAAAGAAAGCGCAGGCTGCCGGTGCCAAGGTGTTTGGCTTTATTGATAAGGAAACAGCGGCTCTGGCAGAAATGGTAGACTACTGCATTTCCTATCCTGCCAATGAACAGCTGAAATTCTTCATGGTGGCAGACTGCTTCATGAAGAATGCCGGTGAATTTGCAGATTACGATGCATTCTATGCAGAAATGGATCAGTATCTGGCAAAAGGATTGGTGGAAGTAGAAAAGGCTGCTGATGAATTCGGCAAGGCTTATGCGGAAAGACACTGCGAAGACCCTATCCACTATTTCGTAGGTGCAGGCAATCAGTATGGTGCAACCTACTCCTATGCGATGTGCTATTGGGAAGAACAGCACTGGATCAGAACAAAATCCATCCATAGTGCGGAATTTTTCCATGGTATGCTGGAAATCGTTGATAAGAATACAGCAGTAACTGTATTTGTCGGCGAAGATTCCCAGAGAAAGCTGAGCGAAAGAGTGGTGGCATTCCTTCCTAAGGTTTGCGCAAACTATGAAGTGATTGATACCAAAGAGTATCCGATCGAAGGTATCAGTGAAAAATACCGTGGGCATATCAGCCATCTGGTAATGCACGCAGTAACACAGCGCATTGATGCACATATTGAGCGGATCAATTGTCATCCTATGCCGATCAGAAGATATTACAGACAGTTCGAATATTGATTTGAATTGTGGAACAAGAAAGCTGCTGTAAAGAGATTTGCAGCAGCTTTTCTTTATAAGGAGTGAAAGGAATGCGGCTTGGATTGTTTACCTGCGGATATCAAAGATATCCCTTGGAGAAAGCCTTTGCGGATGCAAAACGCTTTGGCTATGATTACATTGAGCTTTGGGGTGGGTATCCCCATGCTTATGTGGAAGATTTAAAATTGAAAACAACAGCCCACATCCGTGAGCTGATACATAAATATGATATGCCTGTGGAGTGCTTTACACCGGAGCATAACGGCTATCCCTTCAACTATATGGCAGGGGATGAAAGCCAATGGGAAAGAAGTATGCAGTATTTAGAGGATGCGATCGACATCACGGCGGAAATCGGGGCAAAGAAAATGCTTTTCTCTGCGGGCCATGCGGGCTATGAAGCCAGCGATGCGGATATCATGAAGCGGTTGATGAAAAGCCTGCGGAGATTATCTGCCTATGCAGAGGAAAAGGGTGTCACACTGGTTCTGGAACCTCTGACAATCTATGAAAGCAATGTCATTTGCAGCTTGCGTGATTTGGAGCGGGCCTTGAACGTGGTGCAGTCCCCCAATCTGGTGGGGATGACCGACTTGGCGGTGCCCTTTACCACAGGGGAGCCGGCAGCAGAATATGTGCGACGATTGGGTGACAGATTTCAGTATCTGCATATTATTGATAACGATGGCGTCAGCGACAGTCATATTTTGCCGAGAGATGGATGTCTGCCCTTGGGAGCGGTGCTGAAGGAAATACAACAGGCAGGCTACGATGGACAGGCCACCATTGAACTGGTGACAGGCTATCTGAAAGAACCTTCTGTTTATGCGGGACTGGCAATCAAACGAGTACGACAACTTTTGGAGGAAGAATAAATGGAAAAGAAGATCAGAATTGCAACGGCTGGTGATAATTGCGTAGATGCGTATAGCGATGGGAATGTGTATCCCGGTGGCAATCCCGTTAATGTGGCGGTATATGTGGCCCGCTTGGGGGGCGAATCTGCCTATATCGGTGCGGTTGGCACGGACAAATACGGAAAGATCATGCTGGATGCTATCCAAGGAAAAGGCGTGGATATTTCTCGCATGAAGGTGCTGAAGGGCAGTACAGCTTTGACCCATGTGGACATCGTCAATGGCGATCGTGTTTTTGGGGAATATGAAGAAGGCGTGATGGCGGATTTCAAGCTGAACGCAGAGGATATTGAGTTTCTGGCGGGTTATGATATGGTGGTTTCCGGTCTTTGGGGGATGTGTGAAAAGGAATTGCCCTTGCTGAAGGAAAAGGGTGCAGCCATCGCCTTCGATTTTGCAACAAAGCTGGATGACCCTGTTGTGCCCATCGCGATTCCCTATGTGGACTATGCTTTTTTCTCCATCGACGATCAGGAGGAAGCAGAAATTCGGGAATTCATGCTGGAAATGTATGAAAAAGGTCCCAAAGTGGTGGTCGTAACCCGCGGGGAAGCAGGCAGCATCGCTTATGACGGAAAAGAATTTTACACCTGCGGCATCGTTCCGGTGGAAGTTGTGGATACCATGGGGGCCGGGGACAGCTTTATCGCAGGCTTCCTGTATTCTATCTGTGCAGGCAGATCCATTCCTGAGGCTATGGCGGATGGCGCCGCAAACAGCAGCGTGACTTTGGCTTATGCAGGGGCCTGGTAAGAAAGAGAAAATAAGAGAGAGCGAGAAGTTTGAAGTGACCCCAAAAAGTTAGACAAAAATTTATAACACAAATTATTCAAGCTACCGAGAAGGCTTGTTGTCTGTGTAATGCAGGCGGCAAGCCCTTTAGTTTTGCCTTAATTCGTCTGTTGTTGTAATAATCCAGGTATGCAATCAGTTCCAGTTTGAAATGTTCCATAGATTCAAATTCTTGTAGGTATAGCAGTTCGCT
>JAETUG010000036.1 GCA_021768705.1 Bacillota bacterium
GCAGCTACCATCTTCGGTACCACCGGCGGCGTTATGGAAGCTGCTCTGCGTACCGTATATGAAGTAGTAACAGGCAAAACTCTGCCTCGCCTGGAATTGGAAGACGTTCGCGGCACCATGGGCGAAATCAAAGAAGCAACCATTGATTTGGATGGCACACCAGTAAAAGTAGCAGTTGCCAATACACTGGCTCGTGCAAAAGAAATCATGGATGAAGTGAAAGCCGGCACAGCTGACTACACCTTCATCGAAATCATGGCATGTCCAAACGGCTGCGTAGGCGGCGGCGGTACTCCAATCGTGGACGCACTGACCAGAACCAAGCTGTCTGAGGACTATCGTGCATTGCGTGCAAAAGGTCTGTACAACGATGATGAAAATCTGCCGATTCGTAAATCCCATGAAAATCCATTCATCGTTGCAGCTTATGAAAACTTCCTGGGTGAACCTTTAGGACACAAAGCGCATGAACTGCTGCATACTCATTATACACCGCGCAAAAAGTATAATCTGGAATGCAACGACTAATTCGCTAGCATATATTGGCGGGAGATTCCCGCTGTGAAAAACTGCCGCAGCTTTGCGGCAGTTTTTTTTGCGCCCCAAATTGACGCTGTACAGATTACAGGATATAATGAGAGCATCCCGAGAGCGTGCCGCAGATGCTACAAAAACTGTATGAGACAGTGCTGGACCATCTGCGGCTCCATCCTGCCTTACGTCAGGCAAGATACCAAGCATTCGTTATGAAAATGACAGACGGATGCAAGACAGTACAAATGAAAAAATCAGGAGGAATTTATGATGATCAGAAAAGGCACGGAAGCCGATTTGGACGGCGTAAACGAAGGCTATGAGGAATTGCTGCGCCATGAAAAAAAGCATGGCGCTTATACAGTATGGGAGCTGGGTGTGTATCCCACGAGAAATTCAGCCCAAAAAAGTCTGGATGAAGATGGATTGTACGTGCTGGAGGAGGACGGGCAGATTGCCGCCAGCATCACTGTCAATCAAAAACAGCCTGCAGAATATGCTCAGGTGCAGTGGGGCTGCGACGCCAAGCCAGAAGAAGTAATAGTCATTCATCTGTTGTGTGTGCGTCCCTCCCAAGCCCATCGCGGATTGGGACATGCCATGGTACAGTTTATTCTCGATGAAGCGAGAAAACAGGGCTGTAAAGCAGTGCGCCTGGATACCGGCGCGCAGAACATTCCCGCCCGCTCCCTGTATACCAAGATAGGTTTTCATCTGGCCGGGACAGGCTCCATGGCCATTGGCGGCGTGATTCCCCACGACGGCCATCTCTTTTTCGAATATGTACTTTGATGCCTTTCTATCCCTCGCAACAAAATCATTGATAATCCCTGACAGATGAGAATGGGATTGGAAATTGATGGAGATAGAATGCATATCGAGCATATGCAAACTTTCGAGGAAGCTCTGCTTCGCAGGAGGT
>JAETUG010000026.1 GCA_021768705.1 Bacillota bacterium
CCGAAGCTCTCATTCCAGTCATCTTCGTTCGACTTGCATGTGTTAAGCACGCCGCCAGCGTTCATCCTGAGCCAGGATCAAACTCTTATATTAAAGTTTAATCGCTAGCCAGTTAATCTGGCTAATTACCTCCGGTTTTTCTAAACCGGCAAAAAAGTCTTAGCATTCGTTTCCGTTTGCTTGAATTGACTATGGGTTGTGTGTTCATTGTACGCTATTCTATTTTCAAAGTTCACAGCACTTCCGCAGTGCAAGGATTATTTTAGCAAAGGTATTCCATATTGTCAAGCAAAAATTTCAACTTTTTTCAAAAAAAATTCAAAATTCGAAAAAGCCTTGAAAATCAAGGCTTCTTCCGTAAATGAAATATAAGATTCAATCTTCCAACACAGCTTTTCTGAATACCTCTCCAATATTTTCTGCGATCACCAGCGCAGCTTTATTATCGTAAGATGTAGCAGATTTATTCACCAGCACCAGCTTATTGCCTCTGTAATAATTCAGCAGCCCCGCCGCAGGGTAAACATTCAGGCTGGTGCCGCCGACGATCAGCAGATCCGCCTTACTGATGAAATCCACAGACTGATAAATCGTTTCCTGATCCAGCCCTTCTTCATACAGTACAACATCAGGGCGCACGATACCGCCGCAGGCATCGCAGCGTGTAATGCCCTCATCCGCCGTTACATAATCCAGATCAAAGGTCTTGCCACATTTCATGCAATAATTTTTATACAGCGTGCCATGGAGCTCCAATACATTTTTACTGCCTGCCCGCTGGTGCAGATCGTCAATATTCTGGGTGATGACCGCCTTCAGCTTGCCCATTTCCTCCAACTTTGCCAGTGCCTTGTGGCAATCGTTGGGCTTTGCATCAGGATATAGTAATGTTTTCTTATAATATTTGAAGAAAACCTCCGGATTTTGCATAAAGAATGTGTGACTCAGAATCACCTCAGGGCGTACGCCATATTCATTAATTGCCTGAAAAATGCCATTCTCACTACGAAAATCAGGAATGCCACTTTCTGTAGATACCCCGGCACCGCCAAAGAAAACGATATTATCGCTTTCATCGATCCATTTCTTCAACTGTTTCCATTTTTCATCCATCCGAACCCCTCCGTTCTACCTTCTCTTACAAAAATCTGTATTTTTATTTTATCACATCTTTTCTTTCATTTCCATCAATTCAGACTTTTCATACTTTACCACCGTGTCCAAAATTCTGTGGTTTTCCACCTTTTCCACCTGAATCTTCATACCGTCCGCTTCCAGTGTAAATTGCAATCCGTCATCGGGAATATACCCCAGTGTGCCGAAAATGTATCCGCCAAACGTATCATATTCCTCCACAGGCAAGGGAATTTCCAGTTCCTCCGCTACATCGTCCAGTGAGGCACTGCCCAGAATCTTCCACATATTTTCAGAAACCGCCTGAATTTCCTTTTCATCCTCGTAAATATCCCCCACCAGCAGTTCTAGCAAATCGTGCATCGTAATCACACCGCTCAGTCCGCCGTATTCATCCAGTACCACCGCAAACTGTTTTTTCTCTTTTTTCATATTGCGGAATAAAACATCTGCCTTCATGATCTCCGGCACGAAATAAGGCTTTTCCACCGCATACTTCATAGCGTTTTCCCTGCTTTTATCTTCCAAGCGAAAATAGTCCTTTGTATTCAGCACACCTACAATGTTGTCCGCATCCTCCCTGTAAATAGGATAATAGGTGAATCTGCTCTGCAAGATGCACGCCTGCCATTCCTCGGCAGTCTCCTCCATACCCAAAGCCGTCACATCCACCCGATGGGTGCAGACCTCCTCTACCGGCGTATCATCAAAGGCAAACACATTTCTGATCCAACGGGTTTCCTCTGCGTCGATGGTACCCTTCTCATTCCCAGCCTCCAGCATCATGTAAATTTCTTCTTCGGAAACCTCCTCGTCTTCATCCTCCGGGTCGATTCCCATCAGTTTTAGAATACCATTGGTAGAAAACGTCAGCAGTGCTACCAGTGGCGCAAATACTTTAGAGACACCTGTCAGCATGCCACTCATACCCAACGCCAGCTCCTCCGTCTTTTTCATAGCTACCCGTTTCGGCACCAATTCCCCAAACACCAAATTAAAATAAGCCAACACTACCGTAATGGCAAACACCGCAAAGGACTTTAGCACCCTCTCGGAGATACCGACCCCCGCCCCCTTCAGAGCATCCACCAATGCGCCCGCAAAATTTTCCGCCGCAAAGGCACTGCCCAACAGTCCGGCCAAAGTGATCGCTACCTGGATGGTTGCCAAAAATTTTGCCGGTTGCTCCGTTAAGCGCACCAATCGTTTTGCTCGATGGTCGCCATCCCGTGCCATCCGCTGCAGCCTTGTATCATTCATGGAAATTACTGCAATCTCTGCGCTGGCAAAGATCGCATTCAAAGCAATCAGCACTACTTGTAATAGCAATGGTCCTATATACATATCTTCTTCCTCCGATCCATTTCAAAAAATACCGATAAAAACACAAAAAGGCATACCCTGCCTCGAAAAGCATTTTACGAGCAGTCCTCATAAAATACTCTTCCTGTTTTTCAGGCAGGGTATCCCCTTCATCTATTTCATATCGGCATAAAATTTTTTAGAAAAACAAGTTCGTTCTCCGTCCTCGTCCATGCCGTTTTTTCACGCTCCTTCAAAAGTTTCTTAAAATAATATGTATCCTATCATCCCATAAAATGCTCATTTCGTCAACAGAATCTCTCTTAAGAATCCGTTAAGTTTACCCCAGCATACCGGTGATAAAAATTTCCAATCCGATAAAGATCAAAATAACACCGCCGAACACACTGGCCTTGCCTGCCAATTTGGTGCCGACCTTTTTGCCAATATCCAGCCCCCAAAAGCAGATCACAAAGGTCACTGCCGCAATGATGATCGCTGCCAGCAACGCCATGCCAAAATCATAATCTGCAATGGTAAACCCTACAGACAAGGCATCGATGGATGTGGCTACGCCCTGTACCATCAGCGCAGCTAAACCAACCCCCTGCAGTTCCTCTTCCTCATCGCCGCCTTTGAGACCTTCCCGCAGCATACTCCCGCCAATATAGCCCAGCAGTGCCAAAGCAATCCAGGGAATCAGCTTTTCAAACACCTGAAAGGTATTCACAATCGTGTGGATACAGACCCACCCCACCATAGGCATCAAGGCCTGAAAAAAAGCAAATACCCCGGCAATGCCGCACATGCGGCTTTTTTTCATCTGCGGTTCATTCAGCCCGTTTGCCAAAGAAACGGAAAAGGCATCCATCGCCAATCCAACTCCCAGCAATACGCTGTTGAAAAAGAACATAAATCCAATCGTCATAAAAAGCTCCTCCTCTATCCTATATGGCCCATTCTTTCTAAAACAAAAAGCCCAAGCATGGTGAAAACCATACTTGGGCCGTTCGTTCTATAAACAGACTCCATGTATAGCTTTCCAGTTATACATGAGTCTCGCATTTTAAAACAAGCCAGATCCTTTATCGACCAGTATGTTGACTTGCTACGCAGTTTCCTGCGCTTGCTACTCCCTCACGAGTACTATTAGTATAGTCCCAAAAATGCCTTGCGTCAAGGGAGCAGATACAACCTCTCTTCGACAAAAAACTCCGTTAAAGCTTTGCATCATACAAAGCATCACTTTTTGGCTGCGCCAGGGGCAATCTCATGCCGTTCACCAACATATATTTACCGCCTTCTGTCAGCTTTCCGATGACAGCCGCCGCAATACCTTCTGCCTGCAGCTTTTCCACCAACTGATCACCGTCATTTGCCGCAATTACCATCGTCCCACTGGAGATCAGCCCCAGATAATCGATGCCCATAGCCTTGCAGATTTTCTTCGTTTCTTCTTTGACGGGGATGCTTTCCACAAAGACATCTACTCCCAGACCGGAACATTCCGCAACTTCCCAGACTGCACCCAAAATGCCGCCTTCCGTGGCGTCATGCATGGCTGTTGCCCCATGGGCAAAGGCGATCTCGGATTCCTTACCCACGGAAAGATAATTTTTCATATCCTGTGCAGTTTTCAGTTCTTCCTCTGTCAGATAGGCTCTTAGTCCTTCCTCCCATTCCTTTGCAAGGATAGCTGTGCCCTCTGTACCGGCCCATTTCGTCATCACAACATCCTGTCCTGCCTTTGCACCGCCGGTGGAAAGGATCTTTCTCTCCCTTGTTTTCCCAATGACCGCTGCGGAGATGACAGGCTTGCAGACCACATCAGTCACCTCTGTATGGCCACCCAAAATCTCAATATTTCTTTCCTCTGCTGCCCGAATGGCTCCTGCCATCATTTCTTCCAGCATGGCTTCCTCGCTTTCAGGGGGCAGCAGAACCGTCAACAGCACGCCCACAGGCTCTGCTCCTGCGGAATAAATATCGTTGCAGTTGATCTGTACCGCCAGATAACCAATATCCTTCGCCGCCCCTGTGATAGGGTCTGTGGAAAGGATGCAGAATTCTCCGCCCAGGTCGATGGCAGAGCAGTCCTCCCCTGTTTTCGGTCGCAGGATCACGTCATCCCGCTTCACTCTGCTTTCCATCATAGGCTTCATTACGATCTTCTCCAAAATTTCGGGAGGTATTTTGCCGATCTCAAACATCATTTTTCATCCTTTCCCTTGCAAAAAGCCCCTGCGGGAGCATGACATCTGTCATGCTGTCTCCCGACAGAGGCTTCCAAATTTCTGTTTTCTATTACTGGATACCAAAGGTTTCACCTGTATTTGTAGATACATCCGTTGTTCCTGCCGTTTCCGGCGCCGTCGGTTCCGGTTTCTTTGTACCCACTGTCACCTCGTCTGCCGCCGCGCGGTAAGAACTGCTGCTGAACCATTCATTGCTGATCTGCTTGCCGCCTTCATACACCTTTTTGCGCACGCTGACCTTACAGCCGGTTCTGCCCTTGGAAGTCACTTTTCTTTCGCCTTCCGGCATTTCAGGGTCTTTTTTCACGATCTCAGCAGGTTTATCGATGGTTCCTTCGTAAACCGTCTCAAATTCTATTTTTCTGCTGGAACTATGTACTTCATGACCATAAATATTCATGACCAGCTTGCCGCCGCTGGCGTAAGCTTCGATCATAATAGGATATTCTGTATTATTTCTGAATTTCAGGTCCTTATATGTCCCCGCAACGGCAGCGTCTCTGCCCAGAGGCACATAGCCTACCGTCATAGAGTGAGGAGACCGTTCCACAATATCCAGTTCTGCCAAAATCGCTGCGTTATACAGCGTAGAGGTTACCTGGCATACGCCGCCGGCCATGCCTTGTTCCACCTTACCATTGACATAAACACCGGCATTCTTATAGCCGCCTGCCGCTGTCTGGCTGCCCAGGTTTGCATTGGCGGAAAAAACCTCGCCCGGCGCAACAATTGTACCATTGATATAATTGCAGCCAACGGCAAGATTATTGTTTCTGTTTTTATCACTGTTTGAGTAAGTCGTATAATATGTACCGATCAGGTCTGTCACGTGGGAGTTATCTTCAGCTGTCACCTTAGGTTCTGTCACCTCTGCCACAATATCCGCTTTGCCGCTCATCCGTGTTTCCATGACTTTTGCCACATTTTTCGCAGTTTTTTCCTTATCCATGGCAAGACCGGTCTGTTCATCGGAAATGATGAATCTGCCGTTCTTTCTGACTACAGTACTGTCTACTGCTTCCTGGTCGAATTCTTCCGCCACTTCTGTCAGCTTGGCATCCAGCAGTTCCTCGTCATATCCATAGACCAGTTCGATATCCATACCGTTTTTCAGCAATTCGGAGCCCACCGCAAAGCGTTCCTCCTCTGTGCCCTCACGGCCTGTCAGATATGCCTGCTTGACGGCACCTTCCACATCATAGCCTGCGCCGATGTCCTCAAAGGGGATCTCCCATTTCTGTTCTTCCTCCCCTTCGCCATGCTGCAGTGTAAGGATCTGTCCAATGACTTCCGCTTTATACTTTTCATGCAGCTTAGAAACAGCTTCCTCCTCGCTTAGGCCTGCCACATCTTCTCCGTTGATGGTGATGCCCTGATAAATGCCTTCCGCCGCCAGCAAATCTCTTACTTTGGCTTTTTGCACCTGATGATATCCAAAAACAGCCACAACTGCGATCAAAACCACAACTGCAGCAATCACCAAAGGCTTTCTGTTTCCATCATTTTTTTCCCAATGCTGCTTCTGCTGCTTCTGATGATTCTGATGCTTTTGCTGTCTTTGTCTCTTCCTTTCCTGTTCCAAACTTTTCGCCCCCTTGCGCTTTCTTTTCGCCCCATATCGAAGCAATTTTTCTACAAATTCCAACCCTTCCTGCCAAACTAACACAGTTGCACTTATCATAACGAAATATAGTATAAAATACAAGCCTAATTCATAGAAAAATCCTTACATTTTTGTTACGATTTTCTGTGTAAAATTCCATCTATTGGAAATCATTTCCTATTATTTATATCAATCAATAAATGCCATAGAGCAGGAACGGTGCGATCAGGCTCAGAACCATAGCCGCCGCCAGAATAATGGCGATCACTGCAGCTATCCTCTTTTTCATCTTATATTTATCAGCCGGTTTCATTCTTTTTTCCTTCTTTCTTTCCATCCTTATTTTTTATGTAAAAAACTTTTCTGCATCCAGCCCCATTTCTGCCAGAAAGCGGGAAGGCTTCGTTTCTTTTTCATATCGCTTCTTTATGGCAGAAAGACAGAGCTTTTCACCTGCCCTCGTCATTGCTACATAAAACAGCCGCCGTTCCTCTTCGATCTCTTCCATTCCTTTTTCATGAGGCACCACACCTTCCACCAAAGAAGGCAGGAATACTGCCTGAAACTCCAATCCTTTTGCTCCATGCATGGTCATCAGGGCAACGCCCTTTCGTTTCTGGTCTTTCTTCTGGGTCTGTTCTTTGACCTGCTGGCTCAGTTCCTCCAGCCTCTGCCGGAATACCGTCACATTGGCACAATCCTTTGCAGTTTCCATGATCTCATCGGCAATCTCCCACAGCACTTGGGCACTGGTTCGCCTGTATGCCGCAAATTCCTCCAGATATTCGTCATATCCAATGACTTTTCTGACATATTTCAGCCCGTCATAGGGCGATTTTTTCCGCACATGGTTCAAGTCGGTACGCAGGTTTTCCAGATGCTCTTCCTGCCACCGCTTCAGGGACGGGCAGACAAAGAGGCTGCGCATCAGATTATAAGGCATCGTCTCTGCTTCCGCCAAAAGATCTTTTCCGATATATCGCTTCGGTTTATTCAAAATACGCCGCAGTCCACCATCTGATTCCTCATTTTCCGCCAGCAGAAGATAAGCCAGCAGGTCCTTTGCCACCCAATGCTCATAAATGTTCCCACTGTTGTCCCGCAAGTCGTAGGGAATGCCCCGTTTATACAATTCTCTGGCAAAAGCACCGCCCTGCAGATTCGTACGATAAATGACGGCGATCTCCGTCAAGGGTACGCCCTCATCCAACAGCTTAGCAATCTTTTCTCCAATGCATTCTGCTTCCTTAGCCATATCTTCCGCCAGAAAGAAGACCACCCGATCGCCTTCCTCGCCGATGCCCTTCATATTTTTCACAAATCTGGTCTCGTTGTTTCCAATGACCTTTTCCGCCAGGGAAATGACCCGCTCTGTGGAACGGTAATTGATATTCAGCGTTACCTTTTTTGCATCAGGATACAGGGTCGGGAAATGCAGCAGGAAGTCCGGTCTTGCGCCACGGAAGGCATAGATGCTCTGGTCATCATCCCCTACCACGAAAAGATTTCGGTGCTTTTCCGCCAAGATCCGCAGACATTCGAACTGTGCCTTATTTACATCCTGAAACTCGTCCACCAGAATAAATTTATATTTTCCCTGCCAATAGGTCCTCACTTCTGCATCCTCGTTCAAAAGCTGATAGCAAAGGGTCAGCATATCATCAAAATCCAGTTTCTCGTGTCTCTCTTTATATCTTTCATAGGCGTTGTACAGCTTGCGAAATTCCTCCACAGGCATTCCTATGGGTTCAAAGTTCTTGGGACTCTCCAATTCGCTGTTCATCAAAGAAAGCTGGGAAAAAAACTGGGTAATATATTCTTCCATATCGGGGATGTCCCATTTTGCCTCTTCCATTATATGCCGCAGGACATTCCTTCTTTCCTCTTCCTGGAACACCCGCTCCACACCCCAGCCATATTTGCTCCGCAAAATACGAAAAAAAATGCTGTGGAATGTACCAAAAGAAACACTCTCGGGGCCTTTTGCCCGTTGAAACCGTTCTTTCATCTCATCCGCCGATGCTTTAGAAAAGGTCAGCGCAAGAATTTCCCTGGGTCTTGCCAGTCTTTTCTCCAATAGTCGCAGGATGCGACAGAGCAATACGGTTGTTTTTCCGCTGCCTGGTCCTGCCAATACCAGCATCGGCCCTGTTTCGTGGCAGACTGCCTCCTTCTGGGCTGCATTCAATTTTCTACCCACTGGCTTCCTCTCCTCTCAGCATTTTTTCTAAAATATAAGTATATCACATCTGAGCATAGAAAGGCAAAAAAACAGATTTTTGCAGTTTCTTAAAAAATTCTTACCAAAATCCTAACAGATTCTTTGTTGTAAATTTTTTGTTTGTATATTAAAATATTAAACGCATTGAAGAAGCAATACAATAAATCTATCCAAATGAAGGGTTTTCTCTTTTCTTTCAGGAAAACCTACAGGAGGTTTCTTATGAATATCGGTATTTTTTCCGACACCTATTTCCCACAGCTCAACGGCGTGGCCACATCGATCCGAACCCTCTCCAACGCTTTGCGGGAAAGAGGTCATAATGTGTATATTTTCACCCCCTCCGACCCTCGGTGTGAAGGTCAGCCGGAGGAAAAGGATATTTTCCGCCTGCCCAGTATACCTGTTTATTTCGTAAGGGATTATCGTGCGGGCTACATTTTCCCGCCCCATATCCTGAAAAAGATTTCCAAGCTGAAATTGGATATCGTTCATACTCAGACAGAATTTCCGCTGGGTTTTCTAGGCAAGCTGGTCTCCACTACCGAAGGCATTCCCATGGTACATACCTATCATACCATGTATGAGGATTACGTCCACTATATTGGCGGTGGTCATATCATTTCACAGGGAATGGCAAGGGATTTCAGCAGTGCATTTTGCAATGCGGCCATGGGCGTCATCGCCCCTACCAGAAAAACAGAACAACTGCTCACCAGCTATGGTGTCACAAAGCCCATTTCCATCATTCCTACTGGCATCAACACTTCCCATTTTCGGAAAGAAAACTTCGACCCTGCGGAAATTTTGGAGCTACGAAAATCTTTGGGATTGGAGGCGGATACCCCTGTCATCATCTCCATCGGCCGCATCGCCAAGGAAAAGAGCATTGATGTGGTGATCTCTGCCCTGCCCAAGCTCATCGAAAAACTGCCTGATTTAAAAATGGTCATTGTCGGCGAAGGCAATGAAATCGAAAATCTAGGCAAATTCGCAGAATCCATCGGCGTTGGCGATCATGTCATGTTCACTGGCGGCAAGCCTTGGGATGAAATCGGGAAATATTATCAGCTGGGCAATGTATTTTGCAGTGCCTCTGTTTCCGAAACACAAGGCCTTACCTTCGCAGAAGCCATGGCTGGCGGCATCCCCGTTGTAGCAAAAAAGGATGAATGCATCGAAAACATCATCACCGATAACGAAACAGGCATGCTTTTCGAATCTGACGAAGAGCTGTCCGATTTGCTCTATCGTGTCCTTACTGATAAAGCATTATCCTCTCGCCTTTCCCAAGCCTCCATGCAGGCTATGGATCGTCTTTCCGTTGACGCCTTTGCGGACAGCGTGGAACAGCTTTATGAAAATATTCTGGAAAGCGGGGAACGTCCCAAACGGATCGCCGCTCCTGCGATTCCTTTGGTGATTGGTGTAAAAGCCGCCAAAGGCATCACAAAGCTTCCCTATAAGCTGGTGCGCAGTTCTCGGAAAAAGGCCGCATCTTTTCTTTCCGCTTCGAAAGAAGAATAATATTGGCGGAGCCTACCACGCTCCGCCATTTTCTTAAAACTTTTCGAAAAAGTGCTTGACAAAACCTTTTCCATATTGTATGATAATTCCTGTGCTAAATGAATATGTGAGTGTAGCTCAGCTGGATAGAGCGTCTGACTACGGATCAGAAGGCCGCGTGTTCGAATCATGTCACTCACAGTAAATAACCGCAAACCATAAGGTTTGCGGTTTTCTTTTTTGTTTGGGATAAGAAAGTTCACACATCTTAGCATTCATCAAGCTTCAGAAAACATTCGTAAGGCTTCGCCTTACCCATTGATTTGCTCCGCAAATCTATTTCAGCCCCTGTATTGACCGGCTTTTGCAAGCAAACCGTTCAACACAGGGGCTGAAATACTTTTCTCCGCTTTTACAAAAAAAGAAGGGCGGTAAAAATACCGCCCTTTTTATCGTGGGTAAACTTCCAATGAATGTGTTGAATTATCTATCAACCTGAGGAGCTTCGTCGTCCATCCATTTCATCAGACCGCCCATTTCAGCATCTTTATCCCAAACGTATTTCTTCGCTTCGGATGCGATAACGCCGGACAGACCGATCAAAGCAATACAGTTGGGGAATGCCATACATGCATTCAGTACGTCAGCTACGTTCCAAACTACGTCCAGAGCAGCTACACAACCTACCAGTACAACCAGTGTCCATG
>JAETUG010000037.1 GCA_021768705.1 Bacillota bacterium
ACAGTTCATACTCATGGATGGAATATTCCTCGGCGGTGGCTTGGCTTTTTTTGACGGTGCGGCTTCTATCTGGTATGATCGAATGGTTATATACCTCATGGCGGCTGCCTCCTATCAGCCGCCAGTTCTACAAACAATCGGACGGCGGCTTTCATCTCCGAAAACCGCCGTCCGATTTGGCATCATGTAAATTGGGCGCAGGAAATTAGCTGCCTCGACCAACGGTTTTTTTCTTTCCCCGTTGGGGGCAGTCAATTTGCGTAACAGAGAAACCGATGTGCGCTAATCGGTCTGCTGTGCTTTTTCTTTCAGCTTTTGAAATGACAGGTCGCTGATTGCGTGTTCTATCTGGTGGGCGTCTTGCTCCGCCGTTTCCTGATCGACGCCAGCAGCGATTAGCTGCTCCATGAAAAATTGGCGGCGTTCATAAATCTTTTCAGCAACTGTTCGTCCTTTATCGGTCAAACAAAGACAGCCGTTTTCATCTATGACCAGAAATCCGCCAGTCCGCAGGTTCTTTACCGCATGGCTGACACTCGGTTTTGAATATCCCATATATCCGGCAAGGTCAACCGATCTGATGCTCCCCCTTTTCTGGTGAAGCATCAAAATGGCCTCTAAATAGTCCTCCGAGGATTTACCTAATGTCAGGTTGGTTCACCCCCTTGTGGATATGCAGATGTTTCTACGGTTAAAGCACGATTGATTTTGATTGCAAAAATGAAGGTAACTGCGGTTGTCAGCAAGTCGGCTGCTGGTTGAACCCAAATGACCCCAGACAACTGGAACAGCCGAGGCAGTATGTAGATCAGCGGCAGGAAGAAAATTCCCTGTCGGCTCAAACTCAACAGTCCACCCACCAGACTTTTTCCGATGGAGAGATAAAGGCTTGCATATACCATCTGAAAACCAAAGGTGATAAACAGAACTGCGTTCAGCCGGAGGGCCTTGCCTGCCAGATTTACCATTTCTGCATCGGTTCCAAAAATGGATACGATTGATTCTGCAAAGGCAAAGAGTACGATAGCCGCGATCATGCCGAATGTTGTAGACCAAATCAGACAAAGGCGGATGGCCTTTTTCAGCCGGTCAAATTGCTTGGCACCGTAGTTATATCCGGCAAACGGCTGGAACCCTTTCAAGAAACCAAAGACAATGTAAGTCCCGACGGTCATAATACGGATCACAGCCCCCATTGCCGCCACGGCGTAGTCCCCATAAGGCTTTGCCGCGCTGTTGGTAAGTCCCATAGACGCGCTGGCAAGAAGCTGGAACAGAAGCACAGGAATACCGATTTTCAAAATCTCGCCCAAAAGCTGGGGTGA
>JAETUG010000010.1 GCA_021768705.1 Bacillota bacterium
GTCGGTGACCTAACCGTAAGGAAGGAGCCGCCGAAGGTGAAGCCAGTGACTGGGGTGAAGTCGTAACAAGGTAGCCGTATCGGAAGGTGCGGCTGGATCACCTCCTTTCTATGGAGTATTGGTTGTGACAATACGCTATTCTATTTTGAGAGTTTATAGTACTTTCAGAAGTGCGTTTTTTAACTAAAATAATTTAACTACTGTGGGTGGATTCCCGAGCGGCCAAAGGGGGCAGACTGTAAATCTGTTGCGATAGCTTCGAAGGTTCGAATCCTTCTCCGCCCAGAAAAAATGAGGACAGGCGTTTTGCCTGTTCTTTTTTTTGCGAAAAATAGTTTTACTGTATAAATAGAATCAGTATAGATAACAAGGAATATCAATAAAAAATTATAATCGATAAAAATATAGTATTTTGATAGGAAATGTGGTATTATAGGAAAACAGAAGCAGATCAGAAAGAGAAAAATGGAAAGGGTGAGCGGAATGAAGAAGAAATGGATCGCATTGGGAACAACTTTGGTACTGGCGGCTGCGCTGGCAATGCCTGCTATGGCTGCCAATGGCATTCGGGAAATAAAAGCCAGTCTGCGTCCCGATATTACCATTGCGGACAGTTCTAAGGGCAGTGCAGATATTGGTTTGGAAAAAGCCAAAAAAATTGCGCTGGAGGATGCTGGCCTGAAGGAAAGAAAAGTTATTTTTGTAACGGCAAAAGCAGATTTTGACGATGGCAGAAAAGAATATGAAGTAGAATTTTACTGCGATGGTACGGAATATGACTACGAAATTGACGCAGCCACAGGCAAGATTTTGAAAGCGGAAAAAGACATTGACGATTGAGAAAGAAAAGAATAGAGAGCAAGCATTTTGGACCCCTCCTTGGAGGGGTTTCTTTATAATTATTGACATACCTTGAGAATCTAGGTATAATATAAATACATAGAAGTTCTAGGTATTGAAAGGGGTGAAGCTATGGCATCAGCATTATGGGGCAAATTTGCCAGTGAGGTTTTAAAAGAAGTCAAATTCAAGTACGATCATAATGCCATTCGGCAGGAATTGGTGGAGCACATGGAGGAGTTGTATGAGGATTTGCAGACGGAGGGTATGGACGCCCATGTAGCAGAGGTGATGGCGGTGGAGTATATGGGAAATGCCGCTGAGATCGGGAAAGCCCTCAATGAGGAGCATAGCCCACTGCTGGGGTGGATCTGGAGAGCAAGCCGTTGGGCGGTCGTGGCGGTGTTTTTGGTGTGTATGGTCTGGTATGGAGGTGGAACGATACGGGCGATTGCAGCAGGAGTTTCTGCGGAATTTAAAGGAAGGGTGGTCAGTCCGTTGGCTTACTCTTTAGAAGTAGATCAAACGGTGGAATGGTACGATGCAAAGCTGCATTTTGACGAGGTATTATACTATGAAGATGAGGTTTTGGAGATTCGGATGAGTTACTTAAACTGGAACGAAAAGTGGAAGCCGGATAGAGGAAACCATATCACTAGATTTCAGTTGTATTTTGCCTATGAAGACGCAGAGGGAAACGTAATTATGAAGGAAGGAGGATTGGAAAATAAGTTGGGTGCGGGGGTTTATTATAAAGATCAGCTATTCCTAACGGATTTTCCCAAAAATGCAAAAAAGTTATATATTTGCTATGACAAATTTGGACGGGATTACATAGAGATCGATCTTTCGGAAGGGGGAGAAAGATGAAGAAAATAATCAATGCCAAGCGAAGAAGGCTAGAAATTATTTTTTGCGTGTTAGTGATTCTTTTTATGGTATTTCTGACGATGAAGGCAAACCAACTATATATCGATCCGGAAAAGGCAGCTTTTGCGGCGCAGAGATTGGAAGGATACGACCCCTTTGAGAAGATTCTTCTGCAACAAGATTCTGTGAGAGATAATCGGAGATATTATGTGGGTTTAGGAAATCAGAAGGAGGATGCCCCATTTACCGCTATGATAGATGAATATGAAGGGAGGATTGGGAAAGAAGTCAAAAGTTTTCCTGTATATTATGATAAAGAGGGATATCTGATTATTGTGGAGCTGACAAAAGGTTTGCTTTGGCACGCAGAAGAGGTTCGCACAGAGTATTTTCGCTTTGTACCTATCAATGCTTATTATCAGGAGGACATGCAGATGCTTCTGGGGTTATGTTTACATCCGGAGATTACGGAAGTGACGATGAAATGGGGGCATTGGATGGAGGATGAAAATGGAAAATGGGTCACCTATGATATGGGAAAGGGGACATATCCCATTGGCGAGGACGGGTTCTTTTATCAGGAGGTAGACACAAGTAAACGGCTGCAATATGAAGATGGCAGTATTGAGAGCCTAATACAGACAACATATTTAGAAGGTCGGGACAAGGATGGAAATATTCTGTATCGAAACGGCATTGATGATGAAGGGAATCGCTGGATCGGTGATTATGATTTTGGAATGGAAAAAGCAGATTAAGGAGGAAAGGCTATGGATAAAAATTTGATCGGGGGCAGCACAGTTTTGATGTTGTTGGCTTTATTGGAAGAAAAGGACTGCTACGGCTATGAAATTATCAAGGAATTGAAGGAACGAAGCCAAAATGTATTCCAATTCAAGGAGGGGACGTTGTATCCTGTCCTGCACAGAATGGAAAATCAGGGGTATGTGAAGTCCTACAGAGCCAAGGCGGAAAGCGGCAAGGAACGGAAATATTATCGCATTACGGCGGCGGGAAAAGCCCAGTTGGCGGAGGAAAAGAAACAGTGGGAGGTTTTCAGCGGCTCCGTGGATCGGGTCATTGGAGCAAGGAGCTTCGCCTGAGAGGGGGACAGGTATGGAAGAGAAAAAATGGGAGGATTATATTGCGGAAGTGCTTTCCTTCGTGAAATTCAAATACGACCATCAGGCGATCCGCAGGGAATTGACGGAACACATGGAGGATCTACGGGAGGATTTGATGGCGGAAGGCATGGACGAAGCTGCGGCGGCATATATGACAGTGGTTTATATGGGGGATGCGGCGGAGATCGGAAAAGCCTTGGACAAGGAGCATGGGGCAGTGCTGGGGTGGATATGGAGAATTTCAAGGGCATTGGTGGTTTTGCTGGTATTTGCAACATTTACACCCTTGTGGAACACTTTGAGCAGCGCAGTAGGAAATTTTTTTGAAAGCTATGAACCCCAATCGGAAAGTGCTGAGGTCTGGCATATAGAGTTGGATAGGGAATACCGAGACTACGATTATACGTTGCTTTTGGAGGATTTGTACTATTATAAAGATGGTACGTTGACGGTGGTGTATCGGACGAAATATAATCCCTTTGATAAAACCATTATTTGGGGTGCGACGATGACAGCGAGTGCTTTTGACGAAAGTGGGGAAAAGGCTTTTCAAGGCGGAAGTGCCTACAAAAGTGGAGGCTATAACGGTATAGGCTGGAATAATCTGAAGGGAGTGTCGCAGGATGCCAAGTGGCTTGAAATTTATTTTGGTGATCTGACGGTGACAGTGGATTTGGAAACGGGGGAGGTGACGGACCATGGGAAAACGTAAATGGCAGACAGTAGTATTTATTCTATTGATCGGGTTGCTTTCCTTTGCTTATATTCGTCTGAACGATCTGTTTTTCAGCCCGGAGGAGGTTTTTTGGTCCTGCGAAAGGGGATTACAAAGCGGTCCGTCAGAAGAGATTCTATTAGAATATGAATCTGCGGATGGCGGATTGATTTTGGTTGGCAGGCAAAAGGACGGGCTGTTTGTTGTGCCTGTGGAACGTAGCCATTTTTTTCTGTGGAAGATGCAGAAAACTATAGATGGGGAGTATTATTGTGATGGGGATGTGGACGGATACTATAGAAGTGACGGGGTGGTACTGGGATTGTGTAAAAATCCGGAGATTACAGAGGTTTCTTTTATTTTGGGAGAATGGTCTGAATTGAGCTGGAAAGAATACACCTGTAAGGTGGAGGATAATGGGCTGATCTGGTATGACACAAAGGTGCAGGATATTGAGAAGTATGTAAACTACTGGGAAGGCAGAAATGCTGACGGAGAAGTGATTTACCGAGAAGGTGATGCCAATTTGGCTGAATCTTTACGAAAGGGCAACATTCGACCTGGGAACCGAACGGTAACAAAGCCCTTTATCACTGCGCCGGTGCGGCAGGAATAAGGGGATATTTTCCCGCTTCAAGGGGAAGCGGGAAAACTTTTTCGGAAAAATTGAAAAAAGTTGTTGACAAAGTTTGCACCATTTGGTATCATAATCAAGCGGCTGAAACAACGCAAGATTTGCCCGAGTGGCGGAATTGGCAGACGCACAGGACTTAAAATCCTGCGGGGTAAAACCCGTACCGGTTCGATCCCGGTCTCGGGCAGCTTCATAAAAAATAGATATTATGCCCAGATAGCTCAGTTGGTAGAGCAGTGGACTGAAAATCCACGTGTCACTGGTTCGATTCCGGTTCTGGGCACCACATATGCGCGAGTGGCTCAGTGGTAGAGCATCGCCTTGCCAAGGCGAGGGTCGCGAGTTCGAATCTCGTCTCGCGCTTTTCTTCTTCAAAGAAGAGCAAACAATTAAAAAAGGTGTTGACAATCAGACAGAAGTTTGATAAGATACATCCCGTCGAAAAAAATATGCGCGAGTGGCTCAGTGGTAGAGCATCGCCTTGCCAAGGCGAGGGTCGCGAGTTCGAATCTCGTCTCGCGCTTCTTTTTCGACAAAACAACATAGTGTGCGCGAGTGGCTCAGTGGTAGAGCATCGCCTTGCCAAGGCGAGGGTCGCGAGTTCGAATCTCGTCTCGCGCTTGAAAGAATCGGTTTTGAAAAGTTCAAGACCGATTTTTTTGCATATACAGAGAAAAGCTGATGAAAGACTTTGGCAGATCGGACTGCAGGCAGGACAAGCGGACAAAGGCATTTCAAGCAGGGGTTGCGTAGCAAACACATGAGTATAGCGCAGCCATACGAATGGCTTTTCTCAATATAAAACAAAAGAAAAAAGGAGTGGATGCCATGATCGTAGGGAGTTGTGAGGTCACCTTTCGGGCAGATTGGGTCTCCAGTCTGAAGGAGAAGCGGATGGTAGTAAAAAGTCTGGTGGAAAAGACGAGACATAAATTTAACGTTTCCGTGGCAGAGGTGGACAGGCAGGATGAGCATAAAATCATTGTCATCGGCTTTGCCTGTGTCACGAATGAAAGACGCCATGCCGACAGCATGATACAGCATATTTTGGATTTTATGGAGAAAAATACGGAGGCAGAACTCCTTTCTGCGGAATATGAGGTTTTTTAGCCATGTTTTTTGCTGAAAACCTGCGGAAATTTTGCATTTACCTGTAGATTTTCAAAAATCAGTGTGTTATAATCAACTGTGATTGTGCAGTTTTAGTGTACTGTATTTCAACATGGCAGCACCATAGAAAATAAGACAAGGTTGTCATAAAACGAATATTTTTAAGGAGGAGCTTCTTACAATGAACGCAACATTATTGAACAAAGAAAAAACAGCAGTAAAATTTTCCTTTGAAGTAACTGCAGAAGTACTGGAACAGGGTATGGCATTCGCTTACAACAAACATAAAAACAATCTGTCCCTGCCCGGCTTCAGAAAAGGCAAAGTGCCCAGAAAACTGATCGAAGCGCAGTACGGCGAAGCATTTTTCTACGAAGATGCGATCAACCACATCTTCCCCGAAGAATACATGACAGCAGTAAAAGAGTTGGGTCTGGAAGTTGTATCTACACCTACACTGGACATCGAATACATCGAATCCGGCAAAGGCGCAAAATTCATCGTTGACGTAACAGTAAAACCCGAAGTAACATTGGGTCAGTACAAAGGCCTGGAAGTAGAAAAGGTTTCTGCTGAAGTAACAGATACAGACGTTATGATGGAACTGGAAAAAGTACAGAGACAGAACGCAAGAAAAGTTGAAGTGACAGACAGAGCAGCACAGATGGGCGACGTTGCAAACATCGACTACCTGGGTTCCGTTGACGGCGTACCTTTCGACGGCGGCAAAGCAGAAGGCCATGACCTGGAACTGGGTTCTCATTCCTTCATCGAAGGCTTTGAAGAACAGATCGTAGGCCACAACATCGGTGAAGAATTCGATATCAACGTAACATTCCCCGAAGCTTACCATGCACCTGAGCTGGCTGGCAAAGCTGCTGTATTCGCAATCAAGCTGAATGCCATCACAGCAAAGGAACTGCCCGAACTGAACGATGCATTTGCAGAAGATGTATCCGAATTCTCCACACTGGATGAATACAAAGCAGATATTCTGGCTAAACTGGCAACAGAAAAAACAGAAAAAGCAAGACAGCTGCAGGGCGACAAACTGCTGGATGCAGCAGTAGCAAACTGTACAATGGAAGTTCCTCAGGTTATGTACGATAACAAGATCGACAGCATGATGAGAGAATTCGAAGAAAACATCGTTCGTCAGGGTCTGTCCATGGAAATCTACTATCAGTACATGGGCACAAACGAAGAAACAATGAGAGAAACTTTCAAAGATACATCCATGAAGAGCGTTGACGCAAGACTGATGCTGGAAACAATCGCGAAAGCTGAAAACCTGGTGATCTCCGATGAAGATCTGGATGCAGAAGTTTGCAGATACGGCGAAAGCTATGGTGTAGACGGCAAAACAATGCTGGAAATGATCCAGGATGAAGATAAAGAAGCTCTGAGACAGGATATGCTGGTAAGAGCAGCGATGAAAGTGATCGAAGACACAGCTATCATCAAAGAAGCTTAATCAGCGGTGAAGCCGCTCACTTGGAGACGGGAGCTCTGAGTTGAAATATCGTAAGTCAGATAGGCACAGGAAACTGTGCCTATTTAGATAATATAAGACCCAAAATAGATTGGAGGGAATCATAATGAGTTTAGTACCTATGGTCGTAGAACAGTCCAACCGTGGTGAACGTTCTTATGATATTTATTCCAGATTGCTGAAAGACAGAATCATTTTCCTGGGGGAAGAAGTCAACGACGTGACAGCGAGCCTTGTGGTAGCGCAGCTGTTGTTCTTGGCGGCGGAAGACCCCGATAAGGATATCAACCTGTACATTAACAGCCCCGGCGGTTCTGTAACAGCTGGTATGGCGATTTACGATACCATGCAGTATATCAAGCCCGATGTATCTACTATCTGTATCGGTATGGCGGCAAGTATGGGGGCTTTCCTGCTGGCAGGCGGTGCAAAAGGCAAGAGATATGCTCTGCCCAATGCGGAAGTGATGATCCATCAGCCCAGCGGCGGCGCAAGAGGGCAGGCAACGGATATCCGTATCCATGCAGAAAATATTTTGCGTACCAAGAAAAAACTGAACGAGATTCTGGCTGAAAATACAGGCCGTTCTTATGAAGAAATCGAAAGAGATACGGAACGGGACAACTTTATGAGTGCTGAGGAAGCAAAGGCTTATGGTCTGATCGACGATGTCATCACAAAACCTCAGACAAAGGAGAGAGGATAAATGGCAGGTAAAACGGAAGATATGAATAAACTGCGGTGTTCCTTCTGTGGTAAAACACAGGATCAGGTGAAAAAACTGATTGCGGGACCCAATGTATATATCTGCGATGAATGCATCGACCTTTGCGCGGACATCATCGATGAAGAATACGATGTTCTGGCAAACAAGGATGAAGAACTGAACGTTCCCAAGCCTAAGGAGATCAAAGAAACCCTGGATGAATATGTCATTGGTCAGGATCGGGCAAAGCAGGCTTTGGCTGTTGCCGTTTATAATCATTACAAACGGATTTATATGGATGCGAAAGCAGAGGATGTGGAACTGCAGAAAAGCAATATCCTGCTGGTAGGTCCTACAGGTACCGGTAAAACGCTGCTGGCCCAGACACTGGCGAAGGTACTGAATGTACCCTTTGCGATTGCAGATGCCACATCCCTGACGGAAGCAGGCTATGTTGGTGAAGATGTGGAAAATATCCTGCTGAAGCTGATCCAGGCGGCAGATTATGATATCGAGCGGGCAGAGAGAGGCATTATCTATATCGATGAGATCGATAAGATCACAAAGAAAAGTGAAAACGTATCCATTACAAGAGATGTCAGCGGCGAAGGCGTACAGCAGGCATTGCTGAAGATTCTGGAAGGGACAGTGGCGAGCGTACCTCCTCAGGGCGGCAGAAAACACCCCCATCAGGAATTCATCCAGATCGATACCACAAATATCCTGTTTATCTGCGGCGGTGCCTTTGGCGGCATTGAAAAGATCATTCAGAACCGTATGGGTCACAAGGTCATCGGTTTTGGCGCAGAGGTACAGAGCAAGCTGGATAAAACAAACGATGAACTGCTGCAGAGCCTGATGCCTCAGGATCTGCTGAAATATGGCCTGATTCCTGAATTTATCGGTCGTCTGCCTGTGGTAGTGACGTTGGATAATCTGGACGAGGATGCCTTTGTGCATATTTTGACAGAGCCTAAGAATGCCTTGACAAAGCAGTATGAATATCTTTTCGCTTTGGATGATGTCATTCTGGAATTCAAGGAAGAAGCCCTGAGAGCCATCGCAAGAAAAGCTATGGAACGGGAAACCGGTGCCCGTGGTCTGCGCTCCATCGTAGAGGAATTTATCAACCCCATTATGTATGAGATTCCTACAGAAACGACAGTGGAACGCTGTATCATCACAGAAGCTGTTGTGGGTGGAAAAGAAAAACCCGAATATGTTTATAATGAAAACAGACAGCCTCTGCAGCGGATGCGGAAACGCAAAAGCAGCAAAACGGGAGTTTCTGCTTAAAAAAGATATTTGTTTGAATGAATCGATTTTACGCCACACTCTGAGGGGTTCGGATCGTAATAGAGAAAGAAAAAGTGTCGGAAATACTGCAAAGCAGTATTCTGACGCTTTCTTTTTTTGTCCGGAAGCGACTGCTTTTGGGGAAAAACGCACAATGAACAGCGGTAAAATTTTATAGTGTATGGAAAATTGTACACGTCCTGTGGAATCACTGGAATATCTGACGAAAACACAAAAAATGTTAAAAAAATCGCAAAAAAGCGTTGACTACATAAGGGGAGAGGGATATAATTTACCTGTATTTGAGAGGGGGACAAAAAGAAACAAATGTCCTTGAAATAGAAACAATATAAAAGAAAAAGATATATAAATAGGAGGAAGAAAAAATGCTGACACTGGAAATGATTCAGGATGCAAAAAAAGTACTGGAAGGCGTAGCAAGAACAACACCTCTGTTCGAATCCGCTTTCATCAACCCCAATGCAAACGTATTTATCAAATGTGAAAATATGCAGGTTACAGGCTCCTTCAAACTGAGAGGCGCTTATGTAAAAACAGCTAGCCTGACAGAAGAAGAAGCTTCCAAAGGCGTAATCGCTTGCTCCGCTGGTAACCATGCACAGGGCGTTGCTCTGGCAGCTCAGAAAAAAGGCATCAAAGCAACCATCTGCATGCCCGCTGGCGCACCTCTGGCAAAAGTAGAAGCTACAAAGAGCTATGGCGCAGAAGTTGTTCTGGTTCCCGGCGTATACGATGACGCAGCTGCAAAAGCTGTAGAACTGCAGAAAGAACATGGCTACACATTCCTGCACCCCTTCAACGATGAATATGTAATGGCAGGTCAGGGTACAGTTGGTCTGGAAATCCTGGACAAACTGCCCGATGCAGAAGTTGTTCTGGTTCCCATCGGCGGCGGCGGTCTGATCTCCGGTGTTGCTTGTGCAATCAAGAGCATCAACCCCAACTGCAAAGTATACGGTGTACAGGCAGCAGGTGCTCCTTCCATGAAACAGTCCATGGAACATAAGAAAATTGAAAAACTGGCTAGCGTTGCAACAATGGCTGACGGTATCGCTGTAAAAGAACCCGGCGACCTGACATTTGAAAACTGCCTGAAATATGTTGACGGTGTTGTAACAGTAACAGAAGCTGAAATCGCTTCCGCTATTCTGATGCTGCTGGAAAAACACAAAATGGTAGCAGAAGGTGCTGGTGCTGTTTCCGTAGCAGCAGCTATGACAAACAAAGTAGACATTGCCGGCAAGAATGTTGTTTGTGTCGTATCCGGTGGTAACGTAGACGTTAACGTTCTGGACAGAATCATCGACAAAGGCCTGCAGGAAAATGGCAGAATCGCTGAATTCTCTGTAATGATGGCTGATAAACCCGGTCAGCTGATCCAGCTGCTGCAGATCATCGCAGAAACAGGCGCAAACATTCTGGATGTAAACCACGACAGAAGAGCAAAAGGCGTAGCAGTAAGCAACGTAGTAGTAAACGTAACAGTAGAAACAAGAAACAAAGCACACTACGAAGAAATGATGGCAGCTCTGAAAGCAAACGGCTACACAATCTGATTTTTATAAATGATATGAAAACCATCCTCGTTTGAGGGTGGTTTTTTGTTGCAAGAAAAGCGGAAATATAGTATCCTACCTCTTGAGGTGAAAAAGATGGAAAAAACAAAAGATAAACGGACAGTCGGCATCTGCTATACCCTTGCGGGTGGGATGTGTTGGGGGCTTTCCGGCTGCTTTGGGCAATATTTATTTCAGGAAAAGGGCATCACAGCAGAATGGCTGGTAACGGTGCGTCTGGTTCTTGCAGGCATACTGCTGATTTTGCTGGGGCTGCTTTTGACGAAAAAGAAAATGGGGGATGTTTGGAAAGAATCTGCGGATAAAAAACGATTGCTGATCTTTGCTATCGGCGGTATGCTGACTTGTCAGTATACGTATTTTGCCGCCATCCAACATTCCAATGCAGGCACGGCAACGGTACTGCAGTCTTTAGCACCTGTGATCATTTTGGGCATCGTTTGCATGAAGGAAAAACGACTTCCCCGAAAGTTAGAAACGGGAGCCATATTTTGTGCGCTTTTTGGGGTATTTCTGCTGAGCACTCATGGGGATATCCACAGTATGAGTATTACAATATTGGCACTGCTTTTCGGTTTGGGGGCGGCAGCCAGTGCAGCAGCCTATAACCTGCTTTCCGGAGATCTGCTGCGGAAATACGGCGTATATGCCGTAGTTGGCTATGCCATGTTTATAGCCGGGTTGGCTATGGTCATCTTCGTGCGTCCCTGGAGATATGCCGTGGTCTATGATATGGAAACGATTTTGGCAACGGCAGGGGTCGTTGTCATCGGCACGGCTGTGGCGTTTTCTTTGTATTTGAAGGGGGTCAGCCTTGTAGGGCCTTTCATGGGCAGCCTGCTGGGGATGGTCGAGCCTATTACGGCGGTTATCGTTTCCCTGGTGTTCCTCGGCGCAGCCTTCCAGATGATGGATTTGGCTGGGTTTGTGCTGATTCTGGGCACGGTAGTGGCTTTGTCGCTGCGGTCGAAATAATGAAGCTTATAGATACCTTGGTTTTTACGGAAACCAAGGTATATTTGCCTGAAAAAGTATTTTATGGTATGATAAAAGTCTAGAAATTTTATCTTATGATATGAAATAGATGAGGTGAGAAATTTGGCGGAACAAAAGAATAATAAAAGAACTGCCAAAACCACTGGAAAAGCACCGACGGTGAAAAAGACGACTTCCACTGCAAAGACCGGTGCAAAAAGCGGTGGGAAAAGTGGAGCAAAAAAGGCAGAACCTGCTGCGAAAAAAGAGACGACAAAGGTGACGGCACAGCCGGCTCGTTTTGGGGACAGCATATTGGATGAGATCATCCTGCTGTTGATCATTGTGGTGTCTATTGTGGTATTCGTGAGCCTTTTGACAGATAAAATGGGCATCATCGGCGGCCTGATCAGCAGCTTTTTCAAGGGCATTCTTGGCTTCGGAGGCATTTTGTTGCCTGTATTTGTGATTGTTTACTGCATCTGGATGTTGGCCGATGAGGAAAAGAGATATCCTCTGGTGCGAGCCTTTGGTGGGGCACTGTTTTTATTGACGGTAGCTTCGGCGGCGCAGATCATCAACCCTGTGAAAGCGGCGGAAGGCGTTGGGTTCCTGAAACGCTGCGGCACGCTGTATGGGGAAGGGGCTTTTAGCAACGGTGGTTTATTTGGCGGTCTGCTGGGCGGTGCATTGTATCGTGCCCTGGATGTGCTGGGCAGTGCCATTATCCTGTTGGCATTGGGGATCATTTCCATCGTGATGGCAACGGGCAAATCCTTCTTCCATGCCATTGGGGATGCCAATGCCCATCGGAAGGTGAGAAGAAAGGTTAAGAACGAAAAGATCAAAAATAAAGCGGAGCGGATCCGTCAGCAAGAGATGATCGAAGCGGAACGGCTGGCGAAGAAAGAAGAACGCCGTAAAAAAATGTCCCGTGAGGATTTCAATATTGAACTGCAGGAGGGTGAGGACGAGAAAACGCCTTATGTGCAGGAAACGGTATTCCGTAAAAAGCCTATGATATTGGAACCCCAAAAGAGGGAGCCTATTTTCGATTTCGTAAAAGAAAATAAAGAGGAAGCAGAACTGAAAAAAGATGCAGTGAAGGCGGCAGCCTCCCAAATGGCGGCTTCCACTCTACGAGAAACGGTAAAAACCAAGGTGGGAGATATCATTCCCGGGACAAAGGCGAAAGAGCCGGTGATCCTGCCGGAGAAGCAGGAAGAACCGGTGGTGCAGGGCGTTGGTCTGGAAGATGGGGATGCGCTGATTGAAGAAATCTTCGCAGAAAAGCCGCAAACAGACGACAGTCCTATTATCGATATCCTGCCCGAAGAAGATATGGGCAAGGAGATCGAACCTGCAGAGGAGGTCCCTATTGTTGCGGAAGAAATGATGGAAAAAACACCTGCGGAAAAGACGGCAGAAGAAACGGAAGCGGAAACAGAAGCGGCGGAAGCGAAAGAGGAGAAGGAAACAGAGGAAATCCCTGCAGAGCCTGTGGAAGAAGAAAAACCTTATATCTATCCTCCTATTGAGCTGCTGGGAAAAGATCCTCAGACAGGCAGCGGCGGCAACCGCTCCGAAATGATCGAAAATGCAAGAAAACTGGAAACTACATTAAAGAGCTTTGGCGTGGATGCCAAGGTCATCCAGATCAGCAAAGGCCCTACGGTGACAAGATATGAGCTTTCTCCCAGCCAGGGGGTAAAGGTCAGCAAGATCGTCAATTTGGCGGATGATATTGCCCTGAATCTGGCTGCCAGTGGCATCCGTATCGAAGCGCCTATCCCCGGTAAAGCAGCGGTAGGGATCGAAGTGCCCAATAAGGAGACTCAGTCTGTTTATATGCGAACTTTGCTGGAAAGTGATGCCTTTCAAGAGCATCCTTCCAAGCTGGCATTCGCATTGGGGCAGGATATCGCAGGCAATCCTGTGGTGACGGATATCGCCAAAATGCCCCATTTGCTTATCGCCGGCGCTACGGGCAGCGGGAAAAGCGTATGTATCAATACTCTAATTACGAGTATTTTGTATAAAGCAGACCCCAAGGAGGTCAAGCTGCTTTTGGTTGACCCGAAGGTAGTTGAACTGAGCGTATATAACGGGATTCCCCATCTGCTGATCCCTGTTGTGACAGACCCCAAAAAGGCATCCTCTGCCCTGAACTGGGCGGTACGGGAAATGCTGCAGCGGTATAATGATTTTGCCGCCCATGGTGTGCGAGATATCAAGGGCTTCAATAAAATGATGGAAGAAAAGGGCGACGAAAAGGGCAAAATGCCCCAGATTGTTATCATCATCGATGAATTGGCAGACCTGATGATGGCGGCACCCGGGGAAGTAGAAGATGCGATTTGCAGACTGGCGCAGATGGCCCGTGCGGCAGGGATGCACCTGATCATCGCTACCCAGCGTCCTTCCGTGGATGTCATCACCGGTGTCATCAAGGCAAATATCCCTTCCAGACTGGCCTTTGCCGTATCCTCCGGTATCGATTCCAGAACCATTCTGGATATGGTGGGGGCGGAAAAACTGCTGGGCAAGGGCGATATGCTGTTCTACCCCTCCGGGCAGAGCAAGCCTTCCCGTCTGCAGGGGGCTTTCGTTACCGATCAGGAGGTAGAGGCGATCGTAGATTTCCTGAAGAAGAGCAGCAAGCCTTATTATACCCAGGAGACCATCGACCAGATCACCTCCGCAGGAAAAGCCGGCGGCGGTGCTGTGGAGGATTCCGATGAATTTTTCGGTCAGGCGGTGGATCTGATTTTGGAAAAGGAAAAGGCATCCGTTTCCATGCTGCAGCGGCAGTTCCGCATTGGCTATAACCGTGCGGCAAGGCTGATGGATGATTTGGAACGGCATGGCATCGTTGGCCCGGAAGAGGGAAGCAAGCCCAGAAAAGTCCTCATTACAAAAAGTGAGTGGGAAGAAATGACCGGTTCTGTTCCGGAAGAAATTTAAACAAGGAAAAGTCTGAATGAAAAAAACATTCAGGCTTTTTTTGTGAAATGCACGTTGACAAAATGGGACAAGTATAGTACCATCAACGTAGGGTCATATGACTGACGGAAGTGGAAGGAACCACATGGGAGTATGACAATTCGAATGCCGACCGTCTGGGCGATGATGCTTGGATCGTGTGCGGCTTTTTTTGCGTAGCAGAAAAAGCACTGATGCAAGTAGAAAGGTAACCAGTTATGTAAATGGTGAAGATTCATCAACGGAGAGGAGTTTTTTGAATGTTTAAGACAGACTTACAGATCGCACAGGAATGCAAAATGGAACATATCCTGAAAGTTGCTGAAAAAGCAGGCATCCCCGAAGAATTTGTGGATTGCTATGGGAAATACAAAGGTAAAATCAGCGACAAATACTACAACGAAATCAAAGACAACCCCGACGCAAAACTGATCCTGGTAACAGCTGTAAACCCCACACCCGCCGGCGAAGGCAAAACAACAGTTACCATCGGTCTGACAGAGGCACTGCAGAAAATGGGCAAAAATGCTATCACCTGTCTGCGTGAACCCTCTTTGGGCCCCTGCATGGGCGTAAAGGGCGGCGCTGCCGGCGGCGGTTATGCACAGGTAGTTCCCATGGAAGATATCAATCTGCATTTTACAGGCGACCTGCATGCTATTACAACAGCAAACAATCTGTTGGCTTCTATGGTAGACAACCATATTCAGCAGGGCAACGAACTGAACATCGACCCCAGAAAGATTGTATGGAAACGCTGTGTTGACCTGAACGACAGACAGCTGAGAAATGTAATTTCCGGTTTGGGCGGCAAGGTAAACGGCGTACCCAGAGAGGATGCGTTCCAGATCACAGTAGCTTCTGAAATTATGGCTATTTTCTGCCTGGCAAACGACCTGAAACAGCTGAAAGAAATGCTGGGTCAGATCATCATTGGCTATACTTATGACGATGAACCCGTAACTGCAAAAATGATCGGTGCTGACGGCGCAATGACAGTTCTGTTGAAAGATGCCCTGCAGCCCAACGTGGTGCAGACACTGGAAAACACACTGGCGATCATCCATGGCGGTCCCTTCGCAAATATCGCTCACGGCTGCAACTCCGTAAAAGCAACAAAAACAGCAATGAAGATTGCAGATTATGTTGTAACAGAAGCAGGCTTCGGCGCAGACCTGGGTGCTGAAAAATTCTTTGATATCAAATGCCGTAAGGCTGGTTTGAAACCTGATGCAGTTGTGCTGGTAGCAACAGTGCGTGCGCTGAAATACAACGGCGGCGTTCCCAAAGCTGACCTGAGCAATGAAAACCTGGATGCATTGGCAAAAGGCTTCGTAAACCTGGAAAAACACATTGAAAATATCCAGAAATATGGTGTGCCCGTTGTGGTAACACTGAACCATTTCGTAGCAGATACAGACGCAGAAGTTGCTTATGTAAAAGAACGCTGTGAAGCAATGGGCGCAACTTTTGCAGTTGCAAGAGTTTGGGCAGAAGGCGGCGAAGGCGGCAAGGCTCTGGCTGAAAAGGTTCTGGAAACACTGGAAACAAAGAAAAGCAATTTCCACTACCTGTATGAAGACGATCTGACAATCGTTGAAAAAGTTAACAAAGTATGTAAAGAAATCTATGGTGCAGGCACAGTAAACTTCTCTGCGGCAGCAAAGAAAACACTGGCGCAGATCGACAAGCTGGGCTTCAACCATTTCCCTGTATGTATCGCAAAAACACAGTACTCCCTGTCTGATGACCCCAAGGTATTGGGTCGTCCCGAAGGCTTTGAAGTAACTGTAAAAGAAATCCGCATTTCTGCGGGCGCAGGCTTTATCGTAGTGCTGTTGGGCGATGTTATGACAATGCCCGGTCTGCCCAAGAAACCTGCGGCACTGAATATCGACATTGACGAGGACGGCAACATCGTTGGGCTGTTCTGATAAACAAAGGAGTAAAATGAGATGAAAGCACAATTGATTGATGGCAAAGGGATCTCTGCACAGATCAAGGCAGAAGCGGCAGAAGAAGCAGCAGAACTGAAGGCAAAGGGCATCGAACCCTGCTTGGCTGTTGTATTGGTTGGGGATGATTCCGCTTCTCAGGTATATGTGAACAATAAGAAAAAGGCGTGCGCAGCTGTAGGTATTAAGTCCGTTTCTCATGTGTTGTCTGGGGAGACAACAGAGGAGGAGCTGCTGCAGCTAGTCGGCGAGTTGAACGCAGACCAGAGCATTCACGGTATTCTGGTACAGATGCCTGTGCCCAAACAGATCGATGACAGAAAAGTCATCCTTGCCATCGACCCGAAGAAGGATGTGGATTGTTTCCATCCCGTAAACGTGGGCTATCTCCACACAGGCGGGAAGGGCTTTCTGCCTTGTACTCCTGCGGGCATCATTGAATTGATCAAACGCAGCGGTCATACCATCGAAGGGAAAAATTGTGTTGTGATCGGAAGAAGCAATATCGTTGGGAAGCCTGTGGCAATGCTGTTGATGCAGGAGAACGGGACTGTTACCATTTGCCATTCCAAAACAAAAGATCTGGCGGGTATCTGTCGGGGGGCGGATATTATCGTCAGCGCAACGGGCAAGGTAAACACAGTAACGGCGGATATGGTAAAGGAAGGCGCGGTCATCATTGACGTCGGGATGAACCGCAATGAAGCAGGCAAACTATGCGGCGATGTGGATTTTGAGAACGTGAAGGAAGTGGCAGGCACCATCACACCTGTGCCGGGGGGCGTAGGGCCGATGACCATTGCCATGCTGATGAAAAATTGTATCACAGCCGCAAAAATACAAAACGGATTGATGTAAGACAAATACCCTTGATTTCGGAAGAAGTCAAGGGTATACTTTTATCAAGAAAAGCGAGAACACAGGTATGGAAAATGGTATATAGGTAGCGTTGATAGGTATTTTTGACCTGTAGGGGGGTTAGCATAGGTATGAAGAAAGAGGGAAAATGGTACAGAAAGGTCGTCGTTTTGGTCGTTGTGGTCCTTTTGGCAGAGGGATGTCTGTTTCGAGTACAGGCAGTAACAGATGCTATCAAAATCGAAAAAGAAGAAGTGGCCATTTGCAGGATAGAGGTCGATGAGAAAGCAGACGGGCACCTGCAGCGGTCTGCAGTAGAAGTTGCGGAGAAGGAAGACATGGAAGCATTGTTGGAAAAACTGGGGGAAACCATACAGAACTATGAAAGGCAAAAATAAACACGAAAGTCCTCTAAAATAGGGGGCTTTTTCTTTTGGAAGAAAGAACCTGAAAAGAATTTTACGGAAATATAGCAATTTGCCTGTTTTTATAGTAAAATTAAAAGATATGAAAAATACAGTTTTTCTTTATGGGAAGGCTTTAAGGAGGAATATGATGGGAAAGAAGGTCGCATTCACCTCTTTGGGGTGCGATAAGAATAGAGTGGACAGTGAGGTCATGCTGGGTATCTTACAGAAAAATGGCTATACTGCTGTGGCAGATGAAGCGGAAGCGGATATCATCGTGGTGAATAGCTGCTGCTTCATCAAGGATGCATTGGAAGAAAGCATTGAGACCATTCTGGAAATGGCTCAGTATAAAGACCCTGAGGTTGGCAACTGCAAGGGGCTCATTGTGGCAGGCTGTCTGGGGCAGAGATTTGAGAAGGAATTTTTCGATGAACTGCCGGAGGTAGATGCCATCGTGGGCACGACAGCCTACGAATCCATTGCCGAGGTGGCAGATGAAATTTTGGCAGGCAAGGAGCAAGTGAAGCAGCTGGAAAGCATTGACTTGGCTATGCAGGATGAAAACGGCAAGTTACGGGTGCTTTCCACAGCACCGTATTTCGCCTATCTGAAAATTTCCGAAGGCTGTGACAACCATTGTACCTACTGTGTGATCCCCAAAATGAGAGGGAAACACCGCAGCAGAAAGATGGAAAGCCTGATCGAAGAAGCAACCATGCTGGCACAGCAGGGGGTAAAGGAGATCGTTATTGTTGCTCAGGATACTTCCATTTATGGCAGAGACCTTTATGGCAAGCCCATGCTCCACGAACTGCTGAAACAGCTGAATGCCATCGAAGGCATTGCATGGATCAGACTGTTGTACTGCTATCCAGAAACACTGACAGAAGAAACCATCGAGGCTATGGCGGCTTGCGAAAAAGTTTGCCATTACATTGATATGCCCATCCAGCATGGCAATGATGCAGTGCTGAAACGCATGGGCAGAAAGAGCAGTCAGGCAATGATTCGGGAAAAAGTGGCAAAGCTTCGGGCGGCTATGCCTGATATTGCCATCCGAACGACTTTGATCGTTGGATTCCCTGGCGAAAGCGAAGAAGAATTTGCAGATTTGATGCAGTTTGTGCAGGAAATGAGATTCGAACGTTTGGGTGTGTTCTCCTATTCCCGGGAGGAAGGCACAGCGGCGGCAAGGATGGAAAACCAGATCGATGACGAGTTGAAGGAAGAACGCAGAGATATCATCATGGATCTGCAGAAATCCATTGCGGCTTCTTTGTGTGAAGCAGAAGTAGGAAAAGAAATGGAAGTGTTGATCGAAGGCAAGCTGCCGGAAGAAGCCATCTTCTGCGGCAGAACCAGAAGAGATGCTCCCGATATTGATGGGCTGGTGTTCGTTTCTTCTGAGGAAGAACTGTATTCCGGTGATTTTGTAACAGTAAGGATTCGCGAAGCAGGCGATTATGATTTGATGGGAGATGTGGTTTATGGAAATGAATCTGCCGAATAAGCTGACACTGCTCAGAGTATTCATGATTCCGATTTTTTTGCTGGTGCTGTTTTTGGCACCGGAGCCTACCAATAGATATGTGGCAGTGGTTATTTTTATCGTGGCATCCTTGACGGATATGCTGGATGGCAAGATCGCCAGAAAGTATAATCTGGTTTCCAATTTCGGAAAATTTATGGATCCTCTGGCGGATAAGCTGCTGGTGATGTCCGCATTGGTTTCCATGGTCGCTCTGGAGGATTTGGCGGCATGGGTAGTCATTGTCATTTTGGCGAGAGAATTTGCCATCACCGGGTTTCGCACTCTGGCAATGGAGGCCAATATCGTTATGGCGGCAAGCTGGTGGGGCAAGGTGAAAACGACCACACAGATGATCATGATTCCTGTGGTTCTGCTGCAGCTGCCCTTTGGCTGTATGCCTGTGGTGGAAAATATTCTGGTGGCATTGGCGGTATTTTTCACCATCTTCTCCGGTGCGGATTATATTTTGAAAAACAAACAGGTATTGCATGGGTAAAATAACGTTCCCTCTCCTCTTGGAGAGGGACTTTTCTCGAAGGAGGGAATTTGAATGAAAGCAGAGATTATGGCAGTTGGTACAGAACTGCTGTTAGGCGATATTTTGAACACAAACGCCCAATTCTTGGCACAGGAGTTGGCAAATTTGGGCATTGAGGTCTATTATCAGACGGTGGTGGGGGACAACCCCAAACGGCTGAAGGATACTATTTTCCACGCCTTTGACCGAGCAGACCTTATCATCACCACAGGGGGACTTGGCCCCACGGAGGATGACCTGACGAAGGAAACGGCGGCGGAATATTTCGGAGAAAAACTGGTATTGGACGAAAGAGCCTTGGGACGTATCAAAAAATATTTTGACCGTACCGGCAGAACCATGACCCAGAACAACGTGAAACAGGCTATGGTGCCCGAAAACAACTGTACGGTTTTGTATAACGACAATGGCACAGCACCCGGTATTATCATGGAGAAGAACGGCAAAATGATCGTGATGCTGCCCGGCCCACCCAAGGAAACCATTCCTATGTTCCGCAATCAGGTAAAGCCCTATCTGGTGAAAAAACAGGAATTTACCTTTGTTTCCCGTATCCTGCGAGTGGCAGGCGTAGGGGAAAGCGCTATGGAGGATAGGGTAAAGGACATCATTGATGCCCAGACGAATCCTACTATTGCACCTTATGCCAAGGATGGGGAAGCTATTCTGCGGATCACGGCAAAGGCCAAGGATGAAGCAGAAGCAAACGAGCTGATCGACCCTGTAGCGGAGCTCCTGAAGGAACGGTTGGGGAATGCCGTTTATGCGGAAGGTGAAACAGATATGGAAACGGTGGTGGCAGAAATGCTGCTGGAAAGAAAATTGACCGTTGCTGTGGCAGAATCCTGCACTGGGGGTATGATCGCCTCCCGATTGGTGGAATATCCCGGCATTTCTGCCGCATTGCTGGAAGGTTGTGTAACTTATTCCAACGATGCGAAAATGCACCGATTGGGCGTAAAAGCAGAGACCTTGGAGAAATACACTGCAGTCAGCGAAGAAACGGCACGGGAAATGGCAGAAGGCATTGCAAAGACCAGCGGTGCTGATATCGGCATTGCTACAACAGGCATTGCGGGCCCCGATGGCGGCAGCGAGGAAAAGCCTGTGGGTCTGGTATATATCGGCCTTTCTTACAAGGGAAAAACAGAAGTACAGGAGCATCATTTTGTGGGCAAACGGGATAAGATTCGGGAACGTGCCACTTATACAGCTTTGGACTGGCTGAGAAGGGCGATGCTGGATGAAGAATAAGGGGGACTGGATGCTACTGCTGGCTGCTTTTATTGGCGGCGGCGGTTTCATCTGTTTAAAATATTTATTGGATTGGGGCTATGACCCCTTTCAGGTGATTTTCGGACGGTTTCTGATGGCTTCCATTTGTATGTGCATGGTGTATCATAAACGGCTGAAAAAGATCACGAAACGGGAATGGAAGGTAGGCGGTATTTTGGGTGTGCTGTTGGCGGCCATGTTCCTGCTGATGACAGTGGGGCTGCAATATACCACTCCTTCTGTCAATGCGTTTTTGGTCAATATTCCTGCAGTCATTGTGCCTTTTATCTGCTGGGGCGTATTCAAGCAGAAGCCCAGCCGAAACTGTTTTATTGCGGCGGCGATGACGCTGGTAGGGGTGTCCTGTTTATCTCTGACGGCAGATTTTCGCATTGATTTGGGGGCAGGACTGTCCCTGCTGGCGGCGGTTGCCTTTTCCCTGCAGATGGCGTTTCTTGGAAATATCACCGAGGGGTGTGATGCGGTGCATATTGCTGTGGCGGAAAATCTATTTACATTGCTGGTAACGACGGTCATCGTGACGTTTACGGGATGGGATATGCCTCCGCTGACATTGCCTGCCTTTGGGAATTTTTTCTTCCTTGGAGCATTCTGCACAGCGGCGTATTTTGCTTTGCAGTCGGCTGGACAACAGATCACTTCCCCCAATAAGGCGGCTATCATCATTACTTCGGAATCGATTTTCGCAGCGGTGTTTTCTGCTCTTCTGTATGGCGAACGTATGAGCCTGCGTGGGTATTTGGGCTGTATCATTATTTTTGCCGCAATGGCACTGGCGGAGCAGCCTGCTAAGGAAACAAAATAGGTATTGACAAGGCGAACAAAATTGCATAAAATGAGAACAGAGGTTCTCGTTGAAAGAAGTCCTGAAATGAAAAAATATTCCTTATCATTGGAAAGGTGGAAATAAAATGGCAGCAAAATCTCAGAAGCAAGACGAAAAATTTGAAGATAAGCAGAAGGCCTTAGATGCAGCCCTGAGCCAGATCGAAAAGCAGTTTGGCAAAGGCGCAGTCATGAAATTGGGGGATGACAGTGCGAGAATGGCGGTGGAAGTGGTTCCATCCGGTTCCCTGAGCCTGGACTTGGCACTGGGGGTTGGCGGTGTGCCCAAGGGCAGGATCGTGGAAGTATATGGCCCTGAATCCTCCGGTAAAACAACGGTAGCCCTGCACATGGTTGCGGAAGTACAGAAACGGGGCGGCATTGCTGGTTATGTGGATGCGGAACATGCCATGGACCCTACATATGCAAAGGCTTTGGGGGTAGATATTGATAACCTGTATATCTCTCAGCCTGACGATGGCGAACAGGCTTTGGAAATTACGGAAACCATGGTACGCAGCGGTGCCATCGATATTGTTATTGTAGACTCTGTAGCGGCACTGGTACCCAGGGCGGAGATCGAAGGGGAAATGGGCGATTCCCACATGGGTCTGCAGGCAAGACTGATGAGCCAGGCCCTGAGAAAACTGACGGGTATTACAAACAAATCCAACTGTACCGTTGTTTTCATTAACCAGCTCCGTGAAAAAATCGGTGTGACCTTTGGTAACCCCGAAACGACCACAGGCGGCCGTGCCCTGAAATTTTATTCTTCCATCCGTATGGAGATCAGAAAAGCAGATGTGCTGAAACAGGGGACGGAGATCGTGGGCAACCGCGTAAAGGTGAAGATCGCCAAAAATAAAGTGGCGCCTCCCTTCAAAACAGCGGAATTCGATATCATCTACGGCAAAGGTATTTCCAGAGAAGGGGATATTCTGGACTTGGCAGCAGATGTGGATATCGTAAACAAGAGCGGTGCATGGTATGCCTATAAGGAAACACGTATCGGACAGGGACGGGAAAACGCAAAGCAGTTCCTGAGAGATAATCCGGATATGTGTGCAGAAATCGAAAATCAGGTGCGGGAACATTATGGCCTGGCTGCGTTGGAAGTTCCTGCAGCGGCGGCAGAAGAAGCACCTGTTGTGGAAACAGAGATCTAAAAAAAGAATTTTTTATCATATCTTAAGAAAAGAATAAAAAAGATGCAACAAAAACCAAAGATTTTTCGTTTATACTATTATAGAAGAAAAACATTTCTAGAGAAAAAGGAGATGACAGCGTATGAAACGAATGATCGCAATGGTTTTGGTGGCATTGGGTGTTGTAAATGTTTATCCGGGAGAGATGCCGGAAAGACAGCAGACATCCGCAAGATTAGAAGGAAAACAGGAGATTCGTCCCGTTGCGGAAGGAACATCGGATGCATGGAATGCGCTGGATGTGGCAACAGAAGGGGTCGTATCATGGACAGAAATGGCAGGAAATGTATAAGCAGAATACTTCGCAATAGATAAGGCGATTGCTGAAAAAAATAAAGCAGCTAATGGATTTGGTATCATACTTACAGAAATAAACTGAAAGTATGATACCATTTTATTTTGCGCAGTTTAACAGGAATTTGGCTTTGGTATATTTAAAAGACGATTTGCACCAGAAGCATATAGCAGACTGTGCCACCGAAGATACTGAGCATGGTGTTTCTTTTCCAGATATGTAAGAGAGCTGTCAGGGCGGAGGCGATCAAAGGAGGAGCAAAGCCTGCCGCAGAGGAAAAGGTGATGCCTTTCAGGCAATACATGACCAACGTTGCCATGATGGCCATGGGGAGCACCCGACCCAAATAGCGGACGATCTCAGGTACTTCTTTTCCGCGGAAAAGGAGGAAAGGCAGGGCACGCTCCGCAAAGGTGCAAAGGGCGCAGACTGCGATGATGAGGATGGATTGTGTTGTAGAAAGTACCATTTAGTTTTCCTCCTTTTTTGTATTCTGGGGTTCGATACGGCTTCTCAGAATGGTCAGCAAGGCTACTGTGATGACCAGAGAAGGCAGGATGAAATTGGAAGGTCCGAAAAGAATGAGACAGACAATGCTGGAAACGAAGGCCAGCAGGGCAGGCAGACGGTTATCTGCGCCGGACAACTGCTCGATCAGGATGACGATGAACAAAGCCGTCAGGGCGAAATCGATGCCTGTGGTATCAAAGGGGATCAATGTGCCGATGAGGGCACCAAGAATGCTTAGGACGACCCAATACAGGATGCACATCAGGGCTGTCAGCACATAGGCCCATTTTTCATCGATATCTTCATCGAAATCGTGAGAGCAGTGAAGGGAATAGTTTTCATCTGTCAGGGAATAGATGAGGAAATATTTCCAGAAGCCAAAGGAGCGGAATTTTTCGATGAAGGACAGACCGTAGAAAATATGGCGGCTATTGAGCAGCAGTGCCATGATCGCCACAGTTGCCAGGGAAACGCCACCGGCAAAGAAACTCACCATCAGGTATTGCAGGGAGCCTGCCATAACGAAAAGACTGCAGGCGCCTGTCCAGAGAAAATTGTAACCTACATTCTGCATCAGAACCCCATAGGCCAGCCCTACGGGAATGAAGCTGATGAAGATGGGGAAGCTGTGCTTAACTGCATAGCGTAAGGTTTTTGCCATAAAAATCGCTCCTTTTGCTTTTGTATTTTAGAAATAATGGTAGTATTTGCGGTTCACCGTCAGGAAAAATACGGCGATGAGAACGGTGATGGCTTCCGCTACGGGAATGGCAAGCCAGATGCCGTCGATGCCGAGGAACCTCGGCAGAATCAGGATACTTCCGGTGACGAAAACAAAGGTACGCAGGAAAGAGATCATTGCCGACACCTTCCCATTGGACAATGCCGTAAAGAAGGAGGAGGCAAAGATGTTGATGCCTGCGAAAAGGAAGTTCCAGACGAAGATTTTATACCCATAGAGCGTGATCGCATAGGTGTTGCTTTCCTGCGGCGTAAAGATGGCGATGGTCGGCACTGCCATCAAATAGGAAAAGCCGAAGCACACCACAGAGGAGATCAAAATGATGCCGAGGCACATTTTGAAGAGACGTTTCAGCTGTGGAATATTGCGGTTGCCGTAATTGTAGCTGAAGACAGGGGCCGCACCGCTGGCAAAGCCCAGATATGCCGAAGAAAACAAGAACTGGGCATACAACACAATGGTAATGGCTGCAACGCCATCTTCCTTCAGCAGTTCCATCATTGCCAGATTGAACAGAAAGGTGGTCACAGCCATGGCAGCGGAGGTCACCATTTCCGAAGAGCCATTCAGCATGGTGTGGGCAATGATTTTTCCGTTCCATTTGGGTTTTACAAAATACAGCACTGTCCTTGGCTTAGCAAAATAGAACAATGCAGGGATGCCGCCAATGATAAAGCCGCTGACAGTACCCCAGGCTGCCCCGGCGATGCCCATATCCATTCGGACGATGAAGATATAGTCGAAAAGGATATTGGAGAGACCTGCTGCGACATTCAGCCATAGCCCCAGATTGGGTTTTCCTGCGGTGATGAAAAGGGTCTGGAACATGGTCTGGATGACAGAAATGGTGTAAAATGCCATCATCACTCTGCCATACTCCATGCAATAGGGCAGCAGGTTCTCATCGGCTCCCAAAAAGAGAGAGAGGGGGCGTATAAACAGGAAGCAGAGGACAGAGATCACTAGACTGACTATGATGCCAAAGGTGATAATGAGGGTGAAAGCACTGCGGGCTTCCGCTTCTTTTCCTTCACCCAATTTGCGCCCGATGATGGCGGAGCCCCCTGTCCCCAGCATGATGCCCAATCCGATCAGGATGTTGATGAGGGGAAAGACAATATTGATGGCGGAGAGGGCAGTGGTCCCCACGAAACGGGAAACGAAAATGCCGTCCACGATGGTATAAGTTGCCACAAACACCAGCATGATGATGGTGGGTAGGGTGAATTTTATCAGGGACAATAATGTAAATTCTTTTGAGATATCATTTTGCATAAGACGACCTCATTTTATTTAGCGTAGCACGGAGAAAATCCCGATTCGATTTCAAAATGGTATGCCATAGATGGAAAGAATTGAAACGAGATTACTCTGTTTTCATTTGGTTTACCCGGTTTTCGTCGGGGGTGATATAGATGGTGCGGTTGGTCAAATAGATGACCATACCGGGCTTGGCACCATTGGGTTTCTTGATATTTTTTCGCTGGGTATAATCCACAGGCACCATACTGCTGTTTTTTGCCTTGCTGTAGAAGGCTGCCAGATTGGCTGCTTCCTCCATGGTGGCTTCGGGCAGTTCCTTTTGACCATTGGTGCGGATGATGACATGGGAACCGGGGATATCTTTGGTATGCATCCAGATGTCGGTTGACTCTGCCATACGCAGGGTCAATTCGTCATTTTGCAGATTGCTTTTGCCTACAAAAATATCATATCCATCGGAAGAAACATAATGCAGAGGCTTGGATTTTTTTGGCTTTTGTGCGCCTTTTTTCTGTACTTGTCTGCGGATGAAGCCGCTTTCTGCCAGTTCGGTGCGGATTTCGGAAAGGTCTGCATCATCCTTAGCATTTTCCAATGCGTTTAAGACGCTTTCCAGATAGACCAGTTCTTCCTCATTTTGTTTTTCCTGAATTTCCAGAGCGGCAAGGGTACGCTTTGCCTTGTTATATTTGCTGAAATATTTCTGAGCATTTTCTGCAGGGGTTTTTGCAGGGTCGATGGCAATTTCGATCTCTGGCATGTCCGATTCATAATAATCGATGGTCTTGAAGGTAGTCACGCCCTGGGGAACAGCATAAATATTTGCAGTCAGGAGTTCGCCTTTTTTCTTCCACTGGTCCATGCCCTTGGTTTCTCTGCGGGTTTTCAGCTGAATCTCTTTTTTCTTCACACAGCGTTCGATATTGCTCATTACCAGTCTGCGCATATCATGGGCTTTCTGGCGGATATGTGCTGCATTGTCCCGTTCCTGATAGAAGCTTTCCAGCAGGGCGGAGACAGAATCGAAAGATCTTTTCTGCAGACCGGAGAATTGGGTCATTTCCAGTACGGCAAAATCCACGATACGGTTGTTTTCCTTTTGATAATAGATAGCAGGCTGATAGGTGGCCGATTTGATCTCTGCCATGGTTTTATCGAAGGCATCGTAAAGCTTTTCGCCTTCTTCAATGGTGGTTTCCTGACAGGAATTAGAGGAATCCAAGCCGGCACGAGAGCAGATTTCCCCCGCCATGATAGGGCTGATACCCGTATATGTCTGGTAAATAAATTCCTGTATTTTTCTACCCTCCTGCAGATGCAGGGAAAAGAGAAAATCGCCCCGTTCCGCTTCCAGCGGATTTTTCTTATCTTGAGAAGGGGGGAAAACATATTCCTTGCCGGGCAAAACTTCCCGGACGGAGCTTTTTTCATGGGTGACACGTTTGATGGAGTCGAGAATCTTACCGTTTTCATCGGTTAGGATCAGGTTACTGTGCTTACCCATGATCTCTAAAATTAGGTTCTTTGTGGTGATATCGCCCATTTCATTGGCGGATTCCACCCGAAGGATGATGATACGTTCGAAATTGGGCTGGCAGATATCCACGATCTTGCCGCCGGCGATATGTTTTCGCATGACCATGCAGAACAGGGGTGCAGTCATAGGGTTTTCTCTGGTGCTTTCTGTCAGATGGATACGGGGATGGGCAGAGTTTGCAGAAATGATGATTTTCTTTGCGCCGCTGCCCAGGCCACGGATGGTCATACGAATCTCGTCAGCTACAGGCTGATGGATCTTATCGATACGCCCTCCTACGAGAGCGGGTTTGAGTTCGGATACGATGGCAGATGTTGTGATGCCGTCCAGTGCCATAAAGGACACCTCCTTTGATTTTTACATATAATATTTTATTTTAACATATTAAAAATATTTTTGCATCTGTTTTGTCAGGGATACAGGAAAAGGATAAATATTAAAATTAGATTAGAAATAGTGAATACAATTTGCTGTTTTTCTTGCTATTTGCCAGATACTTCTGTATAATGAAACAACGATTTTGGAACGTGTAACAGAAAGGAATAGAAACATGAATGCAAGCGTAAGAAGCATGACCGGCTACGGACGCGGCGAGCATATTGCGGAAGAACGCAAATTCACGGTGGAAATGAAATCCGTGAACCATCGTTACAACGATATGACGATCAAGCTGCCCCGTTCTCTGGCAAGTCTGGAAGATAAGATCAAAAAAAGAATTATGCGTGATGTATTTCGGGGCAAGACCGACGTTTACATCAGCTTTGAAACATTTTCCGCAGATGATGTGGATGTGAAACTGAATGAAACACTGGCAGCAGCCTATATCGAAAAACTGAACCTGCTGGAAGAAAAATTTGGCCTGACCGGCGGCAATAAGCTGGAACTGGCAGCAAAATTCCCTGATGTCATCACAGTGGAAAAAGCGCAGCAGGAAGAAGCTGTCATCTGGGAAGCACTGGCACCTGCATTGGATGAAGCAGTGGAAAAATTCGTTGCCATGAGAACCGTGGAAGGGGAAAACCTGAAAAAGGATATCCTGCTGAAGGGCGAACGGATCAAAACGCTGGTGGCAGAAGTAAAGGAACGCTCTCCACTGGTGGTGGTGGAATATCAGGAAAAGCTGAACAACAGGCTGAAGGAACTGTTGGGCAGTGTGGATGTAGACCCTCAGAGAATTGCCACAGAGGTGGCTGTTTTTGCAGACAGAGGCTGTGTGGATGAAGAAGTGACCAGACTGGAAAGCCATCTGGTGCAGCTGAAGGATATTCTGGAAGGCGGCGGTCAGGTGGGCAGAAAGCTGGATTTCCTGATCCAGGAAATGAACAGAGAATCCAACACCATCGCTTCCAAAGCCAACGATATCCAGATCGTAAAAGCCACCATCGAATTGAAAAGTGAGATCGAAAAGATCAGAGAACAGATTCAGAATTTGGAATAACCCATTATGAGAGAGGATTCGTTATGGATAAATTGCATTTTTTGAACATTGGTTATGGCAATGTGGTTTCCGCAAATCGTGTTATCGCCATCATCAGCCCCGATTCCGCCCCTGTGAAGCGAATCATTCAGGATGCCAAGGAAAAGGGAACGCTGATCGATGCCACCTATGGCAGAAAGACCCGCTGTGTCATCATCATGGATGATGGGCATATCGTCCTTTCTCCCAATATGCCGGAAACTGTAGGCGGAAGACTTTCCGCAGAGCAGAAGGGAATGTAAATATTGAAGAAACAGGGTATTTTATTGATTATCTCCGGCCCTTCCGGTTCCGGGAAGGGGACCATCGTAGAACGTCTTTGCAAGAAGGATGATTTTTCTCTTTCCATTTCTGCAACGACAAGAAAACCCAGAGAATATGAAAAAGACGGGGTGCATTATTTCTTCCATACCCGTGAAGAATTTGAACAGATGAGAGACCGTAAGGAACTGCTGGAATGGGCAGAATTCTGCGGCAATTATTACGGTACACCCAGAAAATATGTAACAGAGCAGCTGATGGCGGGCAATAATGTGATCCTGGAGATCGAAGTACAGGGTGCCTTGCAGGTGAAAAAGATCTATCCCGAAGGCGTATTGGTATTTATGGTTCCGCCCAATCTGGAGGAACTGGGCAACCGCCTGACCAACCGTGGCACAGAGGATAAGGAAACCATCAATATGCGTCTGCGCCGTGCGTTGGAGGAAATGGAACTGGTGGATGAATATGACTATCTGGTCATCAATGACACCGTAGATCAGGCTACAGAAGACATTCTGACGATCGTAGAAGCAGAAAAAATGAAATGCAGCAGAAATAAAGATATCAAAAAGATTTTCAAAGGAGAGATGTAATATGTTAAGACCTTCTTATTCCGACTTACTGGAAGTTATTACACAGGATGCCGAAGATATTACCATCGGCAGCAGATATACCATTGTAATCGCGGCAGCAAAAAGAGCAAGACAGCTGGTTGACCATGCGGAACCTATGATCGACAATGTAAAAGTCGATAAACCAGTTTCTATCGCTGTTCATGAAATCTATGAAGGCAAGCTGAAAATCCGTCAGGGTCAGCCTGTGGCAGAAGAAGAAAAAGAAGTTGCACTGGCAGAAGTGGACTTCGAAAGCATGGCAGAAGAAACGGAAGAAGAATAATAGAAAGGGTGTCGCCTGAGCGGCACCTTTCTTTATAGGGAGGTGAGAAATGATGTATGCAAAGGTGATCGTGGGGCTGAACCGCCCGGAAATGGATAAGATGTTTGATTATGGTGTGCCGGAGGGGCTGGAGGTGCGCCAGGGGGTTCGGGTCATTGTGCCCTTTGGCAGCCGAAACAGTAAAACGGAAGGCTATGTCATTTCTCTCTCGGAAGAAACGGATGTACCTGAGGATAAGATCAAATATATCATCGAGGTGTTGGATGAAGGGAAACCGACTTTTACCCCTGTTCTGCTGGAATTGGCGGAATGGATGCAGCAGAGGTATTTCTGCAGCCTGAACCAGTGCCTGCAGGCCATCATGCCTGCGGGGATCCGTACCAAAAGCAGTTGGACAGTAAGCCTGAAAGATTTTGCGGAAGAAATAAAGCTGACACCCAAGGAAAAATCGCTGGTGGATTTTATAGGGGAACGGAAAAATGTGCCTCTGGATGAAATTCAGGCAGAGTTTGGTGGAAAAGCGATGGATTTCCTGCGGAAAATGGAGGAAAAAGGTCTGCTGGAATTGCGGCAGGAACTTCGCCGCAGTGAATATAAAAAAGAGAAGAGATTTTATTCTCTGGATGTGGAAGCCTCTCTTTTAGAGGAGGTGCGAAAGAAGATCGAAAAAGACCGTCGCTTGGAAGGACAGCGGAAAATCATAGCCTATTTGCAGGATGGGAAAGAAGCCACGGCGGAGGAGATGAAGGAGAAACTGGGCGTGACGGATTCCCCCATCAAGACCTTGCTGCAGAAGGGCATTTTACTGGAACGAAGGCAGACGGAGCTGCGGAAGGTTTTCGATGCAGAAGATTTCCAAAGGACAGATGCATTTACTCCTACGGCAGAGCAGGCAGCCGCACTGGCTGCTATCCGTTCTGAAATGGAAAAGGAAGAAAAGCGACCTGTGCTTTTGCATGGGGTGACGGGCAGCGGCAAAACGGAAATCTATATGCAGATCATTGCCGATGTGCTGGCGAGGGGGCAGCAGGCCATTGTGCTTGTGCCCGAAATTGCCCTGACACCGCTGATTCTGGAACGATTTATTTCCCGCTTCGGCGATGCGGTCAGCGTGACCCATAGCCGCCTTTCCATGGGGGAACGGGTAGACCAGTGGAAAAAGGCACGGGACGGAGAGATTTCCGTCATTATCGGCCCTCGTTCGGCGTTGTTTTTGCCCTTTCAGAACGTGGGGGCAATTATTATGGATGAAGCCCACGAAAATAGCTATGTTTCCGATATTACGCCGAAATATGATACAAAAGATGTGGCGGCGGAAGCGGCGAAAAAATATCATGCCCTTTTCCTGATGGGGACGGCAACCCCCGATCTGGTCAGCTACTATAAAGCAAAAGAAGGGGAATATCTCCTGTTGGAGTTGAAGGAACGCACCGGCGGCGGAACTTTGCCGGAGGTTTTTGTGACGGATATGCGAAAGGAACTGGCGGAGGGGAACCGTTCGGCATTCAGCAGAGAATTGCAGGAAGCAATTCGGGAAAACCTGCGGAAAGGGGAGCAGACCATGCTGTTTTTGAACCGCAGGGGCTATGCCACCTTTGTTTCCTGCCGCAGCTGTGGGCATGTGATGACCTGCCCGGAATGTGACATCACCTATACCTACCATGCGAAGGAAAAGGCACTGGTTTGCCATTACTGCGGCAGAAGGGCAGATATTCCCAAGATTTGCCCCGAATGTGGTTCCAAATATATTCGATATTTTGGCACGGGGACGCAGAAGATCGAAGAAGAAGCGAAAAAGCTTTTTCCAGAAGCTCGCATCCTGCGGATGGATTTGGATACGACCATGACGAAGCACAGCCATGAAAAGATACTGGAGACCTTCGGCAAGGGCGAAGCGGATATCCTGATTGGGACACAGATGATCGCCAAGGGGCACGATTACCCCAATGTGACGTTGGTGGGCATCATGGCGGCGGATCTATCTTTGAATGTGGACAGCTATACGGCGGCGGAAACGGGCTTTCGTTTGATGACGCAGGCGGCAGGACGTGCAGGACGGAGAGGGGACAACGGACGAGTGTTCATCCAGACCTATCAGCCGGAGCATTATGCAGTGAAATATGCCGCGAAACAGGATTTCAAAGGTTTTTATGAAGAGGAAATATTGATGCGGCAAATGATGGGCTATCCGCCCTTCTCCTCCTTTTTCAGCATCCTCATCGTTGGGGAAGAAAAAGATGCCGTGGAAATTGCGGCCCAAAAGCTGACGGAAAAGCTGGCAAAGGCTGATGGAGAAGGAATTGCTGCTATTTTAGGGCCTGTGCCTGCGGCATTGCCCAAATTCCGCGGAGACTATCGGTATCAGTTAATCGTAAAGGCGGCGGAGGAAGAACTTCTGCGAGAACTGGTACTGCCTGTGGTGGAAAGTATGAAGAAAGACAGAAGATTCAAGGTTCGATACCAAATTTCTCTAAATCCTACCAATATTGTATAAAGATGAAAAATATGATATACTTTTCGAGAAGAAGCGGAGTACGGCAAAACCTACGGTTTTTCGGTACATTTGCACCGTAAATGACAGCTGAAATACACCCTGGTGCAGGCAAGCCTGCAAAGCGTGTCTGATCAGCATCTGTTTCTCCGCTTTTAAATAAATTTACAGAAAGTTTTTTGTTTGTTCAAATTTTGGAGATAGTATGAAAACAGGAGGAAGAAACAATGGCAATTCGCAATATTCGCATCAGCACAGACGAAGTGTTGAGAAAAAAATGCAAACCTGTAAAGGAGATTACCCCCAATCTGCTGACACTGCTGGATGATATGGCTGATACCATGTATGAAGCAAACGGCGTTGGTCTGGCGGCACCTCAGGTGGGTATCCTGAAAAGAGCGGTAGTCATCGATGTGGGCGAAGGTCTGGTAGAACTGATTAATCCCGTCATTCTGGAAACCAGCGGTTCTCAGATCGATGATGAAGGCTGCCTGAGCGTTCCCGGCAAATATGCCCCCGTGGAAAGACCTTACTATGCAAAGGTGGAGGCCATGGACAGAGAGGGTAATAAATTCATCATCGAAGGGGAAGAATTGATGGCACGTGCCCTGTGCCATGAAATCGACCATCTGGACGGCATCCTGTATATTGATAAGGCTCTGCCTGTGGAAGAAGCGTAAGGAGGAAATCCGATGAAAGTGATTTTTATGGGGACACCGGATTTTGCGGTGTATTCCTTGAAAGCCCTGCTGACAAAGCATGAGGTGGTGGCTGTTGTGACACAGCCCGACAAACCCAAGGGCAGAGGCAAAAAAATGCAGTTCACACCGGTAAAGGAACTGGCACTGGAACATGGGATCGAAGTACTGCAGCCGGAAAAGGTGAGAGAACCTGAAATGGTGGAGAAACTGCGCAGCTATGGGGCAGACCTGATCGCTGTAACGGCTTTCGGTCAGCTGCTGCCGGAATCTATTTTGAATATGCCGAAATATGGCTGCATCAACGTTCATGGCTCTTTGCTGCCGGAATACAGAGGGGCTGCGCCCATGCAGCGTGCCATCATCGACGGCAAAAAGGTAACAGGCATCACTACTATGTTTATGGCGAAGGGTATGGATACCGGTGATATGCTGCTGAAAAAAGAAGTAGAAATCCTGCCTACAGATAATTTTGAAACACTCCATGACAAAATGGCAGAAGCAGGGGCAGAACTGCTGCTGCAGACGATCGATGGCTTGGAGACAGGCACCATCCAACGCATTCCTCAAGATGATGCAAAAGCAACACATGCACCTATGATACACAAAGAAACAGGACATATTGACTGGAGCAGACGGGGACAGCAGATCATCGACCTGATGAGAGGGCTGCATCCCGGCCCCGGTGCTTATGCGATTTATGAAGATGAGCCTTTGAAGATGTTTTGGGCGGAAACAGCGGAAGGCAATTATCCCGATGCTGCATTCGGGGAGATCGTGGAAGTGACAAAAAAAGACTTTGCGGTCAAATGCGGCGATGGTGTCCTGCGGATCAAGGAAGTGCAGGCCCGCGGCGGGAAGAAAATGGCGGCAGACGCATATCTGCGGGGTCATGCAATGCATGAGGGCGTCCTGTTCAAATAAGATAGGAGGAACCAAATATGTATTACGGTTACGGATACGGTATAGATCCCTGGTATTTTCTGGTGCTGCTTGCCTTCCTTTTTTCAATGGTGGCGCAGACGAAAGTATCCGGTACATTCAATAAATATTCAAAGATAAGAAACAGAAGGGGCTTTACCGGTGCGCAGGTTGCCCAGCAGATGCTGCAGAACGCGGGCATTTACGATGTCAGCGTGCAGCGGGTGGCGGGACATCTGACAGACCATTATGACCCCAGAACAAAGACACTGCGTCTGTCTCAGAACGTATACGACAGCGCATCTGTAGCGGCTTTGGGCGTTGCCGCCCATGAAACAGGCCATGCCATCCAGCATGATGTGGGCTATGCGCCTCTGGCACTGAGAAGCTTTTTTGTGCCCTTGGCGAATTTCGGCTCCAGACTGGCGATCCCTCTGATTATCATTGGGCTCCTGTTTGGTGGCGGCGGCAGCACGTTGGTGACACTGGGGATTCTGTTTTTCTCTTTGTCTGTAGCATTTACGATTATTACACTGCCTGTGGAATTCAACGCATCCACAAGAGCGATCCATATCCTGGAGGATGATGGATTTCTGGACAGTGATGAGATCGGCGGAGCGAAGAAGGTGCTGAGTGCAGCGGCAATGACATACGTTGCAGCAGCATTTGCAGCAGTCGCACAGCTCCTGAGACTGATTGCCATCTTTGGCAGAAGAGACGACTAAAAAAAGAAAAGGCTAATCTCTGAAAATGGGATTAGCCTTTTGGTGTTTTTACAGAAACGCATAAAGTACATTTTAATGTAAGGATATCCAATGAAAAATAGGGAAATAGAGCTGAAAAGATTGAAGAAAGACACTTTTTGTCGTATAATATTATGTTGAGACAGAATGACTAATACGGAAGGAATTGAAAAGATGATTCAAATCAATCCCAGAGAAATTGTGGCGGAAGCCCTTATGGAGATCATGACGGAAGAAGCCTATAATAATATGACATTAAGAAGGCTGCTGCGCCAGAATGGTGCTATGCCCCGACAGGACAGAGCCTTTGTGACAGAGATCGTCAATGGTACCCTCCGCAACCTCATCTATATCGACCATGTGCTGAACACCTTTTCCAAAACGAAAACGGAAAAAATGAAACCATGGCTGCGGGCGGTGCTGCGCTCTGCGGTATATCAGATGTATTTTATGGATGTGCCCGATTCCGCAGCTTGCAACGAAGCAGTGAAACTGGCAGGAGCAAGGGGCTATGGTTCTCTGAAAGGCTTCGTCAATGGTGTTTTGCGGACAGCAGCGAAAAAGAAAAATGAGATTCCCCTGCCGGAAAAAGGTACGGCGGAATATCTTTCCGTGGTTTATTCCCACCCTCTGTGGCTGGTGCGGATGTGGATCGCCTATTATGGCTACGGGGAAACAGAAGCCATCTGCGCCTATGATAATCAGTCTCCTGATGTGACTATTCGTGTGAATACTCTGAAAACAAACAAGGCAGACTTGAAACAGATGCTGGAAGAGGTCGGTGTAGAGGTCAAGGACGGATACGTTTCCGAAAACGCACTGCATCTGACAAAAACTGCAGACCTGAGCCGACTGGAAGCCTTCCAGAAGGGCTTGTTTCATGTGCAGGATGAAAGCTCTCAACTGGCGGTAAAGATTTTAGACCCCCAGAAGGGCGAAAGCATTTTGGATATGTGCGCTGCCCCCGGTGGGAAGAGCTTTACCACGGCAGAGACGATGGAGAACGAAGGGACATTGATTTCCTGCGATATTTACGAGCATAAGATCGAACTGATGGAAGAAGGGGCGGAACGCCTTGGCATCGGTATCATGGAATGCAGAGTAAAGGATGGGGCGGAAGCGGAAGAAGAACGGGAATTGTTCGACCGTGTACTGGTGGATGCACCTTGCTCCGGCTTGGGGCTGATGCGGAAGAAACCGGATATCCGCCTGAAAAAAGACGGAAACGAAATTGACAGCCTGACAGGGATCCAGAGAAAAATTTTGGAAAATGCCGCAGGCTATGTGAAAAAGGGCGGCATACTGGTCTATAGCACCTGTACCTTGTGCCGAAAGGAAAACGAAAAGAATTTAGAATGGTTTTTGGAAAACCACCCCGATTTTATGGCTGAGGATATTACAGATTTTTTGCCGAAGGATTGGAAGGTGGAAACGGCGGAGCAGGGATATCTTACGCTCTTGCCCCATAAAACAAAAACAGATGGCTTTTTCATTTCTAGAATGAGAAGAAAGGATTAAGATATGGAGAGAATTGATATCAAATCCATGAATATAGAAGAACTGGAACAATTTTTAAAAGAATTGGGCGAGCCCAAATTCCGTGCGAAGCAGATTTTTGACTGGCTCCATGCCAAGCAGGTGAACAGCTTCGAGGAAATGACGAACCTTTCCAAGAGCCTGCGGGAAAAGCTGGATGAAAAAGCTGCCATCAACGGTGTAGAGATGGTGCGACGGCTGGTTTCCCAGATCGATGGAACGAGAAAATACCTCTTTGCCCTTTCGGATGGTGCTATTATCGAAAGTGTATTGATGAAATATGAGCATGGCAATACGGTCTGCATTTCCACACAGGTGGGCTGCCGTATGGGTTGTAAATTCTGCGCTTCCACCCTGGACGGTGTGGAACGGGGACTGACAGCAGGGGAAATGCTTTCCCAGATCTATGCGATCCAGAAGGATTGTGGGGAAAGAGTCCACGGCACAGTGCTGATGGGCAGCGGCGAGCCGCTGGATAACTATGATAACGTCGTGAAGTTCCTGCGTCTTATCAATGACCCCAAGGGGCAGAATATGGGACAGCGGCATATCACCCTTTCCACCTGTGGCCTGGTGGAAAAAATCTATGATCTGGCAGAGGAAGACCTTCAGATCACACTGGCAGTTTCACTCCATGCCCCCAATGACGGCATCCGTACCCAGACGATGCCCATTGCCAAGGTTTACAGTATGGAACGCTTGCTGAAAGCCTGCAGGGATTATGCGGAAAAAACAAAACGCCGCATCACCTTTGAATATGCCTTGATCCATGGAGTAAATGATGGTGATGAGCATGCGTGGGAGCTGGTGAAAAAGCTGAGAGATCTGCTTTGCCATGTGAACCTGATCCCCGTGAACGATGTGAAGGAAAGAAACTATATCAAAAGCAGCAGCGACAGAGTGAAGCACTTTGCTTCCATTTTGAATGATAACGGCATTGAAACTACCGTCAGACGCAAGCTGGGCAGCGATATCGACGCAGCCTGCGGTCAGCTTCGACGGAGCCATATAAAGGAACAAAAGACGGAAGCTTGAATTTTCGAAAACGTTTACCAAGGAGGTGGAGCAGCGTTGAAAGCAGTTGGGGTAAGCGATATTGGAAAATGTCGGAAGAACAACGAAGATGCATATTATATTTCGGCAGGGGATGACCCCGCAGAAAATTTATATCTGGTAGCCGACGGAATGGGCGGCTGTAATGCCGGCGAAGTCGCCAGCAGCAGTGCCATCGAAGCATTCTTGGCCTATTTTTGGAAAGAAATGCAGCATGCAGACAGCACAGATGTGCTGGATCTGATGACGGGGGCCATGGCGGCTGCCAATAAGGAAGTTTATGATAAATCCAATTCTGCAAGGGAATTTGCGGAAATGGGGACGACCATCGTTGCGGCGGCAGTACGGGAAGATAAGGTGTATGTAGCCCATGTGGGAGACAGCAGAGCCTATCTTTTCCATAAAAAAGAAATGCTGCCCTTAACTACAGACCATTCTTATGTTATGGAATTGGTGAAGATGGGCAACATCACCAAGGAAGAAGCGGCGAGCCACCCCAAGCGGAATGTCATTACCCGTGCCGTTGGCATCAAAAACTCTGTGGAAGCAGATACGGCGATCCATTCTGTGAAAAAAGGCGATATCGTGATGCTTTGCACAGATGGTCTTTCCGGTATGCTGAAGGATGAAGAAATGGCAAAGATTTTGAATAAGCGCACCACCTTGGATCGGAAAGCGGCGATCATGGTGGAAGAAGCCAATAAGCATGGCGGGCATGATAATATTTCTCTGATTTTGGTTGAGATATAAGTAGGAGGTTAAAAACTAATGTTATTGAATCCGGGTACTGTCCTCAGCGGCAGATACGAAATTTTAGAAAAGATCGGTTCCGGCGGCATGGCAGTTGTTTATAGAGGCAGAGACAGAAAACTGGATCGTTATGTGACGGTGAAGGTCCTGCGTGAGGAATTTATTGGTGATGAAGAATTCATCGAGCGGTTCCGCTCCGAAGCCTGTTCTGCGGCAAGATTGTCCCATCCCAATATCGTAAGAGCTTATGACGTGGGCGAAGATGGGGATATCAACTATATCGTAAATGAATATATCCATGGGGATACCCTGAAAAAGGCCATCAAGGAAAAAGCGCCTTTCGATTCTCGCTCTACCATCAATGTAGCGATCCAGATCGCTTCCGCATTGAGCCAGGCCCATAAAGCCCACATCGTACATAGAGATATCAAGCCCCAGAATATTCTGGTGGGGACAGACGGTGTGGTAAAAGTAACAGACTTTGGCATTGCCAGAGCGGCAACAGCATCCACCATGACGACCACAGCCAATGCGGCTGGCTCGGTTCATTATTTCTCACCCGAACAGGCCAGAGGCGGCTATGTGGATGAAAAGAGCGATATCTATTCCCTGGGGATCACGATGTTTGAAATGATTACAGGCGTGCTGCCTTTCCAGGGGAACAATTCCGTCAGCATCGCATTGATGCATATCAATGATGAACTGCCGGATATCCGTCAGTATAATCCAAACTGTACCCTTTCTTTGGAAGGCATCATCAAAAAAGCGACCATGAAAAAGGCTGATGAACGCTATGCCAGCATCGATCTTCTGCTGGCAGACCTGATTCGTGCCAGAGCAGAACTCACCGGTGCGGCAAAAACAACGGGGAAATCTGCGGAAAAGAAAGAGGATGCAGGCATGAAAGCGGCAGCAGTGGGCGCGGCGGCAGGGGCAGCCGGCGTACGCATGTCCAGAAGGGCAGAAGCGGCAGCCAGACTGATGGAAGCCCAGGAAAGGGCAGAGGCGGAAAAGGCGGCCCAGGCAGCAGTGGAGACACCTCAGGAAACAAAACCCGCTGACCCTAAGGAGCTGGAATATATCCGCCGCCATAAGGCAGAGCCTGTGGAAGAAATGCAGGAAGAAAAAGAGCCTATGGAGGAGGAAGGAGATGTCCATACCCCTCTGGTTGGCTTTGAAAAATACAGCAAGAAGCTGAAAATGAAGCAGATTTCCAAAGAGGATGACTACGAAAACGAATACGTGGAAACAGAGCCTGTAAAAACCAGCAGACGACCCCAACGAGTGCGCAGAAACCCCAGAACAGAAGACGATTACGATAATGAGCATGACAGAAAGGCAGAACGCAAGGTCATCATTGCGGCAGTCATCACAGCTCTGGTGCTGATCGGTGCTATTTCCGCGGTGGGCATCAAATTTATGGGCGGCGGTTTTGGCGGTTTTATTTCCAGTGAAAAGAATATTGAAACGCCCCTGTTCCTTGGCATGTCCTATGAAGAAGCTGCAAAGGAAGCCGAAAAAATGGGTATTATTTTGGTGGAAGATGGCGAAGATTACAGCAGCTTCTACGATAAAGGACAGATTATCTATCAGTCCGTCAACGAAGGCACCATGATTGGCGAAGGCACCAAAATCGGCGTCAAGATCAGTCTGGGGCTGACGGCGGAGGAAATGCCTGATGTAGAGGGCAAGAGCGAGAACGCAGCCAAGGAAGCCATCATTAGACTGGTGGGCGATGTGGTGCAGATAGAATATGAATATGACCCCGATGTGGAGGCAATGAAGGTCATCAAACAGGAGCCCGCCCCCGGTACAGAGATCACAGCGAAGAGCCGCATTGTGCTGACCATCAGCAAGGGCGATGAGGAAGGCGGCAACGTGGTCGTACCCAATGTAGTGAATGATTCTCTGGATAGTGCGAAGGCGTCTTTGCAAGCCGTTGGTCTGGTGGTTGGCAATGTATCCTATGCAGCCAGCGACCGTGTGGCTGAGGGCAAGGTTATGACACAGACATTGTCTGCAAATTCCGAAGTACCCAGAGGTAGTGTTGTGAACCTAGTGGTTAGCACAGGGGCAGATACAACCAATAATACAGATACATCTACACCTTCTACAGGCAACGGCCAGAGCCAGGGTACAAAATACTTCACCATCAACGCACCCTCCGGCAGCAGCGGTTCTGTCTATGTGCGTGTGGTGAAAGAGGACGCAGATGGGGTATACCCTGTAGTGGACACTTACCGTGACGCTTCTGATTTCCCTTACAGTGTATCTGTAACAGGGAAGGGCAGCGGTACTGTGACCTGCTTTATCGACAATGTACAGCAGTGGTCTCAGAGTGTAAATTTTTCGGAGTAAGGTGAAAGCATGCAGGAAGGCGTAATTTTAAAAGGAATTGGCGGTTTTTATTATATCGATACGGAAACGGGCATTTATGAATGCAGGGCAAGGGGAATCTTCCGAAAGGAAGGTATCCGCCCTACTGTGGGGGATGCGGTACGCATTTCCGTCCTGGATGAGGAAAACAAAAAGGGCAGTCTGGATGAGATTTTGCCCAGAAGAAATGAATTGATCCGCCCTCGGGTATCCAATGTAGATCAGGCGGTGATCGTATTTGCGGCGAAAAGCCCTAATATGAATCTGGATCTGCTAGATCGTTTCCTGCTTCTTGCAGAGGAACAGGAACTGGATATTGTGATTGTGATCAATAAGATTGACAAGGATAAAAAAGAAAGGTATCTGGAAGCAGCGGAGCTGTACCGCAAAGCAGGCTATCCTGTCATCTGCACCAGCGCAGAAAAGGGCGTGGGCATTGAAGAACTGCGTCATGCGTTGGAGAACAAGATTTCCGTTTTTGCAGGTCCTTCCGGGGTCGGTAAAAGCAGCCTCATCAATGCGGCATTCCCTGGCTTGCAGTTGAACACAGGGGAGATCAGTGAAAAGATACAGCGGGGCAAGCATACCACCCGCCATGCGGAGCTGATCCAGATCACAGAGAAAAGCTATATCGTGGACTCTCCCGGGTTTACCTCCCTGTTCCTGACCCATATCCCCTCGGAAAAACTGCAGTATCATTTCCGTGAATTTGAACCTTTTGTCCATAAATGCTACTACAATGGCTGTATCCATATCAATGAGCCTGACTGTGCCGTAAAAGCGGAGATCGGCAAAGCCATCTCCCAGATGAGATATGACAGATATGTGACCATATATAACGAACGTAAGGAAGAAGAAGAGAGGAGACACTAACCATGAGTATCAAACTTTCCCCCTCTATGCTTTCCATTGATTTTGGCAAAGTAGAGGAACAGCTGAAACTGATTGAAGACGCAGGCACACCCTATATCCATTTGGATGTCATGGATGGCGTTTTCGTACCCAATATCTCTTTTGGGATTCCTGTGATCAAAAGTGTCAGAAAATACAGCAACATGGTTTTCGATGCCCACCTGATGATCGTGGATCCCGAAAAATATATCGAGGATTTCCATAAAGCAGGAGCAGATATCATCACCATCCATGTGGAAGCAGCAAAATATCCCATGGAAGTGATCCACCAGATCAAAGCAACAGGCTGCAAGGCAGGCATCACCTTGAACCCCAGAACACCTGTGGAAACGATTTTGCCTTATTTGAAAGAAGTGGATGTCATTATGGTTATGACAGTAGAGCCCGGTTTCGGCGGACAGAGATTCATGGATAGTCAGCTTTCTAAGATCAGACAGCTGGCAGAATGGAGAAAAGAAATGGGGCTGAACTACGATATCGAAGTGGACGGCGGCATCACCATCGATAATGTACGGGAAGTATTGGATGCAGGCGCAAACGTGATCGTAGCAGGCTCCGCCGTATTTGGCAAAGAAGATATTGCTGCGGCAGCAAAGGGCTTTATGGATATTTTCAAGGAGTATGAGTAAAATGAAAGTGATTATTTTTGCGGGAGCAAAAATCAGTGATTATCGCTTCTGTGAAAGCTATCTGCAGGGGGCGGATGCAGTTATCTGCTGCGATGCGGGTATGCGGCATGCGAAAGCATTGGGCATCGACCCTGACTATATCGTAGGGGATTTCGATTCCACCAGCCTTGAGATTCTGGAATATTATAAGGCGAAAAACATCCCCATACGTCAGTTCCCCACTAGAAAAGATGAAACAGATATGGAGCTGGGTATCTTTCTGGCATTGGAATTGGGGGCAACCGATCTGGTGCTGTTCGGCGGCATTGGCGATCGCTTCGACCATACCCTTGCCAATGCCCATTACCTGCTCTCGCTGTTGAAAAAAGGCGTGAGAGCCAGACTGGTGGACGAGAAGAACTGTGTAGAAGTGATTGACCGCCACTTGACTGTGGAAGGAAGAGTGGGCGATCTGGTTTCTACCCTTCCTCTTTCCATGGAAGTGAAGGGCATTACCCTGAAGGGCTTTTCTTACCCCCTGACGGATGCGACCCTGACCTTGGATGGCGATTATATTGCGGTCAGCAATGTACTGGCAGAGGAAACAGCTACGATTGATATCAAAGAAGGATATCTTTTTGTGATCCGCTCAAAGGATTAAAGAAAACCCCTTTCTATCGAAGGATAGAAGGGGTTTTGTTATATGGATCGTTTTTGCTGCACATTTTTTGAATTGCTGAATAGGAATAAACAAAGGGGGTGTCGGAATGCGGAGAAGATGCAATGGCGCGCCGATCAGATGGCTGGGCGGGGTAATATTGATCGCCATAGGTGTCGGGATGTTTCTGGCATGCCTGCTTCCGAAGTGTGTATTTTTGATCGGGGCATTGCTGATCGGGGTGGGGATCTGGCTCATCAGCCAGAACCGACGATGCTAAATATCCATAAAACGAAAAAAAGCCGTTCTTTTCATGGGAAAAGAATGGCTTTTATCATTCGTTTAGAATTAGATTGCGCGTGTAATCTTGTTGGAACGCATGCATCTTGTGCAAACGTAAATAGATTTGATGTTACCGTTGTCTTCAACGATTTTCACTTTCTTTACGTTGGGTTTCCATTTTCTATTCGCACGTCTACTAACCTGGGAACGTTCAATGCTGATTCTATGACCTGTCATCTGGCCTTTTTCACAAATTGCACATTTAGCCATTGTCTGCACCTCCTTAAACCTTGCCTATGTGACATAACAAAGATATTCTAGCAGAAAAGTCAATGATTTGCAAGAAAAATAAGCGAAAAATCTGATTTTTTTTCAAAGGGGAAAAAGTACGGATGATTGTAAGAAAATCGTAAGAAATTTGAAAGAAAGCGGAAGAGCTTCTATGATAAAATTAAGCAAAGGAGGGAAATGGTATGAAACGGTTTTTATTTTTCTTTATGAGTATGACGCTTGCAATGGGAAGTATTGCCTTTGGGGCTGAAAAGGAAACGAAGCTGGTTGTAGATGGTGCGGAATGGAATCTGAAAAATCCTTTCTGGAATCGGAATGGGAAAATGATGATCTCTGTGGAGGATTTTGCCGATATTGTGGATGGCACCTATCAGGATCTGGGTGAAAATGCCCTTTATTTGGAGGCGGGGGCGCAGGAAAGCGCTGGGAAACCTGTTTGGCTGGATGCTACTTATGATTTTTGGATTGCAAAACAGGAAAGCAATAATATATGGAATGGTCTTGTTCAGGGATATTTGGGCGAGAACGGAAAATGGTATGTGCCTGTACGGGATGCAGCCGATGCGGTCAATCTGAAAACGGAATGGAGCAGAGGAGCGGGAGAAGCTGTGATCAATTTGGCAGGAGCGACGATGCCCCGCCTTTCTATGAATGTTACATACGATGCAGAGGCGGATACCGTAACGGTGACGCTGAGAAATGAAGAGCCTCAGGAATTTATGTTTGGAGATGATTATTTTCTGCAGAAATGGAATGGGGAAGCGTGGGAGAAGATGCCGTTAGTAGAGGATCGTTGTTATGATGATATAGGCTTTATCCTTCCGGGGTATTGGCAAAACAACGGGATGTCGACAAAAACATTCCGTACGGGTTTTTACGGAGAGGATTTAGAAGCAGGAAGATACCGTCTCTGTGTGCCGATTTCCTATACTTCTTTGGGACGGGAGGCGATAGAGCATTATGCTATTTCCAAGCCTGTCGGCTCTGATCTGGAGACAGAAACGGATAGAAAGGTATTGGGAGCATGGGCGACCTATTTTCAAACACCCCAGAGCGAGCCTGCATTTTTTGCGAAAACAGCGTCCGCAGAGGAGTGGAGAGCTCGGACAGATTATGTGGTAAGTGGAGAATTTGAGGTAAAATAAGGGAAAAGATGGGGAGCGAAAGCTCCCTTTTCCATTTCAGAAAACATTGTATTTTCCCCACTTTTGCGGTATGATAAAAGAGACAAATTGGGGATATTCTATTTATGAAATAAATTTGAGATACAAAGGAGAAATTGCATGTTAGATATTTGTTTACTGGGGACAGGCGGCATGATGCCCATGCCCAGCCGCTTTCTGACATCGATGCTGGCAAGGCTCAATGGCAGGCTGGCGCTGATTGACTGCGGCGAAGGTACCCAGGTCACCATGAAAATGCTGGGATGGGGCTTCAAGGCCATCGATGTGATCTGCTTCACCCATTTCCATGCGGATCATATTTCCGGTCTGCCTGGTCTGCTTTTGACCATTGGCAATGCAGGACGGACAGAACCCCTGACGCTGGTGGGTCCTGTGGGGCTGCAGCGGATCGTGGAAGGGTTGACGCTGATCGCCCCGGAACTGCCTTTCTCAATAGAATATATCGAACTGGATAAGGATGCGCCGAACCCTGTGCAGGTCGGCTTATTTGAAATCCACCACTGCCCTGCAGACCACATGGTGAAATGCTTCGCTTATCGCATTGATTTGCGCCGCAAAGGCAAATTCGATGTCAAAAAAGCGGAACAGCTGGGCCTGCCCAAACCCCTTTGGGGCAGACTGCAGAAGGAAGGCATAGTGGAGTATGAAGGCAAAACTTACACGGCGGATATGGTGCTGGGGGAAAGCAGAAAAGGCATTTCTGTAGCTTACTGCACAGATAGCCGCCCTGTGGATAGAGTGATGAAATTTGTGGAAGGCGTACAGCTTTTTATTTGTGAGGGGATGTACGGTGAGGATGAGAAAAAACAGAAGGCGAAAGAAAATAAGCATATGCTGTTTTCTGAGGCAGCCCGAATGGCGAAAAATGCCAAGGCGGAACGGCTGTGGCTGACCCACTTCAGTCCTTCTTTGAATGAACCTGAGGAATTTCTGCCTGTGGCACAGGCGATTTTCCCTGCGGCAGAGCTGGGAGAAGAACGCAAGTGCATCACCATTGAATTTCCCAAGGAAAACTGAACGGAGGTAAGCTATGGAGGAAAAGAAAGATATTTATATATTGGCCATCGAAAGCTCCTGTGATGAAACAGCGGCGGCGGTGGTGAAAAACGGCAGAGAAGTTCTCTCCAATGTGATTTCTTCCCAGATTGCGCTGCATACCCTGTATGGCGGGGTTGTGCCGGAGATCGCATCCAGAAAGCATGTGGAAAACATCGACGGGGTCATCAAAACAGCTCTGGCAGAAGCAGGCATGACTTTGGAAGAAATGGATGCCATTGGTGTGACCTATGGCCCCGGCCTGGTGGGGGCGCTGTTGGTGGGCCTGGCAGAGGCAAAGGCATTGGCTTATGCGGCGGGGAAACCCCTGATCGGCGTGCATCACATCGAAGGACATATCTGTGCCAACTATATCGAGAATCAGGATTTTGCACCCCCTTATATGGCGTTGGTGGTTTCCGGCGGACATTCCCATCTGGTCTATATTTCCGATTATGGCAAATATGAGATTATGGGGCATACCAGAGACGATGCTGCCGGCGAAGCCTATGACAAGGTTGCCCGTGCCATCGGGATGGGCTATCCCGGCGGCCCGAAGATCGACGCAGCGGCGAAGCTGGGCAATCCCGATGCTGTCAAATTCCCCAGAGTTTTTCTGGAGGAGGACAGCTATGATTTCAGTTTTAGCGGTCTGAAATCTGCGGTGCTGAACTATGTAAATAAACAGAAAATGATGGGCGAGAAAATCGTCCCTGAAGATATCGCTGCCAGCTTCCAGCAGTCTGTGGTGGAGGTTTTGGTGGGCAAGACCATCAAGGCGGCAAAAGCCCATGGCGTGAAAAAGATTGCATTGGCAGGGGGGGTTGCTTCCAACAGCGCCCTTCGCAGTAAGATGCAGGAGGCATGCGAGAAAGAAGGTTTCTATCTGAGCGTACCTTCTCCCATTTTGTGTACGGATAATGCGGCAATGATCGGCTGTGCGGCGTATTATGAATATATCGCAGGGGTGAGAGATGGTTTGGATCTGAATGCCAACCCCAGCCTGAGACTTGGACAGAGATAAAAAATGCAGACGCAAAGGAGGAACGGCTTATGGCAAGTATTTTGAGCAGATATGAGAGCATTATGTCTATGAATGTTTGTGGCATGATCGAATTTGCAGAGGATCCAATGAAAATGGCACGGCATTTGGCTCACCATTTGGAGGATGATCTGTCAAAGACAAGACGTGAGGGTGTTGCACTGATCGCAGAAATCGAAAAACTGGAAGAGGATATGTCCGTTCCCAATGCGAAGGCCCTTTTGGTAGCCCAAAAGGCAGATTTGATGAAACTCCATGAGCTTCATGAAAAACTCAACGAACAGGTGCGTCAGATCACTGCCATGCGAGCGGCGATCTATACTGCTCAGCATAAGAAAAAATAAGGAGGGTTTCTCTTGATTCGTCTGGCAACAAAACAGGATTTGAATGAAGTAGAATGTATTTTCCACGAAATTTTGGATAAAGAAGCAGCAACGGTCAGCTACAGCAACTGGATAAAGGGAAAATATCCCACAAAAGCTCATGCAGAGCTGGCATTAGAACAAGGTACCCTGTATGTGGGTGAGGATGAGAATGGCAGATTATTTGGCTGTGCGAATTTGAATCATCTTCAATTGGAGGAATATGCGAAGATCCCTTGGCTTTATGAAGCAGAAGGGGATGAGGTATTCGTGATCCACATGCTGTGTATCCGTCCCGATTGTGCAGGACAGGGACGTGGCAGGGAATTTGTGGCCTTCTCAGAGGAGCTTGCCAGAGGGAAAGGCTGTAAGGCTGTCCGTATCGATACATACGAAGGCAATACCCCTGCGGCTACTTTATATCAGTCCTTGGGGTATCGGCTGGCAGGGAAAACCCTGTTTCATTTCCAGAATGTGATCTGGGAAAATCTGATCTGTTTGGAAAAGAAGCTATAAGCGGAAATGAGGCATAGACAGGGGGGATATCTATGACAAGAGGAAGAGATATTTTTTGGAGCCTTTATGCGGCGGTTATCCCTTGGTTCAGTGTGTTAGTGTTGGGGCGTATGGAAAGATATTTGGAGAAGCTGTACTATAGAAGTTTTTCCTTTTTCGTTTTGTATCTGCTCTTTGCGCTGCTGTTTATCCTATTGGGGGCGGTTTTGGCAGTGCTGGCGGCGCGCTTTTGCAGCAGGCCAGCAGAAACCAGTAGAGTGCCGATGATTGGCCTCGTGATTGGCTGGGTGTCCTCCATTCTGATTATCGTAGTATTTCTTGGTTTTCTCCACAGCTATTTGGGTGGTTTGCTTATGCGGTATGGCAGCAGAAGGGATTTCCTTTTCGCAGGCTTCTATACAGTGGTTTTGCTGTGGTATTGGAAAACCCATACCTTCCTTTCAAAAGAGGAATTGCAAAAAGAAATCGAAACATAAGAAAGAGAGGCGATTGCCTCTCTTTTTTATGCCGTTTCGCCCATAGCAGCGGATTTTCTTTCTGCAAAGAGTTTTCTGAAGGTAAAGCGTGTGATGGGACCTGCGGCGAATAGGTTCCACAGCAGTGCCATGGGAAAGTTTTTCAGCACAGTGCCCACCCAGATCGCAGGGAACTGCACAGCAGGGGTGCCGCCCATGATGATGTTGAACAGGATAGCGGCAACGGCGCTCATGGTAGGGCACATGATAAGGACAGTACAGCCGGAGATGACCAAGGTACAGAAGAAGGGGTTATCCTTCTTGGGGTCGATGAGCTTCGCCGCCAAGCCGTAGCCGATGCGGTTGCCCCAGAGATTGGAGAAAATGAAAACGAAGATCCACATGAAAGAAGCTTCTATGAGGGCTTCGTAAAAGACGTGGTTCGTCATGTTGCTGAAACCGCCGGGCATAGTGCTGTAGCCAAGCTTATGGGCTACATTGAACACCTCCATGCCATAGGCCATGGTGATGGACATGAGGATACCGAAAATAACTCCTTGAAATTTTGTTTTGGGCATACATAAAACACTCCTTTTCTGTTTTTAAAAATGCGGTTGGTTTTAGACTGCAAAAAAATAAGGGAGACCACAAGGGTCTCCCTATCTTTCTTTTTTTGGTGCAGCCCTTGAAAACAACTGGACTTATGCTTTCTGCTGCACGTTGTAAATGATATTTTGTTTCGCTTTTTCAGCCAAAAAATATTTTATCAGAAAAGAAAAATTTATGTAAGTAAAATTTTTTTATTTTTCGTGAACGATCAATTCCAGAACATCAGGTCTTGCATAATGACCGCTGCCGTCAAATTCCATGCGGCTGGCAGGCACCTTCTGCATATCCAGATCAGCATAGATGATGGCTTCCTTGTCCCAGACGGGTTCTGTCTCATAATGCCCATAGGGGTCGATGATACAGCTGCCGCCACGGCAAACAATATCATTCAGCTTGGCGATCTCATCGGGACAATGGAGGTCATCAGGATACATATCCTTGGTGAAATACATATCGCAGTTGATGAAATAGCAATGCCCTTCGATGGCGATATGCTAGATGGTTGCCTGCCATTCGGGATTATCATTGGTATTGGGGGAAATATACAGGGTCAGTCCTTTATTATAGAGAGCGACACGAGCCAAAGGCATATAGCTTTCCCAGCAGATCATGCTGCCCATGACACCCCAAGGGGTTTCTGCCACGGGGAAATAATCCTTTTGAGCGTCACCCCAAACCACTCGTTCCGAGCCGGTAGGCTTCAGTTTTTTATGTACGATGATCTCGCCCTCCGGAGAGAAGAACAGATTGGTGTTATACAAAGTGGCGGTTTCTTCCACTCGCTCCGAAACGCCGATGCTGACCCACGCATGGGCTTCTTTTGCGGCTTCTTGAATTAGGTTGATGGCTTTCTCTGTGCTGGCGGCTTTATCAAACAGAACGGGAGCAGCCTGTATCACAGCAATACGGCAGGTGTCTTTTAAGTCTTTCATAAGAATAACCTCCTTCCTTTGTTTTATATTTTTTACATACGTTCAGTATAACATTCTTTCTATATGTATGCAATGGGAAAACATTAGTCCGCAAGGAGGGTATATAATTCTTTCAAAGAATGGATCTCATAGTCTACTTTGGCATCGGTGTGGTTTTCTTCACCGTCGGGATTGAACCAACAGGTCTCAATACCGGCATTGTTGCCGCCTTTGATATCAGAGGTCAGGGAATCCCCAATGATGAGAGCAAGAGTTGGGTCAAAATCCGGGATGCGGGCGAAGCACTGATCGAAAAATGCTTTCTGGGGTTTTTGGGAACCAAGATATTCGGAAATAAAGACATCTTTCAAATAGGGCTTCAGACCGGAATCCCCAATACGTGTCTCCTGGGTGCTGGCAACGCCATTGGTAACGATATAGAGATCATGAGTCTTGCTGAGGGTCTGTATGACTTCAGGAGCTTCTTCGAACACCTCACAGGCATGATCCAGATTGTGGCGATAGCTGTCCTCAAAGGCAGCACCGTCCCCTGCGTAGCCGAAATGTGCAAAGAGGCGAACGAAACGGGTATAAAGGACGGTTTTTCTGTCGATGATGCCATTCTCATAATCCTGCCATAGTTTTGCGTTGTTTACCAGATGAAATTGATAAACGGCATCGGTAAAGGGCAGATCATATTCGGCAAAGGTCTTTGCCAATGCCTTTTTTTCGGATGCGGCAAAATCAAGCAGAGTGCGATCAGCATCAAATAATAAAAATTTCTTTTTCATTTAAATCATACCTCCATCCAGTGTGATGATTTTGCCTGTTAGGAAATTTGCCCTTTGGCTGGCAAGAAAAACAGCCAGATCGCCCACCTCTTCGGGTTTGCCGAAACGCATGAGAGGAATTTCTTCTGCCAGTGCCTGCCGTTCTTCTTCAGAGAAGCAAGCGTTCATTTCCGTATCGATGACACCGCAGGAAATGGCATTGACCCGAATGTTGGAGGGCCCCAGTTCCTTTGCCATGGCTTTGGTAAAGGCATTGATAGCACCCTTTGAGGCGGAATAGACCGCTTCACAGGAAGCACCTACTTCTCCCCACATGGAGGAGATATTGAGGATGATTCCATCTTTTTTATGCACCATAGCAGGCACGGCAAGATGGGTGCAGTTGAGGGCAGATTCCAGATTGACAGAAAGGATGCGCTGCCATTGGGCCGGAGTCATATCGGTGAAAAGACCGATATGGGAAATGCCTGCGTTATTGACTAAAATATCTACAGAGCCAAATTCTTTTTCGATCTCCGCGAAAAGCTCTCTGCATGTTTCGTAGTCGGAAACGTCTGCCAAAAGGGCAAGGACGGGGATATGTTCCTTTTCTAATATGGCCTTGGTCTCTTCCAGCTGGGCGATGCTTTTGGATGCATTCAGCACCACATTGCACCCGGCATGGCCAAAGGCCAAAGCAATGGCTTTGCCGATGCCCCTGGAAGAGCCGGTGACCAGTACCGTTTTATTTTTTAAATTCATAGTTTCACAGCCTTTCTAAAAGCGGAGAAAAGCATTTCAGTTCCTGCACTGATTGTTTTGCTTGCAAGGAGCGCTCAATGAGTAAGGCAAAGCCTTACGAATGCTTTTTTTTGTATATTATTCTAAAGGAATTTTTAAGAATTTACAAGGTGGGATTTCCGTTGGCTTTTGGGGAATGTTGTGATATAATGGCTCATTACAAAGGGTATGTATTTGGAAAGGATGAATCAGATGAGAAACGAAATATACAATAGGGAGTGGAGATGGATCGAGCAGCTTTCTGCGGCATTCCATGTGTTTTCTGCAAATATCAGCTCTGTGATCAAAGTGATGGCGATCATTTTTTTGCCGATCAGCCTGCTGCAGGTCATTATTGGTGATCGTATGATGTCTGCCTACACGGTGTTTCAGCAAATCATTCCTGTAGGAAATACGACGGCGCATGTGGATGCGTCTCTTTTGATGGATACCACTTATCAGATATTGATCAATTATGGGCTGCTGTATATGGTATCTTTATTTTTGGAGCCTGTAGGCGTGATCGCCATTGCAAAGGTTGTAAAGCAATATATCGATGGGAAAGAGGTTTCCATGGGGCAGGCTTTGTCGGAAGCTTTTTCCCTGATGCCTACCATCATTGTAACTGGTATCATTTATGGCGTACTGGTATTTTTGGGCAGTATTGTGATCGTTCCAGGCGTTTATTTCAGCATTGCATGGGGATTTTATCTCTTCTGTATTGGTTTGAGCGGGAAAAAAGGCTGGGCTGCTCTGAAATATAGTAAAGAGCTTGTAAAAGGGAAATGGTGGAGAACCTTCGCTTACCTGTGGCTTTTGAGCATCGTTGCAATGCTGTGGAATTCTGTATTCCAACTGATTTATGTCTTTGTACCAGCAGGCACTGCCAGTGACATCCTGTATCAGTTCCTATGTTATTTCTCCCTGGCTTTTGTTGCTACAGGGGAAACGCTGCTGTTTATCAACCGAGAAGCCATTACCTTTGGGGTGCACCCTGCGGTGGATGCCCCTGTGGCAGAAATGCCCGAAGAAAATAGACCTGTGGAATCGGTGGAAGGCACTGTAGAAGGGGAACCTGTGGAACAAAATGAAGAAAAGAAAGACGAATGATGAATAACGGAAAACGCTCCAATGTCATACAACATTGGGGCGTTTTTTGTCCCGTTTTTGCGAAAAAGAACTAGGAAAGTTTTTGTTTTTTTGATATACTGAAATGGTAGGCACAAATGTAGTAAGAATAGAGGTGCGGTTTATGTATTCTGGTAATAGCCACTTTTCGACAGAAGAAATGAAATATTTGAAACTGCTGGCGAATCAGTATAAAGATATCAATAGTGCGGCAACAGAGATCATCAATCTGAAGGCGATCCTGAACCTGCCCAAAGGGACGGAACACTTTGTTTCCGATATCCATGGGGAAGCGGATTCCTTCAGCCATGTACTGCGAAATGCTTCCGGTGTTATCAAAAATCAGATCAGTGCGATTTTTGGGGAAAGCCTGCGCAGCAGTGAAAAGAAATCTCTGGCGACGCTGATCTATTATCCCGAAAAGAAACTGGAGCAGATGGCGGAAACAGAGGAAGAACTGGAAGAATGGTATAAGATCACTCTGCACAGACTGGTAAAGATCTGCAAGGTGGTTTCTTCCAAATATACTCGTTCGAAAGTAAGAAAAGCACTGCCCAAGGAATTTGCTTATATCATTGAAGAACTGCTGCACGAAAACAGTGCCAGTGTCGATAAAGATATGTACTATACAGAAATCATACATACAATCATCGATCTGGGGCAGGCGGATCGTTTCATTATCGCCATGTGCAATCTGATCCAGAGACTGGCTATCGATCAGCTCCATGTCATCGGCGATATCTACGACAGAGGTCCTCATGCTGCTCGTATTATGGATATTCTGGCAAATTATCATTCTGTAGACATCCAGTGGGGCAACCACGATATTGCATGGATGGGGGCGGCTGCCGGCTGTCAGGCGTTGATCTGTAATGTTCTGCGTATTCAGACAAGATATGCCAACCTGGATACCATCGAAGAAGATTACGGCATCAATCTGCTGCCTCTGGCAACCTTTGCCATGGAAAAATATGCAGATGACCCTTGTGAACAGTTCAAACCCAAGGCAGATGAGGTGCTGAGCGATAAAGACTTCAAATTGATCGCAAAAATGCATAAGGCGATCTCCATTATGCAGTGGAAGATGGAAGCGCAGATCATCAAGCGTCATCCTGAATTCCATATGGAAAACAGATTGCTGTTGGATAAGATCGATTTTGAAAAAGGCACGATTGTGATCGAAGGTGTGGAATATCCTATGAACGATATGAATTTCCCTACCATCGACCCCAAAGACCCTTATGCGCTGACACCGGAAGAACAGGAAGTGATGGATAAGGTAAAATCTTCCTTTGTCAACAGTGAAAAGCTGCAGCAGCATATTCGTGTGCTGTATCATAAAGGCAGTATGTATACCATTTTCAATTCCAACCTGCTGTTCCATGGCGGCATCCCTATGAATGAGGATGGCACCCTGAAAACAGTTACCTTCCGCGGCAAGCAGTACAGCGGCAAGGAATATCTGGATGCAGTGGAAAGAACCATGCGCGAAGGCTATTTCAATAAGGCTCATACCAATGCAAAGCGTGAATGTATGGATATCATCTGGTATATGTGGTGCGGCGAGGATTCTCCTCTGTTTGGCAAAAAGAAGATGACAACATTCGAACGTTATTTTATCGACGATAAGGCTACCCATAAAGAAGTCAGCAATCCTTACTATTCCCTGCGAAATGAAGAAGCAGTATGTAAGCGTGTGCTGGAGGCCTTTGGTCTGGAACCTGATGCGTCCCACATTGTAAATGGTCATGTTCCTGTTAAGGTAGTGAAGGGGGAAAGTCCCATCAAGGCCAATGGCAGACTGTTCGTGATCGACGGTGGTTTCTCTAAGGCATACCAGAAGGTAACAGGTATCGCAGGTTATACCCTGATTTATAACTCTCACGGCATGGTGTTGGTATCCCATGAACCCTTTGTATCTACAGATATTGCTATCGCAGAAGAAAAAGATATCCTGTCCTCCACTGTTGCACTGCAGTATACACAGGATCGTATCCGTGTCAGAGATACAGATATCGGTAAGAAACTGCAGGAAAGCATCGATGAACTGGAAAAACTGTTGTACGCATACCAGAATGGTATCATCAAAGAACAGCAGTGATCGAATATATAAGAAAGACTCCTCATTGTAGGGGTTTTTCTTTTTTTGCATTATGAGAAAACATATTTATTTAATATGAATAAAAGGTATTTGTTAATTGGATTATTTTTTAGTATAAATTGACAAATATTTAGAAAGGTGTTATGCTAAATGCAAGTAAATTGCAATTTTAAAAGGAGGTCTTGTTTATGTCTTATAGTCCTTTATTAGGTTCTTCCTTCAATAGAACAAAACTGCGGGATCCAGCCCATGTGAGCAGCTTTTCCGGTATGTGTTCTATGTGTACAGCAGATTGCGTAGGTACTTGCGAAATCGGTATTTCCGCTGTACGCGGTGCAGATGCAGTATATCCCACTACCACAGGGGATAACCAGGTGGCATCGGAAAAAGTATACCCTATCGATTATTCCCATTTCAATATCAATGGTCGTGTATTTGGTGCAGTGGGGGCAGAAGCGGATTCTGACAAAGCGACGATCCGTGATGTGAACCTGGAAACAGAGATCGGCACTATCAACCCTGTCAAATTGAAACTGCCAATTGTTTTGCCTGCTCTGATTAAGCTAAATTGGCAGGATTACTTTGGGGGCGCAGCAATGGCCGGTGTTCTGACTGTGATTGGTGAAGGTTCTGTGACAAAAGACCCTACATTGAGACTGGAAAACGGCAAAGTGGTACATTGCCCCAAATTGGGAGAATTTTTGGATGCCTTTCGGAAATATTATCGTGGCTATGGTCAGATCATTTTGCAGGTGAATGTGGATGATGACCGCATTGGTGTGCCGGAATATGCCATCAAGGAATGCGGCTGCGAAGCCATTGAATTCAAATTTGGTCAGTCCGCAAAGGGGACACAGCCCGTCAACAGACTGGCAACCTTGGAAGCGGCATTGAAAGCCCAGGAACAGGGACTGCTGGTTTTGCCCGATCCTTCTGATCCAGAGGTACAGGAAAGATATAATGCAGGCTTTGGGGAAAACTTCCGTTCTTATGCAAGACTGCCTATGTGGGATGAGCATTACCTGGTGCCCCGCATCAACCAGCTGCGGGAAATGGGTCTGAAAAATGTATATTTCAAGATGGCTGGCTACGACTATGCCGATCTGGAACACGTATTGCGGATTGCAGCGGAAGCTCAGGTGGATATGGTGACCTTCGATGGTGCCGGCGGTGGTTCCGGTTACAGCCCCTGCAAGATGATGAACGAATGGTGTCTGCCTACGGTAGTGATGCAGAGCTATCTGAACGATATTATGGCAAGACTGGAAAAAGAAGGTGTGACCCTGCCCCATATCGCAGTAACTGGCGGTTTTTCTATGGAAGATCAGGTTTATAAGGCACTGGCATTGGGCGCACCTTATATCAGCGCAGTGGGCATTTGCCGTGCATCTATGGCAGCAGCTATGAGTGCCAAAAAGGTGGGCGAGTTGCTGGAAGCAGGTAAGCTGCCTGTGGAACTGCAGCGGTTTGGTTCCACAAAGGACGAACTGTTCCCTGATTTGAGAGAGCTGCGTAATATTTATGGCGAAGAAGCAAATAACTTTAGCACAGGGGCGGTAGGTGTTTATTCCTACCTAAACAGGATCGCTTTTGGTCTGAAGCATTTTGCAGCACTGAATCGTAAATTCGATTTGAAATACATAGAGAAAAATGATATCTTCCCCCTGACCAGAGATGCGAAGGATATCATGGATGGCAAGTGGATGAAATAAGACGGGAAAAAAAGAGCCTCAGATGAGGCTCTTTTTTGATGCTCAGTTTAAAATGCTTTCGTAAAACTTGACTGCGCCTTCCAGATCGCCCTGATCGGGATGGCCTTTGGCAATACCGCCGATGAGCTTGAAGGGACCGTAAGTGTCGAAGCCCAGGCAGCCATATTCCCCCAGAATTTCAGCATCTCTGCCCAGGACAGCCTTGCGGATGGCAGCGGTATATCCTTTTTTCTTTGCGCCGCAGGTATAGAGGAAAAAGACCTTTTTCTTCAGAGGCAGATTTTGTTCTGCAAATTGCAGAAGCATTTTCTGGAATTTGGAAAAATAAATGCCGGAAGCAAAGCCGATCAGGTCGTATTCTTCCAGAGAAACGGGGATGGGCTGTGTGATATCCACCAGAGTGACATTGTGCTTTTCCACAATGGCATCCAGCAGTTTTTTCGTGTTGCCATGATGTGTGGAATAGTATAAGATCGCTGTTTTCATGGAGATCCTCCTTGCTTTTTGATGGTATATAAAATATACTATATATGAAAAATAAGAGCAAGTACGCAGTTTGGATGTACTTGGTATAGAAAAGGATACCGGAGGGACGTATGGAAAAGGATTTGACGGCGGAAGAATATCTGCAAAGGATATTGCATGACGAAGTGCGGGAGGATTGCCCCATGCGGCGGACATTGGAATTGCTCAGTGGAAAATGGCGGACGCATATCATTTTTGAGCTTTGCAAAAAGCCATCTTGCCGCTTCGTGGAATTGAAAAAGGCGGTGCCCCGTATCACCAACACCATGCTGACCAATACTTTGCGGGATCTGGAAGGTTTTGGCATCGTCCATCGGGAACAATTTAATGAAATTCCCCCTAGAGTGGAATATTCCCTGACAGAGAAGGGCAAAGCCCTGTTGCCGGCTTTTTTTGAATTGGCAAAATGGGGCGAAGCCTATCTGGAACAGGAGCATTGAGCGTTCCCCCAAAATATGATATACTGATATAATAGGAATCATATGTACAAAACTTTAAATGGAGCTAACAATATGAATGAAAAAGCATTGCATACTTTAGAATATGACAAGATCATACAAAAACTGGTGAGTTATGCGGTTTCTCCTATGGCAAAGGAACGGGCGGCAGCCCTGCGTCCTTCTTCTGCCATGAGTGATATCATCATTTGGCAGCAGGAAACCACAGAAGCGACCGCTATGATCTTGAAAAAAGGCACACCTTCCTTTGGTGGGTTTCGGGAAATCCGTCCTCAATTGAAGCGTGCTTCTATGGCAGGGGTTCTTTCCGTTGCAGAATTGATGGCCATTGGTGAATTTGCTTATGTTTGCCGCAAGGTGAAAAACTACGCCAGAAAAGAAAATAAAATGGAGATTTACGAGAGACTGGATGAGTATTTCGACCTGATCATCCCTCTGGATAAATTGGAGAATGAAATCAGCCGTTGTATCCTTTCTGAAACGGAGATTGCCGATGATGCCAGCTCTGGTTTGCGAAGCGTCCGCAAGGAAATCAAAATTTCCAACGAACGTGTGAAAGACCATCTGAATAGTATCATTTCTTCCTCTGCCTACAGAAATATGCTGCAGGATTTTGTAATCACCATCAGAAATGACAGATATTGCGTGCCTGTCAAGGCGGAATACAGAAGTTCTTTCCCTGGCATGATTCACGATCAGTCTAATACGGGTTCTACGCTGTTCATGGAGCCTTTGAGCGTCATCCAGCTGAACAACAAGATCAAGGAACTGCAGGCGAAGGAAAAAGAGGAGATCGAAAAGATTCTGCTGATGCTGTCTGATCTGGTGACAGCCCACGCCATTGCTATCGAGGGCAACTTGGAACTGCTGACACAGCTGGATTTTATCTTTGCAAAAGCGGCACTTTCTCTTTCTATGGATGGGACACAGCCCATGTTCAATACAAAGGGTTATATCAATATCCACAAAGGCAGACATCCTCTGTTGGACCAGAAAACAGTGGTGCCTACGGATATTTATCTGGGTAAGGAGTTCACCACACTGCTGATTACCGGCCCAAATACCGGCGGTAAGACGGTAGCACTGAAAACATTGGGCCTATTTTCCCTGATGGGGCAGGCAGGTCTGCATATTCCTGCCTTCGATAATTCCCAGTTGGCGGTATTTGATAATGTATTTGCAGATATCGGTGACGAACAAAGCATTGAGCAGAGCCTGTCTACCTTCTCCGCCCATATGACGAATATCGTCCGTATTATGGATGAGGTTACAGATGATTCGCTGGTACTGTTTGATGAATTGGGCGCAGGCACAGACCCTACGGAGGGTGCCGCATTGGCGGTTGCCATCATTCAGGCATTGCTGGAACGGAAGATCCGCACAGCGGTAACCACCCATTACAGCGAATTGAAGGTATTTGCCCTGTCTACAGAAGGGGTGGAAAATGCCTGCTGTGAATTCAGCGTGGAAACCTTAAGACCTACCTATAAACTGCTGATCGGTATTCCGGGGAAAAGTAATGCTTTCGCCATTTCCAAGCGGCTGGGACTGCAGGATTATATTCTGGACAGTGCGAAAGAATTTATCAGCCAGGATGAAGCCAGATTCGAGGATGTCATCACCGATCTGGAGATCAGCAAGAAATCTGTAAAATTTGAACAGGAAAGAGCGGAACAGTATCGTCGGGAAGCGGAAGAACTGAAAAAAGAAGTGGAACGGCAGAAAGAAAAAACCAAGGAGCAAAAGGAAAAGATCCTTGCCAAGGCAAGAGAAGAAGCCAAGCAGATTTATGCTCAGGCTAAGGAAGAAGCCGACAGTATCGTGAAAGAAATGAACAAGCAGGCGAAGGAAGCCAACAACCGCAACAAGGTTTTGGAGCAGCGACAGAAGCTGAACGAAAAGCTTTCTTCTATGCAGCAGGATTTCCTGAAATCCAAAAAGGTGAAGCCCAACCACAAGGCACCTGAAAACCTGAAGCCCGGCGACAGGGTCTATGTCATCTCCTTCGATCAGAATGGCGAAGTGATCTCTGCGCCGGATAAGAATAAAGAAGTCATGGTGCAGATGGGTATGATGAAAATGAAAGTGTCTCTGGCGGAATTGATGCTGGACGATACTCCCAAGCCTAAGGAAAAACAGAAAAGACAGCAGCCTGCCAAAGCAAAGCTCTCCAAGAGCCAGTTTATTTCTGCGGAAATCGACTGCCGTGGGCAGCTGGTGGATGAGGCTGTTGCCAATATTGACAAATATATCGATGATGCGTACCTGTCCGGCTTGAAACAGGTTGTGATCATCCACGGGAAGGGCACCGGTGCTCTGCGGGCAGGCGTGCAGCAATATCTGAAAATGAATTCCCATGTGAAAAGCTTCCGTCCCGGTACCTTTGGGGAAGGGGAAGCAGGCGTTACCGTTGTAGAATTGAAATAACATTGGTTTGTGAAAAACGAGGTGAAGAAGATGGGGAAACAAAGAATTCTGATCGTTGATGATGATATGCATATTGCGGAACTGATCTCTCTTTATATGATGAAGGAGGGATTTGAGACGCAGGAAGTGTATGATGGCAAGGAAGCGGTAAAGGCGGCGGAAAGCTTTGCCCCTGACCTGATCCTGCTTGATCTGATGCTGCCCGGTATGGATGGGTATCAGGTCTGCACAGAAGTCCGTAAGACCAGTCGTGTGCCCATCATCATGCTGACAGCCAAAGGCGAGACCTTTGATAAGGTGCTGGGGCTGGAATTGGGTGCAGATGATTATATTGTGAAGCCCTTTGACCCCAAGGAATTGGTGGCAAGGGTGAAAGCGGTGCTCCGCAGATATGAACCCAAGCAGGATGAGGCAGATAAAAATGTGCTGAAGTTTGGGAATCTGGAAATCAATCTTTCCAATTATTCTGTGGTGTATCAGGGAAAAAGTCTGGATTTTCCTCCCAAAGAATTTGAACTGCTCAGCTTTCTGGCGCAGCACCCCAATCGGGTATTTACTAGAGAACAGCTGCTGGATCAAATCTGGGGATATGAATATGTGGGGGATACCAGAACGGTGGATGTGCATGTAAAGCGTATCCGTGAAAAGCTCAATGGTGAGGATGAATGGGGTATCCGTACCGTTTGGAGCGTTGGATATAAGTTTGGTCAAAAATAAGTAAATAAAAAAGGGGCGCTGATACAGGCGTCCCTTTTATGTAAGTCTGTAATTATTCTTCTGTTTTTTCTTCGGAAGGTTTGGCTTCAGCAGGTGTTGCGTCCACAGGATTTTCTGTGGGTACGGCTTCGTTGGCTGTGTCTGCTGCAGGAATTTCTTCCGCCAGGCGGGCCTCTTCTGCCTTGCGGCGGGCCATTGCCTCTTTCCGCTGGGCTTCTTTGCGCATATTGGACCAGCGCAGCATGAAGCACAGGAGCAGAAGAAACAGGATCAGATAATGAAAGCTATTCATGTTTCCCCAATCGATGCGGAAGATGACAAGGACAGCCAGAGCGATGAGGATCAGATCTGTGATCGGGAGCTTCTTTCTTTGGGGGGGTCTGTTCTGCATATTATTTTCCATAAGTAAGTACGAGGCGAAACTGCCTTTCTCCTTTCTGTAATTTTTTGTTTTTTTTAGAAAAAACAACTTTGTAAAACAGTATACCATTCTTTTATGGTTTTGTAATGCTTTTTTGATAATTTTGGAGGAATGAAGATGAAAAAAGATTCCATTGTGCGAAAGCAGATGCTGTTATATATGACGACCATCGCTGTTTGCATCTCTTTGATGGGGGGCGCACTGACGTTGGTGTATACAAATCATTATATGAATGAGAAAAGAGAAGAACTGGTGACCCAGGGGGAAAAGATCGCAGCAGCTTTTTCGAAGGGCTACCGCACGGGAAATTTGAATAATTTAAGCAATGAGCTGCAGGTTTTGGAAAACTATATGGATGCCGGTATTCTGATGGTCAATCGAGATGGACAGGTAATCATTGCTTCACCGGAACTGAATCAGGAAATTTATGAAAAAAAGGTTCTCAGTGAAACGCTTCTGGAAGGCGTTCTGGAGGGAAATGTGGTTTCGATACAGACGAAAAAAGGGCAGTTTTCTGATATGCCTATGCTGGTAGTAGGCTATCCCCTTTCGGAAGGACAGATTGCCGGATTGTTTATGTGTCGGCCATTGCCGCAGATCCAGGCTTCCCTGATGGAAATGTATCAGATGAGCATTATCAGCCTCTTCTTTGTTTCTTTGCTGGGCATAATCGTCAGCTATCTGACAGCAAAATATGTGGCATTGCCGCTGATGCAGATGAATCGTGCGGCGAAAGTTATTGCGAATGGGAATTTTGAAGAACGGGTCATTGTAAAGGGCAATGATGAACTGGGGGAATTGGCGGAAAGCTTCAACCATATGGCAGAGAGCCTGCAGGCACATGAGAAGGTGCAGAAAGATTTCATCGCTAATGTTTCCCACGATCTTCGTTCTCCTCTGACCAGTATGCAGGGCTTTTTGACAGCCATGCTGGATGGGACAGTGCCGTTGGAAAAACAGGAAAAATATATGAAGATCGTTTTGGAGGAGACCCAGCGCCTTTCCCGTATGACTCAGAGCATTGTGGAATTGAGCCGTGCCCAGAGCAGTGCGATCTTGCTGGACGAATCTGATTTTGATATCAACGACCTGATCCGTGCGAATATTGAGATGTTGGAACCGCAGCTGACGGAGAAAAATGTGCATATCCATGCGATTTATGCGGAAGAAAAAACGCTGGTTCATGGGGATATGGATAAAATTTCCCGTGTGCTGCAGAATCTGCTGGGAAATGCGGCGAAATTCTCGCCGGAAAATGGCATCATAGAAGTGGAGACTACATTGAAAGAAAAGAAAAAAGTGCTGATTTCTGTGAAGGATGAAGGACCAGGCATCAGTGCAGAAGATCAGAAATATGTGTTTGATCGCTTTTATAAGACGGATACGACCCGCAATAAGGATAAGAACGGCAGCGGCATTGGCCTTGCCATTGTACGGGAATTTCTGCAGGCCCATGGGGAGACAATTACGGTAAAAAGCGAAGAAGGGAAGGGGGCAACATTTGCTTTCTCTCTGAAATTGTCGGAGGAAGATTGACAAAAAAAACAAAAATATGCAAATAAGAAACCGAGACGGATATCAACATGCGTCTCGGTTTTTTATCTATTGCAATCTGTTCTATTTTTTACAGCTTTTCTACTTCATCCATCCAGATGCGGCTATGGGCATCGGTAGGCATACGCCAGTCGCTTCTGGGAGACAGGCACAGGGCGCCGACCTTGGGGCCATCAGGCAGGCAGGAACGTTTGAACTGCTGAATGAAGAAACGGCGATAGAAGTTTTTCAGCCATTTCAGCAGAGTTTCTCTGTCATATTCACCATGGAAGGCTTTTTCTGCCAGGAAGAGAACCTTTGCAGGGGAATAGCCGAAGCGAATGATCTGATAGAGGAAGAAATCGTGGAGCTCATAAGGGCCAACAAGATCCTCTGTTTTTTGATTGATCTTCCCGTTTTCATCGGGAGGCAGCAGTTCGGGGCTGACGGGGGTATCCAAAACATCCAGCAGAGCAGCGGAGGCTTCTGCATCCACTTCGCCGTTGGTTGCCACCCATTTTACCAGTACCCGTACCAGTGTTTTGGGGATGCCGCCATTGACACCATACATGGACATATGGTCGCCGTTATAGGTTGCCCAGCCCAGTGCCAATTCGGAAAGATCACCTGTACCAACAACCAGACCATTGTATTTGTTTGCCAGATCCATCAAGATCTGTGTACGTTCACGAGCCTGAGAGTTTTCGTAAGTTACGTTATGCAGGTTGATATCATGTTCGATATCCTTGAAGTGCTGGGTAACGGCTTCGCGGATGGGGATCTCCTTCATGGTGATGCCCAGAGAGCGCATCAGTGTCAGGGCATTCTGATAGGTTCTGTCTGTGGTACCGAAGCCGGGCATAGTTACACCGATAACATTGCTGCGGTCGATACCCAGATAGTCGCAGGCTTTTGCACAAACCAACAGAGCCAGTGTGGAATCCAGACCGCCGGAGATACCGATCACCAGAGACTGAGAATGGGTATGTTCCATACGTCTTGCCAGACCTGTTGTCTGGATGCCGAAGATATTTTTGCAGCGAGCATCCAGATGATCTTTGGGTGTGAAAGGAGCATTGGACAGAGGTCTGTTCCAGTTTTCCAAAGTGGGTTCTTCCTGCATATCGAAGAAGATCTGACGATAGAATTTCTGAGCTTCCGCTTTCTGCAGATGGGACATGAATGTGGTATGTTTGCGGCGTTCTGCCATCAGCATTTCCACGTCGATATCTGCATAGATCAGTTGGCTTTCCCGAGAGAAACATTCTGTTTCTGCAAACAGCGCACCGTTTTCATAAATCATGCTGTGACCGCTGAAAACAGCATCTTGGGTGGATTCACCAATGCCTGCGGAAGTATAGACATAAGCAGACAGAGTACGGGCGGACTGCTGGGATACCAGCTGCTGACGATAGCCGGGTTTGGAAGCAAGCTCATTGCTTGCAGAAAGATTCAGGATTAATGTTGCACCGTAGAGACTCAGGTAAGAGCTGGGAGGGATAGGAACCCACAGGTCTTCACAGATTTCCGCACCGATTTTCAGTTCGGGAATGCCTTCTGCAGCAAAGATCAGGTCTGCGCCGATGGGCACATTCTGCCCTGCGTAGGAGATTGCTTCCGCCAGCAGATCATCTGCGGAAGCAAACCAGCGTTCCTCATAAAATTCACTGTAGTTGGGGATATGGGTTTTGGGAACGATCCCCAACAGTCTGCCTTTATAGATGGCAACAGCACAGTTAAAATTCTGACTATCCACAGCGATGGGGGCGCCAAGCAGCAGGAACAGATCCAGTTCCTTTGTGGCTTCTGCGATTTCCTGTACGGCTTTTTCTGCCGCTTTCAGCAGGGGAGCTTGGAAGAACAGGTCTGCACAGGTATAACCGGTGATAGACAATTCGGGGAAGGACAGCACACGGACTTTTTTGGCGGCAGCTTCTTCCACGACTTTTAAAATTTCTTCTTTATTATAGACACAATCGGCAACTTTCAGCTTGGGTACGGCTGCGCCGACTTTTACATAACCAAACATAGATTCATCTCCTTAGAATTTTCTGAACAGACCAATGACCTTGCCCAGGATGGCAACGTCTTTTACGATGATGGGAGACATAGAGGAATTTTCGGGCTGCAAACGTACGAAATCCTTTTCTTTATAGAAGGTTTTTACAGTGGCATAGTCCTCGATGAGGGCAACGACGATATCGCCGTTTTTTGCATCCTGCTGTTGGCGGACAAGGATCAGATCCTTATCAAAAATGCCTGCTTCGATCATACTTTCCCCTTTGACACGGAGCATAAAAACAGTGTCATTGTGAACATAATCCACGGGGATAGGGAAGGTATCTTCGATATTTTCCACTGCGAGGATAGGCACGCCGGCAGTAATATTGCCTACGATGGGGACATTCACCAACTCCCGTTGAGGAGCCTCAAAGCCGGGATCCAAAATTTCAATTGCTCTGGGCTTGGTCGGATCTCTGCGGATGAGGCCTTTCTTTTCCAGACGGGAAAGATGGCCATGGACGGTAGAGGTGGATTTCAGCCCAACGGCATCGCAGATTTCACGAACGGAAGGGGGATAACCCTTTTCCCGAACTTCTGCCTTCATATATTCTAAAATTTGCTTTTGTTTTGCGGACAGTTCGCTCATATTCTCACTCCTTATGATTGTATCCAAATGGATGGGAATTATCAAGTAAATGGCAGAAAAAAGTAATATCCTGCATTTTCACTACATTGTTCGCCTCTATTATATCATGGAAAAACGAAAAATCAAACCTATGTTCGTAAATTTTTCCAAAAAGTATTGACAAAGAATGTATGTTCGTGTATGATGCAAATGGAAAGCGAAGAAATGTTCGAAAGAAATGGGGCGAAAACATGGAAAGAAAAACACAGAGAAGAGTTGTAAGAAAATCCAGAAAGATCAGAAAAAATACCTTTGTGCTGCTGACAACGGCTTTGGTCCTCTGCTTGGGAACCTTTGCCATGGGCGCACAGACCGAAAAAACAACAAAGACATATTATGAATCTGTTGAGATTCATAAGGGCGATACAATTTGGAATATCGCGGAAGAATATAAAACAGAAAGCGAAAAAACCGAACATATGGTGAATGCGATTCTGGAGTTGAATGGACTGAAAACAGCGAACGTACGAGCGGGCGAAAGTATCATCGTGCCTGTGACGACAGAAATTTAAAAAAGAGAACGAAATACAGTGGTGACAGAAGAAAATATGAGTTTACATTTCATTGGTTTTTAAGCTCTGCCGCAAGGATACCTTAAAAAGAAATGTGTTTAAGTTTTATGAGGATATAGAAAAGGGAGTGGAAGTGTTTTCTGCTCCCTATTTTCATGAACAATTCTTAAACAATTCTTACGGTTTTCTCTGACCCATTGCGAAGGAAACCTTCTTTGTGTTAATATAATGGCAGAAAGATATATTTTTGAAAGAGAATATGTTTCGCCCGAACAGGGCAAAAAAACTGCATAAAGGAGGTTGAAAAGGATGTTCCCATGGATCGTTGTTTTGGCGATTCTCGGTCTGGTGATGCTCTTTACGGAGATCCTGATGCCGGGATTCGGGTTATTTGGTATTTTGGGTACGATTTCTCTTTTCGGCTCACTGATCCTGACTTATCGGCTATATGGAATGGTCACATTTTTGATCATGCTGGTGGCGATGGTTGTGATCTTTTTTGCAATGGTTTATGTTGCAAAAAAAAGCGGGCTGTATAATAAAGTCATTTTGAAAGACAAGCAGGAAGCGAAGGATTTTGATGAAAGCGTTCTGCAGGGGCTTTTGGGACAGGTAGGAATCACGCAGTCGACCCTGCGCCCCTTTGGGGTAGCGGAGTTTGGCGGGAAGCTGGTCGATGTCTGTTCTCAAGGTGATTTCATTGACAGAGGAGAAAAAGTGCAGGTGGTACAGATCACAGGGAAGACTGTGACTGTGAAAGCCTACACAGAATAAGGGTAAGAGGAGACAGAAGGAGGCGTATGCTATGTTTGGTATTTTCAGTTTTATCATTCCTGTTATTGTCATTTTAGTTGTTGTTGGCATTTTTCTGAGCTTTGTACCTTTGGGGCTTTGGATCTCTGCAGTTTCTGCGGGGGTAAAGGTAAGCATTTTTTCTCTGGTCGGCATGAGACTGCGCCGGGTGCGGGCAGATAAGATCATCCGTCCTTTGATCAAAGCACAGAAGGCAGGGATGAACGTCAACGCGAACCAGTTGGAATCTCATCTGCTTTCCGGTGGTAGAGTAGACAATGTGGTCGATGCGCTGATTGCCGCCCACAGAGCAAATTTAGACCTGTCCTTTGAAAGAGCTGCGGCTATCGATCTGGCGGGCAGAAACGTTTTTGAAGCGGTAAGAATGAGTGTAACCCCTAAGATCATCGAAACACCCTGGATCTCTGCGGTGGCCATTGATGGTATCGAAGTAAAAGTTATTGCAAAGGTAACCGTAAGAGCGAACCTGGGCAGACTGGTCGGCGGTGCTGGGGAAGAAACGATCATTGCCAGAGTTGGCGAAGGTATCGTCACAACTGTTGGTTCTTCTCAGAGCCACAAGAGTGTGCTGGAAAACCCCGATCTGATTTCCAGAACCGTATTGGCGAAGGGGCTGGATAATGGTACAGCATTTGAGATCCTGTCCATCGATATCGCCGATGTGGACATTGGCAGAAACATTGGCGCTCACCTGCAGATCCAGCAGGCGGAAGCAGACAAACAGATCGCTCAGGCGAAGGCAGAAGAACGTCGTGCAACGGCGATTGCCAAAGAGCAGGAAATGAAGGCAGAAGTAGAACACATGAAAGCGAAAGTTGTGGAAGCGGAAGCGGAAGTTCCCCGTGCCATGGCGGAAGCATTGCGCAGCGGCAACCTGGGAGTTATGGATTATTACCGTATGCAGAATGTGCAGGCTGACACAGCAATGAAAACCAATGTGGGCAACACAGATTTGACAAATGTGTTCCAGAATTGCCCAGACAAAGGCAAAAAAGAAATTTAAAAAATGAGTGATGATGTATCACTGGAAGAGGGCGCTGAAAGGCACCCTCTTCTTTATAGATAGGAAGAAGGTATGAAGATGGGAACGGTTCTGGAACAGGAATGGAAACGACTCTTGAAAAAGGAAAAACGGATGCTTCATTCTGCAGAAAATAAAAAAGAAACGAAACTGGATCAAAAAATCAAAGAATTGACGGGCAGAATAGAAGGAAAGATTCCGGAGAAGCTTTTGGAAACAATTGATGCTGCGTTTTATAAAGCCTTTTTTGTCATTTTTGAAAAAGGCACAGGTGTTATCGAAAAAACCTTCAAAGGAGAGGAACTGCAGCTGGAATTTCAGGTAAATGATTTTCGTGTGGATAAAAAGCCCACAAAGCGGTCTTTAAAAAAGGTTGAGACAGCGGGAAAGAAAAGCAGATTGTTCAATTCCGCTGTGACAGCGGCAGAGGGCATTGGATTGGGGCTGCTGGGCGTAGGTATCCCTGATATTCCGGTTTTTTTGAGTATGCTTTTGAAGGGATTATATGAGTTGTCAGCCAGCTATGGTTATGATTATAATCAGAAAGAAGAACAAATTTTTATTTTGAGACTGATTGCAGCGGGTTTGGCGGCTGATGAGGAGAAACGAAAAGCGGATCGGTTGGTAGATGCGTGGATTGGTCTTGCGGAAGTGGAAGATGCTTTCTCCTTTGAAGAAGAAGTAAAGCGGGCATCCGCTGCCCTTTCCAATGGGATGCTGATGGCAAAATTCATCCAGGGGCTGCCGCTGGTCGGTGCGGTAGGTGGTATGAGTAACCCTGTGGTATATCAAAAAGTGATGCATTATGCTGCTATGAAATATAAAAAAAGATATTTGGCGGCAAAACAGAAGGACGCATAAAAGGAAAAAGAACAGCCATACTATGACTGCGGGAGGAACTCGCAATGAAGTAAATAAAGCAATGGAAAAAACAGGGAGGTCATAGTGATGGACAAGAACAATAACAAAACAAACAACAAGACAGAAAAGAACAACCAGAAGGGCATGAACAGAACTGAATTTGCTCAGGAATACAGCATCGACACAGGCAAAACTGAAAAGACAAATAAAAACAACAAAACAAACAAATGTAACTAACGGGTGTCTATTGATAGGCACATTATAAGGAAAGAAAACGGTTTTTTCTTGGAGAATGGTCTGAGAAAAGACCGTTTTTTTTATAAAATTAGGGATTACAAAAAAATCGAAAAAAGTTGAAAAAAGGTGTTGACATTTTTCGTCAGGCGAGTATAATAAATAACTGTCGCTGCTGATTGGCAGAACGAAAACAGCATATCAAATAGGTCAATGGCGAATGTTTTA
>JAETUG010000038.1 GCA_021768705.1 Bacillota bacterium
CGATACCCATTCCTCCCATGGGATGATCTCGTCCATGATTTCCAGAAATTCTTCCCGTTTTGTTTTCTTTTTCCGGCATCTATATTCCATATCGCTAAAACTTTCCTGTTTCATACCCCGCGCCCCCTTTTCCTTATTTTATCACATCTTTTATCATTTGGGGGGATTAAATCAGCGTTTCCTTAAGTGTGGCAAAGAAAGATTCGGCAACTGCATTATCATGAGGTTTCCCTGAATTGGAGAAAGACTGTTCTACGGATCGCTCATGAAGTAGTTGTCTAAAACGATGAGAGGTATATTGGGCCCCATATCGGTCACTGTGAAAAATGATGCCAGCGTCTGGGCCACGCTGCTCCCATGCAATTTTAAACGCAGAAGTGATCATCTGGGTGCTGTTTTCCCTGGACACTTTTTAGGCAACAACCTTTCTGGAAAACAAGTCCAAAATCACGCAGATGTACAGATAGAGTCCTCCCAGTTTGAAGCAAGTAACATCGCTGACCCAAACCTGGTTGGGTCTATCCGCCTGAAATTGCTGACGGAGAATGTTTCGTTTCTTCTCTGGCGCATTAAGTTTTATGTAGTCCTGTTTCGCAGTACTGCGGATGCTGGCCAGCCCCATCTCTTTCATCAACCTTGCCACGTATTCTGTGCTGACCTGATACCCGCGCTGAACGAGGATCGTACGGATTTTCTCAGCGCCCAGCACTTGTCGGTATTCATCAAATACTTCCCGAATCAGGATACAGTATTCTTCCCTTCGTTTCTCAAACCACGCATTTCCACGCTTATTACGGAGGATATGATTGTAAAATGTGCCGCGAGAAACATCCAATGCCTCATAAAGCGTGTGGACATCATACTGGTCATAGAGCAACTCCAACTCATGCAGTTTCTCTTTTAGAGAGGCATGGGCAGTGCAGTTGACCGTTTTCAAAATAGCTACGATGTTTTCAAGTCCTGTCTCCGCAACCACAAACCCCTAGAGCCGCAACGGTTCTAGGGGTTTTCCTTTTCTGCTTTTTCTGGAAAATTGGCGTTTTCTAACACGTTTCTAAGGAAACGCTGATTTAATCCCCCGAAATGATAGAAGATGTGATAAGGTAGAATAAGTTTCGCAAAAAGAAAAAGAGACATAGTTTGCAGAGCTCTGGTAGAATGAAGTAGCGACACACCATTCTGAAAGGAGACTGCAAACTATGTCCGAGAAGA
>JAETUG010000039.1 GCA_021768705.1 Bacillota bacterium
CATTTTGGAAAAGTGAAAGGAGCAGGAAATGGGTAAGTACAAGTATCTCTTTTTACTGGTGGGAGCATTGGTTCTGGCGGCGGCTTCGCCGGTATTTGCAAATTCTTCCTGGGTTTGGATTTCTGAGACCAGACCTTACGATGTGCTGCCCTTTGTTGCGGCTGTGACGATCGTAGTTGAAACGCTGATGATTTACTATTTCGGTAAGGTGGAGAGCTTGGCATCGACAGGAGTGGTCGTTGTCTTCAGCAATCTGCTGTCGTTTCTCGCGCCGTATGCGGTTAGTATGATGAATTCTCTGTATTCTTTCAGTGAAATGCTGGAGCATCTGCCGATTTATACTGTGGGCGCGTATTACCTGATTCTGACGCTGGCGGTGGAAACGCCGGTGGTGTATCACGTGTTAAAAGAAAAAGCCGCCAATCGAAAAACGCTGCTGATCGTCATCGCAGCGGCAAATGTCATCACGACGATTCTGGTGGCGGCGGCAGAGCGAATCTTCTGTGAGGGCTACTGGGCTTAAGCGGCCTGCGCATGCCTGAAAAATAAAAAATCCAATGAAAAAACGTGTTCTTCGCATGCTGTTTGAGAGAAAAGCGCGCTGTGAACACGTTTTTTGCATTCCATTTGTAAATGTCTATTTTAAGGAAGCTATTTAATGGACTTAATTTTGATGTCGCTGATTCGGTCAGCGGCTTTGCCGATTTTGTTGGCCAGCTTATTGAGGTCTTTGGCGAATTCTCGCTGCATAATGACATCTTTCAGGGTGATTTCCTGAAATTCCAGATCCGCGATGCCTTCCCAGTACAGGCGCTTTACCTGATTTTCGTTCTTCTTCGCCTTGACCAGATCGTCCCAGAAGTGTTCGATCCGGTCGTGTGCCCATTCGTTCATGGCGCAGGTCAGATTGTAGATAGACGCGTCGATCAGCTGGATGATTTCCAGATTTTTATCCGTCGGCTGGTATTGGAAGAAGACGAGAAAATCCTTTAGATCCTTGATCTTATCTGTAATGTCGTCGATGGAGCGGGACAGGGCGAAGATGTCGTGGCGGTCTAAAGGTGTGATAAAGGAGTTTTCGACGTAGTCGATAAGACTTCTGCGAACCTTATCAGCGTCCTTTTCACAGTGTTCAATCTGCTCCGCCAGGTCTTCTTCCTGGGTATCAAT
>JAETUG010000040.1 GCA_021768705.1 Bacillota bacterium
CCATGGCTGTGGGCGCTGGAGAGGGCAACGAGATGTTGCAGCCCATGGGCATCGTGATGATCAGTGGGATGCTGATCTCCACCGTGGTCACCCTGGTCTTTACCCCGGTGTACTACTCCCTGCTGGACAGCCTTTCTGTCCGCTTGGGCCGCCCCTTCCAAGCAAGAATTGACCGGAAACGGATGCGTTTGATGGAAGAATTGGCGGAGGAGGAAGCCAAGACAGGCGTGTCCTCATAAACTTGTTTCATCCAAAACAAAACTCCCTGTGTTACGCCTATGTAACACAGGGGTTTTTCCAAGAGGTGTCAAATAATGAAAAACACAACGATAAAAACCGTGTTGAAAAGCACATCCATTCGCCTGGAACAGGCGGCAGCTTCTCACAAAACAGCGGCAGAAGAAATGAAATATGAGTTCTTTGCCTGCGGTGAGCCAATCATCAACGGCAGTGCATTGTTGGATCAACTGCCCTTTGACATATGGCTGCGCCATACAGAGGAAAATTTTGATCCAGAAACCGTCCAAAAGGATTGGGCTGTGTCAACTACATTCTGAGTCTTTCCAAAGTTAGTTGATTTTGCGTTTTGATTCAAGCCGCAACAGTTTCCCTTTCAGCAGCTCAAAACTGTTGCGGCCATACATGATCCTTTTGACAACTTTCAGCTTGTTCACGCTTCCTTCTGCCAGCCCATTATTGTAATCAAGGCGAATGGCGTTTTTTACTGCGGTACTATCCCTTTTGATTCCGTTTATAAAACTCTTTAGTTCATCTATCTCAAGAGCTTCGGTTTCTTCTGCCCATTTATCAAGCTCGGCCTCTTTTTTGCCAAACAGTGCCCCTTTGAATCCTGTCACAGCATCATAAACACGCCCTATGATGGGATATTCTTCTATGATCCTGTCCAGTTGTTCCTGGCTGAGGGAACTAACCTCATCAACAGGGTGGTACAAAAGACTGATCAGCCACTTCCGTTCGATCTTTTCTCCGGTTCCTCCCTGTGCAGCCGCTTCCTTCATGAGCCTCCGTTCCCTTGTGGCAAACATACGGATCGTTCCATCCGCGCCATCATATCCCTTTTCCCGAATCACCGCG
>JAETUG010000041.1 GCA_021768705.1 Bacillota bacterium
TGGTCAACACGGGTAAGTTCCTTTTCAATCCATACATATGCGTTATCGTTTGCAATGTCTTCATCTGCGATGTGGAGGCAGTCCCAGGTCAGGCCGGTGATCTCCCCCATCCGCATGGAGCAGGCAAAAGCCAGATTGATCGCAATGTAGAGTTTCCCATCCTGGCAGTTGTCGAGGGCCTGGCGGATGATATCCGCCGTCCAGATTGCCCGGACTTTCTTTTCCCGTTTCGGCAGGTCGGCATCCTCAAACGGATTTTTGCCGATGATATCCCACCGCACTGCCTGATGGAAAGCGCACCGGAGGAGCTTGATAATCTTTTCGATGGTGCAGGGTGTCACATACTCCGTTTTCGCATGGCGGTATGGAGTATTTACAGGGGCTGTTTTCTGAAGCTGCTGGATATATTTATCCACAGTCCTTTTGTTGATGTCCTGGACAACAAGGTTTCCAATCAGCGGATTGATATAGTTGTTGATCAGCGCCGTATTGCTGGCATAGATCGAAAGGCCCCATTTCTTTTCTCCATAAAGATCAACAAACTCCTTTAAGAAATCTTCCACCGTTGTTGTATTGGGCGGGATAAAAGTTCCGTTGTCAAGCTCGGCTTCTACCGCTGATTTTCTTTTCCTCGCCTCAGCTTTGGTGTTGAATGTTTCCCATTTCTGTCTTTTCTGCCCTTCCTGATCTGTATAGGTGTAGACGACAGCATGTTTTTTTCCTCTTTTTTGAATTGATGCCATATATATAGGCTCCTTTCTTTTTATGTTTCCCGGCTCCCGTCAAGCCATTCATCAAAGGATTTTCTGGAGATACGCAGTTTCTTTCCAATGCGTACCGTTTTGAAAGCTTCCGCAGTGCAGAGATTATATATTGAGCGTTTACTGACGCCGAGTATCTCTGCCGCTTCCGCGACAGAATAGCTTCTTTTTTCCGGATCGGGTTTCGGAAAATTATCTGTATGTTCAGCCACAGTGACCTCCTTTCTGTGTGGCTGGAAAGAGCCTACGGTTCCTTACCTATATAACTTACGAAATCAGGGCCAGCCACTTCAACAAAAAAATAAAAACAAGA
>JAETUG010000011.1 GCA_021768705.1 Bacillota bacterium
TAAAACATTCGCCATTGACCTATTTGATATGCTGTTTTCGTTCTGCCAATCAGCAGCGACAGTTATTTATTATACTCGCCTGACGAAAAATGTCAACACCTTTTTTCAACTTTTTTGATCTTTTCATAAAACATTTTCCTTCATTAAAAATCCGAAGAGAAAACCAACACGTCTTCTCTTCGGATCCTCTCAGGTTTACTGCATCTGATAGCTAAAATTATCAATGAGACGGGTCTTACCGATATATACAGCCATAGCCACCAATACATCGCGGTCAATGGTTTCTACCGGCTCCATCGTCAATGCATCCACTGCGGAAACATAATCGATCTTCGCCATAGGTTCTGCTTCAATGATCGCCTTCATTTCTGTCAGCAGTTCCTCCGCTTTCATGCCGGCTTTGATGATTTCACGGCCACGGGCCACGCTACGAGAAAGGCACAGTGCCGCCTGGCGTTCTTCTTTATTCAGATACGTGTTGCGGGAGGATTTCGCCAGACCATCTTCTTCGCGGATAATCGGGCAACCAACGATTTCAATGTCAAAGTTCAGGTCTTTCACCATTTTACGGATAATCGCCAGCTGCTGGGCATCCTTTTCCCCGAAATATGCTCTGTCAGGACTTATAATATGGAACAGTTTAGATACAACTGTGCAAACGCCACGGAAATGGATGGGGCGAGTGAGACCACAAAGATGATCAGAAAGTCCTTCGATGGATACATACGCACGGGGGTCTGTATACATATCTTCCGGTTCAGGATGGAAGATCAGGTCAGCACCGAGGCTTTCGCAAAGAGCACTGTCTCTTTCAAAGTCTCTGGGATATGCAGCCAAATCTTCGTTGGGGCCAAACTGTGTAGGGTTAACAAAGACAGAAACTACTACTTTGTCGTTCTGTTCCCGACATTTTTTGATCAGGCTGCCATGGCCTTCGTGCAAAAAGCCCATAGTAGGCACCAACCCAACGGTCAGCCCTTCCTTTTTCCACACTTTGATGATCTCTCTGGTTTCAGGGATTGTTTTTGTTACTTGCATTTTATCTTCCTCATTTCAATCAGATTTGAAGATAGCTTCGCCACAAATTCCGGTACATGCCTTCTAATCCTATCATGCTTTTCAAAAAAAATCCCTTCTGCACTTAGCTCAGAAGGGAAGATTTGCATCGCAAAAAAACTCTTACGTTCTTCTGAGTCTTATTTCTATCGAATATAAGCTCATCTCGTCATAAGATCGGATAAATATATAGAGATTTTATGTAACAGTGAATGGTATGAAGTGTAGTTTTGAAAACAAATACTATCTCCGAGGACATTTTAGCACTGGCCTCTGAAAAAGACAATCCTTTTTTGTAAAAAATTTAACACTTTACTATATAGGATTTTTTATCTCCCGTCTGGGTCATATAAAGGATTGCAGGGACACCAAAAACAAAAAAGGGTATACATCCCATTTGGAATCTATACCCTTTTAAAACGATCAAATTCCCATCCCTGTCTGTACCAAGTCCCATTGTCATGGTCAAACAAAGTTGTATCTCTTTCAGATCAAATGATTCGATTAGTTTTTGAAACTATGGATGGGTGCAGGGATTCTGCCACCACGAGCCACAAATTTTTCACAGCTGAAACGGTTTACGGGAATGATAGGCGCATAGCCCAGCAGACCACCGAATTCTACGCTTTCGCCTTCTTTTCTGCCAATCACAGGGATCAGACGAACTGCTGTTGTTTTATTATTTACCATACCGATGGCCGCTTCATCTGCAATGATACCAGACAATGTTGCCGCAGAAGTATCACCGGGCAGAGCGATCATATCCAGACCAACGGAGCAGACACAAGTCATAGCTTCCAGTTTTTCCAGTGTCAGTGCGCCTTTTTCACAGGCATCGATCATGCCATGGTCTTCGCTGACGGGAATGAAAGCGCCACTCAGACCGCCAACATAAGAAGATGCCATAACGCCGCCTTTTTTCACATTATCATTCAATAATGCCAATGCAGCTGTTGTACCGGGTGCCCCTGCTTCTTCCAGACCCATTTCCTGGAAAATTTCTGCAATACTATCCCCAACAGCAGGTGTAGGTGCCAAAGAAAGGTCGATGATGCCGAAGGGCACATGCAGTCTCTTAGAAGCTTCTCTTGCGATTAGCTGACCGACACGGGTAATTTTAAAAGCAGTACGTTTTACAGTCTCACACAGGGTTTCAAAATCTGCACCTCTGACTTCTTCCAGTGCCTTTTTCACTACGCCGGGGCCGCTGACGCCAACATTGATGCAGCAGTCTGCTTCGCCAACACCATGGAATGCCCCTGCCATGAAGGGGTTGTCTTCTACCGCATTGCAGAAAACTACCAGCTTCGCACAGCCGATACATTCATTATCCTTTGTGCGCTCTGCTGTTTCTACAATGATCTCGCCCATTTTTTTCACAGCATCCATATTCAGACCGTTTCTGGAAGTACCGATATTGACAGAAGAGCAAACACGTTCTGTCACCGCCAATGCTTCAGGAATAGAATCGATCAAAATCTTATCACTTTCTGTGTAGCCCTTCTGTACCAGGGCAGAAAAACCGCCGATAAAGTTGACGCCAACTTCTCTCGCTGCTCTATCCAATGTCTGCGCAACGCTGACATAAGAATCCGCATTTTTGCAGCCTGCCGCCGCAATGGCAATGGGGGTTACAGAAATTCTCTTATTTACAACAGGGATCCCGTATTCCTTCGCCAGTTCATCACCGACCTTCACCAGATCCTTTGCATATGTAGTAATTTTCTTGTAAATCTTTTCGTTGAATTTTTCGATATCTGCATCTGCACAATCCAGCAAGCTGATCCCCATGGTAATGGTACGCACATCCAGGTTCATTTCGCTGATCATGCTGTTGGTTTCCAAAATCTCGTTTCTTGTGATCATGTAGTCCAGCCCCCTTTTTAAATGCGGTGCATCGCATCAAAGATCTCTGTGTGCTGGATCTTGACCTCCAGACCCATTTCTTCCCCTACAGCGTGCAGTTTTTCTGCTGTTGCATCAAACTCGTCCTTTGCATCAGTAATGTCCACCACCATTACCATGTTGAAATAACCCCCAACAATCGTCTGGGAAATATCCAGAATATTGATATTTGTTTCTGCCAAAGCTGCGCATACCTTTGCAGTAATGCCCACCTTATCCAGACCAAGTACTGTCACAACTGCTTTTTTCATCTCTTGCTCCTCCTTTTCAATATACCTTGTATCTATGACCGGATCTGAATAACAATACCGCATGATCCTGATGGTACGACTGCACCGCCGGAGTTTTGCGGTATTCCAAGGATCCTATCCTGTTTTTATCCCCAATATCTTTTTGGGAATGATGTTTCTATCTTACGTTAGATAGGGAAGAAAAGTCAATGGACAAATGTCCCTATAAAAATGACACCTTCCCAAGAAAAACCAACATATTGTATACGATCCATTGTCGAATTATCTTTTTTTCCTAACAATCCTTTTTAAAAAAGTCATTTTTCAGTATTTTTATGATTCAAACCCAGAAATTACCAAACAAAAAATTACATTCCTGCTTCAAAAATCACAATCATAACCACCAGTAAACTGGTGGTATGCACTGCCCCTTTTAGGGGTTTATTTCCACGCATAAATGCGCCAAAAAAATCGTGCACGGATATTTGATCCAATGCACGATTTTATAATCGAATCATTTTATACGATTCTTATGAGATTCAAATCATCTTTTCTGACTGGAACAGCACACAGGTTTTCCTTAGCCCCTGCCTGCTTATTGTTCCTTTTGCGTCGGCATATCCCATGCCTTATGATCCGTATGGAGCAAATGATGGGCTTTTTCTCCCAACGGTTCACCCAAATATTCCTGATACAAAGCCTGTACCACGGGGTTCTCATGGGAGAATCGCAAAGGATTTTTCTGATCCAATTCATACAGCCGTTCCCCACGCACGCCATACAGTTCTTCATCTTCTACGGAAATAGGCTGACCGCCACCGCCGACACAGCCGCCGGGACAAGCCATCACTTCCACGAAATCATAATGTACTTTGCCTTCCTTCAGCTGTTCGATCAGCTTACGGGCATTGCCCAGACCGCTGACTACCGCACAACGAACAGGAATACCGGCTACCGTATATGTAACTTCCCGCAGACCGGGTTCGGTACGAACAGCATCAAAGGCATCGGGATCGGGATTTTCTCCTGTCAGAACATAAGATACCGTACGCAAAGCCGCTTCCATCACGCCGCCGGTGGCCCCAAAGATCACGCCTGCGCCGGTATGGATGCCCATAGGGTCATCCAAAGGTTCTTCCTCAATAAAATGAGGATCCAGATGATCCGCACGCATCATGCGAACCAATTCTCTTGCTGTCAAAACAATGTCCACGTCAGAGCCATATTCGCCACCCATAGTCGGCAGTTCTGCCTCTGCTTTCTTTGCTACACAAGGCATGATGGAGACACAGCAGATCTTTTCAGAAGCCACATTCAGCTTTTCCGCCAACCAAGTTTTGCTCAAAGCACCAAACATCTGCTGCGGAGATTTCGCGGTAGACAGCTGGCTGGTCAATTCAGGATACTGGCTCTTCAGGAAACGTACCCAGCCGGGACAACAGCTGGTAAACATAGGCCAGCGAACTAATGCACCGGATTTCAGACGATGCAGGAGTTCATTGCCCTCTTCCATGATGGTCAGGTCCGCAGAGAAGTTTGTGTCATAAATATAGTCAAAACCCAAACGACGCAGCGCCGCCGCCATACGTTCCATCGTTGCCTCTTCCCGATCCAATCCAAAATATTCCCCCCATGCAGTACGAACAGCAGGAGCCACCTGGACTACGGTAATTTTTTCCTGATCCGCCAGAGCCATGCGCGCTTTTGCAGTATCATCCCGTTCCCGCAGACCGCCTACAGGGCAATGCGTGATGCACTGACCGCACAAAGCACAGTCAGAATCCTTGATGACACGGTTGCCGGATACATCGATGGTCGTGCGGCTGCCGGTACCGGCCAGATCCCAGATGCTCAGTGTCTGGATCTTATCACAAATCTGTATACAGCGCATACATTTGATACATTTATTAAAGTCCCGATACAAAGGGAATGTCTTTGTCCATGCACTGCGAAGGCCCTGGGGCAGCTGCGTCTCAAAAGGCAATTCCAGAATCCCCAGGTCATTGGAAATATTCTGCAGCTGACAGTTGCCGCTGCGCACACAGGTCGCACATTTGCAGTCATGCTGAGACAAAATCAGCTGCACATTGGTACGGCGAGTGGTGCGGGCACGGGGAGAATTGGTATGTACTACCATGCCCTCTTTCACATGGTTGTTGCATGCTGTAACCATGGCTCTTTCGCCCTCTACCTCTACGCAGCAGACACGACAGGCTGCGATCTCGTTGATCTCTTTCAGATAGCACAAATGAGGGATCTGGATATTGACGGATTTTGCCGCCTCCATGATCGTTGTACCCTTGGGCACTTGTGCGATTTTTCCATCAATTGTCAATGTTACCATTCTGTGTTCCTCCCTCCTTTGAAGCTGCTGAAGCCGAAATGATCGCAGCGCAGACAGCGACTGGATTCCTGCTGTGCTTCTTTCAAACTCATGCCTTCTACCACCAGATCGAAATTGCCCTGACAATCAGGCGTACAGTGGCTCTTCAAATTCACTCGACCGCAAGGTGGTGTATTAGAAAGGTGAGATGCGGGAATTTCCACATCACAGCTGATTTTATGGTCAAAGCCCAAATACGTATCGATATTAGCTGCAGCCACCTTCCCTGCAGCAACGGCACGAATCACCGTTGCAGGGCCGGAAACGGCGTCGCCACCGGCAAATACATTTGCCACTTCGGAAACGGAGCTGGTCTCTTCTGCCTGAATGGTACCATGGAATGTCTTGATCCCGATGCTTTCGAAGGGTCTGGCATCAATGGCCTGACCAATGGCTACGATCACATAGTCACATTCGATACGGAATTCAGGAACATCGGCACTGATCGGCTTAGGACGACCATCTTTCCCATAAGGGCCAATGATCTGGGGTTTTGTCCACAGGGCTGCCACTTTCCCTTCTGCATCCTTTTCGATGCGGGCAGGTGCCTGCAAAGGTAGGATCTGGCAGCCTTCCGCCATAGCTTCTTCAATTTCTTCCGCCAAAGCAGTCATATCATCCACACGACGGCGGTAAACGCAAGTCACACTTTCCGCACCCAGACGTTTTGCCGTTCTGGTAGCATCCATGGAAACATTGCCGCCGCCGATGATGCAGATCTTCTTGCCCTTAAAATCAGGGACGTTGCCTTCGCCAATGCCACGCAGCAGTTCTACCGCACTGACTACATTGATAGCGTCCTCCCCTTCCAGGCCAAGCTTTTTGTCATTATGAGCGCCAATGGAAATATATACGGCATCGAAGCTTTTCTGGATATCCTCCATAGAAACATCCTTACCAATGGAAACATTGGTCAAAACATTGATACCTGTGGTCAGGATATGGTCGATATCTTTATCCAGAACATCCTGAGGCAGGCGATAGTCAGGGATGCCATAGCGCAGCATGCCCCCCAGTTTGGGACGCTGTTCATAAACGGTGACCTTATGCCCCATCAAAGAAAGGTAATACGCAGCGGTCAGACCGCCGGGGCCGCCGCCGATGATACCAACAGTCTTTCCTGTCGGTTCGCTCATGGGAGGTGCAGCCATAGGCTGGGCATGATCCACCGCAAATCGCTTCAGCCCACAGATATTGATGGCATCATCCACCATACGGCGCCGACACTGGGATTCACAAGGGTGCTCACACACATAAGCACAGGAGGAAGGGAACGGATTATCCTTACGGATCAGCTTCACCGCATCCTCATATCTGCCATCACGAACCAAAGCAATATAACCGGGCACGTCCACATGGGCAGGACAAGCCGATACACAGGGTACAGGATGATTCAATGCAGAGATGCAACGACCATGGAGCACATGTTCCTCATAATCCTCACGGAAACCACGGATCCCCCTCAATACCATATGGGCTGCCTCATACCCAATGGCACAGTCAGCCGAATCGGCAATAACCTTGGCAGTCCGCTCAATAATGTTGATGGTTTCAAGGCTGGCTCTCCGATCCAAGACCAGTTCGATCAGATCAGCCAGCTGCCCCAGACCAATACGGCAAGGAACACACTTCCCACAGGTCTGGGCATGACAAAGACGCAAATAGTTCAAAGACATATCTACCGGACACAGGCCATAGGCACTGGCACTGATGCGACGCTCCATATCCCGATGCAGTCCATCCAAAACAGTTTGGACCCGACCAGGCGTTTCAATAGATAAACGACTCATTTTTCTCCCCTCTTTCTTCTGTTGTATATCGTCTTACTACTATATAGTATTTTTCTTTTCAAAACCGCAAAAGCAGGTTCTAATACTTCCATTTTATTATAAATTATGAAATATGTAAAACATATTCTGCCTGACCCGTTTTATAAATCTAATGATATCAAATTTTTCATATGAAATATGGTCCCTTTCCTATTTACAAAAAACGGCTGCAATTGTATCTGCAGCCGCTTTTTTTTATAGATTTGGGAATTTTAGAATAGTTCTTTCACGTTCAAGCTTTTACTTTATTTATTGAATATGGAGAAGGTATTTTGAGTTTCGTAGAGTTAGATATATATTTCAGGAGGTCTTATTTAAAAAACAGTTCATATACCTCATCTGTGGGCATATCCTTTCCTGTGAACAGGTGGAAGGCTGCCGCACCCTGCCACAGCAGCATGCCGATGCCGCCGACAGCAACTTTACAGCCCGCTGCTTTTGCAGACTGTACGAATTTTGTTTCCTTGGGGTTATACACTGCATCTGCTACGATCAGGTCAGGGCGGAATACGGAAGTATCTTCTACCAGAGACTGGTCATCCAAGGGCTTCATGCCAACCTTTGTGGCATTTACCAGAATATCACTGTCTGCGATTTCTGCGTGCAGTTTTTCTGTATCTTCCAGAGGATATACGTTTACTTCACATTCGGGCAGCATTTCTTTGATCTTTGCCATTGTGCGTTCCGCATTGGCATAGAATTCATCTTTTCTGTTGAAAATGGATATCTTTGCTGCACCGTCCAGAGCGGACTGTACCTGAATTGCTGTAGCTGCGCCGCCGGCGCCCATCACTGTCATACGTTTGCCCTTTACATCTACGCCGTTTTCTCTCAGGTTTCTGACAAAACCCATGCCATCTGTATTGTTGCCGTACAGCTTGCCATCTTTGATGACAACCGTATTGCAGGCACCGATCAGTTTCGCTGCATCGGAAAGTTCATCCACCAGTTCTGCCACTTTTGTTTTGCAGGGCATTGTTACGTTGAAGCCCTTGCAGCCCAGCACCTTCAGCGCATTTACTGCTTCTTCTGTTTTTTCCAGAGGCACATCATATGCCAGATAAGCATGATCCAGACCTGTCTGCGCAAAGCTATAGTTATACATAGCGGGGGAACCGCTGTGACCTACGGGTGTACCGATCAAGCAAAACATACCTGTTCTGCCGGTGATTCTTTTTTCCATTGTTTCTTCCTCCTTTTTCTTCTGCTTAGATATTCAAAGCCGCATTTAGCCCTTCGGCTGTTGCATCCAGCGCTTTTCTTGCCTTAACAGCGTCACCGATGACATAGGTCTCCGCAACGATTTTCTTGATCTCTTCGCTGATGGTATCGTTGTTGCGATAGCCCATTGCCAGAACCACATTGTCGAAGCCTTCCAGTCTGCCTTCGGTGCCATCTGCCAGTGTATAAGAAACGCCGTCTGTAAAGAACTGCGCTACTTTCGCTCCAGTTACACCTTTTACTTTATATGTATCGAAATCCTTCATCAGGAATTTACGATGTTCGGGAATCACATCGGGGCCCAGCTGGTCTCTCAGTTCGATGACAGATACTTCATGTCCCAGTTCGCCCAGGAAGTCTGCCACTTCGCAGCCAACCATGCCGCCGCCGACAACCAGAACCTTTTTGCCTACAGAAGCCTTGCCGTCCAGCAAATCGCCTGCATGGATCACGCCGGTGTCATTGATGCCGGGGATGGGCAGTACCAGAGGATGGGAGCCTGTTGCAACGATTACTGCATCGGGTTTTACTTCTGCCACCATTGCAGGTGTCACTTCTGTGTGCATTACCATTTTTACGCCATATTCTTCGCATTTTGCGATATAGCTTCTTACCATGTTTGTGATATCGCCTTTCCCGGGAGGGTATGCAGCCAGGCGCATATTGCCGCCCAGAATATCGCCTTTTTCATAAAGAGTTACATCATGACCTCTGTAAGCTGCTGTGAATGCTGCGTACAGACCGCCGGGGCCGCCGCCGATGACCATAACGTTTTTCTTTGTTTCTGCCTTTGTCAGGTCTGCTTCTCTGCCAACCAGAGGGTTTACCAGACAAGTGATGGGTTCGCCTTTGAACATATTGGGAACGCAGCCCTGCAGACAGCCGATACAAGGATTCATCAGATCCAGTCTGCCTTCCTTTGCTTTGTTGGGCATTTCTGGGTCTGCGATGCTCTGTCTGCCGAAAGCAACCAGATCGGCTCTGCCTTCTGCTACCATCAGTTCCGCATACTGGGGTTCTGTATAACGGCCTACTGTGATAACGGGGATGGAAACGGCACGTTTGATTTCGGAAACAAAATCGGCACTGAAACCACCGTGAATCAGGCTGGGCGCCCACATACATTCATCATGCAGATGTACGGCTCTGGAAACATGGATACCGTCTACACCGCATTCTTTTTCCAGATAGGAAGCCACTGCTGCTGCATCCTGGGCTGTCTGACCGCCTTCCACATCGTCTGTACCGTTGATACGGCAGATGATTGCCAGGGAATTGCCTGTTTTCTGACGGATATTTTCAATGATGAGTTTAGGTAAGCGCATGCGGTTTTCAAAGCTGCCGCCAAATTCATCAACACGTTTGTTTGTTCTTGCGGAAATAAATGTGCTTACCAGATAACCGTGAGCGCAGTGAATCTCTACAGCGTCGGCACCTGCTTTTTTCGCTCTGACTGCTGCATCACCATAGCATTCGATCAGACGATACAGTTCTTCCTTGGAAATAGACTGGGGTGTTTCTCTGCCGCAGGATGCAGGGATGGCACTGGCTGCTTTCAGAGGGAAGCCTGTGATTTTTGTGTTACCTTCGGGGCCGGCATGCTGCAACTGGATGGAAACCTTCGCACCGGCCTGATGGCAGGCTGCGATGGCTGCCTGGAAACTGCTGACTGTACTATCATCATACAGACAAGGCTTTCTGGGGCCGCCCTTTGCTTCTTTATATACAACAGTTGCTTCAAATGTAATCAGACCAAAGCCACCCTTTGCTCTTGCGCCATAGTAGGATGCAGAGCGTTCGCTCATGGTGCCGTCTGTGTTAGCGAAGTTATTGCCCATGGGAGACATTACAAAACGGTTCTTTACTTCCATAGGACCAATCTGGATAGGCTGGAACATCTTTTCAAATTTCATTTCTTTTCCTCCGTTTCTTATTCTATTACGGTACAAGTACTTACTTCCGATGGCTTGACACGCAGTGCGCCGATCTGGGGTACCAGCGTTTGGAAATACGCTGTCCCACGATGTACTTCTACTGCTTCTTGATCTGCATATTTTTCAATGAAATAATATACCTGAGGATCTCCTTGATCGCTTACTAGGTCGTAAGAAAGACAACCCTTTTCCTGTCTGGTCTGTGCGATCATCTCTTTGGCAAGCTGCAAAAACGCTTGCTGCATTCCCTGTTTCACGGTATTTTTTGCAATCAATACTACCATTACCGATCTTCTCCTTTTATTTTTCGGGCAATGCTTCAGGCCAAGCTGCCTGCAGTACCTTTACAGTATTTTCAAAGTTATATTTTGCTGCTTCTGCAACACCCTTTGCCAGGATCGCATCGCTGATGACCTCTACGCCCATTGCCTTGGGTTCGATGCCTTTTTCTTTCAGCATACGGCAGAAAGCCTCTGTATCGCCGCAGCCTGTGCCGGGTGCCAGTCTGTCGTGCATAGATTCATCACGCAGGATGGATTTTGCATAGGGTCTGTCGTATACGTCGTTGATCTGAACAGAAACGATTTTTTCTGCGGGGATACCTTCCAGAACAGACAGATCGATGGGCTGGTTTGCTCTCAGCCAATGCCAGCTGTCCAGAATCAGCTTTGCATTCTCGCAGCCGCTTTCCTTTACTACTGCCCACGCTTTTTTTACATCGGGCAGACCACTGTAGGGCATGGGTTCTACGCCAATGGTGTATTTGCCTGCTCTGTGGCAAAGCTCTTTCAGTTTCTGGGCTGTGTGTTCTACAGAGTAGTTTTCCATCAAACCGCAGTTGATGTGGTTTACACCGAACAGCTCGCACATGTGGAAGCACATCTGTTCTTTGTATTTCTGTTCATAGGAACGTTCATTTTCTGCCCACTGCACGATATATTCTACTTCTGTCACCTTCATATCGTATTTTTCCAGAATTGCCAGAATATCTGCATCGAACAGGCCTTCATTCAGGGCATCCACGTATGTTTCCGCCCGCAGACCGATGCCTTCAAAGCCCGCTTCTTTCGCCGCTTTTACTCTCTCTTCAAATGTGCATTTGTCGCCCAGTGTCCAGGAGCTGACTGTAATAGGATATTTTTTAGACATGTTATTTCCTCCTTAAATCTTCCTTTATGCTTTATCTTCTCAGTGCGGAAAGCTTTTGCAGCAGTTCCTCACAAATTTCCTGAATCTCTTTTCCTGTGGTATCCACCATGATATCCGCAGCTCTTTCGTATTTTTCTCTGCGGCTCTCCATCAAATTTTCAATAAAGGGAATGTTCATGTTGCCGTTGAGCAACGGACGTTCTGTGCTGTCTTTGACTCTGTCATAGATGGCTTCGGGGGTTGCTGTCAGCCAGACCACATAGCCGCTGCTTTTCATCAGCTCCACATTTTTCTCCCGCAGGGGCACGCCGCCACCGCAGGAAACCACCATATGTTTCCGTTTCTTCAGTTCGATGAGGGTATTGCTTTCACAGTTGCGGAAATATTCCTCTCCGTGGACCGCAAAGATTTCTTTGATGGTCATGCCTTCCTTCTGCTGGATATGAGCATCCATTTCCATGATTTCCATGGCCAGCAGTTCACTCAGCTTGGCAGAAACGGTGGTTTTCCCTGCCCCCATGAAGCCAATGAGCAGGATATTTCTGTCAAACAGGGTCTTGGCTTGAATACGCTTGCTGTTTTCGATGATATCTCGGAAAATATGTAAGATTTCCTCCTCGAATACCGTTCCTGCAACATCCTTTGCCACTTGCTCCAACTGCTTTTTTTCCTGTTCCGGCTGCAAAACGGGCAGACCATTTTCTTTTTTATAGGTAATGATCCCTTCGATACATTCCATTCTTGTTTTCAGTGCCGCTGTAATTTTCTGGTCACAATCTGCGATAATGTTCCGCAGACAGGATAACTCTTTTTTCATTTGGTTCCTCTTTTCTTTTGTATCAGGTTTGATTGCCATTACTGCGCATCCATTACTGTGCGTCCTTTTCAAAGCGCAGGTTCAAAATGATGGCAAACACAACGCCAATGGCTGTTACCACTGCATTGAACAGCAGGATATATCTGGGACCCTGTACGCCGCCCACCTTGGAAAGAAGGCTTGCCACATTCAATACAGCATAGTTAGCGATACTGGATGCGATCATAACCACCGCAGTGATTTTCCCTTTATCTCTGGGGAACATTTCATTGGCTGTGGAGGTTGCCAGCTGCAATACACCGCCGGCTGCAAAGTAACCGATCAGGAAACCGCCCACCTTGCAGATCTGAGGGCTCTGTACAAAGTACATCAACAGCAGAGCGCAGAAAGCCACTACAGGATAAATTACCAGTACACGAATGGGTTTCAGACCCTTTTTCATCAATGTTGCCGTCAGCAATACCGCACAAATGATACCTGCGGAATAGAAGGACTGGATCATGGAAGGGTTTGCCATGCCATACAGCTTGCCCAGTTCCTGATTACAGTTCATAAACAGCATGAATGTAGTGGATGAAGTAAAGCCGATGCAAACCAGCAGGATTGCGGAGGGTGTCAATTTCATCTTTCTCTTTTCCACCTTGCCATCTGCCGCCATGGGTGCTTCTTCTCTGGGCGGGAAAGGCAGGATAGCCAGGAAAATACCGTCGATGATAATGATCGCTGCCGCCAGAAAATACAATGTGCGGAAGGACATACCTCTTGCTGCCACAAAGGTGATCATAAAAGGCAGCAGGAACTGCGCCATGGAAATAGCAAATTTGGTAAACAGATTGGCAATGGCACCATTTTCCTTGAAGATTTCCATACAGGAGGGCGTGATGCTGGTATCCAGGAAGGAGTTTGCCATACCGCTGGAAATCATCAGGATGTATGCCAGTGCTGTATTTGTTGTAAAGGTAATACCGATAAAGAATATAGCGAAGAACACAACGCCCACCAAAGCACTGAGGCGTCTGCCATATTTATCGGAGAAAGGGCCTGCAAAAGGGAATGCGATCAATCGCCCCAGCCCAACGGCTGCAATGATTGCCATAACCTTGCTGACATCGAATGTACCGTCTGCCAGCTGATTTGCCCCCCACATCGCTGCGAAGCTCTGCTTATACTGACCCATGATCGTTACAGCGATGCCCAGAATAAAATAAGTGATATATAAGGCGATCGCCGTAGGATAATACTTTTTCTGATTCATTTCTTCCCCTCTTTTCTTTTACTTTGCAAAAAATTTCTGTTTTACTTCGTCTACAGGCATATCCAGCCCTGTATAGAGCTTTGCTGCGGCTGCGCCCTGATAGATGAGCATGCCCAGTCCGCCAATGACCTTACAGCCTGCTGCTTCTGCTTCCTGCAGCAGCTTTGTTTTTTCCGGATCATAAACCACATCTGTTACCACCAGATCCTTACGGAATAAGGAGTGGTCTGTAATGAGGCTTACATTCTCCAGAGGATGCATCCCAACCTTGGTTGCATTGGAAAGGATATCACTGGTTTTGATCTCCTCCGCCAGTTTTTCTGCGTCATCCAGATCATACAGTACGATTTTCTGTTCCGGAAAAGCGTTCTGATATTCATTTACTTTTTTCTCTGCCATCTCCCAGAAGGCATCTCTTTTGTTGAATACCGCAATCTCTTTGGCACCATCCAGCAATGCCTGCGCCTGAATCGCAGAGGAAACACCGCCGGCGCCTAAGATCGTGATTTTCTTTCCTTTGATCTCCACACCTTCCTGACGCAGGTTTTCCACATACCCTTCACCGTCGGTGATGTATCCTGTCAGGACGCCATCTTCGTTTACGACGGTGTTGCAGGCTCCCACCAGCTTTGCCGCCGGAGAGATACGATCCAGATAGTTGAGCACTTCCTGCTTACAGGGCATTGTGATATTAGCACCCTTCATACCAAAGATGCGGAAAGCCTTGATCGCATCTTCTGTCTGATCTTTGTCTACATCAAAGGCAAGATACTTGTAATCCAATTTCCATTTTTCAAAACAGTAGTTATACATGGCCGGGGATTTGGAATGTTCCACCGGAGAACCGATGAGCCCCAAAAGCCTTGTCTTTCCTGAAATCTCCATAAAAAGATTCTCCTTTGTCGTTTGTATTTCAGCGCCGCTGTTGTTTTGCAAGGTCAGTGTACTGCAGAAATTTCCAAAGCACAAATTGATTATTTGTTATATTTTGATAGATTTTGTCTATGTCGTATGCTATACTGAATATAAAAAATAAGATTGAAATGCAATGAAAAGAGATCATTCTTGAGAAAGGAGTTCTTATGAATCTGTATCAGCTTCGTTATTTTACCACCCTTGCGGAAACGAACCACTTCGGCAAAGCCGCCGAAAAGCTCTGCATTGCCCAACCCAGTTTGAGCCATGCCATCGCCCAGCTGGAAGCAGAACTGGGTGTGGTTCTCTTTGAACGGAAAAATCGGTCATCTTCTCTGACAAAAGAAGGCAGACAATTTCTCTCCTACGTAGAAAAAGCTCTGGAAATTTTGGACAGCGGCATCCAAACCATGGAACGCATCTCCCACGGGGAAGGGGTCATTGAATTGGGCTTTCTGCGTACCTTGGGCATCTCCTTCATCCCCGAATTGGCAGCAGACTTCCTGCGGGAACAAAAGGACAAATCTATCCGCTTCGAATTCCACAGCGACACCTCTCAGCCTTTACTGCAGGGGTTGAAGGAAGAAAAGTACGATATGGTTTTCTGCACAAAGATCGACTCCGAAAAGTCCATTGAATTTATCCCCGTTTCCAAACAGGATCTGGTTCTCATCGTACCCAGAGCCCATCCCCTGGCAAACCGCTACACCGTTGATCTGACAGAAACCCTGCCCTATCCCCATGTCTATTTTGCGGAAAACTCCGGTCTGCGGGTGGTCATCGACCAGCTTTTCGATAAGATCGGCAAACGTCCCCAAATCGCTTACGAAATACAGGAAGATCAGGTCATTGCCGGTTTAGTGGCTCAGGGCTTTGGCATCGCAGTGGTGCCTTATATGGAGGAACTGCTCCGCTTAAATGTCAAAATCATTCAGATCTCTTACCCCTATTGGGAGAGGAATTTCTATATGGCCACATTGAAAGGCCATTATCTGCCTCCCGCAGTACAAAAATTCAAGCAGTTCGTGATCGAAAAACACAGCCTATAAAAATAGACAAAAAAAACAGCATTTTTTTGACATATCAAAACCATCTATTTTGAAATAGATAATTTCTATCGAAAAAATGCTGTTTTTTCGTTTTTAATCCAAAAGTCCTTCGCAACTATCTAACGGATTTCATCTGATTGGACCCCAATCAAAGTAAAATGATTGCGTTCCACCCGCAGCAGCCCTTCCTTCTGCATTTTCCCCAATTCATTGGACAAAGCACTCCGATCCACACTCAGATAATCCGCCAGCTGCTGGCGGCTAAATGGAATCCAAAAATCACAGCTTCCATGCTGGGTAGCCTGAAAGGAAAGATAGGACAAGAGCCTTCCTCGGATGGATTTGGAGCTGGTATGGAAAATGCGGCGAGACAGGCTCAGGTTCTTCTGCAGCGCAACGGACAACAGGTTCCGAATCAGCTGATTGTGCAAGCCGCAGGCATTGGAGCAAATGTGTAGCACACGACTCATATCCAGAAACAGGATCTCCGTTGGCTCTGTGGCAACAATGCTGATCATCAACGGCTCATTCGGAACACAGGCATAGGTCTCCGCAAACACCTGCCCCGGCCCGATCTTGTCCAGTATGCTCTTGTTCCCCCACACATCATCATTCTCTATGGAAACGCTGCCCGAGAGCAGGATTCCCATAGAATTGACAACATCCCCCATGTGATAGACAATACTCCCCCGCTGATATCTCCGTGTCTCCGTCCCCAGACAATCCAGCATCATCCGGACTTCCTCCGGTGATGCTCCATGAAACAAAATGGTTTTAGATAAAAAAAGATAATCCATTTTTCTTCTCCCTGAAATCAAGTTTCTCACCTACTTGCCAGTTTGAATCAATCCTTCTCAATCAAATCCCGTACCTCTTTGATACTGAGTCCCTTTTCTCTGGCTATATCGGCAAGATCATCGTATTCATACTTAGAACGGGATACGCCATAGCCCGCCGCATCTTTCCGGCGTACTGTGCCGCAAGGCGTTTCCACCATTGTGATCTTTCTGTCCAGCACATAACGCTGTGTTTCCGCCTGACGAATCCCGATCGTTGTTGTATATTTGAAGATCAGGCCAATCATATCTTCCTTGTTCTGTTCTTTGCACATCACACGAATCAATGTACCGGGGCGGGATTTTTTCATATGGATCGGGATGGTATAAACCTCAAGGGCACCGCCTTCCAACAGCCGTTCCATGGCAAAACCGATCTCTTCCGCTGTCATATCGTCCACATTGCAGGAAAGCTCCAGAACGATATCCTTTCCGCTTTTGGTTTCTCCCAACATGGCACGAACGCAATTTGCCGCTTCAAAATCCTTTTTTCCCATACCATAGCCCACCGCCTGTACTTTCATCACAGGCATATTTCCAAAACGTGTGGCAAAATACTTCAGCAGTGCGGCACCGGTAGGCGTACAAAGCTCACCTTTGACACTGCCGCCATAAATAGGCACATCCTTTAAAATATATGCCGTTGCCGGCGCAGGCACAGGCAGGATGCCGTGGGCGCACTTCACCTGACCACTGCCCACATGAACGGGAGAAACGATCACCTCATCCACCGAAAGCCGATCCATCAGCAGACAAACTGCAGTGATATCCGCCACCGCATCCATTGTGCCTACCTCATGGAAATGGATTTCTGTCACAGGCACGCCATGGGCATGGCTTTCTGCCTCGGCAATCAGCCCATATACCGCCATAATGTCCTTTTTCACTTTTTCAGGAAGGTGAAAATGCCTCATCACAAGGTGTTCGATCTCGTGCATTCCCGTATGGTGATGGTGTTCATGATGCTCATGGTGATGGTCGTGAACATGCTCATGGCTATGATGATGCTCATGGTCGTGGCTTTCCTCCTCTTCTCCATTCACCGTTACGGAGATATGGGTGCCGGTAATACCGCATTTTACAGAAGGTTCTCTTTTTATGTTTACGTCTGGAATACCAAGGTCGTTCAGTTCAGCAAGAAAAGCTTCCGGATCAGGCAACAGTTCCAGCAATGCCCCCGCAAGCATATCCCCTGCGGCCCCCATGCCGCAATCTAAATATAATGTTCTCATCGATCATACCTCCTTTTTTGCATCCATGGCTTCCATATGGTTGATCATGCTTGCCAGATAGCCTGCGCCAAAGCCATTATCGATATTGACTACCGATACCCCACTGGCACAGGAATTCAGCATAGAAAGCAGAGCGGACAGACCGCCAAAGGATGCGCCATAGCCGATGCTTGTGGGAACAGCGATAACAGGGCAATCCGCCAATCCGCCAATCACACTGGCAAGAGCCCCTTCCATCCCCGCAATGGCAATGATGACACTGGCACCCATGATATCATCCAGATGCGCCAACGTCCGATGGAGCCCAGCAACGCCCACATCATACAAACGCACCACATGATTGCCCAAAGCCTGTGCCGTCAAAGCCGCTTCTTCTGCTACGGGAATATCACTGGTGCCGCCGGTGGCAACAACAATATTGCCAATCCCATCAGGCACAGGCAGTTTGCCGATGATGCCGACCCTTGCCTCCTTATGATACTCCAGTTCATAAGATTTGCCGACCATATCCGCTGCCTCCTGAGACATACGGGTGATCAGAATCGTATTCTGTCCATGTTTTTGCATCACCGCAAGGATTCCTATGATCTGCTCCGGTGTTTTCCCTGCACCATAGACCACTTCCGCCACCCCCTGGCGCACTTTGCGGTGCAGGTCTACTTTTGCAAAGCCAATATCTTCAAAAGGTTCCGTCTTGATCTTCAACAATGCGTCCTCTACAGACATGTCCCCCGAACGCACAGCTTCCAAAACCTTTTTGATCTCGTTGTTCATTCACGCACCTCCAAATCAAGCAGCACAGCATCGTAATACTTTTTGAGTTCCTTTATAATCTCTGTTCTTTTTTCCAAAACTTTAGGCAACTGCTCTTTCGTGAACTGCAGCCTTGCAGCATCGCCAAACATCCTCACCCGAAAATCCGTCAGCCCAAGAGAAAACAAATAATCCTCTGCCTGCTCTGTTTTCTGCAGCTTTTCTGCTGCAATGGGTTCTCCTGTGGGGATACGTGTGGCAAGGCAGGCATAGGCAGGCTTGTTCCATGTGAACAAGCCCGCTTCTTTGGATAATCGGCGGATTTCATCTTTTGTCAGCCCGGATTCTCTAAGGGGAGAACGGACAGACAATTCCTGTAACGCCCGCATACCCGGGCGGTCTCCCACATCATCAGAAGCATTCGTACCATCCATCAGCACAGGGAATCCATCTGCCGCAACCGCCTTTCCAATTTCCGTAAAGATGCGTTTCTTGCAATGATAACAACGATCCGCAGGGTTCGCCGTTACCAGTCCATCCCCTAGCACATCCGCCTGCAGTACCCTCATATCTGCGCCCAGTTCTTTCGCCAGTCTTTTTGCGTCCTCCAGTTCAAATTGAGGCTGAAACGCAGATTTGACATAATAGGCACGCACCTCTGCCCCATGCTTCTTCGCCGCATAAAGCAGATAGGCGGAATCCACACCGCCGGAAAAAGCCAGGGCGACTTTGGGATTTTCGATAAAAAATTCTTGTAAATTCATAAAATAAACCTCGTGATATTTGCCAATTTTATAGATTACTCTGTCTGCGGTTAACATTTTTCCGCAGATGATTGCCGATATTTGTGATGCAAAGCAATGTCACTATCAGAAAAACACCAGGGATTAGGATCATCCACCATGCACCGGAAAGCATACTCTTTTCCGATAAGGACAACATACTCCCCCAGGAAATGATCTCCAAAGGGAGCCCGATGCCCAGAAAGCTCAATGTAGATTCGGAGACAATCGCTCCTCGTATGTTCATAATCACCATAAACATGATCGAAGAAATAAAGTTGGGCGTCAGGTGTTTCCACAAAATGCGGAAAAAGCCTGCCCCCATACATCTTGCAGCAATGACATATTCGCTGTTTCTAATCTGCCGTACCTCTGTGCGGACCACCTTGGCAATGCTCGTCCATCCGGTGATGCCAATGACAAAGGAAATACTCAGCACATTTGCTTTCCCCAATATCGCCTGCAACAGAATCACCAGCAGCAGGTTCGGGATGCTGAGAAATATTTCCGTCAGCCGCATCAGCAGATCATCCAGCCACTTTGGCGCAAGTCCGCTGATGGCACCAAACAAGATAGCAATCGCCGTGGAGATCATTGTGGCAAAAAAGCCGATGAACAGAGATATACGCCCGCCGTACCAAATCATGGAGAAGATGTCCCGTCCCATGGCATCGGTGCCAAACCAAAATTCTGCATTTGGTGCTGTATTTGCATGATACAGATCCATATAAGCAGGGTCTTTGGGAAGAAAGAAACCGCAGAACAGGCACCCCAAAAGGATGACAGCCAGCACCGCCATGGAAACAAGAGGCTTTCCTTCGTACCACTTTGCTTTTTTCTCTGTCGGTGCCGCAACAGAACGGATCCCCACCTGCACAAAACGATCATCCAATTTCCGTCACCTCCGTTGTTTCAATACTTTCGTTCTCCCGCATCCGTGGGTCGATGTGCTCATTGATGGTTTGGGCAATGATATTGCACAGGATCACCACCGCTCCCGAAAGGATGCACAGGAGCATCAGCAGATTATAATCCTGATATCTAGCACTTTCATAGGACAAAGTACCAATACCGGGATAGGAAAACACAGTTTCGATAATATAGGTACCCCCTAGAATATGGGGAACGGAGATGGCCATGATACTAAGATAGGACGGGATGATGTTTCTCAGGCAATGGCGGAACAGGATGCTTTTTTTATCCAATCCCTTGGATTTCGCCAAAAGCACATATTCTGCCCTGACTTCTTCCAATAGTTTGTTGCGGATCATATAAGCATAATACCACAAATGACTCCCTACGACTATCGTCATAGGAAGGATCAAGTGCAGGATACGATCAGAAATATCCTTTGCCTTCCCGATAGAATAAGCACTGCTGCTGGGAAGCCAACGCAAATAGATGGCAAAAATAAGGATCAGTATCAGGGACAGCCAAAATTCCGGGATACAACTGATGATGGTCCCCACCTTACAGATCAGTTTATCCAACCATTTTTCTTCATGCCACGCACACAGGATGCCCAGACCCAAGGCAAGAACGAAAATCAGTACAAAGCCAATGCCCCCTAAAATCAGCGTATTGACCAGCCTTCCTCCAATGACCTCCAGTACATCTGTTTTATACTTAAAAGAAATGCCGAAGTTGCCTTTCAGCGCATTTTGAAGCCACCGCAGATACTGCACATGGATGGGGTCATTCAGCCCCAGATTTTCTTCTGCCCATTCCCGTTCTGCCATGCTCATCTTTTCCACACGGTCTCCATAATAGGAAACCAGCGGATCGCCGGGGGCAAGGCGTGCTACATAAAATATCACCACGGATAAGAGCAGTACACTCAAAAGAAAAATCAAAATCTTTTTACCATAATACACATAAGGATTTTTTCGATTCATTGGTTTCCCCCTTTCCACACCAGATGGTCAGGAGAAATCTCAACTAATTTCCCATCCCATTCAAACAAAGCAGGGTCAAATTCCTGCAACACCCTCGTCCGTTCCCGTCTGGGGTCAGGCACGGGGATGGCAGAGAGCAATGTCTTTGTATAGGGATGCTTCGGGGAAGAAAACAGTTCTTTCGTCTGCGCCACTTCCACCAGCTTTCCACGATACATCACCCCTACCCGATCGCAAAGATATTTCACCACCGACAGATCATGGGCAATAAACAGGATAGAAAAGTCATGCTCTGCCTGCAGATGCTTGAACAAATTGATGATCTGAGCCTGTATGGATACATCCAGAGAAGCAATCGGTTCATCTGCCACCAGCAACTCCGGTTCCATGGAAAGGGCGCGGGCAATGGCTACCCGCTGGCGCATACCTCCGGATAATTCCGTAGGGTATTTATTCAGATAGGATTTGTCCAAGCCGACAGAATGCAGCTGAAATTCCGCTTCTGCCCGCAAAGAGCCTCTTGGCGGCTTGATATGATGGATCTCCATGGGCTCCCCTATGATATCTGCCACCTGCATCCTGCCATTCAGGCTGGAGGCGGAATCCTGAAAAATCAATTGACGGGAGGTCTGAAGTATTTTTTTGTGCTTCCGAAATTCTTTGGGGTCGCAAACGTTGATGCCGTTATAAAATATCCTGCCGGAAGAAGGCTGATAAATATTCATGATGCACCTTGCCACCGTAGATTTGCCGGAACCCGATTCCCCCACCAGACCGAAGATTTCCCCTCTGCGTATCTGAAAAGAAAGGTCATCTACTGCTTTTATCACCAGATTTTTCGTCAACCTGAACTGATGGGTCAGATGCTGCACCTCCAATATCAAATCATCCATGGAAATCACCTCCCATCGGTGGGGTTATTTTTGGCGCCCGTTCATCCAAAAGCCACGTTGCCGCATAGTGGGTATCACTGATTTGGAACATAGGGGGCATTTCTTCATAATCGATTGCCAAAGCATATTCGTTACGGCTAGCGAAAGCATCCCCAGGGGGCAGATCAATCATGGTGGGCGGCATACCGGGAATGGTATAGAGTTCTTCCCCTTCCCGAGCAAAGGCCGGCAAAGAACGCATCAGCGCCCAGGTATAAGGATGGCGAGGATCATAAAAAATCTCCTCTGCCGTACCAATCTCTACAATTTTCCCCGCATACATCACCGCTACTCTGTCAGCAATTCTGGCAACCACACCCAGATCATGGGAAACAAAAATCGTTGCTGTACCCAGTTTCTGCTGGATATCCCGCAGCAGATCAAGAATTTGAGCCTGTATGGTCACATCCAAAGAAGTTGTCGGCTCATCCGCAAGAAGTATTTTGGGATTCGATGCCAGAGCGATCGCCATGACACTGCGCTGACGCATCCCTCCGGAAAAATGATACGGATACTGCCGATACCGCTGTTCCGGCTCCGTGATGCCTACCAGTTTCATCAATTCCATGACACGCTGATAGACTGCCTCCCGTTCCATCTTAGGATGATGGACGCGCACAGCCTCTGCGATCTGCTCGCCAATGGAAATCGTCGGATTCAGCGTTGCCATGGGGTCTTGAAATACCATAGAAAACAGCCTGCCCCGCAGACGTTCCATATCCCGCTGGCGATAATTGGTGATATCCACTCCATCCACAAGAATACTTCCGCCTGTAATACGGGCATTTCCATGCAGCAGCTTCATAATGCTTTTGCAAAGCACACTTTTTCCGCAGCCTGATTCCCCAACGAGAGCCAATACTTCTCCTGCATGCAGAGAAAAGGATACATCCCGTACTGCCTGCAGTTCCCCCTGGGGCGTATCAAAGCTGACTGACAAATTTTTGATTTCTAAAAGTTCTGCCATGATCCATCACCTGAAATACAGAAAAGGGACTGGCTTTCAGCCCCTTTTCCGCTCTATTTCTATTCTTCCATTGTCCATTCTGTTACATTCCAGAAAATGCCCACACCGTGGTGCCCCATAACGGTATTCGCGTCGATGCCTTTTAGCTTGGCATCTGCCACATAATCCGCATCCACATAGCAGATGAAGGCAAACGCAGGGTCATTCGCCAATGCTTCCTGAAATTTATCGTATGCTTCCTTACGTTTTTCCCCATCGTCCGTCTGACGGGCTTCCGTCAGATATTTATCCACATCTGCATTGGAGTAACCGGAATAATTAGCCCCTTTTTCCGTACCAAATACCTTGTAAGTATGGTCATCCGCATCAAAGGGACTGCCCCAGCCGATCAGATATGCCATCTGTCCGTTCCAATCTACCTGAGTGGGGACTTCCACCCTGCAGTTGATGCCAATTGTCTGCAGTTGTTGGGCTGCCGCCTGCGCCATATCCAGACGCACCTGATCCCCTGCAGCTACACTGAGGACAAAGCCGATTTCTTCCCCATTGCGTTCATAAAAACCTTTTTCCCCCATGATACAGCCTGCGTCCTCCAAAATCTGCATGGCTTTTTTGGGGTCATAGGCATACTGTTCTACGTTTTCATTGTTGTAGATATTTCTCTGCAGCGGGCCATACGCCACAATACCATGCCCAAGCACAACGGTATCCAGGATCGCCTGACGATCCAGACCATAGCAAATGGCAGGAATGATATCTTTATTTTCTGTCCAGTATTCGTTTTGGAAATTGAACAGAATCCCACGATAATCGGAAGTCATCATGTGATAAACCGTATGCTTTTCATCACCCGCAAAGGATTCTGCATCCTTGGGGGTCAGCAAAGTAAGATCCAACTCTCCGGAACCCACCTGCAGTGCTTTTACAGTATCCTCTGTTACGATTTTAAAAATGATTGTATCAATATTGGGTTCTCCCTTAAAGTAATTCTCATTCTTCACCAGAGTGATGGCCTGACCTTCCTCCCAGCTTTCCAGTTGATAGGGGCCTGTACCCACAGGGTTGCGGAAAAAGTCCGATTCCTGCATATTTTCCCCTTCCAGCAGATGTTTGGGCAAAACAGACATTGTCATGTAGTCCAGAAATGCCACATTGGGCGCTGCCAGCTGAAAGGAAATCGTATGTTCATCAACGACCGTGATTTCCTGCACATCTTCGTAATTAGGTGCATTTTCAGAACCGTTTTCAGGGTCCATGATGGCTTCGATCGTAAATTTTACATCTTCTGCCGTAAAGGGCTCGCCATCGTGCCAAGTTACATTTTGCTCCAGATCAAATGTATAGGTGCAGCTGGATTCATCAAATGTCCAGTCCTTCGCCAAACAGGGAACGACCTGATTTGCCCCGTCATGGGCAGTCAGACCATTGAAAAGCAGGATATTGATCTCGCCATGCTCATCCATGGCAGGATTGATACGGGTATAGTCGCCACTGCCATATACAAGGGTTTCTGTATCAGAAGCAGGTTCTGTGCCGCCGCCACACGCAGCCAGGCTGAACAGCATGGTAAATGTCAAAAGTAATGTAGTAATTTTTCTCATAGCTTTCGGGATTCCTTTCAAAATAACGCAAAAAATGCCCTGACGAAAATAAAAAGGCATAGGACTCTTCTTCAGAAAAGTCGTATGCCTTCTGCACATACATATCATCAAGGTATCGGTACAAGGTGTTTCAGAAACTTCGGCTTCTTTCCATTTGCTTCATGCAAATCATTCCATATTATTGTATAGATGATCCCTTTGCTTGTCAATATGACGTTTGCAATCTAGATTAAAAATCACCGTGAGTTTCAATTAGCGTTCATAACGATCTCTTTTTTCATTTTTCGCACACCCAGAGAGTTGATCCACTGCAAGAGAAGCAGTAGGCTGAAAATAAATATCCTTTCCTTTATTGCTCTCATACATAAAATCTTTCAGCGGCTTACTTGTATATCTTGAAAAATCGCCGTATATCGCAAATCGCACACCATAGTTGATAAATTTCTGCAATATTTCTCCTGCCAGACAAGAACGCAAAACAAAGAAATCATTTACAATCGCCTCTTTGTTTACCGCAATATTTGTACAGCCTGTTTCGTATTTTACTGTCAAAATGAAGTCTAAAGCAGACTGAACATCTGTAATCAACAATTCATCACTACTCACAACTGCAACCTCTATATTATTTTTCTTTATGACTTCTGTTTTCATTTTTACCTCCATCCGTTTTAAATCAATTTAACAACAGCTTTCGACTGCCACTTCTTCCCTTTGTATCTCATAACAACGATACTCCCCGAAGTCAAGGTCGTAGGTCGACCTCTCGTTTCTTTCATTTGCATTTCTTTTCTACCTCCTGCTATTCATACAAACTGTCAATCAAATGGTCAACCATAAAATCAAAGGTTTCCATATGATTGCGTGGAAGAATATCCTTATTTTTGATATTCATAATCAAAGAATAAATAATTGATATCGCCAAATCTGCATCAATCTTGAATTTCAAATACGGTTGGCTGAAAAAAAGCTGTTGACTCTTTTGATTGGATTTTTCGATTTTCTTTGCCTGTTCCTCTGATAGCTTATGCATCAAAATAATGAAGTCTGTACTGTTTGAATCATACAAAAAATTGTTTTTATCATATTCCCGATATATAAGCTTTAAGGCTTCCGCAACACCATACTTATCTTTGTATTTTTCAATTACCTCAGATGCCATATTACAAATTTGTTCTTGCACAGAACACAATACTTCACAAAAAAGAGCCTCTTTCGATTCAAAAAAAAGATAAAATGCCCCCTTTGAGATGCCTACCTGCTTGCAAAGTTCATCAACGCTTGTTTTTTTGTAGCCATACTGTGTCCAGCTTTGTTTACAGGCTTCCTGTAAACTTCTTTTGATGTTTTCTTTTTCTCTTTCTGAAAAACTCCTTGCCATAAGTCCTCCTATATATGACCAAAAATACCACTTCAGTCATAGATATAATATAGCATGAAAAAATTAAAAGTCAAGTTGTTTACAAAAAAAGACACTCATTCAGTTCCGATGGAAATGTTACTTTTCATCAAGAACTAAAATGACTGTCTTTCATACAATAATGCTATTCCATTCACAAAGGGCTGAAATGCAAGGATTTTTACATATCTCGTTTTTGGAGTAACGACACTACCTCCACATGGACACTATGAGGAAATTGATCCACAGGCTGCACTTCCTTCACCTCATAGCCGCCCTCTTTCAGCACCACCAAATCTCTTGCCCAGGTAGCAGGGTTACAAGAAACGTACACAATCTTTTCAGGACTGATCTGTAGGATCGTTTCCAACAGTTTTTCATCGCAGCCCTTTCTGGGAGGGTCCACCACAACGATATCCGCTGTGATGCCTTCTTCTTCATATAATCTGGGAATCACTTCTTCCGCAGCGCCCACGGCAAATTCCGCATTTGTGATGCCATTTCTTTCCGCATTCTTTTTGGCATCGGCAATGGCTTCGGGAACGATCTCCACGCCAAAGACCCTTTTCGCCTTTCTGGCAAAAAACAGGGAAATGGTGCCAATGCCGCAATACAGATCAAGGACTGTTTCATCCCCTTTCAAATCAGACAGCTCCACCGCTTTGCCATACAGCACTTCCGTCTGCACAGGATTCACCTGATAGAAGGACAAGGGAGAAATTTCAAATTCGATACCATCAATGGAATCTGTAATGGTATCCTTTCCCCAAAGGGTAATCACTTTTTTACCCAAAATCACATTGGTCTTTTCTTTATTCACATTCAGTACAATGGAAACAACGCCTTCCACTTTTTTCAGGCGTTCCACCAAACGATCACTATTGGGCAATTTTTTTCCGTTTACAACGATGCAGACCATGATCTCGCCGCTGTTTCTGCCGATACGGGTCAAAATATGACGCACCAGACCCTTGTGCTTCTCCTCGTCATAAAGCGGAATCTGGAATTCATTCAGGAACTGGCGAACAATACCGATGATCTCATCGTTACATTCGTTCTGCAGGAAGCATCTGTCTGTATCGACAATACGATGGCTGCGCTTCGCATAAAACCCGATGGCACAGTCATTCTTGCCCTGCCCCACAGGAAACTGCGCTTTATTACGGTAACGCCAGGGGTCTGCCATACCAAGGGCAGGCTTTACCTCTACGCCCTTGATGCCGGCGATCCGTTCCAAATCATCCTGTACTTCTTTTGTCTTATAAGCCAACTCTGCTTCATAGGACAAATGCTGCAGCTGACAGCCGCCGCACTGCTTCGCCACAGGGCATACAGGCTCTCTGCGTTCAGGGGAAACCTCCAATGTCTCCATCAACTTGCCATAGCCATAGTTCTTTTTCACTTTCACAATCAGAACCCTGATCTTTTCGCCGGGTAAAGCCCCTTCCACAAAAACCGTAAAACCATCGATACGGCCAATGCCTTCCCCATTGCTGCCCAGAGCATCTATCGTCATCTCGTAAATTTTATTTTTTTCTACGGGAATGTTCATTCTAATTCTCCTTCTATTTCTGTCTCGGAAAAGGGACACACCGTACCATTGCAGACACAGGGACGGCAATGGGCAAAGCTGTTCTTCGGCTTTCCAACGCCATACTGCAGCATCTCCCGCATTTCCTTCATGGTTCCCAGCACTTCATTCCGCACCTTCGCTGTATTTTTGATCTCAAACATATAATCCTGATAGACAATGCGCCCAAACGCAGGCCTTTTGCCGTACACATCCTCCAAAATCAAGAAATATGCCCCCAGCTGCAGCAGATCCCCATGATGCGGTTCTTCCTCTTCATCGATACTGCCGCTTTTCAGTTCCACCGGTACAATTTTCCCGCCAAACCTGCTCCGAAAAACATAATCCGGTTTGCCCTGCAGTTCATATTTTGCAGAATAGAGCAGCTTTCCAAAGTCTTCCTCACCTTTTCTGCCCTGCTTCTGGTCAGCATAGATCAGGGCATAGCCCCGCACATCATCCCGTGCAGTCAACTTGCGGATACCGGGTCTGCCATGCTTCACCAGCAAAAGCACCACCAGCAGGAAGATCACTGCCACCATCATCCAATCTGCCACCCCAAGGCTGCTCAAAAAACTCTTAGACCATTCCGCCATGTCTCATCCACAAATATCCCACAGCAGCAGCCCCTGCGAACAGCAGCACCGCCACTTTCCAAAGGGTTCTTTTCAGCTTCAGCAAAAGATAGCTTCTGCGGTGATATTTTTCTCCTTTCTGAAATCTACTGGCAAGGCTGTCCTCCAAATGCAGTCTTTCATTTCGTTCCACATAGAGGCGCCGCAGCTCCTTCCTGCCGTACAGCCGTTCATAATACCACTGATATGGGCAATAATCAAATTTGCTGATCTCGTGGGCGGATAATGTTTTTCGTTCCATTTTGCTTCCTCTTATTTATAGTCAGATTTACGAATATTTCTTGCCAGCATACGGTGATACCCCGCCCAACTGCCTTGGGTATTATCTCCTGCAATGATTTCTTCGAACATTTTTGTTTTCGCATCCATGTTGTCCGCACAATGAAGGATGAATGCTTCGATGGTCTCAGGCACCTTGGGAGAGCCATATTCCAATTCCCCATGGTGGGAAAGGATGCAGTGCATCATCAATGTCACCAGCTGTTTGGGAAAGCCCTCGATTTTCGCCGCTGTATCACGGATCAGTTCGGCCCCCATGAAGATATGCCCCAAAAGCTGCCCTTCGTCTGTGTAATCATTTTCAGGGAAATCAGACAGCTCCATGATCTTACCGACATCATGCAGCATGGCGCAGGCCACCAAAATATCCCGATCCACATATGCATATCTGGGTGCCATAAAGTCGCAGATCTGGGTTACAGATAAAGTATGTTCCACCAAACCGCCGCGGAAACTATGGTGCATGGTCTTTGCTGCGGAATGATACTTGAAATCCTTGCTGATAACAGGGTGCTTCAGGAAAATCTCTTCCAGCAGCTTTTTGATATAAGGGCTCTGGATTGTTTTGATATAATCCAAAAGCTGGTTGTACATTTCATCAATGTTTTTATCGGTGCTGGGGATAAAATCAGCAGGATCATATTCCCCTTCACGGCTGCGGCGGATACGTTTTACATTCAGCTGCAGTTCATTATTGAATGTGGTTACAAAGGCATCGATCTTGATGAAATCCTTTTCCTGGAAGCTCTGGATATCCTTGTTCATATCCCAGACTTTCGCATCCACGATCCCTGTTTTATCCTGTAATTTCAAAGAAAGATATGTTTTCCCATTGCGGGATTTCATACTTGTTCTGGATTTGCAGAGGTAATGCTCGATGACATTTTCGCCCTCTTTCAATTCGTTGATATATCTCATGCCAGTCCTCCATTTCTATGCTTCGGCATTGATTTTCAATCTTTGCGTCCATTCAAATTATATTTCATTATACTATACTTTCCTAAAATGCACCACGCCTTTTTCCCGCCTGGAACAAATTGAAATTTTTTCCGTCAAAAAATATTAAAGGAATCTTACGCTCTTTGCTGTTGGATTCCATTCTCAGGTATGGTATCATAAAATAGATAAGTTGTATTTTCAAAGGAGGAATTTTTATGAAGAAAAGAATTCTCTGCGGTGCGCTTTCCGCTGCTATTCTTGTTGGAGTATCCCCCGTAACTGCTTTAGCGGAGGATTCCCTCAATGTCCTAGATACAAAGGTTATGGATTTCCGGAATCAGGAAGAGGATGCTTCCGGAGAAGGCTGGTATTGGGATGCCAATGGTCAGACATTGACACTGGACGGATTCCGTTATTCTGTTCCTTACAACAAACTGGAGGATTCTGCTGCCATCTATCTGCCAGAGGACAGCTATGTGGAAATCGAAGGTGATGACAACGTACTGGAAACCCATTCCTTCCACTGTGATGCTTTTTATTGTGAAGGGGAAGTAAATTTCTACGGGGATGGTAAATTGACACTTTCCCTTGACAGCTATGGCGCAAATGCCATTTATGTGGAAAAAGGCCCCCTGCTCATTGATGATGAAGCAGAAATCACTGTGGAATCCAGTGGCTATATCATTTATCTGAATAATGCCAGAGGCACTAACCCACTCATCAGCATCAAAGATGATGCAAAGCTCATCTTCAACAAAAAAGACCATAAAGGCCGTAACATCCTTCTCACGAAAAAATCCCAAGTACACACTTCTTCTAATTGGCTGGATTATGCAGAGGTAGAGGATACATGGGATGATGACTATATCAATCTGGTGGCTAAGGAAACCGTAAAAGCACCGGAAAAAGAAGAGCCCCCTGTTTCTGCTGAAAAACCCGATGATTCCCAGAAACAGAACGAATACAAGATCGTTGTCGGCAGCCCTTCTATCGAAAAAAACGGAAAGATCTCCTACACAGCAGATGTTTCCCCTTACCTGAGCAATGGCTATACTATGCTGCCTCTGCGGGCTCTGTTGGAAGTTTCCGATCCTGAGCAGGAAGTAAAATGGAGTGCAGAACAAAAAGCTGCATATACCTTCGTAAACAATAAACTGGTTGTGATCAACCCCGGTCAGGATACCTACAAAAAAGGTACAGAAAAAATCGAACTTTCAACTCCCGCCGAAACAAAAAACGGCAGATTGTTCGTTTCCCTGCGGGATTGGATGAGCATTATGGAAATGAGCAGTTCTCAGCTGAACTGGGATTCCGAAACAAAAACTATTACATTGACATACTGATTGATAGAAAGAGATGGAGCTTTCCATCTCTTTTTCTATCAGGTACAATATCATAAGAAATGAAAAAAAGAAAAGGAGGAATTTTTATGACGAAAAAACCGATCTGCGGGCTTTTGACAACAGCTATCCTTTTAGGCGCCTTTCCCGTCTCCGCCTTTGCTGCAGATACCCTCAGGATCACCAACTGGATGATGGATTTTCGCAGCGGCAGAAATGACTGTGAAGGAGACGGCTGGGAATGGGATGCTGATTCCAAAACCCTGACCCTGGAAGATTTCAACGCTGTTGTACCGGAGGGCAAAATGGAAAATCAGGCGGCAATCCTATTGCCCGATGAAAGCACTGTTTCTCTAAAAGGGAAAAATAATGAGCTCCTGACAGAATCTTATCATTGCTGCGGCATATATGGCGAAGGGGAATTGTATTTCTCCGGCAATGGTAAGCTAAAAATCACCACAGAAAGCTATGGTGCCAGTGCAATTTATGTGGATCACGGCCCCCTCATTTTCGAGGATAAGGTAGAAATTACAGTCGAACCGGAAGGTTATGTCATTTATGTCAGTGAAGCCAAAGGCAAAGACCCCATCATCAGCCTGCAGGATCGGGCAAAGGTGATTTTCCCCACAGACTGCACAGACCGCAACATCACTGTAACCCACAAATCTTCTGTAAAACCCGCGGATAACTGGATGGACTTTTCGGAAGAAATTGACAGAGATGAGAAAACCGTCACACTGGTAAAAAAAGTCGAGAAAACCGCCCCAAAGGATGAAAAGAAGCCAGAAACAGAACCCGACAAAGAAAATTCCAAGGAAGAACCTGCAAAGAAAAATGAATACCAGATCACCATCGGCAGTCCTTCCATCTTGAAAAATGGTACTGTTGCCTATATAGCGGATGAAGCCCCTTATTTGAGCAATGGGTATACTATGCTGCCTCTGCGGGCATTGCTGAAGGTAACAGAGGCTGATGTAGATATAACGTGGGACGCTGCCACGAAAACAGTTTCTGTCAGAACAAAAGCAGCGGATACCTACACCGGCAGAGATCGAAATGATGGCGTTTTTACAAAAGGTGTCGATCTTCAGATTGGCGCAAATGATATGATTTGTGTGGCGAATAAAGTTCCGCTTTTCACCCCTGCGGAAACAAAAAATGGACGTACTTTCGTTTCCCTGAGAGACTGGATGCAGATTCTTGATGCATTGGATCAGCCCGCATCTGATCTTACATGGGACACAAAAACAAAAACTGTACGATTTCTAAAATAAATCAAAAGATCCTTCTCTGATATGGGGAGGATTTTTTGATTGCATTGTGCTACAATGGAAACAGTACAAACAGAAAGGATGATCCCCATGAAAGAAGCGACCTTTACACTTTACGATAGAAATACGTGGCCCCGCAGCAGCCATTTCGAGTATTACACCAAAGGCTTTGTCAAATCCGTCAACAGCATTACCGTACGGCTGGATGTATCCCACTTTCTGCCAGAAACAAAAAAACGGAAACTGCGGTTCTTTCCTGCCTTTGCAGCCCTGACGGGACAGGTCATTGCCAACCTTCCGGAAATGTGTACGAATATCGATGAAAATGGGAACCCGGGGTATTTTTCCTATTTAAATCCCAATTTCACCATCTTCCACGAGGATGACAAAACCTTTTCCGATGTTTGGAGCCAATATGATGCTGATTTTGATACTTTCTACAACAACATACTGACAGATGGGGAAACCTATCAGGATAAAAAGGGCATCAAAGTAAAAGAAGGACAGCCGAAAAACTTTTTCTGCATCTCCTGTGTGCCTTGGCTCAGCTACGAAGCCTACTGCCCTGTGAATTACGGCGGTATGCCCAATCTCTTCCCCCTCATCACCTTCGGAAAATATACAGAAGAAAATGGCAAAACCACCCTGCCCCTCACCCTGACCATCAGCCATGCTGTGATGGATGGATATCATTTATCCAAATTCTTTAGCGACCTGCAAAATGCATTGGATACATTTTAAGGAGGTGTTTTTGTGAAAATCGCAGTCAGCGCATGCCTTTTGGGGCATAATTGTAAATATAACGGCGGCAACAACCGCAGCCAGAAGGTTCTGCGGTTTGTTGAAGGACACGAAGTCATCCCTGTCTGTCCGGAAGTAACAGGCGGTCTGCCTACTCCCAGAATCCCTGTGGAATTGCGGAATGGCAGAGCCATCAATGCCAATGGAGAAGATGTCACAGATTTTTTCCAAGCAGGCACAGAAAAAACCATGACAAGACTTGCAGAAGAACATATCGATCTTGCTGTTCTCCAGCCTCGTAGTCCTTCCTGTGGCTGCAAACAAATCTACGATGGCACATTTACCAAAACCCTCATCGACGGCAAGGGTATGTTTGCGCAGGCTCTGTCGGAGGCGCACATTCCTATGATGGATGAAACTGATATTCCCGAATAATAAGCAAACAAAAAGCCTTAGATCACACTCTAAGGCTTTCTTTTATTTCAATTTTAGGTTTCTCTTATCGCAAAATTCATAGACCAGAAGGGTATAAACAGGTACAACAAACAAATATACAACGATATTCAGCAGAGTAAAGTTATATGTATTAGAAACCTCACCAAATTCTAAGAAATAACAGCAAAGCATCCCGATCATGGTACAAAGAAGCATTCTGGGATACAAAAAGGGTCCACGATCTTCCCCATATACACCATAAAGCCCTACCGCCAAAATCCCAAAAGTGCTGACAAAGGTCAAAATATCCGACCACTTTAAGGGGGATTTCTTTCCATTCAACAAAATAAAAAAAGTGAAAGAAAATCTTAAGATTCACAGATTCTCTTTCACTTTATTTTTACATTACAATACTTTTGCCAGGAACTGTTTCAGACGGTCGCTCTTAGGATTTTCAAAGATCTCCGCAGGAATCCCTTCTTCTACCTGTTTGCCATCTGCCATGAACATCACGCGGGTGCCAACTTCCTTTGCAAAACCCATTTCGTGGGTAACAACGACCATTGTCATGTTATCGTGAGCCAGTTGTTTCATTACTTCCAGAACCTCACCAACCATTTCAGGGTCGAGGGCAGAGGTGGGTTCGTCGAACAGCATCACTTCAGGTTCCATGCACAGGGCACGAACGATGGCAATACGCTGTTTTTGACCACCGGAAAGCTGAGAAGGATATGCATTGGCTCTGTCTTCCAGACCAACACGTTTCAGCAGTTCCATCGCCATTGCTGTGGCTTCTGCTTCGCTTTTTTTCCGCAGCTTCATGGGTGCAATGATCATATTTTTCAGTATTGTCATATGGGGGAAGAGATTGAAATGCTGGAACACCATACCCATTTTCTGGCGATGGATATTGATATTCGTTTTTTCATCGGTGATATCGGTGCCCTCAAAGAAGATGCTGCCGCCTGTAGGCACTTCCAGCAAATTCAGGCAGCGCAGGAACGTAGATTTACCGGAACCGGAAGGACCAATCACAACAACTACTTCGCCCTTCTTGATTTCTGTATTGATGCCATCCAACGCTTTGATGGCGCCGCCATTATAATATTTCTGCAGATTTTCTACTTTAATCAAAGTTTCATTAGCGTTCACTGTTTCTCAACCTCCTTTCCAGAATACCTACCAGCCATGTAAAGAACATAACCATCACCAGATAGATGACCGCAACGCCGATCAATGGGAAAAACGCTTCGTAAGTACGGCTGCGGATGATGTCACCGCCCTTTGTCAGATCCATTAAGCCAACATAGCCGGAAACAGAGGTTTCCTTCAGCAGTACGATGAATTCATTTGCCAAAGCAGGCAGTACGTTTTTAAACGCCTGAGGAATGATAATATACTGCATGGTCTGCACATAGTTGAAGCCCAAGCTGCGACCTGCTTCAAACTGCCCCTGATCGATAGACATGATACCGCTACGGAAAATTTCCGCCACATAAGCCGCAGAGTTCAGCCCAAAGGCGATGACCGCTACCAAAATCTTATTTCTGGTAGAAACTAAAATAACAAAATACATAATCATCAGCTGCACAACAACAGGTGTCCCACGGATCACCGTCAGATAGATCTTGCACAGCAGATTCATCACCCAAAGGACAAATTTGCTGAAGCCCCGCATAGCGCTGCCGTTTTTTTCATAAGTAGAGCGGATGATAGCGATAATGATACCCAAAGCGATGCCCAGCAGCACTGCAAAAAATGTGACCTTCAGCGTAACTACGAGACCGTCTGTAATATATTTCCAGCGATCATGCTGAATGAAGTTGAATATGAATTTTTCTTTCAAACTCATTGGAAACGTTCCTCCTTCTTTCGATTTTCAATCGCAAAACAGGGGTGGACTTTCGCCACCCCTGAAGCATTTTGTATCAAAACTGATTGAAATTATTCAGCGCTGATGTATTTGTCGATGATTTCCTGAATTGTACCGTCAGCGATCAGTTCAGCCAGTGCTGCGTTGATCTGTTCTGTCAGTTCACTGTCTTTTGCGAAGCAGATTGCATAATCTTCTACTGCATATTCTGTATCCAGAATCTTCAGACCTTCGTTTGCAGCTACGAACTGTTTTGCGGGTTCGTTATCGATTACAACGCAGTCGATTTTGCCCTGTGTCAGAGCCAGAACAGCGTCAGCCCCCTTAGGGAAACGTTCTACTGTACCCAGACCATCTTCTTCGATGTCGCCTGTTGTGTAGATATCACCGGTTGTACCTGTCTGAACGCCTACTACGTGAGAAGCACCTTCTGCAAACAAATCATCAACGGATGTGATATCGGAATCTTCTTTTACGATAACTACCTGTACGCCTGTTGCATAGGAATCGGAGAAATCAACGCTCTGCAGACGATCTTCTGTTACTGTCAGACCAGCCATACCGAAGCTTGCTTTGCCGCTTGTTACTGCAGGGATGATGGAATCAAACGCCATATCTTCGATCTGGAAGCCCATACCCAGTTTTTCAGCAATCGCTGCACCAATCTCAGCATCGATACCAACTACATCACTGCCTTCGTAGAATTCATAAGGGGGGAATTCTGCGTTTGTAGCCATGATCAGTGTTTCTGTTTCTGCCGCTGCATCATCTGTTGCAGGTTCTGTGGAACCACCGCAGCCAACCAATGCTGTTGTCATTGCAAATACCATTGTTGTAGCCAAAAGGCCCTTCATAAATTTTTTCATAATAATCTTCCTCCCAAGTTTATACACTTTTTTTCGTGTTATTTTATAAATGGAATTATACTCGCCAAGTGCATAAAATACAATAACCAAATTTAACTATAAATTATATTTTTTGAAATATTTTTTAGTTAAAATACACATAAAAAGCAGAATCAGCATAAAAAAGGCGGTTTTCTTTGAAAAAACCGCCCTTTTGTTTCCTGCACAAGCCTGCATAAAATAATGCATAAATCCATTTTATACACAAACCGTATACAGTGTTCTTTTGATCTGCATCATATCTCCAACCCCACGCATCAATGGACGTTCTTATTGATAAATTCCGGTTCTACTTTGGAATACATGATCTTCTGTTCCGAATACAGACCATAGTAGCCGGAGAGCATATAGCTGATGGCACAGCAAAGGGCATAATAGGCTGTTCCATGGAAACCGAACAACTCAATACAAAGCATAATAGATGCCAAAGGACAGTTGGTCACACCGCAAAAAACCGCTGCCATCCCCAGGGAAGCGGCAAAAGCGGCAGGCAGCCCCAGCAAAGGTCCCGCAATACAGCCAAAAGTTGCCCCGATAAAGAAGGAAGGAACAATCTCGCCGCCTTTATAGCCTGCCCCAAGCGTCAATGCTGTAAAAAGGATCTTCAATAGAAATGCCTCTGTTTTGGCATCCCCATTCAGGGCTTTGGTGATGATATCCATGCCTGCGCCGTTATAATCTCTGCAGCCTACCAGATAGGTTGCCCCAATCACGATACAACCGCCAACAAAAGCTCTTACCATGGAATTCTTGAAATATTTCCGATAGGCATTGCCTGTATGCTCCATTACAATACAAAACAAAACGCTCAGCACCGCACAAAGGATTCCCAATATTGCTACCAGCCAGCAAGTCTCCAGCCCGATGGCTTCCGGGATGCCTACGATCTCAAAAGCAGTGGGCTTGATACCAACGGCCTTGGAAAGGCCTGATGCCACCAAGGCAGAAATGATGCAGGGCACGATAGCAGAATAATGCATGACCCCGACGGTGATGACTTCCATAGCAAAGATCACTGAAGTCAGGGGTGTGCCAAACAAAGCAGCAAATCCAGCCGCCATACCGCACATGGTCATAATCCGTTCCTCTTTTTCATTCAATTCAAAATTTCGTCCAAAGCTGGAAGCAATGCTGCCGCCCAATTGCAAGGCAGCTCCTTCCCTGCCGGCAGAGCCGCCCAATAAATGGGTCATCACCGTACTGAAAAAGATCAGCACCGCCGTTTTTAGGGTGACCGCTTCATTGGAACGAACCGCCACAAGGATAAAATTCGTCCCCCGATCCTTTTCCATGCCCGCCAGCCGATAGGCAAGCACAATGGCAAGGCCGCCCAAAGGCAAAAGCCAGAGTATCATGGGATGTTCTGTACGGAATTCCGTAGCCCATTCCAAAGTCCAATGAAAGGCAATGCCCACCAGACCAATGATAAAGCCGATGCAAATGGCACCGCAGCTCCACATCACAAAATGGACCAGATTATTTTCACTTCTATCAAATTTATCCTGATATTTTCCAAATAAATGCTTGCCCAAAGGGTCTTCCCTCCCTTTTTCCGTTTTTTTCTACAGTAGTATACATCAGCATACTTCTGCCTGCAACCATTTTTAGACAAGAAAAGTGCCTGATTTTCCAGTGTTCTCTAAAGGAAACACCAGAAAAAGATCAGACACTTACTTTCTTACAATTGGTAGGGGTCATAGATCAGAGGCTTGCCCTCTTTATCCAGCAACGGTGTCAGCCCACCGGAATATCCTGCGGCATGGTAAAGATACTGTATCCCAGTTTCTCTATCCACCCAGATTTCCATCACATTGCTCACGCCCTGACTATAAATCTTTTCAAATCTATCCTCAACCTTATCGCCCTTATATTTTGCCATAGCTTACTCCCCTTCTTTTTCTTCTGAAATGTTCTCCTCGTCCTCTTCTTCCTCCTCCCAAAGAGGAATGCTGACAACAGCCTTGAACAAATCGCCATCCACTTGGATACCAAAGGTACCATCCTGTATCTCCGCCAGACTTTGGGTGATGGAAAGCCCCAGACCGGAGCCTTCCGTCGTTCTGGAGGCATCCCCTCGGACAAAACGCTCCGTCAGGCGGGTCTCATCGAAATCAATGGGTGCCGCAGAAATATTTTTCATCACAAGGATGCCGTATCCGTCCATTTTAAAGATATCCACATACACCCGAGAATGGGGCATGGAATATTTGATGACATTGGAAAAAAGGTTTTCCAAAATCCGCCACATATGCCCGCCATCTGCATAAATAAATACAGGCTCTGCACAGCTGATCTTAAAGGTCAGCCCAACCGCTTCCATCTTATCCTCCATCTCGCCCATCGCCTGCAGGGTCAGTTGTTTATAATCCACCCGCATCTTCGTTACGGTCAGATTGCCACTGGAAGCCTTGCTGGCTTCGATCAGGTCTTCAATGAGCTGCTTCAGGCGATAGGATTTTTCATGAAGGATATCCACATAGCCGCTGGCTCTTTGGTTTTCCAGCTTTTCTTTTTTCAGCAGATCCGCATAAGAAATGATGGAGGTCAAAGGTGTTTTCAAATCGTGAGAAACATTGGTAATCAGCTCTGCCTTCATCCGTTCCCCTTTGACCGCATCATCCACGGCATTTTTCAGTCCTACCTGGATATTCGCCACATCCTCTGCAAAATTCAGGAAGGAAGGCGAAATCTTATTCAGATCCAGAGGATAGGAGAAATTCCCCTTGGAGCTTTCTTTAACAGAAATCATGATTTCCTTTAGAGAACGCAGCGCACGGATGAACCAATACATACACAAAACATTGAAGAAAACCAAGCCGATTCCCGCCAACAGACCCAACTTCGGATATCCATAATAGGGAGCCATAACCATCATACCCATGATAACGCAGTTGCCCAGGCCATAGCACAGCATAACAATGACCATCCATCCACGAAAGGTCTTGCCAGTAAAAAGCTCGCTCATCCTGCGGATAGATACGGAAATCCAAGTGTTTCGGAAAAAGCTTCTGTCCTTAAACTGCCTTGCAGCAGAAAGAACATAATTCAGCAGCACCGCCACTGCCGCCAGATAGAGAGCACCCAAAACAGTCGCAAAGACATAGTTCCAGAAAACGACACTCCCTTGCAGGATGATCTCTATGAGGGTCGATGCCACTGTAAATGCAACCCCGAAAAAAAGGAATACCAGAAGGAAGTGGATCTCATTATACAGGCGGTCTACCACTGTAAACTGCACTTTACCGCCTTTTTCCTTCTGCCCTGTGACCCGTATCAGATAGATCATACACGCCAAAAGCCCCAGCAGAGACAAAGCGAATACCACAAACAGGATGGGTATGCTCTGTTTTGCAAAGCCAAAGGCCTGCCACAGGTCATAAAATTCGTCCCCCTGCAAAAGAGGATCTTGAATCGCACCGTAAAACTTAAAATTACTCTCTTCCAGAATAGAGTTATCGTAGACATCGAAATAATAGGGGTTTTCGCCCAGATGGTCGCTGCTGAAGCCGGCGGACAGAACCAGCGTACGCTCCGCTTCGCCAATCTCGCTCTTGGTCGTATTGCCGCCGATCACAGTTCCGTTTTCATCCTCTACATAATAAAGAAAGTTTTTCATTCCATCCAGATAACGGACGCAGTTTTTATATTCATCCAACTGCCTCTGAATGTACATTTTATAATAAGAAGGCAGACGGCTTTCCACCAGTTCTTCATATTCTGCCAGATTTTCATGGAGACTTTCCGGAATGTTTCCATAAATAATCAGTCCATCATAGGTCTCATTGACCTCCGTATTACCGGTGATGACTCCGTCTACGATACCATAATATCGTTTAAAGCCGTTAAGCAATTCTTCCCGATCCACAGCCAACCCGGCTTCGATGCGCTCTTCGCTCTGATAATAGATATCTGCCAACACTGCCCGGTCTAACGTATTGCTGAAAAATTCACGAAATTCTTCCGTATCATAAACCGTATCCGCATTGATAACGTCCCAATTCCATTCCTTTGAAATATTCACCGCCACAATGCCGCAGAAAAAAATAGAGATGGCGCAGGCAAAAAACAGCACTGCCGCTGTGACCTTGAATTTCATTTGATATGCTTTAGATTTTTTCGATTTTGTAGCCAATCCCCCACACCACCTTCAGATATCTCGGTTCCTTTGGATTGATCTCGATTTTTTCACGGATACGACGAATATGTACAGAAACCGTATTTTCCGGAGCAAAGGAAGCTTCATTCCAAACTTTTTCATATATTTCATCAATAGAGAACACCTTTCCTGCATTTTCCATCAGCAGCTGCAGGATGCCGTATTCTGTCGCCGTCAGCTTGATCTTTTCTCCTTCCACCCGCACTTCCTTGGCATCCTTGTCCAATTCGATACCGCCGATCCGAATGATATTGTTTTTCTCCGCAATGCTGCCCAAAGCCGTATAACGACGCATTAGGCTCTTCACACGAGCCAGCAGTTCCAACGGATTAAAAGGCTTCGTGATATAATCATCCGCCCCAAAATTCAGCCCCAGAATCTTATCCGTATCCTCCGATTTGGCAGATAGGATGATAATGGGAATATTCAGTGTTTCCCGAATCGCTACCGTAGCTTTTAGCCCGTCCATTTCAGGCATCATCACATCCATCAAAATCAAATGTATCTCGTTTTCTTCCAATGCCCGCAGGGCCTCCAAACCATTATATGCCTTGATGACAGCATAACCCTCCTGCTTCAAATAGATCTCGATGGCATCTACAATACTTTTATCATCATCACAAACCAAAATATTGAATTGTTCCATAGATTCATCCCCCTTTTGCACACTATTTTTTTATTATATCATACATCATTTATTTTACAAAACAGAAAAAAAGCGAAGAATTTCACTATTGAAACGCTTCGCTTTTTCTTTATTCTATTTCATACTGCTTTCCTCAATCAATACAGCATTTACTACAAATCGGTAGTTCACCTCCCCTGCCGATGTGCAAGTAGAAAGCGTCAAAATCCGATCCTCCGTTGTGGGTATGTTCTCTGGTGCCATTTCGCCAGCAGAAAGCATTTCCTCCAGCATCAACTGAAAAGCAGCATTATCTTGAAATTCCAGTGTATACACCTCATCTAAAACATGAGCCTTGTAAGCAGAAAAAATTTGGTATGTCAATATTCGATCCGGCAAATATATTTGAATATACTCATGTTCTTTGGCATATTCCAAATCCCGATATCGAGATAAACTGCCAAACATTGCTTTATTTTTCATATTATGCCCATATAAGATCGTATGTTGATCCGACATTTCTTGATTGTTTCTTTCATCCAGAAAAATACTGCCAAAACTGGAATACTCTCCATTATACGCATGGGTCAAATAATATTTATTATCCTTCCCCTGCAAAAGCGGGTACTGAATTGGCGTATCTTTTATCGTAATCCAACCAAAAATTTCCGGATTTTCTTTTTTCAATTCCATAAAATCTACCGGACACTCTGCATCTCTTGCGGACTCTTCCGGTTTTCCCGCTAAAATCTGCGCTTGTTCATAAATCTGATTGCCTTTTTGGTATTCCAGAAAAACTTTTGCCACCTGCCATGCAGAAAAAAGAGCAATACAAAGCAAACCTAACTGAAGTACCCGTCGAAGTATTTGTTTCATGAACGTCCCCTTTTCTCTGTTAATGAAGGCGTTTTACCAAAATTTCCGGATGAAGCACATTGGAGTATGTCCATAAAAGTAGACACAAAAATAAGTTAATCCGTTAACATTTTTTCATGCCCTTCAAGCCACCTATATAATGTATTACGATGAATAGAAAGCTCCTCTGCCACAGCTTTTATCGGAATATCATCCTCTATTACCATTTTTACTGTAGCCTTTTTTCGTAATTCTTAAAAATTATTCTACAACAGAATAAACAGCAGTGTCAATAGCGTGTACCGTCTGATGAAACCTTTACAACTGCCGAAAAAATCTGTGGTTTCGTAGAAACTTTCTGAAAAAAATCTAAAAATTTGTAAAAAATGTGTTGACAAAAATATGATCCTGCTATATACTAGTCTTCGTTGCGGGTCATTAGCTCAGTCGGTAGAGCACTGGACTTTTAATCCAGGTGTCCCGGGTTCGAGTCCCGGATGACTCATCATAGAAACCAAGGTATTGATTACCTTGGTTTTTTATTTTAAGCGGAGAAACCTCTTTCAAACAAATGAATGTTGTATTTGCTTGCAAGGTACAATATTTATTTGTTGTGGAATAGATTCTCCCTGTTTACAAAAGAAAAAAGAGGTGATTTCATGGCAAAAGATATGACAATCGGTTCCCCTGCCAAGCAGATCTTATATTTTTCCATTCCTCTGCTCATTGGGAATCTGTTTCAGCAATTTTATAATATGGCGGATACCTTTATCGTAGGCCGTACCCTTGGCAGCAATGCATTGGCAGCTGTAGGCTGCACCGGCGGGCTTACCTTTCTGCTGCAGGGCTTTGCCACAGGTACCACCGCAGGCATGTCCATCGTCACAGCCCAGCGCTTTGGTGCCCAGGATGAGGAAGGCGTAAAGCGCAGCTTTGCCGTCTCCTGCCTCATCAGCATACTGGTGACCATCGTCCTGACCATCTTTGGGCTTTTGGCGACAGGCCCTTTGCTGCGGATTTTGCGTACACCTGCGGAAATCTTCGACGATGCATATCGTTATTTTATCTTTATCGCTGGCGGTCTGGCCTCCTGTATGCTGTTTAACCTAATGTCCAATGCCATGCGTGCCGTTGGGGACAGCATCAGTCCCCTGGTCTTTCTGGTCATCGCCTGCGTGCTGAATATCATTCTGGACTGGACTTTCATCCTGCATCTGGGTATGGGCGTAGAAGGCGCAGCTGTCGCTACCCTTGTGGCGCAGTTCCTTTCCGGCTTTCTCTGCATTTTTTATATCAAATGGAAAGTACCCGTTCTGCAAATTGGTATGAAGCATTTCAAATGCACAGCGGAAGACTGGCGGCTGCATTTCAAACTGGGGCTACCCATGGGGTTCCAAAGCTCTATCATTGCTCTGGGAACCATCGTTGTGCAATTCGCCCTGAACACCCTGGGCACCACAGAGATCGCCGCATATACAGCTGCATCCAAGCTGGATAATCTAGGTATCCTGCCGCTGATGTCCTTTGGTATCGCCATGGCGACATATGTTGGCCAGAATCACGGTGCAAACAAACCCCACCGTATCCGTCAGGGCATTCTCCAGTGCAGCCTGATGTCCATTGCCTTTGCAATCTTTATCGGTGTCATCGATGTATGCTTCGGTGACAACCTTTCTGCCCTCTTCCTGACAGGGGACGCTGTTGCCATCAAGCTTTCCCATGAATTCCTGATCGTGAATGGGGTCTGCTATTCTCTGCTGGCACTGCTGTTCGTATTCCGCTATTCCCTGCAAGGGCTTGGGTACAGCTTCGTTCCCACAGTGGCAGGCATTGCCGAACTGGTGATGCGAAGCATTTGTGCCATTGCGCTGACCTCTGTCATCGGCTATGCAGGCACCTGTATCGCCAACCCGCTGGCTTGGATCGGCTCTCTCACGCCCCTTTCCATCGCCCTGATCCCCATTTTAAAACGGATGCCAAAAAAAGATCCCGAAACAGAGATCCCCATATAAACGAAAAGTCCCAAATCAAATGATTTGGGACTTTTTTTATTATGTATGTTTATTATATATGTTATTCTACTTCACCTTCTGCAATTGCTTCTTTTTTCGCCTTAGCAGTTGCTTTTTTCTTCTTTGCTTTTTCACCGGCAGTTACTTCTTCCAGCTTTTTCACTTCTTTAAATTCCCGTTCCATATTCACCCCAGCCATGTCATATCCACGGATGCCTTCGTTCGGGTCATCTGTCAACGCTTCCCGACTGAAGCTATTGACACGTTCGATCCCTCTTACATCGTGGAAAATAGATGCTGCTCCATTGGTACAGCCGCTCTTGCATGCCATACCTTCGATCAGATTTTCTTCCAGTCTGCCAAAGGAAGCCAGTTTCATGGCTTTGATACATTCTTCGATCCCATTGCAGCGGATCGGGTTGATTTCGGTTTCAATACCTTCCAGCTTCGCCACACGACGTACACTTTCTGCCACACCGCCGGTTCTAGCAAAGATACGTCCGTAGGAAGAAGGATCTCCCGCAGAGATCTCCGTCAGTTCTGCCAAATTCATATTTCTCGCATCGAAAACAGCTCTCAATTCTTCAAAAGTCAGTACATAATCTACTGCACCCTTGACATCTTCCTGTTTAATCTCTACCTTTTTGGCTGTGCAGGGGCCAATGAAGATGATACGGGCCTTTTTGTCCTTGGCACGGATAGCTCTGGCCATGGCGATCATAGGAGAAACTGTGGTGGACACATGATCCATATATTCAGGATGGTACTTTCTGACATAATCTACAAAGGCAGGACAGCAGGATGTTGTTTTCCATTTCTTTTCACCAATGGTTTTCACAAATTCTTCTGTTTCCGACAAAGCGACCATATCGCCGCCAATGGCAGCTTCTACCACATCATAGAAGCCCAGCTCCTTGATGCCAGCAAACACCTGACCTACTTTTACACCGTTGAACTGGCTGGCTACCGCAGGGGCAACAACCGCATATACATGATAGCTGGTATTGTTCCAGGAATCTCGCAGCAATGTCAGCACATCCAACACAAAGGATTTATCCACAATGGCACCGAAAGGACACTGATGGACGCAGGCACCGCAAGAAATACATTTTTCGTGGTCGATCATAGCTTTTCTGTTTTCATCCATCTTAACGGCACCTACGGAGCAAGCACGCATACAGGGACGCATAACTTCACTGATGGCACCAAAAGGACATACCTGTTTGCAACGGCCACATTCAATACACAGTTCCTGATTGATATATGCTCTGTGGTTCACAATGGAAATGGCACCTTTCGGGCAGTTTTCCTGACATTTATGTCCCAGACAGCCACGGCAGGAGTCGCTGACTACAAAGCGGTCGATAGGACATTCATCACAGGCAGAATCCAGTACATTGATAACAAGATTATCTTTTGTCGGTTCTAAAACCAGATGCACACGATCTTCGATGATATGGCGTTCCTTGTAGATACAGCAACGGAACGATGCCTTCGGACCGGGAATGATGGATTCGGCAATCTCTTTTTCTGAGAAAAAGCCTTTTTCCAATGTTCCCTGAAAAAAGCGGCTGGCAACTTCTTTATTTACAAGATATTTGATATATTGCACATTACTTTCAAAATTATTCATTGATCCTTCAACCCTCTTCCCACTAAATATACATATGAAACTAGGTCGACTGAAAAGACGACCTAAACAACAAAATTCGCAATCCAAAAAATACACAGTATACCTTTAAAGATGATGCACTATACCAAACATATTTTTTAAATCACATTGAACTCACAGCTTCATTCTAGCATACCTTTGTTTCGCATGCAAGATAATTCCAGAGGATGCCCCCTTAAATATGTACAAACTTCTTTCCCGTTTTTATCCACTTTATACGATACTTTTTTTCAAAGAATGGCAATTTTTCATATCTTTCCAATCCAAATTTGGATGGTTTCCCCATTAGATTCATCAAACGAGAAAACCCCCTCTTTTCAGGAAAAAGAAAGGGGTTTTTACTTACTTTTTTACAGCATTGATTGATTTTTTATAAAAGAGAAAGAAACCCGCATAGTCGTTCCCTTGCCGATCTCGCTTTCCATAGAAACCTCGCCACCGTGCAAGGCCGCACCATGCTTGACGATGGAAAGCCCCAGACCTGTTCCGCCACTCTCTGCAGAACGGCTGGCATCCACACGATAGAATCTCTCGAAAATACGATCCTGTTCTTCTTTGGCGATACCAATGCCCGTATCTGCCACCTCCAGAAGAAGTTTTTCTCCTTCTTTTTTCAAAATCAGGCGTACTTCTCCATTGGGCTTGTTATATCGAATGGCATTATCACATAGATTATAGATCATTTCCGTCAAAACCTGTTTCACCCCGTACAGCTGCACAGGTTCTGTCTGTACCAACAGTTTGATCTGTTGTTTTTCTGCCTGAGGCTGCAATCTTTCACAGACCTCCTGCACAAGCGCATCCAGTTCTACCGGTTCCTTTTCCAAAAGGCTTTCCTTCTCATCCAGTTTGGAAAGCTTGATGATATCCTGTATCATATCGATGAGCCGCTGGGCTTCATCATAAATTTTTTTTGCGAAATTTCCCATATCCTCCGGGGGAACGATGCCGCTTTTCATAATCTCCGCAAAGCCGGAAATAGAAGTCAACGGCGTTTTCAGTTCATGGGAAACATTAGCTGTAAATTCCCGCCGCAGCCGTTCCCGTTCCTCTTTTTCCGTTGCATCAAAAAGGATGAGGATGACCCCGGCAGTTTTCCCGTCACGAAAAACAGGGTTTGCATAGATCTGACAGATCCTCCCATTCAATTCCAGGCGTTCCTCCCGATGCTCCCCTGCCAAGGCACCTTCCACGCCACGGCGGAATGCTTCGCTTCGGTTCAGGGAAAATACATTTTTCCCCTCTTCCACACGGTCAATTCCCAGCAAGCGCAAAACACCTTCATTATAGGAAAGGACATCCCCTTCCCCATCCAACACCAACAGTCCCTCCCGCATATTGGCTGTGATGGTATCAAATTCCTCTCTTCTTCGTTTCAGTTCCCCCATCTGCCGATGAATCTCTCGATTCTGCACAGCGATACGGCGCAGCAAGGGCGTCAATTCTTCATAGACCTCCGCACGATCGGGATGCTCCAGATCGATCTCATTGATGGGTCTGGTGATATTTTTAGCTGTCTGAAATGCCAAAAACAAAGAAACACCTATCATGGCCGCCAAAATCAATACCAGCGGAAAAGTCATCGTAAAAAAGATCGCCAGAATGCTCATGGTTTCCACAGCCAGCCGCAGAACACTGCCATCCTCCAGCCGCAAAGCATAGTAGAGGGTCTTTCTGGAAAGGGTCGAAGAATTTCGTCGGCTTTCCCCTGCGCCTTCTTCCATGGCTTCTATGACTTCCTCACGGTCTCCGTGGTTTTCCATTTCGGGGGGATCTGCCACAGAATCATACAAAACCGTCCCATCGGCATCGATCCACGTGATACGGGTATCTGCATTTTTGACTTCTTCCAGATATTCCATCCCATCTATTTCCATTCCCCGGGCAATATAACTGGCTTCCCGCTGCAATTCCTCTGCCATTTCCATAGAAGAATATCGATACATCATTCCCATGATGAGAACAGAAACGGAAAGCATCACTGCCGTTGCTACCAGGAAGATGGCACGAAAAATACGATTCGTCATAGATTTCCTCCTATTTTATAGCCGACACCGCGGACGGTTTCGATATATTCTCCACATTTCCCCAGCTTTTGCCGCAGGGTACGGATATGTACATCCACCGTGCGGTTTTCTCCATCAAAGCCATAGCCCCAGATTCTGTTCAGCAGTTGGTCTCTGGTCAAAACACGACCTTTGTTCTCCATCAGCAGACAAAGCAGTTCGAATTCTTTCAGGGTCAATGTCACCTCCGAACCGTCGATCCTGACCTCATGGCGGGTCTGGTTGACGGAAAGACTTCCCATGCTGTAGACCACCTCTGCCTCATTTCTTTCCGTACGACGCAGCAACGCTTTTACCCTTGCCAGCAATTCCATCATACTGAAGGGCTTTGCCACATAATCATCGGCACCACTGTCCAGCCCCATGATCTTATCATATTCGCTGCTTTTTGCTGTCAGCAGAATGATGGGCAGTTTTTTCGTATGGGGGGCTTGTCTCAGCTTTTTCAAAATGCTGATGCCATCCTCTTCCGGCAGCATCAGATCCAATAATACCAGATCGGGCAGCTTCGTTTCGCAGGCATGCCAAAAAGCAGAAGGCTTTTCAAAACCTTCTGCCTGAAATCCGGCACTATGGAGCGTATACGCCACCAATTCCCGAATACTGTTATCGTCTTCTACCAAATAAATCAACATACATACACCACCTCAAATCAGGGACTGTTCATTGATCATCAATTTGAACTGCAGTCCCAGTTTTTCTGCCGCCTTGCGACACAAAATCATACGTTCCAAAAAAATTTCGAAATAATCCATGACAGAGCCATAATGGGTATCGACAGACAATTTCAGCTTGATCAGGCTATGCTCCTGATTGATCTTCAGGATGGATTTTTCTACGGAATAGTTCACTCTGTCGTGAATATCGAAGGTTTTCTTATCCTGATTGCGAACACGGCTGCGGCGTACATCAGATTTATCCGCCAGAATCAATGCCGCCGCAATAGAATTGACAGGCACGCCTGTGCCTTCATCATGGTTGCCGATGGCTGTCACCACCGTTGCGATATCCTCCGCAGGCAGATCCATCCTGTCCAGAATACGGAAAGCCATGACTGCTCCACTCTGGGAATGTTCGGAGCGGTTGACCAGATTGCCGATATCGTGCAGATAAGCAGCGATCATGCCCAGCTCCACCTCGTGCTGGGAATAACCCAGGGTTTCCAAAATATATTTTACATTTTCCGCTACCTTTGTCACGTGGGCAAAGGAATGCTCCGTATAACCCAATGCCGCCAAAGATTCGTCAGCTTTTTGGATATAGGTACGGATAGCATCATTTTGCTTGATTTGTTCGTATGTAATCATTTTCTCTCCTCTTCTGCCACTACGTGCTGTCCTGTGATAGAAAATTCCACCCATTCTGCGATATTGGTCGCATGGTCGCCGATGCGTTCCAGATATTTTGCGATCATCAGCAGGTCGATACAAAATTCACCGTTGGCTCTGTCCTCCCCAATCAAACTGATGATTTCTTCCTTTACTTTGTCGAACAGATCATCCACCACATCATCGTATTTCATCACAGACCGAGCCAACGCAAGGTCTTTTTTTACGAAAGAATCGACGCTGTCTGTTACCATTTTAACCGCAGCCCTTGCCATATCCTGAATATGCAGCTTGCTTTTGGTATCATGGTCGGTCATGACAGCCATGATCTCTGCAATATCCCCCGCCTGATCGCCGATGCGCTCCATATCGGAGATCATCTTCAAAGCAGAGGAAATGGCCCGCAGGTCCTTTGCCACAGGCTGCTGCTGCAGCAAAAGCCGCATGCAAAATGTTTCGATATCCCGTTCCATACGGTCAATTTCATTATCCTTTTCAAACACGGTCTGCACCACAGATTTATCATATTTGATGAGGGCAGAGACAGAAGCCGTAATGGCTTCTTCACACAAAGCCCCCATTTTGATCAATTCCACATTCAGCTGTTCCAGCTGAGCATCAAAACGACTGCGTACCATAGTTTAACCAAACCTCCCTGTAATATAATCCTCTGTGCGCCGATCCTTCGGCATAGAAAACAACGCTTCTGTTTTATCATATTCCACCACTTCGCCCAGAAGGAAAAAGGCTGTATGATCGGAAATGCGAGTCGCCTGTTGCATATTATGAGTCACCATGATGATAGTGTACTCTTTTTTCAATTCCAGCGCAAGTTCTTCGATACGGGAAGTGGAAATGGGGTCCAGGGCGGAGGTGGGTTCATCCATCAAGAGCACCTCCGGCTGCACCGCCAAGGCACGGGCGATGCAAAGCCGCTGCTGCTGACCGCCGGACATCCCCAATGCGTTCTTTTTCAGCCTATCCTTTACTTCTTCCCAGATGGCAGCATCCCGCAGGGCTTTTTCCACGATCTCATCCAGCTGTACCTTAGAGCGGATACCGTGGGTTCTGGGGCCATAGGCGATATTATCATAAATGCTCATGGGGAAAGGATTCGGCTTCTGGAACACCATACCCACCCGTTTCCGTAGCAGGTTGATATCCATGCCTCTGTAGATATCCTCCCCATCCAATAAGACCTGTCCTGTGATCTTGCAGCCCTCCACCAGGTCATTCATGCGATTCAGGCTTTTCAGCAGGGTAGATTTCCCGCAGCCGGAAGGGCCGATAAATGCGGTGATCTCCTTTTCGGGCAGTTTTAAATTGATATTTTTTAAGGCTTTGAAATCACCATAGTATAAATCCAAATGGGATACCGAAATTTTGCTTTTGTTCATTATGCTTTTACACCAGCTTTCTTTGCAATAAAGGAGGACAATGCGTTGATGCATACCACCATCACCAACAGAATGACCGCTGTGGCATAGGCCTGCTCCATATATAACCCTTCATTCAACAATGCATACATATGTACCGCCAAGGTACGCCCGGAAGAAAACAGCCCATCTGCCACCTGTGCCGCTGTACCTGCGGAATAGAGCAAAGCTGCCGTTTCCCCAACGATACGGCCAATCGCAAGAATAACACCGGAAAGGATTCCCGGCACCGCCGAGGGCAATACGACACGGAACACTGTCCGCAGCTTGCCTGCCCCCAAGCCAAAGCTGCCTTCCCTATAAGCATCGGGCACCGCCTGCAGGGCTTCCTCCGTGGTTCTCATAATCAGAGGCAGAATCATAATGGACAATGTCAGCGCACCGCCCAGAATGGAATATCCCCAGTCTAAATAGATATCGAAAAACAGATATCCAAACAGACCAAATACAATAGAAGGGATACCTGACAGCGTTTCCGTTGTCAGTCTGACAATAGGAATCAATTTATTCCCTCTCTTGGCATATTCCACCAGATAGATGGCGGAGCAGATACCCGCAGGCACCGCAAACAGCAGAGACAGCACCGTAATGGTGATCGTATTGATGATGGCGGGCATCATGGAAACATTGGAGGTATTATATTCCCATTCGAACAGCTCCGGTTTTAGGTTTGGGATACCCTTTGCCAGAATATAGACCAGCAACGCTACCAGAACCGTCAACGTGATGATTGCGGAAAGCACCACCAGCACCGCCAGAAAGAGCGAAAGAGGATTTTTTTGATAAGCCTCCATTCTTTCCCGAAAGGATTGTTTATTGATTGCTTCCATCAGTCACCCCTCCTTTTCAACATAGAGAAACAAAGATTGATCATCAGGATAAAGACGAACAGCACCACAGCTGTCCCCAGCAACGCCTGTCTGTGCAGGTCTGCCGCATAGCCCATTTCCATAACGATATTGGCTGTCAGGGTTCTGACGCCGCTGAAAATGCTATTGGGGATGACAGGTTGGTTGCCGGCAATCATGACGACCGCCATGGTCTCGCCAATGGCTCTGCCTACCCCCAGGATGACCCCTGCCAAAATCCCCTGCTTTGCCGCAGGCAATACAGCGAAGAATACGCTTCTTTCATGGGTTGCTCCCAACCCAAGTGAGCCTTCGTAATAGGAAATGGGAACAGCCCGAATAGCACTTTCGGATACGCCGATGATGGTAGGCAAGATCATAATCCCCAGCAGGATAGATGCAGTTAAAATCCCCTTCCCGCTGCCGCCGAAGAGGTTTTGCATCATCGGCACAATGACCACCAAGCCAAAAAAACCATATACGATAGAAGGGATACCTGCCAGCAGTTCCACCGCAGGCTTCACTACTTTATATAATTTTTCCGGGCAGAACCATGCCAGAAACACAGCACAGAGGATGCCCAGCGGCACACCGATGATGACTGCACCGGCTGTGACATATACACTGCCGACGATCATGGGGAAAATGCCATAAATATCATTAGAAGGCTTCCACGTCTGCCCCAGCAGGAAATCCATTGCACCGATCTTCTGAATGGCAGGCACGCCATTGGCGAATAGGAACACACAGATCAATGCTACCGCCAGAATAGACAATGTGGCTGTCGCCGCGAAAACCCCTTTCATCACTTGTTCTTTCATTTTTTCCTCTCACTCCTTTGAGACACTTCCTTTACTGATTCTTTACAAAAAAAGTATAAGAAAAGAAGGTTAAATGAATTACCGTGGTTTTGTTAAATCTGCGTAAAATATGAAAAGAACAAGGTCTGTGGGGTGAATACAGAGCCTTTCCGCTTCCGTTTCCCCTACAGACCTTGCCTGGGTTTCTTTACCACTTTTCTCTTTTGTACTTTGTATAAAATTGGGAGACTGTTCCTATGAAAAAGTATCTTTCTGATTTGTCTTACTGCACTTCAGACCAATCTGTTACCTTACCTGTGAAGATGTCTTTTACCTGAGCACTTTCCAGATTGTCTACTGCATTTTCATGGTTGACTACCACTGCGATACCGTCCATAGCAATGACTGTAGGTGTCAGACCTGCTTCCAATTCACTGTCCTTCAATTCTCTGGAAGCCATACCGATATCACACATTCCTTCCATAGCGGAAGTCATACCTGTGGTAGAGTCACTCTGCTGTACTTCGATAGAAGCGTTTGTATTGATAGCCAGATATGCTTCTTTCAGCTTTTCCATTACGGGTGTTACGGAAGAAGAACCTGCCACGATCACTTTTCCTTCTACCATCGTGCTTTCGAAAGCACCTGTACTGCCCTGGCTGATATAGCCGTTTTCTTCTACCACTGCCTGACCTTCGTCACTCAGAATGAAATTGATAAAATCCTGTGCCGCTTCGCTTACTTCCTTGCCCGTTGCAATATTGAAGGGTCTTGCTACGGAATATGTACCGTTTTTGATATTTGCAACGGTTGCTTCTACGCCATCGATAGACAGTACTTTTACGGAATCATCCAAAGAACCCAGGGAAACATAACCGATTGCATTTGTATTTCCTGCAACTGTTGTCATCATGACCGCAGTGCTGTTTGTGATTTCTGCCAGATCTGTTGTCAGATCGATCTTTTCACCGGCGTCATTTTTTTCTTCGATCCCAAACAATTCGATGAATGCACCTCTTGTACCGGAGCCATCTTCTCTGGATACCACTGTGATCGTGCCGCTTGCTGCTGCGCTTTCATCTGCCGCAGGTTCGCCGCTGCCGCCACAGCCTGCCAGCATGCTTGCTGCCAATGTCATCATCAGTCCAAAACTCAACATTTTTTTCATTTTATTTCTCTCCTTTTTTACTGCTTTTACTTTGATTTTTTGTTTTTATTTACAATCCAAGTATATGTCCCAGATGTTAAATAAAAAATCACGGTTTTGTTAAATCCATGAAAAATCTCTTTTGTTTCTTTTCAAATGATCTGGTTGTTTTCATCCATGATTTCTATTATTGACTTTTGTTTGCGAAAGTGTTAGCATAATTTGAGTTTCTACATAATATAACTATTATTTTTAAATATGAGAGTAAAGTCATGTATATCAAAAATAAAGTATTCATTGGTTCCGTTTTCTGCATCGCCAGTGCTTGTCTTTGGGGTGTTTCCGGTGCAGCAGGACAATATATGTTTCGAAATGCAAATATCACACCCGAATGGCTGGTTTCCATTCGTATGCTGCTGACAGGTATCCTCATGCTGGCCTTCGCCCAGATCAAAAAAGGCGGTATGCTGCGCATCTTGATGGAAAAACAAGATCGAAAGGAAGTCATCCTCTTTGCATTGATCGGTATGCTTTTCATGCAATATGCCTATTTCGCCGCTATCAATTACTGCAATGCGGCCACAGCCACTGTTCTGCAATATACCGCTCCCATCATGATCGTGGTCTATCTTGCTTTCCGCCAGAAAAAACTGCCCACAGCCGTGGAATGTATTGCCGTGATCGGCTGTATGGTGGGCACGATTCTGCTGGCGACCCATGGAGACCTGCATAATCTGAGCCTTTCTCCCCAAGCTTTGTTCTGGGGCGTGCTTTCCGCTGTGGCTCTGGCATTTTATACGATCTATCCCGTCCGCTTGCTAAGCCGATATGATACCATGCTCCTCATCGGCTGGGGTATGCTCATCGGCAGCGTCGCCATGAATATCGTACATCCCTTCTGGCGGTGGGAAGGCAACTGGGATGCCACAAGCCTATTCTGTCTGATCTTCATCATCATATTCGGCACGATGGTGCCTTATATGATGTTTCTGAACGGAGTAAAATATATCGGCCCCACAAAAAGCAGTCTGTATGCCTCTGTGGAACCTCTTTCCTCCACGGTCGTTTCCGTCCTTTGGCTGAAAGTGCATCTGGAGCTGATCGATTATATCGGTTTTCTTTTCATCGTCATCACTGTGCTGATGCTATCCTTTGCAAAGCCAAAGCCCAAAAAAGTGTAAAAAAAGCCTCAAGTCTTATCCATTGTTCCCAAGACTTGAGGCTCTTTTTATGTTGTGCTTTCTTCCACAGGCTCCAACTGCGCCTTTTCCCAGTTTTCCACTTCTTCCTTTAAGCAGCTCAGCTGCAGAATACAGCCGATATAGAAAAGGAAATAAGCGATGGTAGGAATCCATAACCATCCGCCGACCTTTTCCGTGCCTTCGATGGCAGTAGCAAGATATACCGCCAATTCTGCCAAAAGAACACGGTTTCGGCTTCTACGGACGCCCTTTAGGGTATCTGCTTCGCCGCCCTGCTCTGCCCCCACATCGGCAATAGCAGTCAGCATGATATACATGAAATAGATCCGAATACACAAAATAAAAATTGCAATATACGGGCTAACCGCATTGTAAAAGGGGATGCGGTCGCCAATATAATTCAGAACCACTAACGCCACTTCATACCAAAGGAGGATTTTGCCGAAGCCACGGATGCGCTCAATGCTGGGCACGGTACCCTCCAAAATATCAACGGTACCCAACAAACACATCCAGCCGAAAAAATCGAAGATGATATCAAGACCAAGGATATTGATATCAATCAGGAATATCAGCATAGCTGCACGAACATTCCAAATGGCTTCGCTGGTTTTCTCTTTCACCCTTTTCTCATTCATATAACCCACCTCCTTGCAGGGGGATTGTCTCCAACCGTTTTCCCTTCTGGGAATAGATACGCAATTCATAAGGGGTATCCAACAATGTCAGCCCTTCTTCAATACTTTCTGCAGTGATCCCACCATTCACAAAACTGATATCTCCACTCTCGGTAATGAGTGGTACTTCCCAACCAGTTCCGTCGAAGCTGCTGCCACCCTGCCCCACTTCAAATCTGCCTATGCCTTCCGGCAAATCCCAGACCTCTTCGTCGGTCATTTCCGCAGGGCAGATATAAAATACAGGCACCTCCGCATCCTTTTCTTCCTGCCAAACCTCTACAGGATAATTCTCTCCCGTATATTCCAGAAGAACTGCATGGGTCGCTTGAGGCTTGAAGGTCTCATTGAAGCAAAGAGGTTCTGCGGACGAATCCAAAAGCTGAAATATCGTACCACTGCCACTCATTCGCATCCACCAATCATAGCAATATGCTACATCGGTAATCTTCCAATCTCCATATTCCCGATAGTCTCCCTGCTCCATTCTGGCTTTCAGCATTCTGCTGACAAAATTATATTCCTCCGGATCATAGAGCCAGCTTTCTTCCTTCTGAATCTCCACCGCCCAATTCCTTTTTTCTTCCTCATAGGCACGGAAATAAAGGAAGCGTTCTGTTGCAGGAACATCCTCATAAGCATCTGCCTTTGTCGTATCAATGATATGCAGCATCCCTTCTACACTGCCATCCTCTTCCATGGAAAAGAAATATATCCCATCAAAGCGTTTATTTTTGTAGAATCTATATCTCCCATCGGCTTTTGTGCCATAGCCCAGCTGTGCGCCGAAGGTCTTTTTCGTTTCATCATATTCTTCCAATGCCCAATCCCGATAGGATTCAAATTCTTCTTGCGGAATAACCAACGCCAGCTTGCCCAAATCATTCTGATCGATGGCTTCATAAAAAATAGAAATTGCCATTTCCGGAGAAGTCACATCAAAATACCTTGCTTCTTCCAACAGCCGTTCCAAATCCGCCTTTGTCTCCACCTTCGATGTATCGAAATACTTCGGTTCATAGGCATAGCTGACAGAAGCCAAGCACAGCACCACCGTGATACAGCCTGTGGCAAAAGCCGCCCCCTTGGGCACACGACCGAAATCGGCGATCCGCTGCACTCTTGTCTTGATATTCTTCGCCCCATTTGCCATAGAAGTAGTGCCGATGCGGCTGGCATGGCGGCGATCTGCCATCCCCAATAAAAGCATGCCATATTCCCGCTTTTCTTCCCCTTCCAACCGTTCCAGTGCCCTCTGGTCGCAAAGGGCTTCGCTGTCATTGCGGATGACACGGCACAACCAATATACGAAGGGATTGAACCAATTCAGCGCCTGCAGCAGATGCAGTGCAAAATTCACCAACACATCATGATGCTTCAAATGCAGCATTTCATGGAGCAAAACCTTTTCATCCACGCTTTCCTCCATGCCTTTGGGAATCACCAGAATCGGTTTGAAAAATCCGCATAAAAAGGGCGTTTCAAAACCATCACAGACCTTTACCCGCTCCTGCTTGGGCAAATCATATTTCTCCCCTGCGGCACTGATTTTTTCTTTCAGAGAAGGTAACGCTTCCCGTCCTTTTTTGATCTCTCTCCGCAAATTTCCATAGATGACGATGTCATATACCAACACCACAACTACACCTGTGAGATATACTACAAACAACATATCCGTCACAGACCATGCAGCAACGGGAGTACTTTTCAACAAGAAAAGGTCTCCCCCTTCCATACCAAAGGGTGAGGAAAGAAGGGAATTTCGCCCCATTTCCACCATGCCGCGGATACGTTTCATCCCCTCCATCCAGATAGTATTCAAGGCAAAGCCCGTGGAAAACAGCCGCACATTGGCAGGCAGGATCGCCCGCACCAACAGCACCAGCCATACCAGATAATGCCAACGGGCACTCAGCTTATCCCGAAAGATTTTTTTGAACAGCAGAAGCATTCCGCCTGTTAGAGTGATGCCCAACGTAAAATATAAAACCGTCCATAGATTCATCATACATCCATCCCCCCTAAAAGCCGTTTCAGTTCCTCTACCTCTTCGGCTGTCAATTTTCCCTCTTCCACAAATGCCGTTACCATTTTCCCCGCAGAGCCATGATAGATCTTATTCAGAAAGCTTTCCTGCTCCTGTTCCACGCAATCCTCCCGTTTCACAGCCGCCTGATACTGCTTGGGGCTGCCGCTGCTCCGCACCATCCCCTTATGTTCTAATCGGCTCAGAAAGGTGTACACCGTATTTTTGTTCCATTTCACATCCAGTGCATCCATAATGTCGCTTTGAGTCTCTATTCCTTTTTCCCAAAGAATCTCCATAATCTTCCATTCACTATCCGAGATTTTATAGTCCATAAAAGCACCCCCATTCATCACGCCTGCAAACTACATTTGTAGTCTTACTTGTATACTACAGCTGTAGTCTCTAGTTGTCAAGAAAAAAAGACCTAATCCATCCTTTGCGGATAAATCAGGTCTTTTATGTAGCTTTGTCTTAATTATCCCTGATTAGAATTTTTTTCTTGTCAGGAAATCAGGGATCTTAATTTCGGATTCATAATCATAATCCAAATCTGCAAATCTTCTTGCAGCAGGGCGTGCTTCATCTGCATCCTGTTCTTCTTCAGGTGCTTCTTCTGTTTTGGGCGCAACAGGTCTTTCTTCTGTTCTATAGCCGGTATCAGACAGAATTCTCTTGGGTTCTACATGGCCAGTACCATCGTCTTCCAAACCTGTAGCGATAACTGTAACAACAACTTCGTCGTTCAGTTCTTCGTTCAGTGTTGTACCGAAGATGATTTCTGCTTCGGGATCGATCGCTTCTCTGATCAGTTCTGCAGCTTCTTCTGTTTCCATCAGACCCAGGTTCATATCGCCGCTGAAGTTGATCAGGATATGTTTTGCGCCTTCGATGGTTGTTTCCAGCAGAGGGCTCTGGATCGCCATTTTTGCAGCCACTTCCGCTTTGTTTTCACCGCTGGCACGGCCGATACCCATGTGTGCGATGCCTCTGTTTGCCATGATCGTACGAACGTCAGCAAAGTCCAGATTGATTACGCCGGGTTTGGAAATCAGGTCAGCAATGCCCTGAACGCCCTGCAGCAGAATTTCGTCCGCTTTGCGGAATGCTTCTGTCAATGTTGTTTTCTTATCGATGATGCTCAGCAGTCTCTGGTTAGGGATGATAACCAGTGTATCTACGTTCTTTTTCAGTTCAGCGATACCCTTTTCCGCATTGCCCATTCTCTTTTTGCCTTCGAAATTGAAGGGTTTTGTAACAACGCCTACTGTCAGGATACCCAGTTCTTTGGAGATAGCCGCAATTCTGGGAGCTGCGCCGGTGCCTGTGCCGCCGCCCATACCAGCTGTGATGAATACCATATCGGAGCCACGCAGAGCCTGTGCGATATCATCCTGTGTTTCATCAACGGATCTCTGACCGATCTCAGGGTTGCCGCCTGCCCCCAGACCTTTTGTCAGTTTTTCACCGATCTGGATTTTTGTTGCGGATTTGGATTTTGCTAAAGCCTGTCCATCTGTATTGATAGAAATGAATTCTACGCCATCCAGACCATCTTCGATCATTCTGTCTACAGCGTTGTTGCCGCCGCCGCCAACGCCGATTACTTTTATCTGTGCCATATTACTCATAGGGATATCGAATTCGAGCATTATATAATCTCCTCCTAAGTCATTTACAAAGTTAATCAACCTATATTATACACGAAAAAAAGCCTGATTTCCATAGAAAAAATAAGTTTTCATAATATTTTTCGCTTTTTTTCTCAAGTAGCTGTCGTTTTGTTTACAAATTTTTCAATCAGCATCTATCATAATCCCTTTTTTGTCTTTATTCAAGAGGAAAATCCGAATTCTGCTAAAATTATTGAACATTCTGGAACCATAGACCACCACTGCCGCCAGGGAAAGATCAATGCTCAGCTGATTGCCCAGCCAAATCAGTGCCGTGGCAAAAATACCATTACAGAAAAGACCTGTTGCAAATATCTTGCCTTGAAATCTCCCCTGCAAATTGGCAGAAACACCGCCCAGCACAGAATCCAGACAAGCCAATATCCCTATGGCTACATAAGCGGAATAGCCCGGTGGGAAAACCATACCACTGCCAACACCTACTGCAACGCCGATCATCAGTCCAATGATTGGAAATAACATGTTTCTTTCCTCCTTATGGTCTGCGTTCCTCAATCTGTACGATAACGCCGCCTTTTCTTGTCACATAATAAATCTTATAACTTAAAGGGTTAAAATCTTCAAATTCCGAAATCGGTACACTTTCCATGGTTGAAAGGTCCGTGTAGTAGCTGATCTCACATATTTTATCCACAGGCATGGACTCCATCGCATAGGTATGAATCAAAAAATACCCATCAGGCATATATCCATATCCATCTTCCACCAAAAACATCCGTGTAAGAAACAAATCCTGATCCTTCAACTCATACAAAATTGCAGTAAATGTTCCTGCGTACTGCAGGCAGTCATTTTCAAAAGCAAGCTCAGTGATAAAATCAGCGCAAAAAATCTCTTCATCCTTTGCCAACCTCCTCATCACTCTGAAACAATGCTGTCTGGGTATAGGCAGGCACAGTCACTTCCGTTTCCTTCCGAATAGTGATCTCAATGCCCCAAGGGGAAAGGCTATCCACCACGCCCCCGGGAAATTTCAGAGCCGACTGCAGCACATCCGGATCGCCGATTGCCTTGATTTCGAAAGGAGCCGCCACTCTCACCCCATTTACCATCACAATAGAACCGGCACAGGTGATGGCACTTTTTCCTACCATTCTCTGCCCATTGATGGAAACGGCTTCCGCCCCTGCACCATTCAATTCATTCACTACAGAAAGCAAGTCCTCCGCATGGACAAGATATGCATTTCTGTCGCCGCCCATATTGGTGCTGCTGTCATTCATGGTGACGATAACACCTTCGCCAGTGATGACGGTCAAGCCTGCAAATGCCTGCAGTTCTTCGATCTCTACACCGCTATAGGTGCCTTCCTCATATTCCTTCAATGTTTTTTCCAACGCCTCCACTTGTTTCTGCAGGGCATCCCGTTCCCCCTGGGCCTGATTCAGGGCAAGGGTCACTTCGGATAAACGCTGATTTTCCATGGAAATCTGCTGTTGTTTTACTGTATTATACTGCACACCGATGATGACCCCCAAGAAGATACAGGTCCCCGTCAGTGCGATAGAATAATGATGCTTTGTCATCTTTTCGCCTCATTCGTCATGCAGGCAGATTCAGCCTACTTTTTCCTTCCTCATAAACGAGGGCAAGCCCGCTGACTAAGGTTGTCTTTTTTCCTTGCGGAAAAAACCGCTAACCCTTCCCCTCATTCGTCGCTCCGGCAGGCTTCGCCTACTTGTTCGCTCC
>JAETUG010000042.1 GCA_021768705.1 Bacillota bacterium
CTTAATGAGGAACTTATCCAACTTCGCCAGCAGGGAAAAGAACTGGAGAAAGACAACCGCCGTTTAAAAAAAGAAAATGACTTTTTGGAGGAAGCCAGCGCTTTTTTCGCTGCGAGTCGTCTGAAGTTAGCAAAAACGAAAGAATGAAGTTTATTGCTTTCAAGACGAAAGACGGCGAATGAAAAGGAGAGAGCGCCTTTTACTGCAGAAGCCTTCCTGTCAGCAGGCAGGGATTTTACCAGTATCTCGAAAACAAAGACCGTCCATGGAAATATCAGCCCCTGGCGGATGTTAGGAAAGAGATCCTTGCGGAGGATGAATGTCATGACACCTATGGTCGGGTTCGTATGTATCAGGCGTTGGTTCTGAAACAGCCGGAACATGTGGAGATTCCCAGTGAACGCACTGTTTCCCGCATTATGGAGGAAATCGGTATCAACCATCCTTCCAAACGAAAACCGAACGGAATCACAAAAGCGAACCGGGAGGCCAGAAAATCCGATGACCTCTTAAAACGTGATTTCCATGCAGAGGAACCGCTGACAAAATGTGTCACAGACATAACAGAGATCAAAGGGAAAGATGGGAAGCTGTATGTTTCTGCTGTTTTTGACTGCTTCGATTCCGGCGTAGTCGGTCTTGCAATGGATACCAATAGGAAAGCCCCATGATGTGCGCAGACACTGGAAAATGCGGCGAAAGCGTATCCGGGCATACGTGGAGCCATTATCCACAGTGACAGGAGGAGTCAGTACACCAGCCAGCTTTATCGGGATGCCATCCAGCAGTATGGTATCCGGCAAAGTATGAACCGTGCAGGTGGCAGATGCCACGATAATGCCCGCTGTGAAAGCATGTGAGCCAGAATGAAATCAGAACTGCTGTATGACCGATATGACACAGAAAAAATGGCCACAGATGAACTCAAGACAATCATCTGGAGGTATTTTATCAGCTACTGGAATAACCGGAGGATATGTTCTGTCAATGGCGGACTCCCTCCGATGGTCAAACGGCAACAATACTATAATTCCCTGAAAGAGGCAGCATAGGGTAC
>JAETUG010000043.1 GCA_021768705.1 Bacillota bacterium
GTACCCTATGCTGCCTCTTTCAGGGAATTATAGTATTGTTGCCGTTTGACCATCGGAGGGAGTCCGCCATTGACAGAACATATCCTCCGGTTATTCCAGTAGCTGATAAAATACCTTCAGATGATGGTCTTGAGTTCCTCTGTGGTCATTTTTTCTGTGTCATATCGGTCATACAGCAGTTCTGATTTCATTCTAGCCCACATGCTTTCACAGCGGGCATTATCGTGCCATCTGCCACCTGCACGGTTCATGCTTTGCCGGATACCATACTGCTGGATGGCATCCCGATAAAGCTGACTGGTGTACTGACTCCCCCTGTCACTGTGGATAATGGCTTCACGTATGCCCGGATACGCTTTCGCCGCATTTCCCAGTGTCTGCGCACATCATGGGGCTTTCCTATTGGTATCCATTGCAAGACCGACTACGCCGAATCGAAGCAGTCAAAAACAGCAGAAACATACAGCTTCCCATCTTTCCCTTTGATCTCTGTTATGTCTGTGACACATTTTGTCAGCGGTTTCTCTGCATGGAAATCACGTTTTAAGAGGTCATCGGATTTTCTGGCCTCCCGATCCGCTTTTGTGATTCCGTTCGGTTTTCGTTTGGAAGGATGGTTGATACCGATTTCCTCCATAATGCGGGAAACCGTGCGTTCACTGGGAATCTCCACATGTTCCGGCTGTTTCAGAACCAACGCCTGATACATACGAACCCGACCATAGGTGTCATGACATTCATCCGCCGCAAGGATCTCTTTCCTAACATCCGCCAGGGGCTGATATTTCCATGGACGGTCTTTGTTTTCGAGGTACTGGTAAAATCCCTGTCTGCTGACAGGAAGGCTTCTGCAGTAAAATCTCTCCTTTTCATTCGCCGTCTTTCGTCTTGAAAGCAATAAACTTCATTCTTTCGTTTTTGCTAACTTCAGACGGCTCGCAGCGAAAAAAGCGCTGGCTTCCTCCAAAAAGTCATTTTCTTTTTTTAAACGGCGGTTGTCTTTCTCCAGTTCTTTTCCCTGCTGGCGAAGTTGGATAAGTTCCTCATTAAG
>JAETUG010000012.1 GCA_021768705.1 Bacillota bacterium
CAACGTTCTGGGTCCCCAATGGATCACCCGTTCTCTATGGGCCGCCTGCTCGATTTCATGGAGCCGCTCCAGCAATTCCTGAGGAGGAAGAAAGGTCTTTAAAATCAGGCATGCATTTAGGAAATCATCTTGCTTCACACCGCCATAAGGCTCCGTCACCAGATAGGAAGACACCTTTTCCACCTGACATCCTCTCGTTTCGTCAAGGGCTTTCACTGCCTGATCCAAATACCCCTTTTTATCACCCATATTGGAGCCAAGGCCCAAGTATGCCTTGTGCCAGAATCTTGTGATCTCTACGGAGACCGTTTCCAGGGGCAGCCCTACCGGTGCCCAGGGCTTCTTTAATTCCAGGGTGATCCCCTCTAAAAGGGGATAGCGCAGCAGCAATTCCTCTGCCAGATTTTCCGCCGCAGCTTCGATCAATTTGCAAGGGTGTTCTTTCATATAAGCCGTCATAAAGCTGCTCACTTCTCCATAATTCACGGAGCTTTCCAGATCATCAGCTTTTCCTGCCCTTCTGGTATCCAGATACATGACAAGGGAGATCAGAAATTTCTGCCCCAGTCGAGTCTCTTCTGGAAATACGCCATGATTGGCAAAAACCTCCAGATTTTTAATTTGTATTTTATCATAATATTGGGCTCTCATTCTTATCTGCCTTCTCTCAAAATCGCCTGGGTCATACGGATGGCTCTCATATTTTCCTTTACATCATGCACACGGATAAATGCGGCTTTTTTCTGTACGCCCAATACAGTGGTTGCCAGCGTTCCCTCCACTCTCTGATCCGTAGGCAGATCAAGGGTCAGACCAATGACGGATTTTCTGGAAGTTGCCAGAAGTACCGGATAGCCCAAATCTACCAGACGTTCCAGATGATGGATCGCCATCAAGTTATGCTCATAGGTTTTGCCGAAACCGACACCTGGGTCCAGAATAATCTGCTGATCGGTAACGCCTGCCTGTTTTGCGATGGAAACGGATTCTTTCAGATCGCGGCACATATCCTCCAGAAAATCGTCATATACCGCAGCCTCACGATTATGCATCAGGCAGCAGGGAACCTGATAGCGGGCGATCAAATCTGCCACCTTTCGGTCATATTTCAGTCCCCAGATATCATTTACCAGATCAGCGCCTGCTTTCAATGCTGCTTCCACCACAGGACTTTTATAGCTGTCGATGGAAATGGGAATATCAAAATTATTTTTAATCATTTCAATGGCAGGCACCACCCGTTCGATCTCTTCCTGTATACTGATCTGTTGGTGTCCGGGTCGTGTGGATTCGCCCCCTACGTCAATGATAGAAGCCCCTTCTTCGATCATATCCGCTACATGTTTTTTTGCCTTTTCCAGGTCATTCCACTGCCCACCATCGGAAAAAGAATCCGGCGTAACATTTAAAATCCCCATGATATAGCAATCATTTTCCACATCAAACATGCGGTTCCCAATTTTCATCATAATATTCTCCTCCAAAATCAAACGAATCAACCTACTGCTTTTCTATTAAACAGTAATAACAAGATTTTTGTTTTCTCTATCCCAATGACACTCCTGAAACGCAGTGCAAAAAGCACAGTTCCTCGATTTCTTGTCCGCTCGATAAAGAACCCCCGCCAAGTCATCGGCAAATGCGGTTTTCTGCATTCTGTGTCCTTGGATGGCTGAAAGGATCTCTTCCTGTTCTTCTTGTTCAAATCCACATTCCTTCAAAATTTCTTTTGCTATCTGAACGCTGCCCTCCTCATGGGGGATGCCTTGAGTATACTGCAGGTATCTGCCGATATCATGGAGCAGGGCTGCTGCATAAATGCTCTCTTTTGAAAGATGCAAATTTTTTTCCAGATCTTCAATATAAGCGATCCTCGCCACATCCAAAAAATGTTCTATGGTATGGCAGCAAAAAATACGGTCTTGCTCCAGCTCCTGTATTTTTTCCAGGTTGTCCCTCCAAAGGGGATGTTTGCAGATTCGGTTCACTCTCTCCATGGAGCCGGTCACCTCCGCTCCAACATACGGTAAAAACTATTCTGTAATTTTTCATTGCCGTCGAATACTCCTCTGGTGACCACCGTAACTGTTTTTGTCCCCGGTTTTTTAATGCCACGCATGGTCATGCACATATGTTCCGCTTCGATCAGAACCATGACCCCCTGGGGCTTCAGTTCCTCCATGAAAGCATCTGCCACCTGTGCAGTGAGGCGTTCCTGCAGCTGAAACCGCTTGGCAAAAACTTCAATGGTTCTGGCGATTTTGCTCAGTCCCACCACTTCCCCATTGGGAATATAGGCTACCACAGCCGTTCCATAAAAAGGCAGCATATGGTGTTCGCAGAAAGAATAAAACGGAATTTCTTTTTCCATGACCATATCATTTTGATCTACATGAAACCTTTTTTGCAGATGTGTCCCTGCGTCATCCGTATAACCGGCAGCCAGCTCCTCATACATTTTTGCGATCCTGTCCGGCGTTTCCAGAAGCCCTTCCCGCTGGATATCTTCCCCGATTCCTTCCAGGATTAGTTTTACGCCTTCTTTGATTTTTTCTTTATCCATCGTATTTCCCCCATATAGATCGTCTTATCCGCTTCTCCTGATAAAAAAGAAGTACCAAAAGAAATCACGGTTTTTCTTTTTCAAGCAGATAAACATCGTTTTTTATCTCATTTGTCAAAAATCTTTTTTAATGCACCACGTACAGTGCATCAAATATTTTTTAATTATAACACATTTTGACATACTTCGTATATGGATTCATATAAAAACCACCTGGACATTCCTGTCCAGGTGGTGATATCAACGATATTTCCTTAACGATACTCAACTCTTTCGACACCCACATCCGAAAGAATTTCAAAAAATCGTTCCATTCTCTCTTTCGCTGGTGTTGCAAATTCATCCGCAGGCAAAGGCAGCCCCAGAGCCTCATATTTTCCAAAGCCGAATTTATGATATGGCAGCAGTTCCATTTTCGCCTTTGGCAAATGCTCTTTTACGAACATCGCACTTTTCCGAATATTTTCTTCTGTGGCATTGACCCCTTCAATCACCGGAATACGGATCACGATCTCCGCGCCTGTTTCTCCCAGCCGCTTCATATTTTCCAGGATCTTTTCATTAGGTACCCCCGTAAATTTCTGATGGATTTGACTGTCCATATGCTTCAAGTCCATAAAAATCAAGTCCATCCGTTTCAAAACAGGCAATACCTTGTCAAAATCAAACCATCCGCAGGTTTCAATGGCCAAGCTAAAGCCCATATCATACAAGCGTCTGCTCAGATAATCCAAAAGCTCCAGCTGAGAAGTTGCCTCCCCGCCAGAAAAGGTGATGCCGCCGCCGGATGCCTGATAAAACATGCTGTGTTTCTCCGCATCGGCAATGATCTGATCCGCATCCGCATAAGAGACCAGCTGTTTTCTGGCACCCTTGGGGCAAGCCTCCACACAAGCACCGCAACTGATACATTTTTCCCGTTCCTGATTCAGGTCGATTCCAATTCCCTGGGGACAAGCCTTTGCGCAGGCACCACAGCCGATGCAAAGCCTGTGATAAAACCCGACCAAAGGGGCTTGCTGAAAGCCTTCCGGATTGGCACACCATTTGCAGCGCAGAGGGCAGCCCGGCAAAAAAATCGTTGTGCGGATGCCATCTCCGTCGTTAACGGAAAAAGGCTGCAGCTGCATAAGATACCCTTTCACAGACATCATTCCTCCACTTTCCATTTTTCAAACAAAGCAATCATGCATCAAAAGGATTCATGGGCATTTCTTGCCATGATAGATTCCTGCATGGATTTGGACAGGTTTACAAACTGTGTGCTGTAGCCTGCCACACGAACCAGCAGATCCTTATAGTTTTCGGGATGTGCCTGGGCATCCTTCAAGACTTCGTTGGAAACCGTATTAAACTGCACATGGAAGCCGCCCAGCGCAAAGTAGGACTGTAGCATCGCACCCAGATTTGCCCGTCCCCGAGGGGTTGCCACCAGGTCATGGTTCAGGCGCAGATTCAGCAGTGTACCACCGGCATGGATATCATGTCCCATCTTTGCGGAAGAACGCAGAGCTGCCAAGCAGCTGGAGGTATCGGAGCCAGTATAAGGAGATACCCCTTCTGTGATGGGTTCTGTTGCCTTTCTGCCATCGGGTGTAGCACCCAGCACCTTACCTGTGGGCAGATAGTTGGAGATGCCCATGAAAGCCGTGGTAAAGGTATGTCCATAATAGTCTTTGTAAGAGGTTACATCGTGATAATAGTAGTCAGCCAATTCTTTTGCGATGCTGTCTACATAATCAATGTCGTTGCCGTATTTAGGCACAGCCTGTGCTTTTGCCCGCAGTTCTTCATAACCTTCCCAGTTTGCATTCAAGGCATCGATCAATTCGCTCAAAGTAGTCACTTTATCTTCAAATACCAGCTTTTTGATCACTGCGAAGCAGTTTGCCGTAACAGCAAGGCCACAGCCTGTAAATACAGGGCCGATATTATATTTTGCGCCGCCATCGACCAAATCTGCCCCATTTTTCAGACAAAATTCATTACATGCAGACAGGAACGGACGAGGTGCTTTCTTCTGATTGATCTCCTGCGCAGTGATCAGGCTGATGACACCATGTTTTACCATATAAGAGAACTGTTTGAAGTAAGCTTCTTTGATTTCTTCATAGGATGTAAAGGTTTTAGGGTCCTTTTCAGGCAGAGCCACCTGTTTGCCCGTCAATCTGCTCTTCCCTTCGTTCAGGGCAAATTCCAGCGCAGCAGTGAAGCTGATATTGCAGGAAGAAGTCCATTCGAAAGTTTTTCTGGAATGGGGCACAACGCAGCCGCAGTTGTTCCAATCCTTGGCATCCTCCGGATCGCAGCCCAGATTCCGCAGCATCTGATAGCCCACACGGTCGCTGTGGATTGCAGGGAAGCCGCAGCCTGTGGAAACCAATTCTGTTACTGCTTCCATAAATTCCGCAGGACAGTCGGGCTGGATACGGCAACTCAAAGTGGGCTGATGGGTTTTGATTTCCTTGGTGGCCTGAATTGCCATGTAGGAAATGGTATTGATACCGTTGGTGCCATCTGCCTTTGTGCCGCCAACGGTCAGATTTTCAAAGTTTGTATAGCCTGCGAAGAAACCGGCGGTGTTGGAGGAAATGACCCATACCCATTCGGAATATTTCAGCCACAGGCATTCTACCAATTCCAAAGCCGTATCGTAATCGATCTTGCCTGCTTCTTCATCGGCTTTATAGTAAGGATACATGAACTGGTCAAAACGGCCAACATTCAGTGCCAGGGGGTTTTCCGCAATGATACCGCCCAGTTCCACGAACCATGCAAACTGGATGGCTTCCCGGAAGGAAGTGGGAGGATTTTCAGGAACAGCAGCGCAGACTGCGGCGATCTCTTCCAGTTCAGCCTTTCTGACTGCATCCGCTTCCACAGCCGCCATTTCCTTTGCCTTCTGGCTGTAACGGTTCGCCAATGCGATAATACCATCGCAGACCAGCAGAATGGATTTGTAGAAATCTCTTTTCTTCATATCCGCAGGGTCGGTCTCGCTCAAATCTTCCATACGTTCCACGGCTTCCTTCTTGATGCCGCCAAACCCCTTAGGAAACAGCTGGTCAACATAGTCGGGAGAGATCTCACCAATGCCGCCCCGCCATTTGGAGTCTGTATCCAGGAAGCCTGTATCTACACCGATCTTCTTTGTTTCCTCAGAAGCCCGTGCCAGGAAAGTATCTTCCACAGATTTGCCTGCCCAATAAGGGAAAATTTCCTTACGGCAGAATTCTCTCTGTTCATCTGTCATATCATAGGGGTCCTGGGGACGAGTCGCAAAATCATCCATTTCATCATCGACCCATTTCCAGCCATATTCCGGAGTCAGAATACCGCATCTGCGGAATTCGCCGCTGGCACCAACGACCAGCTCTCCTTCAAAAATTGTTACGGGCAGTTCATGGCAAGCATCGTAAAAGGCCTGTGCTGTGCGGATCTGCTGGGGCAGACCTTCTGTTCTTTTAAAGGATTCTGTCCAAATTCTTGCTCTTTCGCAAGAAATATGGGGTTTTTCATTCAGATAATTCTGGCGGATCTTTTCCACTCTGGGTGTAACGCTCATAAACTCACCTGACCTTCCAATATAGTCATCATTATTTTTTGTAGTAAATGACCATGCACAATTTAGAAGGAGCATTGCCGGGATTTTCATAAATATGCGCTTTCGATGCGTTATAGCGGATGCCATCACCCGCATGGATCAAATATTCATTTCCATCCACGGTCAATTTCATCGTTCCTTCAAAAACAAGTACATATTCTTCTGTACCTTCCTCATGGGGAACGGATTCCGAACGGGAACCCGGTTCCATTTCAATAGACAGCATTTCAAATCTTCTGCTCTCATCATAAGGAAAAAAGGGGTATAAGCGAAACCGTCCTTCATCGCTCAGAAGAGCCTGCAGGTCCTCTCTGGGAATGAATTTTGTCTCCTCAACTTCTCCTTCCAATAGTGCTGTAAAGGAAATATGCAGCCCTGTGGCGATCTTCCAAAGAGTCGCAACCGTCGGGCTGGATTCTCCTCTTTCGATCTGCCCCAACATGCTTTTGCTGACGCCTGTCATTTCAGATACCGCATCAAGGCTTAATTTTTTTTCTTTACGAATTCGCTTCAGATTTGCAGAAATCATACTGCTCATTGCATCCATAAGTTTCCTCCTATGTTCAAATGCGTACGTTATAACGCATCCTTAAGGTTAATTTAGCACCCAATATCAGACTTGTCAATCCTTTTTGACCGTTTTATAAAACAAAAAATTTATTATAACGTACAAATGTTTCAAAAATATATAATGATAATTCTTTTGGAAAGTTTTTATTGTATGTTTTAGTATATCACGATGTATCATATAGCGTCAAACAGCAGAACTGCTCACGAATTTCTTCCTAAATAAGAAAAACCCCGATTCCTTTGAACCGAGGTTTTCTATTTATATAAAATTTTCTGTCGAAAATGTTTCTTCGCAGCCCCTATGACTGCTCATGGGTTTGCTTCGCAAATATCTTTCTACTTTTGTAAGCTTTTCTTCGCTTTCTCACGCGTTTTTATCACCAATCTTGATTTTCAGATCAATGCTCTTCTGACCATCTCTTACTGCATGGATATCTACCGTTTTACCGATCTCTGTGCCATTCACCAGTTCTACCAATGTATCCATATCCATGACTGTTTTGCCGTCATACTGGGTGATAACATCGCCCACCTGCAGGCCTGCATTTGCCGCAGGGCCATTTTCCGTTACTTCCATGATCAATGCACCCACAGGCAGTTTATACAAGGAAGCATTTTCCTCTGTGATGCTGGTACCTGTGATACCGATATAAGGCTTGGGCTGTGTACCGGATTCCAGCAGCTCCTCAACGATTGGCTTAATATAGTTGCTGGGGATAGCGTAGCCCATACCTTCCGCCATGGAAGAATTATATTTCGCCGTATTGATCCCAATGACTTCGCCTTTGCTGTTTACCAGTGCGCCGCCGCTGTTGCCGCTGTTGATGGCTGCGCTGGTTTGCAATACCGTCAGAGAATTGCCATCCACATTGATTTTCTGTTCTTTCATGCTGATGATACCATCTGTAGCAGAAAGGCCCATGCCCATGGCATTACCGATGGCGATTACACATTCCCCCACTTCCATAGCGTCAGAATCGCCGAAGGTAGCTGTTGCTACACTGGTGATGCCTGCCGCCTTCAGATCATCCCAGGATACAGACAATACCGCCAAGTCGGATTCACTCTTTGTGCCGATGACCTTGGCAGATACGCTGATGTTGCCTTCAAAGGTAACAAAAATGGAGCTTGCTCCTTCAATAACGTGATTATTCGTTGCGATAGCCACCTTGCTGTCATCGGAATAGAAGATCACACCGCTGCCTGCTCCTTCTGATTCATAGGGCACCGTATATTTACCGAAATATTTGGCTGTACCTGTTACCGTAGTGGAAACACTAACAACAGAAGGCTTTACCTTTTTCACGATATCCACCGTAGAAAAACCATCTGTCAAAAAAGATATTTTTTCTGTATCTGTTACATTTGTTGACTGCACGCCGTTTTCTTTCTGGAAATAATGCTGCACTGCGCCATAGCCTGCACCGATAGAGCCACCGCCGGCGATGCTGACAATCAGACAGCCGGCAATAAATTTCGTCCAGCCTTTTTGCTTCCTAGGCGCCTTTTTCACCTTTTCTTCGTAGTGATATTCTCTCACAGAGGGACGAGGCATTTCTTCTCTGGTCTCTTCCTTCGTTTCCGCCTTTTCTTCCGGTTCTTCCAAGTTTTCCGCCTGTTTGTTTTCTGCTTCTTCCGCAGAAGTTACTTTTGCTTCCATTTCGATGGATTCTTCGTCCCCAAAGGGTTCGCTCTTTTCTTCCTCTGCGGAACCTTCGATACATTCTTGTTCCTGTTCTCCGTTTTCATTTTTTTTAGGGTTTACATCATCAAAATCATACATATCTATTCCTCCAATGCATTTATCATTGTTAATTTCTTTATGTTGCCATTATACTGCACGAATTTGAACGAAATGTGAACGCTGCATGAATAATTCTTGTTTTTGCTGAGAGTTTCATTAAAACAGTATTCAGGAAAAAACATCCATTCTTTGCAAAGAAAAAGGACCTTGAAAAATCAAGATCCTTTTTTACAGTGCGGCTGGTGGGACTCGAACCCACACGCTGTCACCAGCGTCAGATTTTGAGTCTGATGCGTCTGCCAGTTCCGCCACAGCCGCAAAATCAACTGCTTAAATATATTATCACAAATCAATCAGAAATGCAAGCAGTTTTTTATATTTTCTAAATTTGCCGTGCAAATCTTTTTCATCCGGAACGGGCACAGCACCTTATAAATAAATGCCGTGCCTGCCCCTTTGAAAACATTTTTTCCTTCGTTACATTTTTTCAGGTTCGGGATATTCTGTACCGAACGTATCAACTGTAACTTTCACCATCACCTGATCTTCCAGGGGGCGATCCTGGCGGTTTGTTTTTGTCTCAGCGATTTTATTTACAACATCCATACCTTCGATCACTTTACCGAAAGCCGCATACTGACCATCCAGATGGGGGCTTGTTTCATGCATGATGAAGAATTGAGAGCCTGCGCTATGGGGATGCATTGCACGAGCCATGGACAGAACGCCAGCTGTATGTTTCAGGTCGTTTTTGAAGCCAGCCATGCTGAATTCACCTGCGATATGGTAGCCGGGGCCACCCATACCTGTGCCTTCGGGGCAGCCGCCCTGAATCATAAAACCACGGATCACTCTGTGGAAAATTTTGCCGTCATAGAAACCTTTCTTCACCAAAGAGATGAAGTTGTTTACTGTATTGGGTGCAATTTCGGGATACAGTTCTGCTTTGATGATGCTGCCATCATTCATTTCAAATGTTACGATAGGATTCATCTGAATCTTCCTTTCTTTTTCATATTTGCGGAAATCTTCCGTATATTTTAATCAGTTTATCATAAATTCAAACATTCGTACAGTCTTTATTCCTGTTCCATCCGCAATATCAGTTCAATGAGTTCAGGGCGATTGAACATGCGGATGGGAAACGTGCTGTTGCCCAAGCCACGGCTCACCACCATCACCGTACCGCCCTTTTCATGCATCCCTTCCGTATATTGGGGGAAGAAACCCTGATGGGGCGCAAAGATGCCCTGTTTCAGGAAAGGGATACGGATCTGTCCGCCATGGGCATGACCTGTGAAAACAAGGTCTACCCCCTCTGCTACATAGGTCTCAAACAGCTCTGGTCTATGGGAAAGGAGGATATTGAAGCTGTCCTCCTGCCCTGCCATCAATGTATGTAAGATCTTATCATAATGCTGGTTGACTCTTTTATCTGCCAGCCCCAGCAATGTGATGGTATCGCCCTTTCTCTGGATGATGGATTTGCCATTATTTAGAATCGTCACGCCAGCCTCCACCATTTCATCGGACAATCTTTCCCACTCTCCGGACTGATGCTCATGGTTGCCGGAAACGAAATATACAGGAGCAAAATTCACGATCTCCTTGATAAACTCCATAGCGGCATCTACATCTGTTCTGTTTCGGTCTAGCAAGTCCCCCGTCAAAACAATGATATCCGGCGCAGACTGTTCTATCTTGCGAAGGATGGGTTCCTGATTTTTACCAAAGACCTTATTCTGTAGGTCTGCCACCTGTAAAATCTTATATCCATCAAAGCCTTCGGGAATATCCCCGTGGTATGTCATTTTTGTCAGCATCAGCCCATCGTTCTGCCAATAGAGAAAGGCTCCCAAAAGAAGCCCCCCGCAGATACAGCCGATGGTTCTTTTATATTTCATGGTATCACCTGCTTTTTCTTTTTTCTTCATTATAAAGGGAAACCCTCCTTCTTTCAATGGACAGCAGATTAGAATTTTTCCTTCTTCCGTTGCAAGATGACAAATAACGTGATACCATATAAGAAAGTATGTTCGTTTTTATGGTAAGGAGGTGTTTCCATGGGCAGAATCATTTTTCATATTGATGTCAACAGTGCTTTTTTAAGCTGGACTGCCGCAGAACGCCTGAAAAATGGCGAAGAATTGGATCTGCGTACCATCCCTTCTGCCATCGGCGGAAGCAGCGAAAGCCGCCATGGCATCATCCTTGCCAAATCGACCCCCGCCAAAAAATATGGTGTCACCACCGGAGAACCCATCAACATGGCCTTGCAGAAATGTCCGGAACTGTTGATAGTTCCACCGGATTTTCCCCTTTACTCCCATTGTTCCCATGCCATGTTTGATATTCTTTCCGAATACTCCGACCGCATTGAGCAATTCAGCATCGATGAAGGCTTCTTGGATTACACAGGCATGGAACGTCTTCTGGGCCCGCCTTTGGAAACAGCAGAAAAGATTCGCACTCGTATTCGGGAAGAATTGGGCTTCACCGTAAATATCGGTGTCAGCTCCAACAAGCTTCTGGCAAAAATGGCAGGAGAACTGGAAAAGCCCGATAAGCTCATTACTCTCTTTCCCGAAGAAATGCCAAAAAAATTCTGGTCTCTTCCCGTAGAGGAGCTTTTCATGGTAGGCAGACGAACTGCGCCCCGTCTGCGAAAAATCGGTATCCACACCATCGGGGAGCTGGCGAACTATCCTCAGCCTTTATTGGAAAAGGAATTCAAAAGCTTTGGGCGGATGCTCCATGCCTATGCCAACGGCATCGACGACACCCCTGTCGCCCCCGCCACCGAAACATATGAAACGAAAAGCATCGGAAACAGTACTACCACGCCCTATGATGTGACAGATAGAGAAACGGCTTATAAAATCCTGCTGGCTTTGTCAGAGACTGTTTCTATGCGTCTGCGCTGCAGCAAGCTTTGCGCGCAGGAAATTGCCGTTACCCTGAAATCCTCCGATTTTAAAGTCTATTCCCACCAGAAGCAAATGCTCAATGCCGTCGACTGCACCAACGCTGTTTACGAAACCGCAAAGGAAATTTTCGACCAGGTCTGGAAACAGGAGCCTCTGCGTCTTTTGGGCATTCGTGCCGGAAAGCTCTGCGAAGAAGATTGTGTTCAGCTTTCCATTCTGGGGGGAGACTGGAGCAAACAGAAAAAAGCCGATGCCGCCATGGATACCCTTCGCCTGAAATATGGAAAAAATACCGTTCGCCGTTCCACCTTTGCCAACGGAGACAAAAACGCCTATGAAGGTGGCAAGCTGAAGATAAACAATCATATCTTGAAATAAGAAAAGCATGAAACTCTTTTAGGAAAGGTTCCATGCTTTTTTCTGTTATCTTGCTGCACTTTCTCCACTATATTTCATGATCAGCAATTCTACTGCTGTTTCCTCTGCCGCCTTGCCCGATTTGATATCCAAATCCACCTGCAGGCAGTCTCGCACCGCATGTTTCCAGCCTTCCGCAGAAAAACGCTTGGATTGCCGCAAATATTCCTTCACAGCAAAATCTCGGATTTCCAGCCTTGCCCCAATGGCATCGTTTGTCATACCGCTCTGGGAAAGGAGCATGGTCTCCAGGATCAGGCGAAATTGTCTGGTGATGAGGGAAAGCACCATATAGGGAGATTCCTTCATGGAAAGCAGGGTGTGATAGATCTGTACTGCCTTTTCGGGGCGTTTTTCCGCCACTGCCCGTACCAGATCGAACACGCGGGCTTCCAAAGAAACGGTACATACCGCCCGGATATCCTCCGCTTTGATCTCCGTTTCTTCCCCTTTATAAGCCATCAGCTTCTGCAATTCTCCGTCGATATTTTTCATATCATGGTCAACAGTCTGCAAAAAGAGGTTCAAAACGCCCTCGCTCATTCCCATGCCATTTTCTTTGCAGCGTTTCTTGATCCATGTGCCCAGATCTTTTTCCGTGGGCTTTTTAAATTCCACAACCTGTCCATATTTCACAACGGCTTTATAAAGACCATTGGTCTTTTCCGCCTTTTCCTCGATAAACAGCAGGCATATGGTCTCCGGCAGATCAGCCAAAAATCCTTTCAGCTTCTCGCCCTCTTCCTTTCGCCCTGCCTTCTGGAAAAATTCACTGTTTCGCACAGTCACCAGCCGTTTTTCATTCAGAAAAGGCAGTGTCTCCGCCGCATCCATAATGGCAGCAGCCGTGGCACGCTTTTCCTCGAAAATATCATGGTTCATCATTTCTGCCCCCTCCGGCAGGATCGCCTTTGTCAGGGCAGCTTCATACTCCCGAATGAGATAGGTTTCGGCACCATAAAACAAATAGCAGCGGCTAAATTCATGATTTTTCCAATTTTTCTTTAATGTTTTCATAAAACGGTTTCCTTTCCGTCATGGGTTCTATTGCAAATGTGCCATTCCGTTTCAGCTTCACCAGAATGGTCCCTTCCGTATCTGTACGATAGAGTTCAGCTTTGGCAGACTGCAGCCGTTCCAATGTTTCCTCATGGGGATGTCCATACAAATTGTCTGCACCGCAGGAAATAACTGCCGCCTTGGGCGAAACGGTTTCCAGAAAATCTGCATCGGAGCTATATTTCGAGCCATGATGGGCCACCTTCAAGATATCCGCCGAAACATCCGGTTCCTTCTCCAACAGGAACCGTTCATCCTCCGCGGAAATATCTCCCGTAAAGAGAATTTCTGTCCCATTGCAATCATATTTCAGCACCATAGAACCGTGGTTGTCATCTCCATCCCGAAAGGTCACGCCTTCAAAGGGATACAGACAACGGAATCCCTCAGACCCATCGCCCGCCTTTACAGTATACAGTGGAACGTGGTTTTTTTCCACCGTTTCTTTCAAAAGCAGGGTATCCTCCGTTTCCGAAAAAGGATAATCGGAAAGATAGAGCCCTTTTGCAGGGATTTCCTCCAAAACCTCTAGAAGTCCTGTCATGTGGTCGCTGTCCGGATGGGAAAGGAATGCACCATCCAGTCGAGAAACTCCCAGAGATTCCAGATAAGGCAGCACAACATTCCTGCCAACATTTTTGCCCATTTCCTTTCCATAAACACCACCGCCATCGATCAGATAGGTTTTCCCGTCATATGCAGAAATGACTGCCGCATCCCCCTGCCCCACATCCAGAAAGGCCACCGTAGTTTCCTTTCGGAAGATCGCATTTTCAAAAACAGCACAGAACATGGCCCCACCAAGAACCACGCCCACCTTCCAACTGCCTTTCTTCCCACCAAATTCCAGAAACCAAAGCAGAATACCATAATATAGCAGAATCACCAAAGGCGAAGGACGCCCTACCAAAATATAAGCAAACGGCAGTTGGGTCAATACAGAGCATACCCCTTTGAATATCTGTAAAATGCCATACACACTACCTGCCGCAAAGACCCCTGCAGGCAAAGAAAACAGACCCAACACTCCACTCAGCATCCCAAAGCCCAAAAGAAGCCCACTCAATGGCACGATGATGAGATTCGTCAAAATCCCCACTAGGGAGACAGAATAAAAATGATAGGCCACCATAGGAAAACTAAACAGGGAAGCATACAAAGAAATCAGAAAGCTTTCCTTCAGCCAATGGAAGCGTCCCCTGTCTTTCTTTTTCTTCTTTTCCAGTTTCCTTGTGCCAAGGCAAATGCCGATGACTGTGATAAAGGAAAGCTGAAAGCCCACATGGAACAGATACAAAGGCTGTATGCTTAAAATCAGCAAAGCCGCCAGGGCGATCGTATTCATGAGGTCGGAAAGACGGAAACAAATTCTCCCCACCATGACAATACAAATCATTGCCGCCGCTCTCACAGAAGAAGGTGATGGTTCGATGAACAGCAGAAAGGAAAGGACTGCCAGGATCGTCACTGTGGCAGAAGCCCTTCTGCTCCTCCTTAATATCTTTTCCATTAAAAAGGAAAGATACATGGCAAGGACAGACATATGCAGACCGGAAATGCAAAGCACATGGGCGACCCCCGCTTCCGTATAGAGTCTATAGATGTTATCGGGGATATCGTCCTTTTCCCCTGTCAGGATGGCTTTTACGATGCCACTTTCTTCCGCAGGCAGGATACTTTCCAAAACAGAACGAAAATGCGCTCTCCCTCTCGCCAAGGCAAAAGAGCCGGAGGTATCCTCTTCCAGATGCTCTATTGCATCAGGATATATTTTATAATCGAAGCCCTTTGTCATCAGAAACAGTTCTTCATCATATCCGCCAGGGTAGGCTGGTTCATAAAAAGGAGACAGTTCTCCGGAAAATCTGACCTTTTCCCCTACTGCAATATGATCTTCTCCCCGCCAAACAGCATAAACCTTCACATTCTGGAAAGCTGTTCCCGTCTCATCCGCCAAATCACAGAGGATTGTCAATTTCTGATTCCCGGAAGAAGTCTCTCCCACTTCTTTTATCATGCCTTCCCCCTGCACCAAACCGGACAAAATAGGAGCTTCTCTCTCCAAATGAGCCCCTGTCCAAAGGAACCCAAGCACAGGAAACAGCAGGAATAACAGGAATTTTGCACTTTTCCATTTTATCACAAAACATGATATCGATACCAGAATAAAAAGAAAAGAGACCAGACACATCATTTCTGATATGCCTAGTCTCATATAAATGCCACATATAGTGAAAATTGTTATCCAAAGGGCCGGACGCCTCATATTACCTTACTCCTAATTATTGCATTTCTATTGTTTTTAAACTGCTGACTGCAGTAAATGGTGTTTTGAACTGCAGATTTCCCTTAAATTCATCCAGCTTCTTCCCTTCAATGAGGAACTGTACCCGATCGATATGATCCAGTTCACAAAGGGAATTGACAATGGAATAAACCGTCAGCAATTCTTCCTTTTTCCCACCGCCATGCTTCACAACAAAATCTTCACTGAGGTTTACATAGCAGGTGCCGTCGTTCGTCGTCGTCACATCTCTGATCTTTGTTTCTGCGGGGATGGTTCCCACACAATCCTTTTCTACAGGACCGGCGATCAGCTGTTCCAGAATAGTTTTTTCCCGGGTCTGGTTGGAATTTACTTCCACCACCCGTTCTTCCACAGCCAGATCGGTGCCGTCTGCATTGGCAAAATACAGTGTCAGGATCGCATATTCTGTCATTTCTGCGGAGATTTCGCCGCCATGGATAACCACATTATTCCGATTCATAGGACCAAGTTCTTCCCCTGTAGCGGAAAGCAGAGGCTCTCCTTCGACGGTGATCTTCACACCATCTACAGCCTCCAATGAAGTCAGCGTCCAAACGATGGAAGAACGACAGATCACTTCTTCTATATTCTTCATATTTCGATATTCTTCGGAAACATCGAGAATAGCAATATTATTGACCAGCCCCACGGAAAGGAACTCCACATCTTCGGGAACAGAGGGAGAAACCCCCTCCATCTTAAACCCTTCCTTCAGGGTACGCAAAACGGTCACCAGCGTATCTTCCATATTTTCGCCGCGGATATTCTTTTCCACAGGCTTCATGCTGCCGTCGCTTGTTAAATAGTAAAATTCGACCTTTTCCTCTCCCGATGCAACGGCTGCATCATAAAGCAATACGGAACAAGGAATCAATATGATCAATATAGCGATCACCGCAATGGCTTTGCGAAAAAATTTCTCTCGGTTTGCCATGAATTTCCTCCCTCCTTACTGTGCTGCACTCTGCTTCAGAGGGATACGCACCAGGATCGTCGTACCTTCCTCTTCTTTGCTGTTTACCTTGACGCTGCCTTTGTGCATCATAATGGTGCTATGGGTAATGGAAAGGCCAAGGCCTGTGCCGCCTGTCTCTCTGTCTCTTGTTTTATCTACACGGTAGAAGCGTTCAAAAATACGGTTCACTTCATCCTCAGGGATACCAATCCCCGTATCTGCCACGCTGATGAAAACATTCTGATGGTCTGCATCCAGCGACACTTTGACTATCCCCTCCTCAGGGGTATATTTCACCGCATTATCCACCAGATTGGAAATAGCCAGGGAAAGCTTCATTTCATCCACATCGGCATGCACCTCTTTCTGGGCTTCCCACTGCAGAGAAACTCCCTTTGCATCAGCCAGCGGCTGCAGCCGTTTGATGATATCCTCCATCATGTGGTTCAGATCGGTTTCCTTGAAATTCAGTGGGATCTCCTTCTGATCTAGCTTTACCAAGGTCAGCAGGTCGTTGATGATAGCCGTCATACGGTCTACCTCGGAATTGATATCGTGGAGAAATTCCACATACATTTCCTTCGGTACATCCTCCTGCAGCAAAATAGATTCACTCAGCACCTTTACAGAGCTGAGGGGTGTTTTCAATTCATGGGACACATTGGATACAAACTGCTGTCTGGTGGATTCCACTTTTTCCAACTGATCTGCCATTTGGTTGCAGGCAATGGCCAGATCAACGATCTCATTATGGACTTTTCCGCCAATCTTTAGCCGCTGTTCAAAATGCCCTTCGGACATTCTCTGGATGATACCGATCAGGCTTTTGACAGGCTCTGTAAAAACCTTGGAGATCACGATCATCATCACCAGTACCAAAAATACCAGTGCCCCCAGCAGTAAATATGCTTCTTTCCCGATATCACCAATGATGCTGTGTACATCCGTCAGACCGTCGGCGATCAGAACGACACCAACACGACTGTTTCCTGCACCTACGATAGATGCCGCCGCATAAACGGTTCCATCCTTCTGTTCCTTTGCGGTATCCTTATCCTGCAAAGCCTGAATGACTTCCGGCAGCAGGAAGGTTTTCCCGATATCCTCATACCCCGTATCATAAATCACTGTACAGGAATCATCCAGGATCAGCACACGATAATCCTCCTCCTGGCTGGTTTTCAAAATGCCTTCCTCTAAATCGCTGCGGTTTTTATCATGATACAGAAAACCGGAGGAGATCACCTGACCGGAAATGACATTGGCCTGACTGAGCAGTTCCTTCTTTCTTTCTTCCACAAAATAGCCCTGTACAGAATGAAGCATGGTGCTGGCCAGCAACAGCAGCGGCACGATACCGGCTACCAGATAGGCCCCCAGCAGGATCCAGCGCAGAGAGATGAACGGGAGTTTTTTCTGTTCCTTCTGATTAGTTAAAATAGTAACCCACTCCCCATTTTGTAAAGATATATTTCGGTTCACTGGGATTTGCTTCGATCTTTTCCCGCAAACGACGTACATGTACATCTACGGTACGCACATCGCCGGGATAATCATAGCCCCATACCGTATCCAGCAGCTTTTCTCTGCTGTAGACCTTACCGGGGTTTTCCATCAAAAGCTCCAGCAGGTCAAATTCTTTTGCGGTCAGGTTCACTTCCTTGCCGCTGATGAATACTCTTCTGCTATCAAAAGAAAGCTCCAAATCTCTTGCCTTCAGCACGTTTTTTGCCGCAGATTCTGCGGATGTCTTCTTCACGCTGCGACGCAGGATCGCCTTGATGCGGGCTTTCAGCTCCAAAATATTGAAGGGCTTTGTGATATAGTCATCGGCACCGTATTCCAGCCCCATGATCTTATCCATATCTTCGTCCTTTGCCGTCACCATGATGATAGGCACCTGAGAAAATTCTCTTGTCTGCTGACAGACTTCCAAGCCGTCCATCTTAGGCAGCATCACATCCAACACCACCAGGTCGAAGTTCTTTTCTTTGATATACTGCAGGGCCTCTTCCCCATCGTATGCTGTTGTTACTTCCATGCCATCCTGTTCCAAAGAAAATTTGATCCCTTTCACGATCAATTTTTCATCATCTACTACCAAAATCTGATAAGCCATTTCCAGCCTCCTATTCTCCCACTGTGATCTCTTCTTTTATTTTTTCGAATGTCTTTTCCCCAATACCGGATATCTTCATGATATCCTCGATACAGGAAAAGTCTCCGTTTCTTTCTCTATATGTAACGATATCTGCCGCACGCTTTTCCCCAATACCGGAAAGGCGGACCAGTTCCTCCGCTGTGGCGGTGTTGATATTCAGTTTGCCCATCATTTCTTCCGCGTAAACCGTTGTTTTTTCTGCTGTGCCAATCTCCTCCGGGGAAATGGGCGTGCCCATATCCAACTGTCCTCCATAAAAGCTGTGACTATAGAGAATGCCGCTCAACAAGAAGAAAACCACGACCGCCAAAAACTTGAGCCGTTCTATTCCAAATTTCTTTTCAACGCTTTTTTCATGCAACTTTCATCGAAACCTCTTTTTCTTCATTTCCATTTCTGATATAATAAAATGTATTGCGTGTGATTTCATCACAGCATTTTGATTGCATATCGATTTATTTTACCATAGAAATAGAATTTTTTCAAATCAACAGATAGGAGAAGCCCATGAAAAAAAGATTACTGCCATTTCTGATGGTCCTTTCCCTGGTATTCCCTTCTTTTTCTGCCCTTGCAGAGGAAGCGGAAACTGCCCCTGAAGAGAATATTACCACCGAAACTCAAACATCCGACCTTACCCTTGCCGCAGAAACCGCTGTTTTGATGGATGCTGCCAGCGGGGAAGTACTATATGAAAAAAATGCCGATCAGAAGATGTATCCTGCCAGCATCACCAAGCTGATGACGATCCTTTTGGCTTTGGAACATGGCAAGCTGACCGACGAGATCACCTTCTCCCACGATGCAGTCTACAACATCGAACAAGGCAGCGCCCATATCGCCATCATGGAAGGGGAAACCCTCACATTGGAACAGGTCCTCCGCGCCATCATCCTGCGCTCCGCCAATGAAGCCTCTAACGGCGTAGCGGAATATGTGGACGGCAGTGTAGAAGCCTTTGCAAAGCACATGACAGAACGGGCCAAGGAATTAGGCTGCAAAAACACGAATTTTGTCAATGCCAATGGGCTCCATGACGAAAACCACTATACAACAGCTTATGATATGGCCCTGATTGCAAAGGAACTGCTCACCCATGAAGAATACCGCTCCATGATGAGCGAAACAGATTACGAGATCCCCCCGACAAATAAACAGACGGAGACCCGCTATCTTCACGGGCAGCACCAGATGTTGAATCCCAATTCCATCTATTATTATGAAGACGCCATCGGTGGCAAGACCGGGTTTACCTCCGAAGCATTGAATACCCTTGTGACCTATGCTGAACGGGATGGTATGGAGCTGATCGCCGTGGTGATGAAATGCAATGGCGCAGAACACTACACCGATACTGCCGCCCTTTTCGACTATGGCTTTGAAACATATGAATCCGTCAAACTGCTTTCTGCCGCAGACCATACGACTACAGTAAAAGTTACGGAAACCTACAACGATAAACCTGTAGAGCTGGGTACCATCACCGCAGCCCCCACAGAAGATGTATATCATACCCTCCCCAAGGGCACAGATACTTCCCAGATCAAAGTGGAAACAGATTGTCCGGAAACCATCGAAGCCCCTGTCAAAGAAGGCCAGACGGTGGGCACGCTGAAAATCTCCCTGGGCGGTAAAACCATCAAAACCGTCGATCTGAAAGCGCAGAACGCTGTGGATGTGATGACCGATGCACAGAAAGCAGAGCTGGACAAATCCTCTGTTTCAGGAATCCTGAAAAAAATCGGTATCGGCATCGGTGTTGTCATTCTGGCTTTCCTCATTCTGATCTGTATCACTCGCACCATCGGACATTATCAGAGAAAGAAACGCAGACAGCAGCACAGAAGACAAAGACGTAGAAATCGTTTTTAAGCAAAAAGAAACCCCTTGTGAAAAGAGTCGATATTTTACCGTTTCTTTCCACGAGGGGTTTTTCTTTTCTTCTATTTATTTCATTTTCCAAAGATTTTTTGGAATATCGGCTGCATATTGGCAATCCACTTATTTTCCTCCCGATCATAGAATTTTGTATCAGAATTTACCGCAAATGGGATTCCCGCTTGCTCTAGGCTCTCTCTCATATATTCCGCAAAAACGCTCTGCTCTTCAATGGTATAATCGTCCCCATCGTTATAATTGCCAGGCATCCATGCACCTACCCAGGTCGGTATGCCTGTTTTTTTCTGCCAAGCCAGAGCCAAATCGATTTTTTCCTGAATCAAAGCTTTTTCCGTCTTTGTCCCGGTAGTCCAAAGCTTTCTTTCGTTGGTCTTACTGGGACCGGCAGCATAAAAATGCCATTCCGCCATCAAATATCCATTGGATTGGCTAGGAATCTCCAACTCCTCAAGATATGCGGCATCAGACCGCAGTCTGGGGGAAATGATGAGGATTCGTTCCGGATTTGTCTTACGAATCTCCGCCGTGGCCTTTTCAAAATATTCGTTCAATGCATCCGGCTGCTTGTTCAGTGCATCTGTTGCCTCAATCAGCAGATCGAAGGAGAGCAATGGGGAAATATCCTGATATCTTTCCGCCACTGTCCCCCACCACTGCACTGCTTTATCCATATTTTTCTGATTGGGATTATTTTTAAAATCATCCGCCTGATATGCAATCACGGGAATCACGCCGTGCTTCAGACAATCCCCAATCTGTTGATCCAAAAGCTCCAGCAGCGCTTCATCGGCATCCTCGGAAATGCGGATACGCACATGGGAAATGCCTGCTGCCGCAAAATCCTCCACAGTCTGTTCTGTATAATTTTCCCTGCCGCCTTTTGTCTTGGACCAATCCACATCCATCCCTTTTCCCAGCATACGCTGATATTCCCAAGGGGAAATTGCCTTGCTTGTATCTGCTTCTGTGGAAATCAGCACCCTTTTGTCCCTTTCCCGCCAACCAATCTCGAACCCCAGTGTTTCTCCAAGGTCACGCAGCTTGAAATAGGTATAGTCCCCAATATTGTATGCTTTCAGATTCACATAGCTTCCATCGATAAAAACAGGAGCAGACGACGGCACTGCATCATAAGAAGCTCTATCAAAAACTGCAGAGGTCTTTTCTTCCTTTGTTTCCACTCCTGATGTGATAACGATGGAGCTTTGTTGGCTATTCCAATCCACTCGAAACGCACCATGCGTCCCCTGCATCATCCCTGCTACCTCTCTAAGTTTGAAATAATAGTTTCCTTCGATCAAATACGCAGGCAGCTGATGGAGCTTCCCATCTACTTCAATAACCGCCATATCGGCTGAAACCTGTGCTGCTTGTATCGGTACGGTGCAAACCATACTGATTGCCAAAGCGGAAAGAATCATTCTTTTTCGTTTCATGTTATCCTCCCAAAATCCGTTTATACCCTATAGTAAGGGTTCTCTCCTTGAGACGGCGTACAACGCTTGTCTGTTCCCATATTCAAACATTCTTTTTTTACGCAAAAAGAGCGGATAAGAATCCGCCCTTTTGTCAGTTCCCACATTCAATACTGATGGATGTGAAAATATCCAGAATATCGTCTACCTTTGTCTTTGCTTTTTCTTCGCCGCCCTTATCAAACACGATATGACCTTTATCCATCATAATCAATCTGCTGCCATAATCCGTGGCATAACGCAGATTATGGGTTACCATCATAGCTGTCAGCTTCTTTTCTTTTACGACTTTATCCGTCAGTTCCATGATGATATCTGCTGTCTTAGGGTCAAGAGCCGCAGTATGTTCATCCAAAATCAGAAATTGGATGGGTGTCAGCGTTGCCATGATCAGCGTCGCCGCCTGTCTCTGCCCGCCGGAAAGAGCCCCCAGCTTCACATTCATCTTATTTTCCAGACCCAGCCCCAGAATGGAAAGCTGCTCTTTATAGTAGTCTTCTCTTGCTTTATTGACACCTCTGCCCAGACCAAAGGGTTTGCCCTTATTATCCGCCAGGGACATATTTTCAAGCATCGTCAAATTGGGGCATGTGCCTGCGGAAGGATCCTGATACACACGGCCGATGGTGCGATATCTTTGGAAATCCTTCATTTTTGCGATATCCTTACCGCCGATCAGCACTTCGCCCCCTTGAATAGGAATACTGCCGCAGATGATATTCAGCATAGATGTTTTCCCCGAACCGTTGCTGCCGACGATGGAAACAAATTCCCCATCCGGTACATTCAGGTTGAAATCTTCAAACAGCAGAGTTTCAGAAATCGTGCCAGGATTATAGATTTTTTTGATATGTTTCAACTCAAGCATGTTCCGCACCGCCTTTCTGTCTGTTGCCCAAAATCAGGATGATCAGGAACAATACTGCTGTTGCCAGTTTCATCAGGTTTGCGGGCAAGCCAAGGCTGATAGCGATCTGGATGCACGCTTTATAGAACACGCTGCCCACCAGAACAGCTGTCGTACCTTTTACAAAGCTTACTTTGCGGAACAAAGTCGTACCGATGATAACTGCTGCCAGGCCGAATACCATCTGACCGGTACCCATAGTGCTGGAAAAAGCTCTCTGTTCCATGCAGACCATAGCACCGGACAGAGCCACCAAAGCATTGGCAATGACCAGACCAACGATCTTTACAACGCCTTTATCCTTTGCCAGCGTCGTTACCAATGTACTGTTATCGCCAACGGCACGCAGCAGCATACCGCTTTTGGTACTCAAATACCAGTCCAGAATGAATTTGAAGATCAACGCAACGATCAGGGACATGACGAATTTCCGCATCATCAGGGAAGCATTTCCCATCACAGCTATAATGGGGCCGGATGTAAAAATGGTGTCGATCGCACGTTCCACTGCCAGGTTAGAGCCTGCAATCTGCAGGTTGATGGAGAACAACGCTGTCATGGTGATGATACCTGCCAGCAGGTCCCTCACACCAAATTTGACATGGATCACGCCTGTCACCAGCCCTGCCACTGCGCCTACGGCAATCGCCGCCAGCAGTGCCACAAAGGGATTTACTTCCTTCACCAGAAGCACCGCAGCGATTGCCGCCCCCAAAGGAAAGCTGCCATCTACGGTCAGATCAGGAAAATCCAGTATTTTATAGGTGATATAGATGCCGTAGGACAACAGGGCATAAATAAAGCCCTGTGTCAACGTGCTGATAATCAGATCAAACATAGCTTAACCTCTTTCTATCACAGCAAAATCATTCTGCTGTTACATCGATGGCATTTTCCACTGCTGTGTTCAGGTTCAGTGCGGACATTGCATCGGGATTTTCATAGATTTCAAATGCAGTAATTGTTTCATAAGGCATATCTGCTGCAGCCGCTTCGCCTCTCAGGATCTTTGCTGCCATCATACCTGTCTGTTTGCCCAATGCTACATATTCAATGCCTGCGGAAGCAACACAGCCCAGTTTTACCTGTTCGATTTCGCTGCCGTAAACGGGAATGCCTGCATCATTTGTTTTTTCCAAAATAGAGGGCAGAACGCCTACTACGTTGTTGTCTGTCAGGTTAGTAAAGCAGTCAACACCTTTGGAGATCAGCGTATCTGTTGCCTGGTTTACTTCTGCCTGTGTCATAACGCCCAACGCTTCGATGGTAAAGCCATAATCCGCTGCTTTTGCCTGATATTCCTCTACTGCAGAAACGGAGTTCGGTTCGCTTGTTGTATAAAGGATACCGATGGTTTTTGCATCGGGCTGCATTTCACGGATCAGCTGCAGCTGACCTTCGATGGGCAGCTTATCGCTGGTGCCTGTGATGTTGCCGCTGGTCAGTTTTGCCTTTTCAGGGTCTGTGATTGCTGTAAAGATCACGGGGATGTCTTTATCTTCTGCCGCCGCATAGCAGGCTGTTGCAGAAGGTGTTGCGATGGCGCACATCAGCGCAACATTGTTTGCAGAGAAATTCTGAGCGATCTGTGTCGTTACGTTATCATCAAAGCCGGCATTCTGGTAATCGATGATGTAGTCAACGCCTTCTTCCAGACCAGCTTCTTCCAGACCCAGCAGGAAGCCTTCCCGGCAGTTATCCAGAGATGCGTGCTGACCGTACTGGTTGATGCCGATTACAGGCACATCGCCGCTGGCTGCATCCTCATTCGTGGAACCTCCTCCGCCGCATCCTGTCAGTGCCATCGCTGTCATTACCATTGCCATTGTCATTGCCATAAATTTTTTCATAATACTCTCTCCTTTTCTAATCTTGTTTTGTTTCTTCTTTCTTGTCTCGTCTCATCTTGGCTGTTTTGGAACAAAATACCGCCGCTTGTTTCCTTTTATGCACACTGCTGCAAGCAAAGCCAGTCAATGCAGGAACTGAAATGCTTTTCTCCGCTTTTGCAATAAAAAAAGCCTTATCCACATATTTCTATGGGACAAGACTTGATATCCTGCGGTACCACCCAAATTGATGAAAAATCATCCGCTCTTTTCACTGTACAGCCATACAGTCACGCGCTGATAACGGGTGCGTTCCCCGTCGGCTTCTACTTGCTTTCGCTTTCGGCCGCCCTCATAAGTCCATTCACCTGACCTCCCGCTGTTGTGTTTCCACCATCCACAACTCTCTGTAAGCTGATTTGAAAGGCTACTCTTCTTAATCACTGGTTTTTCTCTTTGGATATATTGATTATAGCACTATGATTTCATTTGTCAATACCAAAATGGCAAAGGACTTTCCTTCGTGGAAAGTCCCTTTTTCTCATACCATTTAAGCAATTTTTAATTTTTCCAACAGCATAGGATTTTTCATCAGCTGGCGGAACAGCACATAGCCTGCACAGGAAACGGAAAGGAATTCTCCCACCGCTACCATTGCCATGCTCAACAGCAGAGGACTGCCGAACAAATACAGCTCGATGCCGATAAAAGCATTGCAAAACACTGCCCATAGGCTGGCGCCAAATAAAGTTTTGCTGTAGTGGGTGATGCCCCAAAGGGCTGCTGCTGTGCATGTAGTGCCAAAGACAATATCCATCATGCCATAGGGACTGAAGCAATTGGCGATGAAGCAGCCCAAAGCCAGCCCCGGCGCATATTTCTTATCGATAAATGCCATCAGCATGAGCATTTCCGAAAAACGCACCTGCACCATCCCAAAGCTCAGTGGTGCGATAGCCAAAGTCATCACCACATAGACTGCTGCGATCAATGCCGTAGAAACTAAAAATTTTGTGTTTACCCTGTTTTTTTCCATAAAAATAAGCCTCCTGTTTTTTGTTTTACGAGATGGTGGGATATCCTTGGCTATATTGGTATCCTTCGCAGGTACATCTCGCTTCATATAGTTAACTAGTTTATTATACCATAGTCCTTAAAATAAAACAACCCCGCTGATGCGGGGCTTTTTTCCAGAATGAATAAATATATGTATAATTGCGGTTCGAAATTATGCCAATACAGATGCCAGCTCTTCCACTGCGGCTGCTTCATCTGCGCCTTCTGCTGTGATCAATGCTGTCTGACCTTCCTGCATATTCAGGGCGATCGTACCCATGATGCTTTTGGCATTGATTCTTTTTTCATCAACGCTTATCTGAATCTCAGATTCAAACTTGCCTGCTGTCTGCACAAAATATGCAGCCTGTCTTGCGTCAAGTGGTGCTTTGATGATAATTGATTTTTGTGTCATTCTACCTCACCTTTACTCTCTCTTAGCGTTTCAGCAATGTTGCTAATCTTACGCAGTCTATGGTTGACGCCGGATTTCCCCACAGGCGTCATCAAGAAAGAACCTAGTTCTTTCAAGCTTTTATCGGGATATTCCAATCGAAGCCTTGCCACCTCTTCCAACTGTACGGGCAATTGGGAAAGACCAATGGTCTCTTCGATAAAATTGATATCCTCCAATTGTTTCACGGCTGCGCCGACCACCTTGTTCAGGTTCGCCGTTTCGCAGTTGACCTTGCGGTTGATGTCGTTGCGCATTTCCTTGACGATGCGGACATTTTCCAAATCCATCAATGCCAAAGGCGCCTCCATCACGTTCAGCAGGTCTACGATCTGCTCGCCTTCCTTCAGGTAGACAACATAGTGTTCCTTTCGTTCCACCACCTTTGCATCCAGCCCAAAGGCGTTGATCAAATCCCGCAGCTGTTCGGCGGATGACATATCTGCCAGAACGAATTCCAGATGGTAATTCTTTTCCGGATCATTTACGGAGCCGACAGAGATGAACGCCCCACGGATATACGCCCTGCGGCAGCAAATACTGCTGACAACGGGCCCATAGATCCGTTTCACCAATTTTTTCTGTCCATTCTCTTCAAACAACATGCCCGTTGCCCGAAGGATTGTTTCCGCTTGGGCAAGATTTTTCACAAAAAGTGTATACACTCTGGTTTGTCGTTTCAGCCCACTGGTTCGTACAGATACATCCGCTATAATATTAAAAGTATTTTGCAATAATGTAAAGCACTTTTTCGCGACAAAAAAATTTTCCGTTTGGATTTTTATACAAAAATCCGTTCCAAAGGCCGCCGTCTGTCCACAGATATTGACAAAGGCCGCCGTTTCTGCAATTTCACAATGTCGCCCATTTCCAAAATGAAGGGACAACTCACCCTTAACCTTAGACGAAAATGACAAATTTGTCCCCCCGTTCTTTTCCCATTCCAAACTCAATTTTTTTCTTATTTTTTATGTCTGGCATCCTTTTCGATATCATGATGCTTCAGCAGCAACGTGTGCTTGTCCTTGTCCAAGGATGCATACAGCGCATTGGCCAATGTAACAGAACGATGCTTGCCGCCGGTACAGCCAATGCTGATGACAAGGTTGTTCTTCCCCTCCTTGATATAAAGAGGAATCAGGAATTCCACCATATCCACCAGTTTTTTTAGGAAAGTCCGGCTTTCTTCAAAACCCATAACATAGCTGCTGACAGGCTCATCATTGCCCGTCATTTCCTTCAATTCCTGGATATAAAAGGGATTGGGCAGAAAACGTACGTCAAATACCAGATCACTGTCCGCAGGGATCCCGTATTTGAACCCAAAGGAGCGAATAGTGATGACAAGATTTTCATAGGATTGGTTTTCCACAAAAATGCGGTTGATCTGCTCCTTCAGCTGTCTCGTTAAAATCTGGCTGGTATCGATGATATAAGTCGCCTTGGTTTTTACATCCTTCAGCATTTCCCTTTCCTTGCGGATGCCTTCCTGGATAGAGCCATTTCTGGACAGAGGATGGCTTCTCCTGGTCTCTTTATACCGCTTGATGAGCACCTCATCAGAAGCGTCTAGGAAAAGAATTTCATATTCATAGCCTTTTTCCTGCAGGCTGGACAATACCTGAAAAAGGTCATTGAACAGCCTTCCTCCACGAATATCAATGCCCAGGGCAACACGTTCGATCTCCCCCTCCTGCTCGTAACACAATTCGGCAAATTTGGGCAGCAATGCAGGCGGCAGATTATCTACGCAGAAAAAATTGATATCTTCCAAAAATTTCAGCACAGAGGTTTTCCCTGCGCCGGACATCCCCGTAACGATTACAAATCTCATGATCTTTCACCAGCCCTTCTCTTTTCTTGTTTTTTTATTATACTTCCCCAACAATCTTCACTTCAGTTTCCAGCGTTACGCCAAACTGTTCTTTGACTTCCTTCTGGCAGAAAGCGATCAAGTCTAAAATATCCTGCGCTGTTGCCCCACCGATATTGATGAGGAAACCGGAATGCTTTTCAGAAACCTGGGCACCGCCGATGGTTTTGCCCTTCAGCCCTGCATCCTGCACCAGTTTCCCTGCAAAATATCCTTCAGGGCGTTTGAAGGTACTGCCTGCACTGGGATACTGCAAAGGCTGTTTTTCCCTTCTCTGCTCTGCCAGTTCTGTCATACGTCCACGAATGACTGCTTCCTCCCCCTTCTGCAGCTTCAGCTTGGCACCCAGAACGATATAGCCCTCTTCCGGCACAATGCTGTGTCTGTAGCCCAGTTCCAGTTCCTCTGCAGGAATGGTCTTGATCTCCAGATTTTTTGTCAGCACATCTACGCTGACCAGAACATCTTTCATTTCACCGCCGTATGCCCCTGCATTCATCACCACGGCCCCACCAATACTGCCGGGGATACCGGAGGCAAATTCCAACCCTGTCAGAGAAGCATCTGCCGCTTTGGCTGCCACTGCACTGAGCAGTGCGCCGCCTTTTGCCACGATGATATCTTCCTCTACAGAGATCTCTGCCATACGATTGTAAATCTGGATCACTGCGCCGCGAATGCCTTTATCCCGTACCAGCAGGTTGCTGCCATTGCCAATGACCATCACAGGCACATGGTATTTTTCTAAGATCCCAATGGCGTCCTTCAGCTCCTCTGCATCCTTTGGCTGCAGGAAGAGATCCGCAGGACCGCCCACACGGAAGGTCGTATGCTCTTTCATCATTTCCTGCAGCTGCAATCCTTCCTCACCCAGTCTTTTCCGCAGTTCCTGTATCAAATTCTCCATCATTTCACCTTCTTTTCATTTCCCGATGCGAGTCGCAAAATCCTGTGCCGTATTCTTACCCATTTTTTTCTGACGATTTGTCATGGCGGCAGATTCACAGATCATCGCCACGTTTCTGCCGGGGCGCACAGGAATGGTGTTCAACTGCACCTTATTCCCCAAAATTTCCATATATTCTTCATTCAGCCCCAGTCTGTCATAGGAACCTGTCTTGCCGTCCCAAACCTCCAGCTTGATAACAAGATCGACAGTTTTCTGATCTCTGACAGAACCAACGCCGAACAGTTCTTTTACATTGATGATACCGATGCCCCTCAATTCGATCATATACCGAATAATTTCCGGACAGGAACCGATCAGCCGTCTGTCGGCGATCCGTTTGATCTCTACCGCATCATCGGCAATGAGACGATGTCCTCTTTTGATCAGTTCCAGAGCAGTCTCGCTTTTCCCGATACCGCTGGCACCGGTGATGAGAACGCCTTCCCCATAGATATCCACCAAAACCCCGTGCATCATGACACGGTCTGCCAGTTCTTCCCGCAGCCAGAAAATCAGTTCCGCTGTAAATTCGGTAGTAGACTGAGAAGTACGGAAGATGGGCACATCATATTTTCTACCATATTCCAGCATTTCCGGAAAAATCTCCAGTTGTTTGCAGACGATCAGACAAGGGATCCGATACTGAAACAGATGATGGATGGCTTCTTTTCGTTTTTCCTCGCTCAGGCTCAGCAGATAGCTGTATTCTACCCGCCCGATGACCTGCAGACGATCGCTGTCGAAGCGTTCGTAAAAACCTGTCAGCTGCAGAGCGGGCCGGTTGATCTCTTTTTTGATGACAGCTCGCCCTTCCAAGTTCAGCTCGGGCAGCATATTTTCAAGCTCAAAGGCTTCTATGATCTTCTTTAGTTCCGCAGAATACATGGGTTTCCCCCTTTCTTGCTAAAAATCAAAACCAAATTTTTTCCTAAGTATAGCATACCCCAAAATCATCCCTTTTGCAATTCCTCCTGATGGAAAAAGAGATATACTTGCTCTGCCGCAGGGATGGTCATGCCTTCCACCTCCAGCAGGTCTGCCACTTCCGCTTCAGCAATCTTTTCGATGCTGCCAAAATGGTGCATGAGAGCCTTTCGGCGCACCTGCCCAATGCCTTTGATATCATCCAGAATGGAATGCAGATTCCGTTCATCCCGCAGCTTTCTGTGATAGGTGATGGCAAAGCGATGCACTTCATCCTGAATACGGGTCACTAGCTTGAAGCCTTCGGAGGTCAAGGGGATATGGATTTCCTCCTCATGGAACAAAAGCCCTCTGGTTCTGTGCTTATCATCCTTTACCATGCCGCAAACGGGGATATCCATACCAAATGCCTGCAAAACTTCCTCCGCCGCGTGTACCTGGGTCTTGCCGCCGTCCATCAGGATCAAATCCGGCAGACGAGTGAAGCTGCTGGTCTTGCCCTCCGTTTTCTCTTTCAGAGCATGATTTAAGCGTCGGGTGATGACTTCCTTCATGGAGGCATAATCATTGGGTCCAACCACTGTTTTGATCTTGAATTTGCGGTAATCGCTGTTTTTGGAACGTCCATCCTCGAAAACCACCATAGAACCAACCGATTCAAAGCCCTGGGTATTGGAAATATCATAGGCTTCCACTCGTTTCAGCTCTCCCGGCAAGCCTAAAGCCTGCCGCAGTTCTTCCATTGCGCCCTTGGTGCGCTGTTCCTCCCGTTTCAGCTTTTCGCCAAATTGTTCGAAGATCAGCATCGCATTCTTATGAGCCAGCTCCACCAACTTATGCTTTTCGCCTTTTACAGGAACGGTCAGAGTCACCTTGCTGCCCCGCCGTTCAGAAAGATAGGCTGCAATCAGCTCTGTCTCCTCTTCTAGCAGTGCTTCCTGCAAAATAATCTCCTTTGGGATATAAGCCGTACCGCTATAAAACTGCTTCACAAAAGCAGTCAGAATCTCCGCGCGGCTCTGATCTTCGAAAGCAGTCAGAGTAAAATTCTCTCGGCCTGTCATCTTCCCGCTACGGATGAAAAATACCTGCACCAAACATTCCTCAAAAGCACGGACAAAAGCGATGACATCTGCATCCCCCAAGCCCATATTGGATATTTTCTGCCGCTCTGCCACGCTTTTGATAGAACGGATCTTATCCCGCAAAGAAGCAGCCTTTTCAAATTCCATATGTTCCGACGCTTCCATCATTTCCTGCTCCATTTTTTTCAGGATGCCCTCATGCTTTCCTTCCAAAAAATCCATAGCATCCTTGATATAGGTCTGATAAACCTCTTCGGGTACATTCCCGCTGCAGGGAGCGATGCACTGACCAATATGGTGATTCAAGCAAGGTCGTTCCCTACCGATATCTCTGGGAAATACCTTCTTGCATTTTCGGATAGGAAACAACTTATGGAGCGTTTCCACCGTCTCCTTCATGGCTAAAACATCCGTAAAGGGCCCGTAATATTTCGCCTTATCCTTCGTCATTCTGCGGGTGATGAAAATGCGAGGAAACTGCTCCTGCACTGTCACCTTGATATAGGGATAAGTCTTGTCGTCCTTCAGCAGGATATTGTAATAGGGGTGGTATTTCTTAATGAGGTTGCATTCCAGCAGCAATGCTTCCATTTCCGAATCCGTCACGATATATTCAAATTCCCTGATATTCTGTACCATAGAACGGGTCTTGGCGGTGTGGTTGCGGCTGCTCTGGAAATATTGCCGCACACGGTTTTTCAAGTTGACGGCCTTACCCACGTAAATGACATGACCGTTTTCCTCCTTCATCAGATAGACCCCTGGCTTTTGGGGCAGCTTTTTCAATTCCTCCTGAATATCAAACATAGCACTCACCGAACGCACCTCTTTTCTCTCTATTGCATAAAAGGGAGAGCCTTTCTTTTAGGTTCTCCCTTCTGTTTCTCACGAAAACGCCTATTTGCAAGCGTTCTCCCTATTTATGACATAATCAAATTATAATAAGCGTAATCTTTTGAAAATACGAATCAGTTTGCCGCCGCCGGGCACTGTCCGCAGATCTTCTTCCATGATGCCTTTGATCAGCAGCATCACCAGACCATACACAGCAACCGCCACGCAGATCGCCAACAATGTGGCAATGGTATTGCTGCCAATGAGGGCAAAGAAGAGATGGTAGCTACCCAATGTACCGGCCGCCATGGCGACAGAGCCAATGACAGGCTTCAGGAAGCTGCCCATAAAGTCGAACCTGGTTCCTGTTTTGCGGGAAAGCATGATAACATTAAATACCGCTGCCACCAGATAACAGCCTGTGGTAGAAAGAACTGCCCCCAATACATTGATGGATGGAATACGGATCAACAGCAGATTCAGGATAACCTTAGTAATGGCACCCAAAATCGCCCCCACTACAGGAACTTTGATATGGCCGATGCCCTGCAGGATCCCTGTCGAGGTCTGGCAAAGAGCCAAAAAGATGATAGAGATACCGCCCACTGTCAGCAGCATGCCGCCATCGCTGGCTCTGGGGAACAGCATCTGGATGATCTGCGGCCCAAGGGCACTGATGCCCACCGCTGCAGGCACAGAAATAATCATGGAAATACGATAGGTCAAAGCCATCTTCCTGCGAACCTGTTTTTTCTCTCTCAGCTTCACAGAAGCCGCAATGCTGGGCAATACTGCCGTTGCAATGGCTGTGGAGATGGTTACAGGCAATGTTGTCAACGTGACATATTTGCCGGAAAGCTGCCCATACAACGCACTGGCCTCTGCTTCAGAAAAGCCTGTTGTCTGCAGGATATTCACTACCATGCCCATATCGATCAGATTGGTGATACTAAATACTGCTGTGCCGGCAATGATAGGCCATGCCGTCTGCAGCACTCTGCCGATGAGCTGGCGTTTGCTTTCTTCATAGGGCTGTCTGCATCGTTCCGCCCGCCACAAAAGATAGGGGCGAATCAAGCTATAGGCGAAAATCACTACAACCAGACCTGCCAAAGCACCGATACCGGTACCCATGGTACCGCCGGCAGAAGCCAGAGGGATATTTTTCGTCAACCCCTCAGGCACATTCACACTCAGGAAAACCCACGCCAGATAGACGCTGAAAAAGGCGTTGAACACCTGCTCGATGATCTGGGAAATGGCAGTCGGCACCATGGTGTGCATCCCCTGAAAATATCCGCGGAATACAGACATGATGGCTACGATGACCAGCGTCGGACAAAGAGTCAGGATCGAATAATAGCTATCAGGAATCCCAATGAGATTTGCCATCTGGTGCGCTGTCAGGAACAACAGAATGGCGAAAAATGCCCCCAAAGAGGTAGAGATGGCCAATGCCGCCTGAAACACCCGATGGGCGTTTCGATACTGCTTCAAAGCGATACGCTCGGAAACCAGCTTAGAAATGGCTGCCGGCAGCCCTGCGGAGGAAAGGATCAGCAGGAAGGTATAAATATAATACCCACCGGCATAAATGGCATTCCCCTCGTCCCCGATCATATTGGTCAGAGGCAGGCGATAAATGAAGCCTAAAAAGCGCACAAGCAAGCTGGCCGCTGCCAAAATCGCCGCCTGTTTGATGAATGATCCGCCTTTTTTCTTCGCTTTTGCTGCCATGGTACACCTCTATTTATCTTTCAATGCTTATTAATTATTCGCACGGTTTTTCGCTTTTCTACGCTGTGTGTTGTCCAGAATTTTTTTACGCATACGCAGGTTCTGAGGGGTTACCTCCAGGAGTTCATCATCGCTGATAAATTCCATACACTGTTCCAGAGACATCTGGATGGGAGGTGTCAGCTTCAGTGCATCATCAGAACCGCTGGCACGGGTATTTGTCAACTGTTTCTTTTTGCAGACATTGATATCCATATCGTCAGATCTGGAGTTTCTGCCGACTACCATACCTTCATATACCTTCACGCCTGCACCAATGAACAGGTCACCGCGTTCCTGGGCGTTATACAAACCATAGGTGATGGCTTCGCCGCTTTCAAAAGCAACCAGAGAGCCCTGAGAACGTGTCACGATATCGCCTTTATAGGGTTCGTATCCATCGAAGAGAGAATTCATAATACCATTGCCCTTGGTATCTGTCATAAATTCACTGCGGTAGCCGATCAATCCTCTGGCAGGAATAGAAAATTCGATTCTTGTATAACCGCCCTTTGCGGGATACATATTTGTCATTTCGCCTTTTCTGCTGCCCAGCTTTTCGATAACGTTGCCGACAAATTCTTCGGGAACATCAATGGTAACCGCTTCCATAGGTTCGCATTTTTTGCCATCGATCTCTTTCAGCAGAACTTCAGGCTTGGAAACCTGAAATTCATAACCTTCCCGGCGCAGTGTTTCGATCAGGATGGAAAGGTGCAGTTCCCCTCTGCCGGAAACCTTTACGCTGTCCATATTATCCGTATCTTCCACACGCAGGCTGACATCTGTGTTCAGTTCCTTAAACAGTCTGTCTCTGATCTGGCGGGATGTAACATATTTCCCTTCCTGACCGGCAAAGGGGCTGTCGTTTACGGAGAAGTTCATAGACAATGTAGGTTCGGAAATCTTGACGAAAGGCAGTGGTTCGGGCTTTTCAGGGGAGCAGATCGTATCGCCGATCATGATATTTTCGATACCGCTCAGGGCAACGATGTTCCCTACGCCCGCTTCCTTTACTTCCACTCTCTGCAGACCTTCGAACTGGTACAGCTTGGAGATGCGCACTCTTTTCTGTGTTTCTTCATTGTGCATATTCAAAACGACAACTTCGTCATTCACACGGATGACGCCGTTTTCGATCTTGCCAATACCGATACGACCCAGGTATTCGCTGTAGTCGATGGTGGAGATCAGCGCCTGCAAGGGTGCTTCCGGGTCGCCTTTGGGGCCGGGGATATGGTTGATGATGGCTTCAAACAGAGGTTTCATATCCCCTTCCCTTACTGTAGGGTCTTCGGAGGCATAGCCGCCTCTTGCGGAAGCAAAGACAAAGGGAGAATCCAGCTGGTCATCGTTGGCATCCAGTTCCATAAACAGTTCCAGAACTTCATCGATGACTTCATTGGGGCGAGCTTCCGGTCTGTCCACTTTGTTTACGCAAACAACAACAGGATGGTTCAGTTCCAAAGCCTTGCGCAGAACAAATTTTGTCTGGGGCATGGGCCCTTCAAACGCATCAACCACCAAAACAACGCCGTCTACCATTTTCAGGACACGTTCTACTTCGCCGCCGAAGTCTGCGTGACCGGGTGTATCGATAATGTTGATTTTGATATCGCCATAGTTTACAGCTGTATTTTTAGAAAGGATCGTGATACCTCTTTCTCTTTCAATATCGCCGCTGTCCATGACTCTTTCCTGTACCTCCTGATTGGAACGGAAAATACCGCTCTGTCTCAGCAGCTGATCCACCAGGGTAGTTTTACCATGGTCAACATGGGCAATGATGGCAACATTTCTGATATTTTCAATATTCTGATTCATACTATGATTACTCCATTCACATTCAAATTTCTCTTACGTACGACACTTTATTGTAACACACAGTTTTTCGCCATGCAATCTTTCTGCCAAAAAAACTGCAAAATCTGCGCACGAAAACATAAACAATAAAAGAAAGGCTCCCCAAAAAACGGAGAGCCTCTTTTGCATAACCAAAATCAAATGTATATATCTGCATGCTTTCGCATTACGGTCTATAATTAAAATCGATTAAGCACGTGTTACGTTTGCAGCCTGAGGGCCTTTAGCACCCTGAACAACTTCAAATTCTACTTCCTGGCCTTCTTCCAGTGTTTTGTAGCCTTCAGCCTGAATTGCGGAGAAATGTACGAATACATCGTCTTCACCAGGTACGGAGATGAAACCAAAACCTTTTTCTGCGTTAAACCATTTTACTGTACCTTTTTTCATTCTTTAAAATCCTCCTACATAAATAGATAAAAATTTGTTACAGACTGATACTAACATATATTTCCGCAAGTGTCAATCAGATTTCTACTGTCCCGCTTGGGATTCGCATGACAATACCCGCAGATTTTCGCCCTTTGGAAGGAGACAGTCTGCATGCTCCTCTTACGCCATGCCGTAATTTTCATCCTCCAGCAGATCCCCATTCTGGATGGCTGCCCGAGCTAGCTGGTCGCATCTTTCATTTTCCGGATTATCCGCATGCCCCTTCACCCAGATAAAGGAAACTTGATGCTTTTGCAATAAAACCAGCAGCCGTTCCCAAAGGTCAATGTTGGATGCCTTTTCCTTTTTATTCCGCATCCATCCGTTTTGTTTCCATTTTGCAACCCAGCCCTTTTCGATGGCATCCACCACATATTTTGAATCGCTGTAAAGATTGACTTTGCAAGGCTCTTTCAAGGCTTCCAATCCCTTGATGACTGCCAACACCTCCATGCGGTTATTAGTGGTCCGTCTGTAGCCGCCGGAAAGCTCTTTTCTGGCTGTACCGTACAGCAGCACCACGCCATAGCCTCCTGCGCCGGGGTTGCCGGAGCAGGCACCGTCCGTATAGATCGTCACTGTTTTCATGAAGTCTCCTCCTTTAAAAATGCTTCCCCAATGAGCATATCTTCCTTTGTGGTGATTTTGATATTGCGATAGCTACCCATGATGACCTTCACAGGATAGCCGCTATGCTCTGCCAAAGAAGCATCGTCTGTACCAACGAAACCATGGGCTTTGGCTGCTTCATACGCCTGTAAGATCAGATCCTTCCGAAAGGTCTGGGGGGTCTGTATCTGCCAAAGAGTACTTCTGTCCGGGGTAGCAATGGCAATATTTTCTGCATTACAGACCTTAATGGTATCCTTCGCCGGTACACCTGCCACGCAGCCGCCCATTTCTAAGGCAACTGCGATGGAATCCTCTAAAATTTCTTCTGTAACAAAGGGGCGCACCCCATCATGGATGAGGACAATCTCCGTGTCTTTGCTCACCTGTTTCAGCCCATTATAAACAGAATCCTGCCGTTCCCTGCCCCCTACCGTAACAGAAACCACCTTGTTCCAACCATATTCCTGCACCATATCCTGTACATCCTGCCGGGAATCCACGCCTGTCACCAAAACGATATCCCGAATGGCAGCTGTCTGTTCAAATTTTTCCACCGTATGAGCCAGAATTTCTTTTCCGCCAAGGGGCAAAAACTGCTTGCTGATCTCTGTCCCCATGCGCTTGCCCTTTCCTGCCGCCACAATCACAGCCGTACTGATGGGTTTCATACCTCTACCGCCTTTCATAGAAAAAGGGCCTGAGGATTTCCTCGAAGCCCTTCCCAAACTTTTCTTTACGCCGCAGCGATCATTTTTGTAAAGATCATACGGCCTGCTGCTGTTTGCAGCACACTGGTAACAATGACCGTTTTCGTTTCACCAATATGTTTGTTGCCGCCTTCTATGACGATCATGGTGCCATCGTTCAAGTAAGCAACGCCCTGTCCTGCTTCTCTGCCTGCTTTGATGATGGTCACCTTCATCTCTTCCCCGGGCAGCACCACAGGCTTGATGGCATTTGCCAGCTCATTGATATTCAGCACACGAACCCCCTGAAATTCCGCTACTTTATTCAGGTTGAAATCGTTGGTCACAACAAAAGCATCCATGCTGTCTGCCATTTTCAGCAGCATAGAATCCACTTCCATAGGCTGCGCCGTTGTAAATTCCTTGATCTCTACAGGAACTGCCAGCTGCTTCTGAATCTCATTGAGGATATCCAGACCACGGCGGCCTCTCTGCCGTTTCAGGCTGTCCGCAGAATCAGCGATATGCCGCAGTTCTTCCAGTACAAAATCAGGGATAATGATTTTCCCCTCGATAAAACCCGCCTGCAGCAGATCAAGAATACGCCCATCGATAATCACGCTGGTATCCAGAATCTTTGGTCTGCCATAGATGGAATCCTCTGTGGTACTGGGGGGTGTCGTCATCAGCACTTCCTTAAGAGAACGAACATTGACATCATCCTTTTTCCGCCTTGCCACACGAATCCCCATGATGCCGAAAACAACATTCAGCAGAACAACGATAAAAGTTCCCAAGGCACCAAATCCGTTAAAGGCAAGACCGATCAAATTTGCCAAAACCAGACCAACAAAGCAGCCAATTACAGAAAGGGCCAGTTCCTTCAGGTTCATCTTCGACAAACGATCCTCCGTTTGAGAGATCCTTTTCATAAGCAATTCCGACAGTGGCGAAGAAAAAATAAAATAAAAAATGAATCCGACAATCACCGATATAGCTGTAGGCACATAAACAGGCAATTTTGTTTGAAGATTGAATAAGTCCATGAAAAGCACAACATGCATCAATGCATAGGTAGCCGCTGTCACGATCAAACTCATGATCAATTCCAATGCTCTTTTCATCCGTTTCACCTCCTTTTTGTGTATCGATTTCGGTAAAACAAAGAAATGGATAGATTTCCCTTACTTTACCATAATGAAATTTTATCCTATTTTCATCCATTTGGCAAGCAGTTCTTCTGCCTCCTTTCCATTAATTTCGTATACAGAAATAATCTCACTCAAAACGATCTGCCACGCCATAGCCAGCAGACGGTTTTCCACAACAGAAAGCTTCTTTTTTTCATTTCGTTCCAATAAGAGTTTTACCACCTCTGCCGCCTGCTCTAGCTTTCCCGATTTTAACCGCTGGATATTTTCTTTGTATCTCTGATTCCAGTTTTCTCCTCCAACGGTTCCACGGGTCGCCATCTCCCGTAGGAGTGCTTCGATCTCTTCCTGCTGCAGCAGCGACCGCAGACCGATCCGCTCCGCATTCGCCAAAGGGATCCGAATGCGTACATCTCCATACGGAATGTGGATGATATAATATCCTTCTTCTATCCTTTCAATGATCCCCACCCCATGCATGGGATAGATGATCTTTTGCCCCTGTTCAAACATAGAACCCCTCCTTTCCCAGATTTTTCCCAATTTTCGAAAAAAATATTCAAATCCGGTATAGGTATGACGGTTCGTAGTATTTTAAACTATATAATCTGTTCCAAGATATTGAAATTTTTAGTTTTATTTGCTATATTATTTGGTAAGACAATGAAATTCCCTTCTGTAGAGAAAATTCTAGATTCAGAATAAAATATACAATACAAAAAGTAAGGAGAGGATACAATGGCAGACTATCAGATTTTTAGTGATGGTGCTTGTGATATCGGCTTTGAAAAAGCAAAGGAATTGGATATCCAGCTGATTCCCTTTTATGTTTCCATCGACCACGAAAACTACCATAAAGAAATTTTAGAAATCTCTTTGGATGAGTATTATCGCTATATGACAGAAGAAAAGGGCTATCCCAAAACCTCCCTTCCCTCTATCCAGGATTATATCGATGCTTTTCGCCCTGCTCTGGAGGCAGGGAAAGACATCCTCTGTATTACCATGACCCGCACGCTGACGGCTTCCCTGGAATCCGCCATGACAGCCAAATCCATGCTGGAAGAAGAATTTCCACAAGCAAAGATCGTTATCATCAATTCCTGGCTGGCAACAGGCGCCCAGGCATTGTTGCTGATGGAAATGACCCGCATGCAGAAAAACGGCAAATCCATGGAAGATGTAGTTGCCTATGTGGAAAAAGCCAAGGAAGATGCCCGCATCAACTTTATGGTGGGCGATCTGAGCTATTTGGAGATTGGCGGTCGCGTGGGTAAGGTTGCCGCCCTTTCCGGCAGCCTTTTGAAGATCAAGCCCATCATCATCCTGAAAGGCGGCGAAATCGGCGTTGGCGGTGTTTGCCGCAGCAGAAAAAAAGGGCTTTCTCAGATTGTGGATGTGACCGTGAAACACTTCAAAGAAAGCGGCGAAGACCCTGCTGATTATATCGCCACTGCCGGCACCACCAATATCTGGGACGATATGGCAGATTTCGAAGCAATGCTCAAAGAAAAGGTAGCGATGGACTATCTTCCCCCCTTCCAGATCGGCGCTACCATTGCGACACACACCGGCCCTGGCACAACGGGTGTTTGCTTCGTAAAAAAATATGAGAAATACGGATTTTAAATTCCCATAAAAACAACCTCGGACCCTTTGATCCGAGGTCTTTTTTTACACAAAAAAGAGGAGCAATCGCTCCTCTTCGTTTGTTCTATCTTATTTATACTGATGCAGAACGTGGTCAACAACACCAACGATTTCACCGTTTTCTTTGTAAACACGAGGAACACGTTTTGTCAGTACGCAGGGCAGTTCATAGTTGATTGTGCCAAGAATAGCTGCCAAATCATCGAATGTTACGTGTTTGTCACCATCTGTACCAACAACGATCACTTCATCACCCATTTTTACGTCGGGGATATCTGTAACGTCAATCATCAGCTGGTCCATGCAGACACGACCAACAACGGGAGCATACTGACCTTTTACGATCATGTTTGCTTTGTTGGACAGTGCTCTGTTATAACCATCTGCATAGCCAATAGGTACTGTTGCAATGATTCTTTCTGTTTCTGCTGTGTATGTTCTGCCGTAGGACAGCTGAGAACCAGCGGGAACTTTTTTCACCAGACCGATGGTAGATTTTACTGTCATCAGAGGTTTCAGATCGATCATGCCTTCACATTCGCCGGAAGGAAGCATACCATATGTAATGATACCGGAACGGCACATATCAATGTGTCTTTCAGGATAAGCGATGGTTGTTGCACTGTTTGCACAGTGGCGGATGCCAACGTTTACGCCTGCATCCTGCAGAGCTTTTACCATTCTGTCGAAACGATCGAACTGCATTTTTGTGAAGTCAGGATGATCGCCTGTGTAAGAGTCAGCTACTGCATGGTGTGTGAAGATACCTGTGATTTTTACGTTAGGCATTTTGCTTACTTCGATGATATCTTTCAGGGACTGTTCAAAGTCTGCATCGTCTGTCTGGAAACCAACACGTGTCATACCTGTATCCAGTTTGATATGACCTTCTACAACAACGTTTGCCGCTGCTGCTGCTTCCTGCAGGCTTCTTGCATGTTCAATACCAACGATTGCGTTTGTGATGCTCATCTGGCACAGAATCTCAACGCAGCTTGCAGGTGTGTAGCCCAGAACCAGGATAGGTTTTGTGATACCTTCGTTTCTCAGGCTCATACCTTCTTCAATATTGGAAACACCAAACCAGTCGAAGCCGCCAGCCTGCAGTTTGCGTGCTACGAAGCCATCGCCATGACCGTAAGCATCAGCTTTTACGATACCCATAACTTTGTGTTCGGGAGCCATTTTAGATTTGATGCTCTTAATGTTATAATCCAGTGCATCCAGATCGATTTCTGCCCATGTTCTTTTGATAAAATCCATAAATTCCGCTTCCTTTCCAAGAAAAAATGGTTAGCTTTCCCAGTATTTTTTTCATTACCAAGGGAATTTTACTGCGGTTCTTCCCGGAAAAATGCTCCTGCATTTCCCAACATTGGCAATTATTTAACACTTGTACTTAATATAGCACAATGCGTTGGATTTGACAATATCTAATGAAAAATATTCCATTTTCCAATTAAAAAAATACAATATTCACAATTCTTGTCATGCAAGATACATATGAGTGAAAAGCGCATAGGCATCATGGATAGCATTGCCGCCATCTCCCACTTCGTTGGCATCCCCCACAATGGCATAGCTCATCCGTTCATCCATCAGCCACATGGTCAGTTCCGTATCCACATGGGATGCGCTGCCTCCTGCCCAAATGACCGTATCTGCGGAAACAAACATCGTCATGGCGCCGATTTTTACGAAGAGCTTTCTGCCTTCCATCAATGCTGCTGTAGTCGTTGTCAAGAAGTTGACGTTCTTTTTCTTCAGATCGTTCAGCAGAGGGCGAGCCATAGCCCCCATATCCATCCCCATCTTGTTCTTGGGCTCGATGATCTTGATTTCCGGCTCTTCTGCCCTTTCTGCCAAAAATGCCGCCGTTTCCAGACCAATGGCACCGCCGCCCAAAATAACCACTTCCCCCCTCAAAAGCTCTGCGATTTTTTCTTCTTCCATCTGCAAAACTTCCTGGGCTGTAAAATATTGTTCCTCCGGCAATCCTTCGATGGGCTGTTTTTCAGGCACACTGCCCGTTGCCAAAACAGTGAAATAGGGGTTCTTTTCTTTCACAAGCTCCAGTGTACCTTCTGTTTCCGTCAGGATATTCACACCCAGTTCTTCCAAAGAATATTTCATATAATCGATGTATTTCAGGAAGTCCTCCTTCTTGGGAGGCAACGCCGCCAACCGAAGCTGACCGCCTAAATCCTTTTCTTTGCAGACCAAAGTGGTTTTAAAGCCTCTTTCCGCAGATTTCTTCGCCGCTTCCATGCCTGCAGGGCCGCCGCCGATCACCACACATTCCTTTCTGGTAGCGATCTTTCTACGCTGATGCTCAAAATGCTCATTGCCTGCTTCAGGGTTAAAGGCGCAGGAAAGCTCTTTTCCCTTCAATACATCCATAATGCATTTGTTACACCCCAGACAAGGCAGGTAGGGTTTGCCCGCTTTCATCTGATTCACAAAGGCAGGGTCTGCCAGAAATGCCCTTGCTGTGCCACAGAAATCGCAAAGCCCCTCCGCCAGAATCCGTTCTGCCGTTTCTTCATCCTGAATACGATTGCAGGCAATGACAGGCACAGCCAAATATTTTTTCAGCACACCTGCAAAAGGCGCATAAGCCCCCTTGCTGACATGGTAAGAGATCTGCTCAATGGGAGATTCGTGCCAGCCGCCGGTAACCGTCACACCGTCGATGTTGCCAGCTTCCTCCGCTTTTTTGCAGAAACGCAGGGTATCCGCCAACTCATAGCCGCCCTCTACCATCTGGGCCGCAGAAACCTTCACCAATACAGGATATTCTCCAACGGCTTCCCGTACCGCCGCCAAAACTTCCAAGGGATAGGTGATGCCGTTTTCATTTTGATAGCCATAGGCATCCTCCCTCAGATTGCTCAAAGGAGAGAAAAATTCAGAAAGCAGATAGCCGGCAGATGCGCTCACTTCCACCAGATCCGCACCGATCTCCTTGCACAAAGCCGCCGCTTTCCTGAAAGCTTCTTTTGTATCAGCCAAATCTTCCGTCGTCATTTCCTTGGGCTCTGTTTTAAAAATAGGAGAAGCCACCGCAGAAGGTGCCAGCAAAGGCTTTTCGCCATGATTCTTTTCGCTTTCGTTGCGTCCGCAATGGAATAATTGCACGATAAGCTTACAATCGTGGGCATGGACCCTTTCCGCCAATGCTTTCAGGCTTTCCCGATCCACAGTTTCCGCATCGTACATGCCCTTCAAAGCCCCCGCTTCATTGACTGCCAAGAGGCAGGTCACTGCTGCTGCGCCGCCCTTGGCTCTTTCTTCATAAAAGGCATAGTCCCGTTCCGTCAGTGTATTGCTTTCCGCAAAGCCTGTATGCATCGCCAGCATGATCCAGCGGTTTTTCAATTCCAAATCCCTGATTTTATATGGTGTAAATACCATTTCTCATCCCTCCATTCTGCCTTTAGCATATCACATTTATATATTTTTTTCCACAAAAAAGAAAGGGCGGCAAAGCCTGCCTAAAACAAACTTTCCCGCCAAAAGGAAAAGAGATATATCATTTAAAATTGTCCTAAACCTTTCCATATCTCTGCCTTGGTTTTTTCTATGTTTATCAGAACTCAAGGTTTTTCTCCGTTTCTTTATCGAACACATTTACATTTTTGCCACGGAAGGTAAAGGAAACCTGTGCGCCAATGGAAAAATCCATCTCTTCTTCGTGGATATCGTTCATTTGCACAATAACGATGCTGTCTTGACCGCAGGCATTTACATGCAGATGGATGGCAGAACCCATCATTTCACTCACATCCACTGTGCCGTGGATCATCTGGCTGGCATCGCCCTTCAGCAGAATATGTTCGGGGCGAACCCCCAGTGTAATAGACTGGGGGTTTACATCGTTTTTCGCCAGATTTGCCTGTTTATCCTCGGACAGAACCACCTTTGCCCCATCCAGAACCACAGCATATTTGCCATCTTCTTTTACCAGTTCTGCATCGTAGAAGTTCATCTGCGGCATGCCGATGAAGCCTGCGACAAATTGATTGGCAGGATGATTGAACACCTCCTGAGGGGTACCGATCTGCTGCACCACGCCGTCCCGCATGATAACGATTCTTTCGCCCAAGGTCATGGCTTCTGTCTGGTCGTGGGTCACGTAGATAAATGTGGTATCGATCCGCTGGCGCAGCTTGATGATCTCCGCACGCATCTGGTTCCGCAGCTTTGCGTCCAGGTTGGACAGAGGTTCATCCATCAGGAATACCTTGGGATTTCTTACGATGGCACGACCGATAGCCACACGCTGCCGCTGACCACCGGAAAGGGCCTTCGGCTTTCTGTCCAGATATTGAGTGATATCCAAAATTTCCGCCGCTTCTTTTACCTTTTTATCGATCTCATCTTTAGGCAACTTTCTCATTTTCAAAGAAAACGCCATATTATCATATACCGTCATATGGGGATACAGCGCATAGCTCTGGAAAACCATAGCAATATCTCTGTCTTTTGGTGCTACATCGTTGACTTTTATACCATCAATGAAAAGTTCCCCGCCGCTGATCTCTTCCAGACCGGCAATCATACGCAATGTGGTGGATTTTCCACAGCCGGAAGGACCAACCAATACAATGAATTCTTTATCGGCAATCTCCAGATCGAAATCTTCTACAGCCACAACGCCTTCCGCTGTGATCTTCAGATTGGATTTCTTTTCGGTTTCGCCTTTTTTCTTCTTTTTCTGTGCGTTCGGATAAATTTTCTTGATATTTTTCAGCGTTACGCTTGCCATTTTTTACTGCTCCTTCCATAAAGCCGAGTCATTTCGGCAATCTTTACGGTCAGTTCCTCTGTGATCTGGCCTTCTTTCAATCTCCACTGCCAGTTTCCACCTAAGATACTGGGGGTATTCATGCGAGCCTCGGCACCCAGCCCCAGGAAATCCTGCATCTGCGCCACAAACAACTCCGCAACAGAACTCATACCGCCTCTGAGGATGCCCCAATGGAAGCCTTCCTCCTCGTTCAAACCCAGATATTGGATCGCCATTGCGATATCCTCGGGGGCTGCGGCATCCTTCCATGCCATCACAGGGTCATTATCATGGGTGCCTACATAGCATACACAATGGGAGGGATAGGTATGGGGCAGATAGTCACTGGGCTCACGGGAATCAAAGGCAAATTCCAAAACCTTCATTCCTGGAAATTCAGAATCCTGCAAAAGCTGCTGTACTTCCGGTGTCAGGAAGCCCAAATCCTCCGCAATAAAGGAAACATAGGGGAACCAGTTTTTCAGCACAGAAATCAGATCCATGCCGGGGCCTTTCACCCAATGTCCGTTTTTCGCATTGGTATCCCCATAAGGAACAGCCCAATAGCTTTCCAATCCACGGAAGTGGTCGATACGCAAAACATCATATAGCTTTGCCGCCCCATCGATTCTGCGAATCCACCAGCCATAGCCATCGGCCTTCATGGCATCCCAATCGTAAAGGGGATTACCCCAAAGCTGCCCCTCCGCACTGAATGCATCGGGAGGTACACCGGAAACTTCATAGGGTATATTTTTTTCATCCAATTGGAAAAACTTTGGTTCTGACCAAACATCGGCAGAGTCCATCGCCACATAAATGGGCATATCCCCGATGATGCCGATGCCCTTTTCCTTGGCATAAGAACGCAGTGCATTCCACTGCTGGAAGAACAGATACTGGATATAGATAAACAATTCCATATCATCAGCCAGTTCCTGACGATATTTCGTCAAAGCATCCTTTTTTCTCAGACGGATATCTTCATCCGCCCATTCTGTCCATGCTTTCATGCCAAAATGTCGTTTCAATGCCATATACAAGGCATAGTCAGGAAGCCAGCCTTTGTTTTCTTCTGTAAATCGTTCAACTTTCTCTGCATCCCTTTTCCAGCCACGCTGCTTTGCTTTTTCCAACAAATCGAATCGGCCTTCATAAATTTTCTGATACTCTACTTTTGCAGGGTCGCTGCCCCAATCCACAGCATCGATCTCTGCCTGTTCCAGCAGACCTTCTTTGCAGAGAATCTCCAGATCGACGAAATAAGGGTTGCCTGCGAAAGCAGAAAAGCTCTGGTACGGAGAATCCCCATAACCGGTAGGCCCAACGGGAAGAATCTGCCACCATTTCTGTTCGGCTTTCCCCAGAAAGTCGATGAAATCATAGGCAGCTTTCCCCATAGAACCGATACCATAGGGAGAAGGTAATGCAGAAATCGGCAGCAAAATGCCGGAACTTCTTTCCATAGCCACGCCTCCTTAGCCCTTGACTGCACCTGCCAGAACACCTTTGATGATGTGTTTCTGACCCAACAGATAGATGATAACCACAGGCAGGACGGTCATAACGATACATGCCATCATAGACCCCAATTCCACTCTTCCGTAACTGCCGCGGAAATACTGGATCAGCATAGGAATCGTTCTGTATTTTTTGATATCCAATACCAGTGTGGGCAATAAGTAGTCATTCCATACCCACATGGTTTCCAGCACACCAACAGAGATCATGGTGGGCTTCAGCAAAGGAAATACCACTTTAAAGTAGGTCTGCAACGGGTTGCAGCCATCGATCATTGCCGCTTCCTCCAATTCCAGCGGAATGGACTTCACGAAACCGGAGAACATGAATACCGCCAAGCCTGCGCCAAAGCCAAGGTAGATAAAGCAGATGGTCCAGGGAGTATTGAACCGCAGGCCGAAAATATTCAGGCTGTCCGCCGTCTGAGACAGGGTGAACATGACCATCTGGAAAGGTACTACCATAGAAAATGCGCAGAGCATATAAATCAATTTTGACAGTTTGGAATTCACTCTTGTGATATACCACGCACACATGGAGCAGCACAGCAGAATCAGTGCCACAGAAGAGGTAGTGATGAAGGCACTATAGCCGAAGCTCTGTAAAAAGCCCTGGGCTCTCAGTGCATTGATATAGTTTTGAAAGCCTGCGAAGGTTTCCGCATTGGGCAGGGTAAAGGTCTCCGCTGTGGTAATGGCAGTTTCCTTTTTAAAGGAGTTCATGACTACCATAACGATGGGATACAGATACAGCACGCAGATGATAGAGAAGAAAATCGTACCCAATGTACTTGTACTGCCCAAGGATTTTTTTGTCTTGTTCATTACTGCTGCACCTCCTTAGAACGGGTTGCTCTCAGCTGTGTCAAACCAATGATAACCACCAGAAGAAAGAAGATCACAGCTTTTGCCTGACCGATGCCCTTCCAGGCCGCACCGGCACGGGCATAGAAGGTGTAGTAGATATTCAGTGCCATCATTTCTGTGGTATGGGCAGGTTCCCCTGCTGTCAGGGACAGGTTCTGGTCGAAAAGCTTGAAGGCGTTGGTGATCGTCAGAAACAAGCAGATGGTGATTGAAGGCATGACCATAGGCAGTTTTACCTTCAGCAATGTCTGCCAGTGATTTGCGCCATCAATGGCAGCTGCTTCCATCAGATCGGGAGATATATTTTGCAGACCGGCAACGTAAATGATCATCATATAACCAATCTGCTGCCAGCAAAGCAGGATGATCAGCCCCCAATAACCCGCCTGTGTATTCAGAGCCAACAAAGGCTGACCTAGTTTCATCAGCACCGCATTGAACAATGTCTGCCAGATATACCCCAGTACGATGCCGCCGATCAGGTTGGGCATGAAGAAAACAGTTCTGAAAATATTTGTGCCCTTCAGTTCTTTTGTCAGTGCCAGGGCGATGGCGAAGGCTGTTACATTGATGATAGTGGCCGCCACGATCACAAAGGCTACTGTGAAATAGAAGGAATCGATAAAGGATGTATCAGCGAATGCTTTCGCATAGTTGCCCAGACCGACCCATTTGGCGTTGTCTACTGTCGTAAACTGACAGAAGGACAGGTATAAGCCATGGAGAAAGGGCCAGATGAACCCTACACAAAAGGCCGCCAGTGTGGGTGCCACAAAGATAGGAAACCACCTTTTTAAAGCTTTTTCCACGGTAGTTCATCTCACTTTCTTTTAGAATTTCAGGGGATGTTTGTTTATAAAGAATGGGGAAGCTGCTGCTCCCCCACTCTTTTTCTTTTGCACACTGTGTCGTTCGTCAGAAATATTAGCTGTTTGCCAACTGATATTCTGTTGCCCAACCATCAACGAATGCGGAAACAACTGCAGCCCAGTTATCGTCTGTCTGGTTAGCAGCATAAGCTGTCAGAGCAGAACCAACGCCGTTTTTCCATTCTTCGGAAGGCATGGTAGAGAAGTTCCAGGATACAGGTGTTTTGCCTGCTGCTGTCATTTCAGCATCCTGTTTTACGAACAGGTTGGAGGATTCCAGAGCGTCCTTGAAAGGAATTACAAAGCCCATACCTGCTTCGCCGCTGGGCATTGCGCCTTTGCCGCCGCACATGGCTGTTGTACCAACTTCACTGGTAACACACCAGTTCATGAAGTCCAGTGTGGCCTGGATATCTTCTTCGGATGCGCTGTTGTTTACACACCAGTAATTCTCTGTACCTGTGCACAGCCCCTGATTTGCTTCATCGCCAACGCCAAAGTAGATGGGGATCATAGCCAGATCCTCATCTTTGAATTTGCCTTCTCCCACAAGGTCGCTATATTCCCAAGAACCATTCTGGAAGAATACAGCCTTGCCTGCCAAAAATTCATTTCTGGAATCATCGCCTGTTTTCGCAGACAATTCTGCAGGGCTGCAAGTGCTGTTGTTGATATATAAATCCCAAATTGCACGATACTGATCCAGATATGTGCCCTTGATGGCATCTGTAGAATCGATGTCATTTGCCTGATATTCAAAATAGAGGGGCAGGTTTGCCAGATGCGTTTTGAATCTCCAGTCGGAAGAACCATCCATACCTGCAGAAGTGAAGGCCGCAAAGCCCAACTCATCTTTACGAGCCGTGATATCTTCCGCAACGGCCTTCAATGTTTCAAAGGATGTGATATCATCGATGGAATAGCCTGCTTTTTTCAGCAATGTTTTATTTGCGATAATACCATAGGATTCGATCACATAAGCGATACCCGCAACAGAACCATCTTCATTTTTCAGTGCATACGAATCGCTTGTCAGCTGGCTCATCACATCGCTGCCTGTCAGATCATAGCAATAATCCGCCCAGTTTTTCAGCCCCACAGGACCATTTACCTGAAACAGTGTGGGCGCATTGGATTTTCCCATTTCTGCCATCAATGTTGTTTCATAATCGCCGGAGGCAGCCGTAACCACTGTTACAGGCACCCCCGTTTCTTCTTCGTATATCTTTGCCAACTCCTTCCACTGCGCATTCTGTTCCGGCTTGAAGTTTAGATAATATACGCTTGCTGTGTCTTCACCGGATGCTGTTTCAGAACTGCCGCATGCTGCCAGCCCCGCACACATCACCAGAGACATCATAAGTGCAAATATTCTTTTCAAGTTACATCTCCCTTTCATTCTTTATTTTTCACTCTTTATTTTGTGTAAAATATATTTCCATATCCCCTTTTAGGATATAAAAATCAATTCTCAGGAAAACTAATTTTGCCATTAGCTTTCCCCATAAATCAGAAATTTTTCTTATGTGATAAAAGTTTCTGCAAAAAAATAAGAATATGGAACCGAAACCACGACTTCCATAAATCTTGCTTATTGTCTGGACTCTGTTTCTTTGGTAAAATAAAAATGTTAGGCAGGTGAGACTATGACAAAAATCAAGCTGATCGCCTCCGATCTGGACGGCACATTATTGACAAGCAAAAAAGAGATCACGCCCCGTTTATATCAGGCGTTGAAAAAAATAAATGAAATGGGCATCTATTTTGTTCCTTCCACAGGGAGACCCTTCGGTTCTCTTCCCCGGGATGTAAAAGAGCTGCCCTTTTTGAAATACGTCATCACCAGCAATGGTGCTTCCGTATATGATGCCCAGAAAAAATATGATATCGTACAGAATTTTCTGACTCCCGAAGCAGTGGATATCACTTTGGGAATCGCAAAGGAGCTGCCGATTATCATAGAATTTTTCAAAGATGGCAAGGCATACATCGCAAAAGAGGTTTTTGATGATCTTTCCCCTTATGATCTGACAGAAAGCCACATCCATTACATAAAGACCACCCGCATCCCTGTTAAGGATTTCTTTGGCGAGATGGAAAGAAACAAATCCGCTCTGGAAAATATCAATCTGGTTTTTAGTGATATGGCACAGAGAAAACAGACCTGGGATCTTTTGCAGTCCAAAGGCCATGCCTCTGTAACGGCATCCTCCCCGAAAAATATCGAGATCACCTCTAAGGACGCCACCAAGGCACTGGCGTTGGAAAAGCTTTGCCAAGTGCTGGGCATCCAACGGGAAAATACCCTTGCCATGGGCGATGGGGATAACGACCTGCCCATGCTCCGCTTCGCAGGGGTCGGCGTTGCCATGGAAAATGGGGAAGAACATGTGAAAAAAGCGGCAGATCTGATTGCCGATGACTGCAACGATTTCGGCGCAGCAAAAATATTAGAACAAATCATAGAGCAAAAAGGAGTTTTAGAATGAGTATTTTGAATGTAGTGAAGCTCAGCCATGGCTTTGGCGACAGAGCAATTTTCACAGACGTTTCCTTCCGCCTGCTGAAAGGCGAACATGTCGGCTTTGTTGGTGCCAACGGCGAAGGCAAATCCACATTTATGAATATCATCACCGGCAGCCTGATGCCCGATGAAGGCAAGATCGAATGGAGCAAAAATGTGCGCGTTGGCTATCTGGATCAGCATGCGGTTCTGGAAAAGGGTCAGACCATTCGGGATGTACTGCAGTCCGCCTTCGCATATCTTTTTGACCTGGAAGCTCAGATGAATGCCTACTATGCGGAAATGGCAGAGGCTGACCCAGACCGTATGGAATTTTTGATGGAAGAAACTGGCAGTATTCAGGAAACATTGGATCAGCATGATTTTTATATCATCGATTCTAAAGTGGAAGAGATTGGTCGTGCCTTGGGCTTGGCGGATATTGGCTTCGACAGAGATGTGACAGAGCTTTCCGGCGGTCAACGAACAAAAGTCCTGATGGCAAAGCTACTGCTGGAAAAACCCGATATTCTCCTGTTGGACGAGCCTACCAACTATCTGGATGAAAACCACATCGAATGGCTGAAACGCTACCTGATCGATTACGAAAATGCCTTTATTCTCATTTCCCATGATATCCCCTTCCTGAACAGCGTTGTCAACCTGATCTATCATGTGGAAAATTCCGAAATCACCAGATATGTCGGCAATTACGATAAATTCCAGGAAGTCTACGCCATGAAGAAGGCGCAGTTGGAAGCGGCTTACCGCAAACAACAGCAGGAAATTGAAGATCTAAAGGATTTCGTTGCCAGAAACAAAGCCCGTGTCGCCACCAGAAACATGGCCATGAGCCGACAGAAAAAGCTGGATAAAATGGATGTCATTGAACTGGCGAAGGAAAAACCCAAGCCGGAATTCCATTTCAAGGAAGCCCGTGCCTCCGGCAGATATATCTTCCAGACAGAGAATTTAGTCATTGGTTATGATAAACCCCTTTCCAAGCCATTGAATCTTTCCATGGAACGGGGACAGAAGATCGCTTTAGTGGGTGCCAACGGGATCGGGAAAACCACCCTGCTGAAAAGCATCATTGGCGAAATTCCTCCCCTCAGCGGCAAAACGGAACTGGGCGATTATCTCTACACCGGCTATTTTGAGCAAGAAAAAAAGTATACAGAAAACGTGACTTGCATCGATGAAATCTGGAAGGAATTCCCTTCCTATACCCAGTATGAGGTCCGCTCTGCTCTGGCAAAATGCGGTCTGACTACAAAGCATATCGAAAGTATGGTAAAGGTGCTCAGCGGCGGCGAACAGGCGAAAGTACGCCTATGTAAGCTCATCAATAACGAAACCAACGTACTGTTGCTGGACGAACCGACCAACCATCTGGACGTGGATGCAAAGGATGAACTGAAACGGGCACTGAAAGCCTATAAAGGCAGTATCCTGCTGATCTGCCATGAACCGGAATTTTATCGTGATGTGGTGACGGATGTTTGGAATTGCGAGGATTGGACAACGGTACAACTGTAAAGGGCATAAAAATAAGGCTATCTTTCTTAGAAGAGTCCCGATAAGAAAAATCGAAAGAAATGCTTGAAACCAAGCTTTCTTTCGATTTTTTGTTTTCTTATTTTCTTTCCTGTGCCAGCAATTCCTGCACTTCCTCCATGGGGATCACCAGATATTCTGCATTTCCCAATAGATCTTTGTGTCCATAATCCAGCAAGACTGCCTTCGGTTCTTCCTCCCCGAATACATCCAGATAGGTCTGCCGAATGAGGACTTTCTTTTCCGCATCGGCATAGGTCGGCAAATATTTCTGCACCAGCTTCGCCGTGATCCGTTCATATTCCTGCCCATTGCCGCCAACCTTCAGCCATGCAGGCAGTTTTTTCGGCTTTTCATGCAAAGCAATATCGAATTTCAACGCCCATTGGAATTTCCGCAAATCTACCTTTTCATTTTTCTGCACAAAATCCCAGAGTACGTCGCAAAGCCCCAGCTTAGAAAGGGATTTATACTGGCAGCCCTCCGCCAGCCAAAATTGAGACAATGCTTCGAAGAAGGCAAAGGGGCTTTCATATAACGGCACCAGATACGCCAACGCATGCAGGAATTTTCCGCTGTTGTAATAAATCTCCACCATTTCTTCAATATATTTCAATCGCAGCGTGTCCTCAAAAGGCAGCATATGGGTGGTCAGCACTTCGTATGGCGCGGTATCGTGATAAACGATATCAAAATCCTGCTGCTTTTGGTGCAGCATAGACCCTTTCAGCACCTTCAAAAAACCCAGCTGCAGCTGTTCCGGCTCCAAAGCATACACATCGTTGAAGGAACGCCCAAAGGAAGCATAATCCTCATAGGGAAGCCCTGCGATCAAGTCTAAATGCTGATGGATATTCTCCCCAGCTTTGATTTGCTTCACGATGCCCGATAATTTTTCAAAATCCACATTTCGGTTGATGGCTTGGATGGTATGGGGGTTGGTGGACTGAACGCCGATTTCGAACTGAAACAGCCCTTTTCGTACGGTTTTCAGGAAATCGATGGTTTCCTGATCGATCAGGTCTGCTGTCATTTCAAAATGGAAATTCGTTACACCGTTATCATGCTCATGGAGATATTTCCAAATCGCCATGGCATGGCTTTTGCGGCAGTTGAAGGTTCTGTCGATGAATTTAACCTGTCGCACCCCTGCGTCCAAAAATTTCTGCAGATCGGGCAGTACTTTTTCCAAAGGAACGAACCGCACCCCCTGTTCTACAGAGGATAGACAATAGCCACATTGATAGGGGCAGCCACGGGAAGATTCATAATAGATGATCTGATTTTCCACATCGGAAAAATCTGCTTCATAGGGGAATGGCAGCAGCGCCAAATCCAAAGGTGCTTCCTGCATCGTTGAAACAATCTCCCCTCCTTTACGGAAGGTCAGACTGCCGATCTCCTCCAAGGATGCCGGTTTCCCAAAATCAAAATAGTCCAGCAGCTTACTGAATACGATCTCCCCTTCCCCTCGCATCACCAAATCCACCGCAGGGTTTTCCCGCAAGAAAGCTTCGCTTTCATAGCTAACCTCCGGCCCGCCAAAGCCAAGAATACAATCAGGCAGGATTTTTTTCAGCAAAGGGCAAAGCTGCCGCAGCATCTCCACGTTCCAGATATATGCGGAAAACAAAATCACATCGGGCTGTAGGCGAAACAATTCCTCCGCAATAAAATCCAGACGCTGGTTGATGGTAAATTCCCGTGTCAGCACGTTATGTTTTTTATTGTTATCCTGAAAGCGGCTCAAATAGCGCAATGCCAGATTGGAATGGATATATTTCGCATTCAGTGCCGCAAGAACAACTTTCTTCATTTTCATTCCTCACTTTTTTAAATCCCGAAAGGCGCAAGACTCCGTTCCAGAATGCCGTTGATATAGGCAATACAAATGCCGTAATTGGTCATGGGAACGCCCTGATCCTCTGCGCATTTCAGGCGATATTTCATTTCTCTTTCATTGAGCATACAGCCGCCGCAATGGACGATCAGCTTGTAGGACGACAAATCCAAGGGGAATTCTGTACCACTGGTAAACTCGAATCGCAGTTCCTTCCCCGTATGCTCTTTGATCCAACGGGGCAGCTTCACCGTGCCGATATCCTCACACTGGCGGTGGTGGGTACAGCCTTCGGAAATCAGGACAACATCCCCATCCTGCAGATGTTCCAAGGCTCTTGCCCCTTTTACATTGGGCTTTAAATCTCCTTTATATCTCGCCATCAGAATAGAAAAAGAAGTCAGCTGCATATCCGCAGGTACTTCTTTTGAAACCCTTCCGAATATCTGACTGTCTGTGATAACCAGCTTCGGTTTTTTCCCCAGGGATGCCAGTGTTTCCTTTAATTCATGGTCTCTGGTGACAACAGAAACTGCTCCTGTCTCCAAAATATCCCGAATGGTCTGCTGCTGGGGCAGGATCAATCTGCCCTTGGGTGCGGCAGAATCGATGGGCACCACCAAAACTGCCAGGTCATTTGGTTTCAAAAGATCACCCACGATTTTCCGTGTCATATCTTCCTTGGGTGCAAGGGCGGCGATGCGCTCTTTCAATGCATAGATATTTTGACCTGTTTTGGCACTGACAGAGATCACGTTTTCTTCATCTTTCTCCGCCGCCTGCAGGTCCGATTTATTTTTCACGATCATATAAGGTATCTTTTTTTCACGGATACGTTCCAGAATCTCTTCATCTGCCGCAGTCCTGCCAACAGAACCATCGATGACAACAACAGCGATATCCGTTTTATTCAATACCTGATAAGCCTTCTGCACACGAAGCCTTCCCAATTCCCCTTCATCATCCAATCCTGGAGTGTCAATGATCACCACAGGCCCCAAAGGCAGCAATTCCATGGCTTTCAGAACAGGGTCTGTCGTCGTTCCTGCCACATCGGAAACGATGGCAAGATTTTGCCCTGTCATCGCATTGATGATACTGGATTTTCCCGCATTCCGTTTGCCAAAAATCCCAATATGCACTCTTTCCGCCATAGGCGTATTGTTCAATCCCATAAGTTCCTCCTATTCCACCAACGAATCTCCGCGAGCAGATACTACATGATACCCAATCTCTTCCATTTCTGCCTGCAACAGTGCCAGCCCTTCGGCGGCTTCATCGCCCATACAGCGTTTATTGTCATATAAACTGTAAAATTTTCTGTTTTCCTTGGGAGAAAGATTGGGCATCACTACATTTGCCCCTGCAAGGATACCCATTTTCCGCCCATCGGGATGGATGGTACTCAAGGCAGTTGTGGCAGGCATCAGCACTTTTGGCAACATCAGCCGCACTACCCCCAGCAAAAATAGGGTCAGCTCCAATGTACCTGTCGTTTCTTTGGCAAAGGGCGTATCCTTATGGGGAATAAAAGGCCCAATCCCCACCATGTGGGGGTTCAATTCCTTCAAAAACAGCAAATCCTCTGACAGATGCTCCGCCGTCTGCCCCGGGGAACCGACCATAATGCCACTGCCCACCTGAAAACCAATCTTTCGCAGGTTCCAAAGGCAATCTTTTCTCTCCTGCAGACTCAATTCTTTGGGATGCAGGAATCTGTAATGCTCTTCATTGGCTGTTTCATGGCGCAGCAGAAAACGGTCTGCCCCTGCCTTGAAATAGGCTTCGTATTCTTCTTTTTTTCTTTCCCCCACAGAAAGGGTGATGGCGCAATCAGGGAATTCGCCCTTGATTTTTTGTAGCAAATCCACCATTTTTTCCTTTGTGAACCAACCGTCCTCTCCCCCCTGCAGTACAAAGGTACGAAACCCTAATTCATATCCATTTCTGCAGCAATCAAGGATCTCCGCTTCTGTCAAACGATAGCGGTGCAGGTTTTGGTTGCTTCTGCGAAGGCCACAATAATGACAATCGTTTTTGCAGTAATTGGTAAATTCAATGAGCCCACGGATATAAATATCCTTTCCATAGTACTGCTGACGAATTTTTCTCGCCCGTTCGAAAAGGAATGCATCTGTTTCTTTTGTTCTGCCTTCGATCAGGCGCACCCATTCCTCTTTCGTCAGGGTCTGTTCTCTCTCCAGTTTTTCAATCAAATGTTTCATAGCTTTTCTCAAACCGTTTTCCCGTAAATCGTCTTTGTGCTGACACCGGGCAGCATTCCCAATTTTCCCGAAAGGGCACTGATGGCATCATTGGGCGCATCCATTGCCACGCTGATAATGGAGATTTCCTTTTCCCGATAGGGCAGACCCATTCGCCCGATGATATATTCGCTGTATTCGCTCAGCAGTTCATTCAGCTGCCCTACAGATTCATGGCTGGTTAAAATGATACCAATGAGTGCGATTCTTGTTTCTTTTTCTATCATTTTTCATTCCTCCTAAAAAAGAAAGTCTGCACCAAACGGCGCAGACAAACTCTATCATCAGCCCTTCTTTTTATGAACGTTTCTGATCGTTTTCTTTTTTCCTGTATTTGCTTTTTGTCCGCCCTTGGGCTGTCCCTTTGCGCCGCCCTTTTCACCTGGCTTGCCGCCTTTATACTGAAAATCCCGTTTCATCTGTCTGGGGCGGATCAGGCAGTGTTTGTCGAAGCCGATCAAATCCTCTCGATGGGCTTTTTTCAATGCTTCATAGACCAGATCATAATTCTGAGGCAGTCTGTACTGCATCAACGCCCTCTGCATGGCCTTTTCATGGGGTGATTTTGGCACATAGACCTTTTCCTTGGTTCGGGGGTCCATTTCCGTGTAATACATGGCTGTGGAAAGGGTACCGGGTGTGGGATAGAAATCCTGTACCTGTTCGGGCATGTGATGGATATCCCGCAGATATTCCGCCAATTCAATGGCCGCATCCAAGTCACTGCCGGGGTGGCTGCTCATCAGATAGGGCACCAGATATTGCTCCATCCCCAGTTTCTTATTGATATCATAATATTTCTTTACGAATCTCTGGTAAACATCACCGGCAGGTTTCCCCATTTTATTCAAAACCTTTTCGGAAACATGCTCGGGAGCCACCTTCAGCTGACCGCTGACATGGTATTTGCACAGTTCGTTGAAAAATGTTTCATTTTTATCATAAATCAAATAATCGTAACGGATACCGGAACGGATAAATACCTTTTTGATTCTGGGAATCTCTCTGATTTTCCGCAGCAAACGCACATAATCCATATGATCCACTTCCAGATTGGGGCATTTTGTGGGCCACAAACACTGTCTGTCCCTGCACGCGCCATGCTCCAGCTGCTTTTTACAGGCAGGGCCACGGAAGTTTGCCGTCGGGCCGCCTACGTCATGGATATAGCCCTTGAAACCGGGATCCCAAGTGATCTTTTCCGCCTCTGCCACAAGGGAATTGTGACTTCTTGCCGTTACCACTCTGCCCTGATGGAAGGCCAAAGCACAGAAATTGCAGTTGCCGAAACAGCCACGGTTGCTAACCAGGCTGAACTTTACTTCCTCAATGGCAGGGATACCGCCCTTTTCTTCATACATAGGGTGATAATTCCGTTCAAAATTCAGGGCATATACCTTGTCCAACTCAGGTGTCCGCAAAGGAGGAGAAGGTGGATTCTGCACCACCGTCCATTCATCGTATTCCTCTATCAAAGTCTTGCCTGTCACCGCATCGGTATTCTGATACTGAATCAAAAAGCTGTCTGCATATTTATCTTTATCCTGCAGCACTTCCTTGTATTTGGGAAGCATGATATAGTCATAGGCTCTGGAAATATCCTTAGTCTTGTATACAGAGCCTCTCAGGAACGTCAATTCTTGGATAGGGATACCACTGTCCAGAGCATCTGCCATTTCCACGATCTGATGCTCTCCCATGCCATACAGCAGCAGATCCGCACCACTATCCAACAAAATAGAGCGACGCACCTTATTATCCCAGTAATCATAATGGCTCAAGCGTCTCAGGCTGGCTTCGACACCACCAATGATGATGGGGGTTTTCTTATAGACCTCTCTCAGTTTATTGCAGTAAACAATCGTTGCTCTGTCGGGACGCAGTCCCATTTCCCCACCAGGGGAATAGAAATCTTTTTTCCGTTTCTTTTTTGCAACGGTATAATGATTTACCATGGAGTCGATGTTCCCAGCGCTGACCAGAAAGCCCAGTCTGGGTTCACCAAAACGGGTAAAATCCTCTGTGCTTTTCCAATTAGGCTGTGCCACAAAGCAAATCTTATAACCATGGCTTTCCAATACGCGGCAAATAATAGCCGCGCCAAAAGAGGGATGATCCACATAGGCATCCCCGCAAATATATACAAAATCAGGCTGTTCCCAGCCTCTTTCCAGCATTTCTTCTCTTGTTACAGGCAAAAATGCCATATTGATCCCCCCTTCGTTATACTATACTCTAGTATACCAAATTTACGAATTCAATACAATCATAACTGTCAGCAGACAAAGTGCTTTCGCAATCCATCGAAAAGCCTTCTCCCACATCAGGGTACTTTCATTCCAAACAAATTTTTGACACAGAAAAGCACTCTGTCTATTAAATGCTTTCGCTATTTTAACAAACAGAGTGCTTCCAATTATTTCAGCCTTCTTACATCACTGTAGGTCTGCATCAGCCGCTCATCAATAAATCATTTTTTCAAGGACCCATTTGCCATTTTCAAACACAGCCGTGCCATTTGCAAAATAGTCTTCCTGTACGGAAACTTCTGCAGGCTCTTCAATAGAACCTTTTACCGTAAATTCGCATCTTTCTGCATCTACAGAATCGATTGTGATTTCGCAGTTGGTCCAATCCACATAATAGCCTTTTGCTCCAGCCTGATTCAGATCAATGCAAAGTGCTCCGTCTACATCCAAATACACGGGAGAATCCTCATAAGGGTACTGATATAACAATCTCTCAGCTTCCTCTGCACAGTATACGCCGCGGATATAGGATTCAAATTCAGCAAAGCTTGCAAACTTTTCATCAGAAACTTTACAGATATGACCGTCCCGCATTGTTTTCTCATCATAGGGCAGATCTTCATTATTTCAACATCAAACATTAAAAAAACTCTTGGATATTCCAAGAGTTTTTACTGGATTCTGGCGACCATCTACTCTCCCAGGCAGCTGCCCACCAAGTACCATCGACCGCTTGGGTCTTAACCGTCGTGTTCGGAATGGGAACGGGTGTGTCCCCCAAGCGCATCATCACCAGAAATCTTTTTTATTAAGATGTTTTCTTCACACCTTCAAAACTGAACACAAGTTGCAATCTCAATCGAATTTACTAGGTCAAGCCCTCGATCTATTAGTATTGGTCAGCTGAACATGTTGCCATGCTTACACCTCCAACCTATCAACCTCGTTATCTTCAAGG
>JAETUG010000044.1 GCA_021768705.1 Bacillota bacterium
AGAATTTGTTCAGAAATACTTTGTCTCTGATGGCATGATTGTTGACCTTGCGATTCACAAGCCGGACAGAGATGAAGGCGGTATATCAAATCCACACTTTCATGTTCTGGTTCCCATTCGTCCGCTGAACGCAGACGGAACATGGGGAGCAAAACAACGCCGAGAATATCATTTGGATGAGAACGGCAACCGAATCAAGAAAGAAAATGGACAGTGGGAGTTCGATGCTGTTCCAACGACAAATTGGGGTAAGCCGGAAACGCTGGATATGTGGCGTGAAGCCTGGGCAGATATGGTTAATGACAAATTCAGAGAAAAAGATTTGGACTGCCGTATTGACCATCGTTCCTATGTAGACCAGGGATTGGATTTGATTCCGACTGTTCACGAAGGTCCGCAGATTCGCAAAATGGAGAAGAAAGGCATTCGCACCGAAAAGGGCGAGTTGAACCGCTGGATCAAAGCTACTAATCGTATGATTCGCAGTATGCGAGCCACCATTGCGGCACTGAAAGAGTGGATTCAGGAAGCGAAAGAAATTCTGAAAGAACCGCAGGAGGTATATCTGGCACAGCTGCTCAGCGATGCTCATACTCTACGTAACCAGACAGCAATGACCTATGCCAGAGGGAAAACTAAAGCCAAGAAAAACAATCTGAAGCGCTTCATGGATGAGTGCAATTACCTGAAACAGCGAGGAGTTTTGACGCTCAGCGATTTTGAAAAGTATCTTTCCTCTGTTGATGAAAAAGTGGAAAGCAGAAAATCCTCTATGAATCAGAAACAGACAAGACTGAAAGAACTTCAGCAGCTGATGGAAGATGCCAAAACCTATACGGAATTAAAACCGGTCTTTGATGAACTGAAAAAAGAAAAATATCGTTTTACCAAGGCAAAAGAAAAATACAAATCAGAACACGAAGGAGAGCTTCGCAGGTTCTACATGGTAAAACGAAAATTGAAAGAGAAAGGTTTTGAAAAAGAACCTTTTCCGCTGGATGCATGGCAGAAAGAATTTTCTGAACTGTCGGC